>WSXV01000025.1 GCA_009773475.1 Desulfobulbaceae bacterium | reverse complement strand
TCACACCGGAATAAAGTTTGGGGCATAGCACCAATTTTTAAAAAGGACCATCCAAAAGTTCAATGATACGGACAACTCTCGTTCCGACAGGCTCCTAGACCATATTTTTTTTTAGCAGAAGCGCCGCCTTCCCATTGTCTTTTGTCCCAACCTCACCCGCCGGGAGATCCCCATCAAAAGACTGAGCAACTGAAGTACACTAAACAAAAAAAAAGGGTTTCAACCTTTCGGTTGAAACCCTTTTATTTATTGGCGGAGCGGACGGGGGTCGAACCCGCGACCTCCGGCGTGACAGGCCGGCATTCTAACCAACTGAACTACCACTCCTCAAAAATTCTATGACAAAAAACACATGGTGGGCGGTACAGGGATCGAACCTGTGACCCTCGGCTTGTAAGGCCGATGCTCTCCCAGCTGAGCTAACCGCCCGGTGAATCAATGGAGCACTTAAATAACAAAAATATTAAAGAAGGTCAAGAAAAAAGAATCAGTGTTGACTATTATCTCCTGACAAATCAGCTGAAAAAGGGGCATCACCATACACTCCCAATGACGGTATATTCTTAAACAGCGTCTCCCCTTCCGGAAGAACAATGGCCCGCTCAAGAACATCATCAGCATGTTCCATGCACTCTATTACCAAACTCTTCCGTATATTGAAAGGAACATCTTCCAAATTTCGTTCATTTTCCTTGGGAATCAAAACATGGGTGATATTACCACGTTTGGCAGCCAACAGCTTTTCAGTCAATCCGCCAATGGGCAGAATCCGTCCCCGCAGGGTAATCTCTCCGGTCATGGCAATCTCATGACGCACAGGTGCCTTGAGCAACGCCGAAACCAGGGTCGTGGCAATGGTAACACCAGCTGACGGGCCATCTTTGGGAATAGCTCCCTCCGGAACATGGATGTGAATATCAAGCTTCTGATAAAAATCCGTCTCCAGCCCCAGACGCAAGGCGCGGGAACGAACATAGCTCAAGGCCGCTTGGGCAGACTCCTGCATTACATCGCCGAGTTTCCCGGTAATGGTCAACTTACCGGTACCTGGCATCAAAGTAGCCTCGATCTGAAGCAACTCGCCGCCCACCTCTGTCCACGCCAGCCCTGTCGTCAAGCCGATCTCATCGCGTTCTTCTGCGAGTCCGAAACGGTAGACCGGTGTGCCCAAGAATTTTACCACCGATTGAGCAGTAAGACGGTAATGCTTGTCCTTCAATTTCTTCTTCAATCGATCGCGGGCAATCTTGCGACAAAGCGATGCCAGATTTCGTTCCAGACTCCTCACACCGGCCTCTTTGGTATATCGTCTAATTACCTCGAGGATACCACCATCGCTTATCTGAATATCGTCAGGCTGAAACCCATTGGCCTCGAGCTGCTTTGGAATCAGATACCCTTCGGCAATCTTCTGTTTTTCTCCTTCCGTATAACCGTTTAGCCGGATAATCTCCATCCGGTCTTGCAACGGCAGGGGGATACCATGCAGATTATTGGCAGTGGTGATAAAAAAGACCTCAGAGAGGTCGTAATCAAGATCCAGGTAATGATCATTAAAGGCGTTATTCTGCTCTGGATCAAGAACTTCTAAAAGCGCAGAGGAGGGATCGCCGCGAAAATCGGTGCTCATCTTATCCACCTCGTCCAGACAGAACACCGGATTGACCACATCCGCCTTCTGCATCGACTGGATGATCTTGCCGGGCATGGCTCCGATATAGGTTCGTCGATGACCACGAATCTCTGCCTCATCACGCACTCCGCCTAAAGAAAGACGGACAAACTTGCGGTTCATGGCCCGGGCAATGGATTTGCATATGGACGTCTTGCCAACTCCGGGAGGCCCAACCAGACAGAGAATGGGGCCCTTAATCTTCTTCACCTGGGCCTGCACCGCAAGATACTCAAGGATGCGCTCTTTTGGCTTGGACAGCCCATAGTGATCTTCGTTAAGAATCACCTCGGCTTTGTTGATATCAATGACCGCCTTGCTTTTCTTCTTCCAAGGCAGACTGACGATACAATCAATGTAGTTTCTAACGACAGTCGTCTCAGCTGACATTGGCGGCATGTTCCTGAGTTTTTTCAACTCCTTGGTCACTTTATCACGAGCAGCCACCGGCAAATTCTTCTTTTTAACAATTTCTTCAAGTTCGGCTATCTCATCTAAGCCGTCATCATTCTGCCCCATCTCCCGCTGAATGACCCGTGCCTTCTCGCCTAGGTAATAGTTTCGCTGGATCTTGCCCATGCGTTTTTTTACCTTTTCATTAATATCTTTTTCCAGCTCAAAAATCTCTATCTCACGATTGATGAACTCTACAACCTTCTCCATCCTCAAAGCCAACACATCACACTCAAGGACCTCCTGTTTTTCCTCGGTTTTCAAAGGAAGATGGGCGGAGATGACATCCACAAGTTTGCTGGAATTTTCGATATTATTTACCGACTTCACAACCTCCTTGGGGAGTTTCTTGGTAATCTCACAAAATTCATCGAATATTCTACGTAACTCACGTTCGTAAGCCAGCACCTTACCATCGGTCTCTTCTGCTTCCAGTATCTCCTCGACCTCTACTTGCATAAAGGTCTCACTTGGGACAAAGGAGACAATCCGAGCACGTTTCTTCCCCTCCACCAGGGCCTTGATCGTGCCGTCCGGAAGGCGTAGCAACTGCATCACTACCGCCAGGGTGCCAACAGAGTGGATTTCTTCCTCGTTTGGATCGTCAACCTTTGACTCTTTCTGGGTCACCAGAAAGATCTCGGTTCTCTTTTCCATGGCATCTTCCATCGCCTGGATGGAGCGGGATCTTCCCACCACCAATGGTGCTACCATATGGGGAAAAATCACGATGTCACGCAACGGCATGAGCGGGTACAATCTGGTCTCTATTTCTTCCATAACTCTTCCTCAACCGGACATGCCGGAGGGTTATATGACGTAAACGTTCAAGCAGCTGTGAACTTCCTGCCAATCAGGCGTTCTGCACCTTTTTCTCGCCGGCATTCCCATACAGAATCACCGGATATTCACCGTCATTAATAACCTGCTCGCTGATCACACACTCCTCGACATTTTCACGGGAAGGCAACTCATACATGACATCAAGCATGGCTGCTTCCAACACCGAGCGCAAGCCTCTCGCCCCCGATTTACGTTCCAAGGCTTTACGGGCAATGGCCGTCAACGCCCCTTCTGTAAAGGAGAGCTTGATCCCTTCCAGTTCAAAAAGCCGCTGATACTGTTTGATCAGAGCATTTTTGGGCTCACGCAGGATGCGAATCAGATCCGCCTCCAACAGCTCTTCCATGGTGGCAATAACCGGCAGACGGCCCACAAGTTCTGGTATCAGGCCAAATTTCAACAGGTCTTCCGGTTGAACACTGGCCAGCAACTCGCCGATATTTTTTTTATCTTCCACCGTCACCTTGGCTCCAAAGCCAATGGACTTCTTGCCGCCCCGCCGCTTAACCACCTTGTCAAGCCCAACAAAAGCACCACCACAGATAAAAAGTATATTGGTGGTATCAATTTTCACCAGTTCTTGTTGCGGATGTTTTCTTCCCCCTTTGGGAGGAATGGAGGCGATTGTCCCTTCAATGATCTTCAGCAGGGCTTGCTGTACGCCTTCGCCGGAAACATCCCGGGTCAGGGAAGGACTGTCGGACTTCCGGGCAATTTTATCAATTTCATCAATATAAATAATCCCTCTCTCAGCACGCCGGATATCATAATCGGCAGCCTGCAGAAGATTGACCAGGATGTTCTCAACATCATCCCCCACATACCCGGCTTCAGTCAGGGTCGTGGCATCGGCCATACAAAACGGGACATTGAGGATGCGAGCCAGGGTCTGGGCGACCAACGTCTTTCCACTGCCCGTGGGCCCAATCAGGATAATATTGGATTTCTGCAATTCCACCTGACCGTCATCAGACGGTGCATCGATCCGCTTGTAATGGTTATGCACAGCAACGGCGAGAACCTTTTTGGCAAATTCCTGACCAATAACGTACTCGTTGAGATGATCATTGATTTCCATCGGCTTAAGGGAAGCTGAATGTGCTCCGTCATTCTGGGCATCCGCGTTCTTCTCTTCATCGCGGATTATATCGTTGCACAGGGCAATGCATTCATCACAGATATGGACATCTGGGCCAGCAATCAACTTACCAACTTCCTCCTGACTTTTTCCACAAAAAGAACAACTGGAGAGGAATTCCTTGCTTTTCTTATTGGCCATCTTTCTCCTCCTCGTCCGCACCTTTTCTTTTCAGCAAGACTTCATCAATGAGACCATACTGTTTGGCCTCGACGGGGCTCATAAAATTATCACGGTCCGTGTCGAGTTTAATCTTTTTAATCGGATGCCCGGTATGATGAGCCAGGATTCGATTCAGATCGTCACGCATCCGCAGGATCTCTCTAGCGTGAATGTCTATCTCTGTAGCCTGCCCCTGAAAACCACCCATGGGTTGATGAATCATAATGCGCGAATTGGGCAGGGCATACCGCTTGCCTTTAGCTCCAGCGGCCAGGAGCAGCGCGCCCATCGAGGCGGCCTGCCCCATGCACAGGGTTGAAACATCACATTTCACATACTGCATGGTGTCATAAATGGCCATGCCGGCTGTCACCGACCCACCAGGCGAGTTGATATAGAAAGTTATATCCTTCTCAGCATCATCTGCCTCGAGAAAGAGAATCTGGGCGATAATAGAGCTGGCCACTTCATCACCCACGGATGTTCCCAGGAAAATAATTCTCTCCCGAAGAAGGCGTGAATAAATATCAAAGGCACGTTCACCCCTTGGGCTTTGTTCAACTACCATAGGAACCAGATTCATCAGAGACTCTCCTTGAAGCTAAAAAAAGTTCGACTGCAACGGCAAGCAATCGTTGCCGCCATCTGCAGTCGAAAATATTTATCTGTTATTCATTTTCTTTTGATCAACACAACCGTAACAATGCCCCCCTCGTTAGAGGCGAGTAAAAGCCATGTTGTTTACTACAAGTTCTCTACAAAGATCAGGCTTCAACGTCCTCTGAGGTGGTCGTTTCAGCAACAAGTGCATCGATCAAAATCGCCTCAGCCCGCAGAAAGGCAAGAATCTTTTCATTCAGCAATTCGTTGACAAAAGGCAGAAGATCATCACGGCTACCGCCAAAATACTGCTTCACCTGGGCTATGGGCATGTTGTATTGATCGCCAATGCGCTTGAAACCACGATCCATGTCCTCTTCATTAACCTTAATGGCCTCAACTTCGGCAATCTTCTTAAGGATAAAGTCGCCACGCACTCGTTTTTCTGCGGTTGGGCGGCTGCGCTCGGCCAACTCTTCGCGATTAATACCGGCAGACTCAAGATCCAGACCATTTTGCTCCAGAGACTTAACCGTGGCCTTGATCATCTCTTCCACTTCAAATCGGACCAATCGAATGGGTACAGGAAAGGTATGGATATCAAGGAGCTTATGCATGATGCGGTCGGTCAAATCGCCATGCGCCTTATCTTCCTTGGCTTTCAGGAGACGTTCACGGATCGCTGTTTTCAACTCGGCAAGGGTCGCATACTCACTTCCCACGTCTTTGGCAAATTCATCATCAAGCTCAGGGAGCACACGCTCCTTCACATCCTGCACCTTGACCTTGAAGCTCACTTTCTTTCCGGCAAGCACAGGATTAGGGTATTTGGCAGGAAAGTCGACTTCGTGGCTAGCCTCTTCACCAAGCTTCATGCCAACGAGCTTTTCCTCAAATTCCGGACTGATTCGTCCAGAACCAACATCTATGGAAAAATTCTCGTTCTTTACCTCTTTCATCGGCTTATCATTATGATAGCCCTGGAAATCAACCACGGCGATATCTCCTTTTGCCACCGGCCGATCCACAACAGACTGAAGAGGCGCCATTTCAACCCGCAACGACTCAAGCTCTGAGGCAATCTCTTCATCACTCACCGCCACCACCGGTTTTTCCACTTCAAGTCCTTTGTATGACTGCAACTCAAACTCAGGTTTGGTATCGATCATGGCAACATAGGTAAAGGTCCCGTCTTCCTTGAAGCGGGGCTCACTGATCTCGGGATGGACCACAGGATCAATCTTTTCCTGCTCAATGGCTGCAAAATAGGTATCCTGAACCAGTTTTTCTGCAACTTCGCCTTCAACTTGCTGCTTAAAGTTCTTCAAGACAACCGAACGAGGCACCTTGCCGCGACGAAAGCCCTTCAACTTAACGTCCTGCTGAACCTTATCATAGGCTATCTTCAACTCTTTCTGCACGTCCACTGCCGGCAAAGTAATGGTAATTTTTCTGGTAAGATCAGCTAGTTTTTCAACAACAACATCCATCGCTCATATCCTTTCAATAGAGATTAATCCTATATCATTCCTTAGTCATTTAACACGCATCTAGAACACGCTACAAACATGGTGCGAGAGGGGGGACTCGAACCCCCATGCACAAGGCGCTGGTTCCTAAGACCAGTGCGTCTACCAATTCCGCCACCCTCGCGATAAAGCTTAAAAAAAAACCTGAAGTAAATGCCGAGAATATCGGCTCACAACAGATATTACGACCGGATTGACTGATCGCTCTCTTCATGTGTATTCATCATTATCTACTATTTAATAATTCACATCTTTCTGGCAGTCAAGCAAGATTCAACCATTTCAGAGCCAATTGACCATTCAACATCCAAACAAATCTGATACCGATCTTGTCAGCCAGTCATAACGAACAACTTTCCGTCCCTCGACAGAACAGTTTTCCCCCCACTTGAACTCTCTTTATAGTTGTCATCATTAATGAGAACCGGGTTGTTTTTAGTTTTTGCAGATTTGTCATCAAGGCATGGAGGGTAACACGCGGCGAAATAAGATTTATTGGGGATGACATGAGTACCATTCTTAAGGAACTCCTGGTTTGTCATTCAGATTCATATCTTGCCAAACCCAATAACAGCGACTATTATTGCTTCGTTACATTAGGACGTAGCAGGCAAAGGGAGCAGCGTTGATCGCTTCCACAACCCCACACAACCCAGGAGAAAATTGATGAAATACAGACATACGATAATTGGCGGGACCCTCCTCCTGGCCTCTCTTTTAAGTGGACAGGTCCTGGCCGCAAATCAACCGGCTACGCCGTCAAAAATTGACTGGAGTGTGGAAAAGTCCTGGAATCTTCCGGCCAAGCCAGTTGATGTCGCCTATTCACTGGACGGAAAGCGGGTCTTCATTCTCACTGACCAGCACAATGTCCTGGTCTATGACAACCTGGGAAATCTGACGGGCACCATCCCGGTGGATAAGGGCGTGTCAGCCATTGACATTGCCCCACGAGGCGAGAAACTTTTCCTGATCAATCAAGATGCCAAATCCTTCTCTGATTTGACCATCGACTTTATTGTCGACATTAATACCGGCGGCTCGCCCTTTCTTGGCCTGGCCACGGCTCCGGTTACCATTGTTCTTTTTACCGACTTTGAATGCCCTTTCTGCAGCAAAATCGGGCCCGTGCTCGAAAAGGTCCTTGAAAAAAATCCTGCCACTGTCAAGATTGTCTTCAAAAATATGCCCCTGGCAATGCATCAATTTGCCGACCCTGCCGCTCGCGCCGCTCTTGCTGCAGGCGAACAGGGAAAATTCTGGGAATTTCATGACGCCCTCTTTGCCCTACCGGCCATTGACACCAATGCCATTGACAATATCGCCGTCAAACTTGGGTTGAAAATTGATCAATTCAAAAGCGACATGGCCTCACCCAAAATCAGACAAAAACTTGACCAGGATATCGCCGACGCCCAAAAAGCGGGCGTGACGGGAACGCCATCGATCTTTATCAATGGCCATCCCATGCGAGACCGCACCCCCGAAGCCTTTCAGCAAAAGATTGACGCAGCCCTTGGGAAATCAGAAAAAAAATAATAAGGAATCGTCAGCTCTTAAACCGGCAAATCGTGATCTTGATTTTGCCGACAATGACCTGACTGCCATTCTATTCGGTGATCTGAACAAGAATCTGCAAACCCTAGAACAATGTTGTGGGGTTACGGTTCATGTGCGGGGCAACGGAGTGCACATCACTGGACTCGGACATGAGGTGGAGCTGGCAGCAGAGTTGCTGGAACAGTTTTACGGACTGATCCGCAAAGGACTGAAGCTTTTCTCGTCTGACTTCGCCTTTGGCCTGCGCGTCCTGGAATCCAATCCCCAGGCACGGCTTGACAAGATCTTTCTCGATAAGGTCTTCATCACCACTCAAAACCGGATCATTTCGCCCAAGACCGGCAACCAGAAAAACTATATCGACGCTATCCGCAACAATGACATCGCCTTCGGCATCGGCCCGGCCGGTACTGGCAAGACCTATCTTGCAGTGGCCATGGCGGTTTCTGCCCTGACCAACAACAAAGTTCGCTCCATTATCCTGACCAGACCGGCAGTTGAGGCCGGGGAAAAACTCGGTTTCCTCCCAGGCGATCTGGCCCAGAAGGTCAACCCCTATCTTCGCCCACTGTACGATGCCTTAAGCGACATGCTTGGCCCTGAAAAAAGTGCTGCTCTTATTGAGCAGGGAATCATCGAGATAGCCCCTTTGGCTTTCATGCGGGGCCGGACTTTAAGTAACGCCTTTATCATTCTCGATGAGGCCCAGAATACCACCCGCGAACAGATGAAGATGTTTCTTACCCGCATCGGCTTTGACTCGCAGGCAGTTATTACTGGTGACATTACCCAGGTGGACCTACCCATTCCCAAAATGTCGGGACTCCTGGAGGCCAGAAATATCCTCCAGGCCATCGACGGAATTGCCTTCTGCCCCTTTACCCAGGCAGATGTCGTCCGACATCCTCTGGTTCAGAAGATCATCACCGCCTATGAAAAAAAACAGGACGAAGATGAGGTTCCAGCCAGACAACGGCCCGTCTCTGCCGGCAAAACCATTAAAACCTCTTAGCCATTTCTTTGCGCGGTAAGCAAAAGCGTCCATGCCCGTCACTCTCTCCTTCCATGCCGACTGCCCGAACTGTCGAATAAACAGCCGCCTTTTGCAGCGTCGAGCCAGCACTCTCCTGCGCGAATGCCGTGTTTCCGGACACGATCTCAGCATTCGTCTAGTAAACGATACTGAAATGAGCTGGCTGAATGAACATTACCGGCACAAAAGCGGGCCGACCAATGTCCTCTCCTTCCCCTTGTCGGAGAATGCCGATGAAGGGACAGATAATCATGGCGCCAACATTCAACTTGCTCAGATTCCGATCAAAGAGCTCGGCGACATCGTCATCTCGGTGGACACCGCCTTGCGCGAGGCCAAAGAATTTCACCAGTCCCTCCATGATCGACTCACCTGGCTTATAACCCATGGTCTCCTCCATCTGCTCGGCTACGACCATGAGCTCTCAGAGGCAGATGCCGGTTACATGCTGGATAAAGAACATGAACTACTCAACAAATTACGCCATTCCAGGAGCACTTCCATGACTCAGCTTGCTATCAATGTTGACCATATCGCTACCATTCGTCAAGCCCGGGGAGGCGTCGAGCCGGACCCGGTTGCCGCCGCCGCCATTTGCGAGATGGCTGGGGCCGCAGGAATAGTCGTCCATCTGCGGGAGGACCGGCGTCACATCCAGGATCGGGATGTCCGCCTGCTCCGGGAGACGGTCAAGACCAGACTCAACCTGGAGATGGGAGCCAATAAGGAGATCATCGACATCGCTCTTGGTATCAGGCCGGACATGGTTACTCTGGTTCCGGAAAAAAGACAGGAGCTGACCACCGAAGGCGGTCTTGATGTCGCTGCCCAGAAAAAGATGCTGGCCAAGACCATCAATAAAATGGAAAAGGCGGGCATTCCCGTTTCTCTTTTTATCGACGCTGATATACGACAGATCAAGGCTGCCCATGAGATCGGAGCCACCTTTGTGGAAATCCATACCGGCCGCTATTGCGATGCCATCCACGATAAGGTGCGCGAGCAGGAATTTCAGACCATTGCTGCCATGGCGGAAGAGGCCTATCAGATCGGACTGCGGGTGTTCGCCGGACATGGCCTGAACTACCAGACCACCGCCCGGATCGCCGCCCTTGATACCATTGAAGAGCTTTCCATCGGACATGCCATCGTTGCCCGCGCCGCCTTCACCGGGCTGGACAGAGCCGTTCGTGACATGCTGGCCATTGTCCAGGAAGCCTCCCGCATCGGGTAGGCGTTAGAGCAACATCAGTATCCAAACCAAACTTCTTTGCCAGCAACCATGCCAGTCCTAATTTTGATCTTTTTTCCCAGCAGGACTGGCACGTGATCCGTTTTGTCCTCCTCCTAGCCCTGCTCTCCGCCTTCCCGCCTTTATCAACGGATATGTACCTGCCAGCGATTCCGTTTCTTGAGAAGACCTGGCAGCTCCCCCTTTTCATCGTCAACCTGACACTGGTCTTCTTTTACATCACCTACTGCTGCTCAATGCTGGTGTATGGGCCGCTGTCTGATCGTTTTGGTCGCAAGCCACCCCTGATCAGCGGCCTGCTGCTCTTCATCGCAGCCAGTCTGCTCTGTGCCCTCAGCAACAATATCTGGATGCTCATTGGTGCCAGAATAATACAAGGAATGGGAGCAGGAGCGGCCTCTTCGATTTCCCTGGCCATGGCCTGGGATCGGCTGCCCAGCGGCCAACGCGAGCGGGTACTCAGTCAGATCTCAGTGATCATGGCCCTGGCTCCCATGATCTCTCCCATGTTCGGCAGCCTGATGCTTAAATATCTTGCATGGAACTGGATCTTTGCCGCCCAAGCCGTTTTGGGAATGATCGCACTTGGCGGCGTATTCAAAACACGAGAAACCCATGCCGGCGGCACAGGAAACTCTTTGACCGCCTTGCTCCAAAGCTATCAACGGGTGCTGAGCAACCGCAAACTGACAGGGCTTGTCCTCTGCAATGCCATCGTCGGCCTGCCCCTTTTTGCCTTTATTGCCGGCTCGGCCAGTATTTATATCGTTGGATTTCAGCTCCCTGAAATCAGATTTTCTCTCCTGTTCGGCGTCAACGCCCTGTGCTTTATGGCCGGGGCTATGAGCTGCCTGCGCTTTGGTAAAAAGATAGGAACCCTCTCAATGATTAGCTACGGGTATGCAGGGGTCATCCTTGGTGGGATTGGAATCCTGTTTCCCCTTATTAATGGCCCGTTTCGTTTCACTCTTCCCATGGGACTGATCACCTTTTCCATAGGATTAAGCCGGCCGCCTTCCAACAACCTGGTCCTGGACCAAGTCAAAAAAGATGCAGGGACAGCCTCTTCAGTCATGGTATTTTCATACTTTCTCTTCGGGGCCTTATCCATGATCGCGGTTTCTCTGGACTGGCCGGACAAGAGTTTTTTCATCGGCTGCCTCGCCATCGCATCAGGGACTCTCTCTTTGTCTCTCTGGTTGATGCTAAAAAACCATCTTCATCTCCCTGCCACCGAAGAAAAACCTACTGAGACCTCATAAAATCAAAAAGCCCGCCAACCTTTCCAGGTCGTGGGCTTGTAACATCAAGGGATGATTTGTTTTTTACTCAAACCCCAGCAATCAAATCTTCCTGGGGTCAAAGGCCTCCCGCAAAGCTTCACCAATAAAAATGAGCAGAACCAAAGTCCCAACCAGGACAGTGAAGGTGGAAAGAGAAAGCCACCAGGCATCAATATTGGATTTGCCCTGGGCCAGAAGTTCGCCTAGGCTGGGAGTGGCAGGCGGCACACCCAGACCAAGGAAATCGAGACTGGTGAGCGCAAGGATCGAGGCCGACATCCGGAAAGGAAGAAAGGTGATGACCGGCGTCATGCCATTGGGGAGGAGATGACGAACCATGATGGTGACATCGGAAACGCCAAGGGCCCTTGCCGCCTTGACATACTCCATATTCCGTCCTTTTAGGAATTCAGCACGAACATAGTCGGACAGTCCCATCCAGCTGAAAAGTGAAAGAAGGATTAACAGCAGAAGAACGCTGGGTTTGAAAATGGAGGCAAAGATAATCAGCAGGTAGAGCTCCGGCATGGCACTCCAGACTTCAATAAAACGCTGGAAAAAAAGATCCGTCCTGCCGCCGAAAAAGCCCTGAATAGCCCCGCTGACAATGCCCACAAAGGTCCCGACAAAGGTCAAAGCAAAACCAAAGAGCACACTCAAACGAAAGCCATAGAGCAAACGGGCAAAGACATCCCTTCCCCGATCATCGGTTCCAAGGAGATTTTCACTGGTTGGTGCTGACGGCACAGGCCCGTCTATGGATAGATTAATGGTATTGAAGCTATGTCTGTTGAACGGGAAAAAAGCACGATTCCCATCAGTTGTGATGCGTTGCAAAATATAAGGGTCTTTATAATCCGCCTCCGTCTCAAAGTCTCCGCCAAAAGTTGTCTCCGGGTAGTCGCGAACCATGGGGAAATAATAGTCGCCCTGGTAATAAATCAAAACCGGCACATCATTGCTGAGCAGTTCTGCTCCCAGACTGAGAATAAAAAGCAGTCCAAAAAGCAGCAGGCTCCAATAGCCGCGACGGTTTCGCTTGAACCTCCGCCAGCGACGATAAGCAGGAGCCGTTTCACGCTGAGTACGCTGGGGACATGCTGATATCTCTTGCATGGGTTCCCCTATTCAACACTCTCAAAACTGATCCGGGGATCAACGAAGAGATAGCTGAGATCCGACAACAGACGAGAAACAAGGCCGACAATGGTAAAGAAATAAAGCGTTCCCAGCACCACCGGATAATCACGGTTCAACACCGATTGATAGGCAAGCAATCCCATCCCGTCGAGGGAAAATATAGTCTCGATGAGAAGACTGCCGGTAAAAAACGCAGCAATAAAATATCCTGGGAAGCCGGTGATAATCGGGATAATCGCATTTCTGAAGACATGTTTGTACAACACATGCTGCTCACTCAGTCCCTTAGCCCTGGCGGTGAGCACATACTGCTTACGGATCTCTTCCAGAAAGGAATTTTTGGTAAGCATGGTCATCACTGCAAGACTTCCAACGGCACTTGCAGTAATCGGGAGCACCATGTGCCAGAGATAATCAGTTATCTTGCCGAGAAGAGTTAAGCTCGCCCAGTTATCTGACACCAGTCCCCGCAGTGGAAAAACACTCCAGAAACTGCCACCGCCAAAAAGAACAATCAGGGCAATGGCCAGTACAAAACCAGGGATGGCATAGCCAATCAGAATAAGAGACGAGGTGACGATATCAAACCGCGAACCGTCACGAACCGCCTTGGCGATTCCGAGCGGGATGCACACTCCATACACAATGAGAAAGCTCCAGAATCCTAGCGACATGGATACCGGCATCCTGGAAATCACCAGTTGAGCCACACTGGTATGATAATAGTAGGAGGCACCGAAATCAAAAACCAGATAATCCTTCATCATCCGAACGAATCGCTCAAGCGGAGGTCTGTCAAAACCATAGAGTTTCTTCAGACGGTCCACCTTTTCCTGATCAAGCCCGGAATCACCTCGATATATAGAAGAAGCTCCACTTCCGACTTCACCACCATCCTTACCATGTCCTTCAATCTGGGCAACAAGGCGCTCCACAGGCCCTCCAGGAACAAACTGGGTCACCGTAAAAGTTATGAGCATAACCCCGAACAATGTCGGAATCATCAGCCCTATACGTTTTAAGATATAATAAAACATTCCCGCTTGATGCTCTCTCGCTATGAAAAGGAGGATTTAACTTGTTTTAAATTTAGCATTATGTCTTTGTGCATAAATGAAATTTTGTAAAAAATATTATCAATGCTTTTTAAACTTATTCCAAGCCACCCGTCAACAATGATCACCTCACAGAAAGCCTTACAAGAACTCATCCATCAAGCTCGATCCAATGATGCCGTTGCCCTCGACACAGAATTTGTATGGGAGCGAACCTACTACCCGAAATTAGGGCTCATTCAACTGGCACTTTCCAATGAGGAATGCTTTCTCATCGACCCCGTTTCGCTGACCGATCTATCTCCCTTGGGAGAGTTACTCGGAGATCCAACAGTTGTCAAAATATTTCATGATGCCCCTCAGGATCTTACTATTCTCTATCAGGCAACCGGTGTTCTCCCAAAGAGAATCTTCGACACCAGACTGGTTGCGGGCTTTGCCGGCCTCTCATCAACAATCTCCCTTGCCAATTTAATCAAAGATCTGCTCGATATCGACCTGCCTAAAACCGAAACTCGCACTAACTGGCTAAAAAGACCACTCCATCACAAACAAATCGAATACGCCCTCGATGATGTACGATATCTAAGAGCCACAAGGGTTTTACTCCTCGCCCGAATTCTTAACCCCACCATCATGGGCTGGCTTGAAGGAGAGTTGGAACGATATAATGAACCGGAGTTGTATCAGCCCCCTGCCGACAATATCCGTTACCAGAAAATTAAAGGAGCAGGCAATCTGAATCGGCAATCACTCGCTATCCTTAGGGAAATCGTCAGTTGGCGTGAAGTTGAAGCTCGTAAACGCAACCGTCCACGGGGTCATATCCTTAGCGACCAGACACTTCTGTGTTTATCGACAAGGAAAATTGAAGATGCCGACAAGTTACGTCAGTGTGAGGAGATTACCAATAACGTTGTGGAACAATATGGGCAACATCTCCTTACCCTGATTAATATTGGCCGGAATTGTCCCGAACAGGACTGCCCGCCTTCACTCCAGAAATCCAAACTGAATAAACAGGAACAGGAACAGCTAAAAAAGATACAGGAGTACGTTATCCTCAAAAGTGATGTCCTTGGCCTTGATCCCTCCCTGATTGGGAATACCGCAGAATTGAGAGCCTTGGTTGGAATCCGGAATCAGACACAACAAATATTTCCCAAGAGATTATCCTGCGGATGGCGCAAAGAATTTATTGATGAAATACTTTGATGGCTTTTAAGATTGGAAGTGTTGTGGAGGTAGCAATCTGTCAAGGAGCAGGTGATTGCAAACAACAAGGAAAGAGAGGAAATTCGCGGAACGTTGAAGGGGGAGCAGAGTATAGGCGAGCGAGGAAC
>WSXV01000008.1 GCA_009773475.1 Desulfobulbaceae bacterium | reverse complement strand
AACAGGCCACTGACCCCAAGAGCCACACCCCCGTCAAACGATTTTATACACTATGAAAAATAGTTCGTCATCTGCTTAAATTCCATGGTAGACCCCGAGCTTATCCGTTGACATCTCTAAAAATGCGGCTATTTTCGGTCATGTTTATTGATTGGTTTATCCTGGTGAAAATTAGGGGCGGAAACTATCGGGCCAAAGAAAGTAAGGGCCAAACTTTGGGCTCATGCGAAATTCGCCGCCAGCTTCTTTACCTTTAGTTGTGAGGTAATGTTTACCGTCTCGTACTTCAAAATGACCAGCGGTGGTGAGTTTTTCAGTGAACTCGTTGGTTTTCATTCCAAGCTTCTGGGCAAGTTTAGACGATGTTAATTTTTCCGTTGATTCCTCCACGTCAGGCTTTCTTTCAGGTTCGCTCGTCACCCGTTCCAGTGAAATTCGTACTTCATCACTAATACGAATGATACGCTGAGCTTCCTCGTAGGCGTCCTTATAGAGATCGGGATCTTCGGAGCGACGGATTAGAACACCCATTTCGTTGTTATTGACTTGACTGAATTCATAAAGATTAAGGCTTGTTATGATACACAACTCTTCGTTCAGGTAACATTTTGCGTGTAGATTTCTGCAAAAGCTCGTGCGGATGAAGGTGAGTTCCTTGATCCAGTTGATTTCCTCTGGCTGAAGCTCACTCTTGCCATAGACGATTCTCACGTCAATTTTCAGGCGGTTTTTGTCTGCAAGAAGCTCTTTCATTCTGTCGTTAAGCTTCAAGAATGGGCTAATCAGAATGAGGCGGTCAGTAGCATTTTTGATCAATTCTTCGAGGAAGTAATTTGTTGCACTGGTGTTCAGGAATTTTGCCATGAAGAACTCTCTAATTGGTTAATAATGACGATATCGTAAGGTAGACGGCAAGGTTCCCTGCTGTTACAACTGAACGAGCCCTGCTAATCAGTCGCTCTCGACGGTCAGGTTGACCCGCTTGTTTGACGAAGCTGCAAGGTACAACTTGTCTGCCTCAGAACGGATTCGTCCAACATTGTAATAGGTCAATTTTAGGATTACTTACATCTGCGAAAGCTTGCTCAACGCCTTGATATAAATCTTTTCTGACAGATCATCCACAATGGTTGTCAAGGCCTGATCTTCATTGTCGGTGGTCGCCGTCCCGCTTCTGGTGACCCGGGCATCTTCGGTCCATGTCTCGCCTGGAACCTCGAGGATGATCTTGTCGGTTTTGATTTCTTTAAGAATATAGCGGACGGTCAGCGTCACCTTGACCTGGGAGGTCGTGTTGTTAGCTCCATAGGAGAGGCTGGGCAGCTGAATGGAGATAATCTCGCCGGCCAGGATCAGATCGGCGTTGGCCTTTTCCTTGGTGACCTTGATGGAGCTGGATTTCTGGAACCAGTGGGTGAGCGATTGATAGATCTTGGTGTCGAGCTGGAGGGCGTTGGTCCTGTTTTGCCAGTGGGTAACATAGATGATTTTTTCAGGCCCGCTATAGATATAGGGGTTATGATAGCCGCAGGCAGCAAGGAGCAGAAGCGTAAGAAGAAAAAACAGGTGGCGACGGAGCGTTGTTTTCAAAAGGTTACTCCACTCTATTGAAGTTGAGGAGCTGGAAGAAAAAATCCACGATATGACCCGCTAGTTCGACTCATGCACGTGAGCGGGTCAAAAAGAGAGAGGACTTCTCCAGTAATAAGTTTTTATAAAACGATATTAACAAGCTTTTTTTGAACAACAATAATTTTTTTAACAGGACCACCATTAATAATCTTCTGAACATTCCTGTCGGTCATGGCCATTTCCTTAATGGTTTCATCGTCCATATCCGCTGGAACGAGAAGACGGGAGCGGACCTTGCCGTTGACCTGAATAATAATGGTGAGCTCATCTTCCTTGGCGGCTTCCACATCCAGTTCCGGCCACTGTGCCTGGTCGATGGAACGGGGCTGGCCGATCTGCTGCCAGAGCTCGGCGCAGAAATGAGGAACCATTGGGGAGAGCAGAAGGAGAATCGTGCGCACCGCCTCATGGATTAGCGCGGGTGTCAGGGCTTCCCGCTCTCCAGAACCGTCCATGGGGGCGAGGGTATTCAAAGTGTTGAACAGTTCCATAACCCCGCTGATGGCGGTGTTGAAATGAAAGTTGTTCTCAATATTTGAGGTCACGCGCTGGATGGTCTGGTGGGTCTTGCGATGGAGTGCTTGATCTGCGGCGCAGCGGATCTCGATCTTGTCATCGCTTGCAGCCAGGAGCTCCTTGTGGCCCATGACGAAGCGATGGATTCGGCCGAGGAAACGGTAGGCGCCTTCGACGCCCTTGGCATTCCATTCAAGATCCTTCTCCGGTGGAGCGGCGAAAAGACTGAACAGCCGGACGGTATCAGCCCCGTATTCGTTGATCAAATCATTGGGGTCAACCACATTTCCCTTGGATTTGGACATTTTTGATCCATCTTTGATCACCATTCCCTGGGTGAGGAGATTGGTGAAGGGCTCGTCAATATCCAGATAGCCGAGATCACGCAGAACTTTTGTGAAAAAGCGGGAGTAGAGCAGGTGCAGGATGGCATGTTCCACCCCGCCGATATACTGATCCACGGCCAGCCAGTGCGCCGCCTTGGCGCGGTCGATGGGGGCCTCGGTATGACGAGGGCAGGTATAGCGGGCAAAATACCAGGAGGATTCGACGAAGGTGTCCATGGTGTCGGTCTCGCGCCGGGCTTTGCCGCCACAGGATGGGCAGGTGGTGTTCACAAAGGACTCACGCTGTGCCAAGGGGGCACAGCTGTTTATTGCGGCAGTTTTATCTGCGTCGCTGTCTTCCGGCAGGACCACCGGAAGCTCGCTCGCAGGTACGGGCTGGACGCCGCACTTTTCGCAGTGGATCATCGGGATTGGTGCGCCCCAGTAGCGCTGACGGGAGATTCCCCAATCGCGCAATCGATAGGTGGTGTGGGCAGCGCCGAAGCCATTTTCCGTGGCATGATCGATAATGGCCTGTTTGGCCGCAGTAGAGAGCATCCCGGTGAATGTTCCTGAGTCTGCCAGAAGACCGAGATCGGTCTGGGCTGACTCCATTTCCATGCCGGAAAGGGAAAGGCCTTCGGGGATAACAACCGGCTTGATGGCCAGATTGTATTTGCGGGCAAATTCAAAGTCCCGCTGGTCGTGGGCGGGCACCGCCATGACCGCCCCGGTGCCATAGCCCATGAGCACAAAGTTGGACACGTAGATGGGAACCTTGTCGCCGTTAAAGGGATTGATGCAATATCGGCCGGTAAAGATCCCCTTTTTCTCCTGCTCATCATCGGGTTTTTGTTGCTGTTTCTCCTGGATAATGGCGGCAATAAAGGCCTGAATCTCCTCTTTACGATCCGAACCCTCAATCAGAATCTCGACCAGCGGATGTTCCGGGGCGATGGACATGAAGGTCACACCGAAGATGGTGTCGGGGCGAGTGGTGAAGATGGAAAGACGCTCTTCACTTCCTTCAACGGAGAAGTCACAGGTGAGCCCCTGTGATTTGCCGATCCAGTTGCGCTGCATGGTCACCACTTTTTCGGGCCAGCCACTCAGTTTGTCAAGATCTCGGAGGAGTTCCTCGGCGTAGTCGGTGATCTTGAAAAACCAGCCATTCATCTGGCGAGGGGTGACGGACTCATCGCACCGCCAGCAGGTGCCGTCAATGACCTGCTCATTGGCGAGCACGGTCTGGCAGGAGTTACACCAGTTGACTGTGGTATTCTTTTGATAGACCAATCCTTTTTCGTACATCTGCAGAAAAATGAGCTGCTCCCAGCGATAATAGGCGGGGTTGCAGGTGGCAATCTCGCGGTCCCAGTCATAGGACAGTCCGAGCTGACGCAGCTGATTGCGCATGTAGTCGATATTGTCATAGGTCCAACGGGCGGGATGGGTTTTATTTTTCTGGGCGGCATTCTCCGCCGGCAGTCCAAAGGCGTCCCAGCCCATGGGATGGAGGACATTGAACCCCCGTAGCCGCTTATACCGGGCGATGACATCGCCGATGGAGTAATTGCGTACATGCCCCATGTGGATCCGTCCAGAAGGATAGGGAAACATTTCCAGGACATAGTACTTTTCCCGAGGATCATCTTCCGAGACCTTGTAACTTGCCTCCTTGCGCCAGAGCTCCTGCCATTTGGCCTCAATGGCCTTGAAATCATACCTGTTGTCGGATTCTGCGATGATGGTCATGCTGTTGTGCCTCGGTGAAAAAAACAAAAAAAGAATACTGATTTGGTCAATTGGGGGTGGACGATGAATCAGTATCCAGACGGATCGTCATAATGACTCATGTTCTCAAAGAGGGTGAACTCCTTGAGAAAGGTGAGTTTAAAGGTACCGGTCGGGCCGTTTCGCTGTTTGCCGATGATGATTTCGGCGCTGCCTTTTTCCGGATTATCCTCAGCCTTGTTGTAGACCTCATCCCGATAGATAAAGCAGATAACATCGGCATCCTGTTCAATGGCCCCAGACTCGCGCAGGTCAGACATCATGGGACGTTTATCGGTACGGCTTTCAAGGCCTCGATTCAACTGGGACAGGGCAAGCACCGGGATCTTGAGTTCCTTGGCCATGGCCTTGAGCGACCGTGATATCTCACTGATCTCCTGAGTCCGATTTTCGCTGGAGTTGCGGCCTCGCATAAGTTGCAGGTAGTCAACGAGGATCATGCCGATATTATGCTGGGCCACAAGTCTGCGGACCTTGGCGCGCATTTCGAGCACGGAAATGGCGGGTGTATCATCGATATAGATGGGGGCGTTTTCGAGCATTCCCACGGCTCTGGTCAGTTTTGGCCAGTCCTCGGTGTGCAGTCGGCCGGTTCGGATTCTTTGGGAATCGATGCGACCAACCGAGCAGAGCAGACGCATGACGAGCTGTTCATGGGACATTTCCAGGCTGAAGATGCCGACCCCAACGTTGTCAACCAGGGCCACATGCTGGGCAATATTCATGGCAAAGGCGGTCTTGCCCATGGACGGCCTGCCCGCCAGGATAATGAGATCAGACGGCTGGAGTCCGGCGGTCATCTTGTCCATCTCAACATATCCGGTGGCCGCGCCGGTTATTAGCTCTTTTCTGGCGTAGAGTTGTTCAATGGCCTTGAAGGCAGCGGGAATGGCCTGGCCCATGGAGGTAAAGCCCTGCTTGTTTTTGGAGCTGGCAATGTCGAAGATGGCCTGTTCCGCCTCATCCACCAGGGTGTCGATATCGCCCTGTTCGTCATAACAGCGGGTGGCGATTTCGGTGTTGACCTGGATCAGGTTGCGCAGGATGGCCTTCTGATGGATAATACGGGCATAGTGGCTGAGGTTGGCCGTGACCGGAACCATGGAGGTCAGCATGGCGAGATACGCCGCGCCGCCGGCTTCTTCAAGTTTATTATTGTTTTTCAGTTGATTGGTGACGGTGACTAGATCCTGGGGCTCATTTTTTTCAAAGAGTTGAATCATTGCCTCGAAGATTCGCCGGTGGGATTGACGGTAAAAATTGTCCGGCGTGAGGATCTCCAAAGCTGTACCAAGGGATTGATCTTTAAGCAGAATGGTGCCAAGGACCGATTGTTCAGCCTCAAGATTCTGGGGCGGGACTCTGCCGCCGGATGTTGCAGGTGCTGCTGTGGTCATTGAAAAGAGCTCACTCATCTTGATGCTGACCATGAAGGAAAGAGGATGTAAAATGACAACACACCGGCGAGGAGGAAGATCCCTTACGGTGTGTTGGTGGAGCCGTTCAGAAATAAAGAGCGCTTAGCCGGGTAAAGCCCGGTGATTCAAACTCAGCTGGGGAGACAGGACTTGGTGCTGCCTCCCCCAACTGACTAATAAATCATGGACTTAAGGATAATCAGGCCTTCTCAACGGTTGGAACAATCTTGACAGTGATATCCGTGGTCAACTGGAATCCGGCCTTGATGGTCACCTGGTATTCACCCAGGTTTTTGATCGGATCTGCCAGAACAATCTGTTTCTTGTCGAGAACGATGTCCATTTCTGCAAGTTTCTGGTGAATATCAGCACTGGTGACGGAACCAAAAAGCCTTGAGTCAGATCCTGACAGTTGGGCAATGGTAATGGTGATGCCTGCCAGTTTTTTGGAGAGGTTTTCTGCCTGCTGACGCTCCAACTCGAGTTTGGCCTTGATGGTGGCAAGATTGCGGGCCAACATGGTCTTATTCTGAGCATTGGCGAGAACGGCTTTCCCTTGCGGCAACAGATAGTTGCGCCCATATCCAGGCTTTACGTTGACGATGGTGCCTTCCTGGCCGAGGGTGCTGATGGTTTCTTTCAATATGAGTTCCATGGTGTAGCTCCTTAAAGTTGTTCTATAAAATTGATGACGTTGGAAAAATCTCAAGTACTGTGTTATGCGGCATTCATTTTAGATGAGACTTGTTGCAAACTCATCTAGAATAGCATATTCCGACACAAAATCCACTGTTTATGAAGGTTCTGTCGGTGTCGCATTCTGACTGCGTGAATGCCGTAGATCAAACCAGACGTCAGCAAGTCCGATCACTGATAAAAAAATGGTCCCCAATGATTGAAAAAAGAAAATCACATATAAAAGGGAACGTATGAGTACAGGAACTTTCCACTTTTCGAAAAAAAAGAGAACAATGGCAAACCCCTGGAAACAGTAAATAACACTGGCAACAAGTAAAAGGTTAAAAGCAATGGTCCTGATCGTTGGTACCGGTATCAGTGCCAAAAATGCCGCGAAAATAACTGACCAAACAAGCTTGTCCGGTAATTGCCAGTGTTTGTATTCGGGCCAGGGGCCGGCACCAGTATTTTGCTGGAGCAGTCTGTTGCCGATTACCATTGCCAGCCATACAGAAAAGAGGGCGGCACCGGTCAAAATAGCAGGCAGAAACTGGAGCAGTCGCTGTTTAATCTGAGTGAAGGTCTCTACCAGTAAATATCGAGAATCTGGTGGGATTTTCTCGTCTTCCTGATAAAACTTCAAGGCCTCATCCATTCCCTGATTAATGGAAAGCTGAAGCAGGGAATAAGGATGGGTTCCTTCACTGACGGCGATCACACCGGAGAAAAGGAACCACGAAAGAATTAATACCGCAAACCCTTTGAGTCCAGCCAGATAAGGCGGTTCAGCTTTTAGCACTGAATGGGCCAGCATTACACCGGCAGGCATAAGGGTCATGGCCAGCACAACAAGGCTTGCCGTTTGCATTATCAGCCCTACGATGAAGGCGATAACTGATCCGGCCAGGATATATCTGCTGCCTGCCAGCTGACCAAATCTGCAGAAATAATAAAAAACCAATAAAGGGACAAGGCCGTAGAGCCAGCCGATAAAAACAAACTGCAGAGCAGGCAGCAGCAGCAGCGCGGTCACGGTGAAGATATGTCGAAATATCTTTATCCCCTCAGGGGGTTGGGCCACCTGGCTCACCTTGTTGTCTACTTTTAAATCCTTTGCTTAATCGTTATCTTGGTGTGGCGCCGGTGTAGGGCAGCAGGGCAATCTGACGCGCCCGCTTGATGGCTTCACATAACTGACGCTGATGGGTGGCGCAGGTTCCTGAGATCCGGCGAGGCATGATCTTGCCTCGCTCAGAGATAAAATATTTTATTGTCTTCAGGTCTTTATAGTCAATAATCGTTTCCTGGTCAGTGGTACAGAAACGGCAGACTTTTTTACGGGCAAAAACACGTTTTACGGGAGGCATAGTAATATCCTGTCAATTTGTTGGGTTGTGAATGGGGTACGAGATGAATTATTCGTGTTCCACAACAATTTCATCTGCATCAAATCCTTCGATTTCTTCGGTTTCCCCTGATTCTTTAGCGGCCTTGCGGGTACTCGTCTCAAGTTTGGCCTGTTCAATCTTCTCGGCGGTGATATCGTCGGCAAGTTTGATGGTCATGTATTTGAGAACAGAATCGTCAATTCGGAATTTTCGCTCCATCTCCAGGACTGCGGCTGGTTCTGTTGCGTAATCACAAAGAATGTAAATTCCTTGGGTCTCTTTTTTTATCGGATAGGCTACTTTTCGCAATCCCCAGCGGTCCAGATCAATGATGGTGCCGCCTTCGCTGGCAATAATAGCGTTCGTGTTGTCAATAATTGTGTTGATCTGTTCTTCTCCAAGGTTTGGTCGAAGAATGTAGATCGTTTCGTACCTGCGCATGTGTTCCTCCTCGTGGACCCATGATTGTCGGGATTTGTCATCCCTGATTTTCGGCTCTCACCTGTAAGCCTTAAGCTTATTTAGGGGCAGAGAGCGAAGAGGTGCCTGTCTGGCACCATTGCCGGACAGGGGGTGCTGAATGTGTTTCATAATTCAGCATTGGATATAAAAAGGAGTAAAAATACATCGGAGCTCGATTCGTGTCAATTTGTTTTTTTCTCCTTTTCCTTGGATTTGATGGCCCTCCATTGTTTTTCCAGTTCTTCCTCCGTGCCTTTTTCTCCTTCACCAAAAACGTGGGGATGGCGGCGGATCATTTTTTCATTGATGTTCTGAAGGACGTCCCTGAGGGTAAAGATGTTGTTTTTTTCATTGATTTCAGCCATGAGAATCAGGAGAAAGAACATATCCCCCAGTTCTTCGCAGAGGTTTTCGCTGTCGTTATTGTCGATGGCGGCAATGATTTCGGCAAACTCTTCTTTGAAATATTTTTTCAGACTGAGGGTGGTTTGTTTTTGATCCCAAGGACATCCATCAGGGCCAAGCAGGGAGCGGATGGTATGCAGGAGCAGGGAAAAGTGATGTTTGTCAGTGGGCATGGGGTGGATGTTGTGTGAGGAAGGGAGAACTTTGATGAGTAAGAAAGGGGACTCTGATGCGCTGTGCTATCTCTGTCAGCCTCTTCCGTGGCTTCGCGGGGTCTTTTTCTGCTGCAGCAAGCAGCGGTAGTAGCCGTTGACCTTGCCGATGAGCTCGTGGGTTTCCTGATAGGGAGCATATTGCCCCTGTTTCAGTTCCTTGATGTTCTCCCCGGCATTCCAGGCTGAGAGCACAAGGGCGATCTGACCATTGTATTTTTGATTATACTTGGCGATCAAGTAACAGGTAAGCAGAATATTGACGGCTGGATCATAGAGATCTTCTTCGCTCAGGTTTTGCAATCTTGCCCGGCTGACATTGTGGAAATCGACGGTGCCCTTAGAGAGGGCAAGGCCTGCCTCAATCCCGGTGCTGGCGATGATCTGGCCCAGTCCGATGGCGTTTTTGCGGGAAATTGCCCGCGGGTTGGCGTCGGATTCAGCCAGGATCAGGGCACGGATAAAATCCGGGCTGACCTTGTGGCGTGGTTGAACAAAGGAAAATCCGCAATAGTAGTCAATGAGGCTGCTGTAACGGTCTATTTTATGGAGACGTTCGGGGGTGAGGGTGATGTCTGCGTATTTGTTGACATGCTGGAAGAGCTCGCTGCGGGCTGATACCGGCATAAGCAGAAGAAGGCCCATGCAGCAGAGGGTCAGGCAGGTTCTCAGGGTGAGTGCAGACATTCTTTATCCTTCGGTTTGGGGCAGGTGTTCCCGGCTGAGATAGTGGCTGATCGTCCGGTAGAGGAGGAATGGGTCGCGACTGCCGGTGATTTCGCGGATGGAGTGCATGGCCAGTGTTGGAGCGCCGATATCGACGGTGGGGATTCCCAGGGTGGCAGCTGTAAAAGGCCCAATGGTGCTGCCACATGCCATGTCGCTGCGCATGACAAAATCCTGGGTGGTAACTCCGGCCTCGGCGGCAAGTGTTTTGAAAATGGCGGTGCTCACACTGGTTGTGGCATAGTTTTGATTGGCGTTGGTCTTGATCACCGGCCCGTGGTTGAGCAGGGGGAGATGCTCGGGATCGGATTTGTCGCTGAAGTTGGGGTGGACGCCGTGGGCGTTGTCCATGGAGATGAAAAAAGATTTTCGCAGGGAGCGCTGTCTGGCGAGTGGGTCTGGGGTGATCCGTTCTAGTATTGATTGTAGAAAGTTCCCCTTGGCACCTGAGGCTGTGAGTGAGCCGATCTCTTCATGGTTACTGCAGACCAGCAGGCTGTTGCCGTTTGCTGAATTGGCTATTTTGGTCTCGATCATGGCTGTGTATCCGGTAAAACAACTGAGCAGATTATCCAGACGACCACCGGTGATAAATTCGCTGTTCATTCCGAGGAAAGAAGGCGGCTGGCAGTCATGGAAAAAGAGGTCAAAACCCAGAATGGCAGCAGCCTTTTTCTCCGGGTGTTCCCTGTTGATCTGTTCGACAAGAATGGACGAAAAGTTTAGGGGATCACCATCAGCTGTCTGGGAGAAAATGGGCACCAGCTCTTTCTGTTTGTTGATGGCCCTGCCATTGTTGGCCTCGCGGTCAAAATGGATGGCCAGGCTGGGGATGACCGCCACAGAACGTTTGAAGTCGATGAGCAGGGTTGCAAACTGGTTGTCGGCTGTGGTGCAGACCACTTTTCCGGCTATGGAGAGGTCGCGGTCAAACCAGGTGGCCAGTAGTGGCCCGCCATACACCTCGACCCCCAGTTGAAAATAGGAGTGTGTTGTCTTGCCGGCCAAGGGCTTTATCTGGAGCGAGGGGCTGTCGGTGTGGGCTCCAAGGAACCGGAAGCCTTGATCCTGATGATTTTCAGCAGCCAGGGTGAAGGCGGCAAGTGCCCCATTATCCCGGATGATAAAATAGGCGTTGCCCGGTTTAAGATGCCATTCTTGGGTTTCGGAAAGCTTGTGAAATCCAGCTTCTTGCAGTTTTTCAGCCATAACTGCCACGGCATGAAATGGAGTGGGCGAGTCGGTAAGGAACTGAAAAAAATCCTGGTTAAATTGACGTTCCTGCATTGTATTTCTTTCCGAAAGTTATCTATCAGTGGATATCAGGCCAGAGAAGCCATGGCCTGATACGCGTCAGCCGTCAATTTCCGTGTCGCTGCAGATGATTCAGGGGTGGCCGGGGATTGTTCGACAACATTTTGAGGCGAGGGGCCAGAGGGGTCTGAAGGGATGTCTTCTTCCTTTTTATCCGGTTGAGCAGGAGACACTATGGTCTCAGCTTGTTGACTGACCTGCAGTTCCTGTATGGCCTTCATTTCACTCATTCCTGCTTGGGCCGCTATCTGGCGGTCGGCGGCTGAAGGATTGGCAGGGGCCAAGGCGGCCCGTTTAACGGTGCGCATTTTTTGAATGGTGGCGGCAGACGTTGATTCTTCTCCGATGTCGATGGGGACGCTGCCGCCAACTGCGTAGCGCTTGCCGTCCGGGCCCGTCTGGTAGGAAAAAGACGGGCCGCCTGCGGCATATTGTCCGGCTGCGGCGAGATGGGCCTGCTCATGGGTCCGCACCTCGGTGTCTCTGCTTCGAAGCTGTTGAACCTGACGGAGCTCAGTCTCATCCAGAGACAGCTGGTCACTGCCTTTTGACTCGGATTGACTGGGATCTGTTTCCTGCTTGTTTTCTTGCTCAGAACTCCTGGAGGTTTCCTGGGCGGCACTCAACTCTTTCCCTTCCTTCGATAAGGAAACCTTGTCTTCGGATTGCCCAGCGGGAGCCGCAGATAATGGATGCGGCGGAGGGGTGGCCTTCTTTTGGCCGCCAGTCGCGGTTAAAGACGTTTGTTGATACGCCTGAACGCCGTAGGCCGCAGTGTTTAGAGCTGAGAAATTGAGCATGGTCTGATCCGAAGTTCACCAGGGACAAAGGAGTGTCGAGTCATGAGATTGCTCTCTCTTCCCTGTTAGACAGGAAGAATAATGCTGATTTTTTCAAGTTTTGGTCAGCTTCGACAGGATTTCTCTGTGGAAAAAAGTGGTGCATTGAAGTTTTTAGTGACTTTTTTAAAGATAACATTTGTCGAGAAAAATGCAATTTGGATTATTCCCCCTGTTCTGGAGGGGGCGTAGGCAAGATGGTAACTGTGTCTGGTTTATTTGTTGATTTTTCCGATTTTTTTCCTTTTTTTGCCTCGAAACAGACGGCAGGCAAGATGTCCTGAAAGGATTCGCCATAGATTTCCCAGATGGAAACAAAGAGGGCAGCGATGATCGGGCCCACGATAATACCGATGATGCCGAACATGGCGATACCGCCAAAGGTGGAAAAGAGGATGAAAAGATCGTGCATTTCGGTGTCTTTCCCCACCAGCCGAGGACGGATAAGGTTGTCGGCATTGCCGGCGATCAGCCCACAGAAGATGCCGACGGTGACTGCTCCTCCAATGTCCTTGCTAAGCAGCAGGATAATCAAGGCCGGCCCCCAGACGATGGCTGTTCCAACACTGGGAACAATGGAGAGAACTGCCATCAGGCAGCCCCAGAAAACCGGACTGGGAATACCGGCTAAGGCGAATCCCAGTCCGCAAAGGGTCCCTTGGATCATGCCGATGATCAGGGTGCCTTTGATGGTGGCCCTGGCCACCGAGGTAAAACGTTGCAGCAGGTGCTGCTCGTCATCATTTTCCAGGGGGATATAATAGAGGATCTTTTCCAGGAGCGACTTGCCGTCGACGAGAAAGTAAAACATGGTGTAGAGCATGATAAAGGACATGAGGGTGGCGTTGACTGTCAGCATGGTAATGGAGGAGAGCGAGTCAATGAGCAGGGTGGAGGTGTTGCCCACCAAGCTGCCGAGTTTTTGCAGGATCATGTCCCGATGGGGAAGAAGCTCTTTGTAATAGGGCAGTTTGTGCAGATAATCGGAGATGATGGTGGGTTGGTCAATAAATTGCTGCACCCAAGGCGTTACGGATTGGCTGACGTGGATGGCCTGGGTCACGACAACTCCGATGAGTCCGGCCAGGGGCAGAAGGACAAGGCAGACCAGGATAAGGATGGTGAGCAGCGAAGCTGCATGCTTTCTGCCTTTGAGAAGAAGCAGGAGACGATGGTACAGGGGCGTGGTCAGTGCTGAGAAGATGGCTGCCATGAAGATAGTCATCAGAAACTGGTGCATCATGGACAGGAAAATGGCGGAGATGCCCAGAACAAAAAGAAGCAGAACACTTTTACTGGCAATTTTAGAAGGGGTCATGGTGTGTGAATTCAGCAGAAAGAGAGCATTTTTGGAGTATGAAAAAGAGGGGATAGTTCCGCATGAGTAATTAGATTGGGTAAGTATCCTTGTTTTATCGATGCGCTTCAAGGGGAAAAGTGGGAAAGACTCAAATAGATTTTTACCCTTTTAGAAGGAACAGGCCGATGGCAGAGAAAAAGGTTCAATTCGAATGTCATCAATGGAGTTGAAATGGCGTGATTTCTTATGTCGAAGCGGCTTGTGTTCAAAAAAATTGATGAATAGTTAAAGAAAAATGAATGAAAAGTGAAACCTTGCTTGAAATAAAAAATAAAAGCAGTTAGTTTTACTGAATTGACAATCACCATTGTGATAGATGACAAGAATTTATGCTTTTAATTCCTTCCCCTGGCCAGGGAGACTCAGTCAGATTGAAGGATGTGAAAAGTCGTTTTATTTCATTTGATAATTACATTCATTAATATATAAAATACGGTGTTAAGAATAAGGGGAAAAGGATGACTGCTAAAATCATAAGCGGGACCGAAGTGGCGAAGGAGATCCGTGAAGAGTTGAAGCTTGAGGTTGCCGGTTTGCTCGAAAAACATGGGGTCGTTCCTGGTCTGGTGACGATTCTGGTGGGTGAGAATCCTGCCTCCCAGTCCTATGTGGCCGCCAAGAACAAGACGGCCCATGCCCTCGGGATTCACTCCGAGCAGGTTACCCTGCCGGCCGATACCTCTGAGGCGGATCTGCTGGCCCTGGTGGATAAATATAATAATGATCCAAAGATCCACGGTATTCTGGTGCAACTTCCCCTGCCAAAACATATAAACGAGGCCAATGTTCTCTATGCCATTGATCCTGAGAAGGATGTGGATGGTTTCCACCCGGTGAATGTGGGGAAAATGGTTTTGGGCGAGCAGTGTTTTCTTCCCTGCACTCCGCACGGCATTCTGGAGCTGCTGGTGCGCAGCGGTGTACAGACCAGTGGCGCCGAGGTGGTGATCATTGGCCGCAGCAATATTGTCGGCAAGCCCATTGCCAATCTAATGCTGCAGAAACGACCCGGCGGCAATGCCACGGTCACCCTCTGTCACACCCGCACCAAGGATATGGCCGCCCATTGCCGGCGCGCCGATATTCTCATTGCCGCCGTTGGTGTCCCGAAGATGGTGACGGCTGATATGGTGAAGGATGGAGTGGCCATCATTGATGTCGGGGTTAATCGCATCGGGATGACCGAAGCCGGCAAGGCCATTCTGGCCGGTGATGTTGATTTTGACTCGGTGAAAGAGAAGGCCTCCTGCATCACCCCGGTTCCCGGTGGTGTCGGCCCCATGACCATCACCATGCTGATGAAAAATACGGTGCAGGCCGCGAAAATGGCGGCAAAGTTGATTTAAGGTTATTGCCTGAATCAAGGTTTGGACAATATTCCGGTATTGTGTAACGTATCGTTCCCATACGATTTACTCTGGAGGAAACGCGATGAACGATGAGAGAAACGGATGCAGTTCCTGTAATACAATCAGCGGTGCTTCCACCAAGGACCTGCTCAATCAGGATCTGGCCAAGCAGGTGCGAACAGCCTATGACCGCATTGAAAGCCGGGGCATGTCATCCTGTTTATTCGGCTCAGGCGGCACCTGCTGCAAGGTCTGTAATATGGGGCCCTGCCAGATTATTGATGGGGTGGAGGCCATGGTCGGTGTCTGCGGGGCAACTGCTGATACCGTCGCTGCCCGGAATTTTGCCCGTATAATCGCGGCTGGAACTGCGGCTCACACGGATCATGCGCGGGAGATGGTGCGCGGTTTTATCGCCACTGCCAAGGGTGAAACACCGCACGAGATCAAGGATGTGCAGAAGCTCCATGCCATGGCTGAGGTCTTCGGCATTGCCGTCGAGGGACGGGACAAGAACGAGATCGCCCTTGAACTGGGGACCAAGGCCCTGGCTGAGTTCGGTCAGCAGGACGGTCTGCTCACCATGATCAAGCGGGCGCCTAAAAAACAGCAGGCAATCTGGAAAAAACTGGGTGTGGAGCCACGCGGTATTGATCGTGAGGTCGTTGAGACCATGCATCGAACCCACATGGGGGTGGATCAGGAATATCATAATATCATGCTGCAAGGGTCCCGATGCGCCCTGGCCGATGGCTGGGGGGCGTCCATGCTCTCCACCGAGCTCACCGATATCATGTTTGGAACCCCGGTTCCCAGGCGGGCCATCGTTGATCTTGGGGTGTTGAAGGAAGATCACGTCAATGTGACCGTGCATGGACACGAGCCCCTGCTTGCCGAGTCCCTTTGTCTTGCCGCCGAGGATCCGGAGATTCTGGCCCTTGCCAAAAAAGTTGGAGCAAAAGGAATTAATCTGGCAGGGGTTTGCTGTACCGGCAACGAAATCCTGATGCGGCGTGGAATTCCCGTGGCCGGCAGTTTCATTCAGCAGGAGATGGTGCTGGCCACCGGTGCAGTCGAGGCCATGGTGGTGGATGTGCAGTGTGTCATGCAGTCCGTGGCCCAGGTGGTTAAAAACAAGCATACCGATATTATTACCACCAATTATCGGGCGAAGATGCCCGATGCCATTCATATTCAGTTTGAAGAAGAAGATGCCATGGGCTCGGCCAGAAAAATCCTGACCCATGCCATCAATAACTTTAAGAAGCGTGGTGAGTATTATATCCCCACCGACAAGAAGTTCGATGTGGTGGTGGGTTTCAGTCACGAGACCATCAACTATATGCTGGGCGGGCGCTTCCGCCAGAGCTACCGGCCGCTCAATGACAATATTATCAATGGCCGGATCAAGGGCGTGGCCGCCATCGTTGGCTGCGAACATTACAAATACGCCGATGATGTCCATTTCAAGATTGCCACTGAGCTGTTGAAGAACAATGTCCTGATCCTGGCCACCGGATGCGCGGCCCAGGCCTTGGGGCGACGGGGGCTGATGCGGCCTGAGGCTGCAGCTCAATATTGCGGGGCGGGTCTGGCCGAGGTCTGTGAGACCGTGGGGATGCCGCCTGTCCTTCATGTCGGCTCCTGTGTGGATAACAGCCGTCTGCTCATTGCCTTGAGCGAGATGGTGAAGGAGGGCGGCCTTGGAGAGAGCATTGCCGATCTGCCTGCCTGCGGCACCGCCCCCTTGTGGATGAGCGAGAAGGCGGTGGCCATTGGCCAGTATTTTGTGGCCAGCGGTGCCCATGTTATCTTTCAGAATCTCCCGGTTTCCGGCGCCAAGGCCTTTAATAAGTATCTTCTCGATGGTATGAAGGAAGAGTATGGGGCCTGCTGGGATTACGAAGAAGATCCGGTCAAGCTGGCTCATAAAATGATCAAGGCCATTGACGAAAAGCGTGAGGCCCTGGGGATCAACAAGAAACAGGACCGTGTTCTCTTTGATATGGGGATGCGCCGGGATCTGACGACAGGCATTCCGGGGCTTGGATGCGGACAGAAATAATTTTATCGTGAGTTAATCTATTCGAGCTGTAACGAATCAAGAGAGTTTTGTGATGGAGGAGCGCATCCGATGAAATCGGAGAGTAATCTTGAAAGGGTGTTAAGGGCCGGTGAGTTCGCGGTGACCGGTGAACTGGGACCTCCTAAAAGTGGAAACCCTGAGGTGGTGCGGGAAAAAGCCCGTCTATTGAAGGGGTTTGTCGATGCGGTGAATATCACCGACTGTCAGACGGCCATTGTCCGTATGTCATCCATTGCCGCCGGTCTGATTACCCAGAGCGAAGGGGTGGAGCCGGTGATTCAGATGACCTGCCGCGACCGCAATCGTATCGGCATGCAGTCTGACATCCTCGGCGCTTCCGCCCTGGGCTTGAAAAACCTGCTCTGCCTGACCGGTGATCATCAGAAGTTCGGCAATCATCCCGGCTCCAAAGGGGTTTTTGACATGGACTCCATTCAGATGCTCGGTATGGTCAAGGCCATGCGCGATGAAAAGCGGTTTCAGTGCGGTGAGGAGATCAAGAACAGCGAGCCCCGTCTCTTCCTGGGTGCGGCAGCCAATCCCTTTGCTTATCCCTTTGAGTACCGGGCTGTCCGCCTGGGGAAAAAGGTGTTGGCCGGTGCTGATTTCATCCAGACTCAGATTATCTACAATGTGGAAAAATTTACTCGCTTCATGGAGATGGTTCGTGATCTGGGGCTGGATGAGAAGGTCTTTATCCTGGCCGGAGTCACCCCGCCCAAGTCCCTGGGCATGGTTCGCTACATGAAGAGCTCCGTGCCCGGTATGGATGTGCCCGATGAAATCATTAGGCGCATGAAGGATGCCAAGGACAAGCAGGAAGAAGGAATCAACATCTGTGTGGAGATCATCCGCCAGGTCAAGGAGATCAAGGGGGTAGCCGGTGTCCATGTCATGGCCATTGAATGGGAAAGCGTGGTGCCGGAGATCTTGAAACGGGCCGGTTTGCTGCCTCGTCCGGCTGTCTTTGCAGAAGGTGAGGTTCAGCCTGTTGTCGCCGTTGAAGGGAGTCAGGAGTCTATTCAGATTGCGACTATGGCTAGTGACGCCTTGCTTGCCAAGGCGCGGGCAGAAGCAGAAGAGATTGTTGCCACTGCCCGCAGGGAAGCGGAAGGGGTGTTAGAAAAGGCCGGGATGGCGGTATCTCCTGCGAGTGCTGTGCGGGGGGCCGTGGTTGAGGCTTCATTACAAGGAATAGCTGCGCCTGCGGGCGGAGAAAATGGCATAATTGATGATGCGGGAGAGAACGAGATGAATGAAAAAGAGCGTATCATGGCCCTGGAGGCCGTGAATCAAGGCCTGAGCGCCCTGAAAAAGGCCTATGGTCTGACCGATGAACAGTTTGCAGCCATTACCAGTTTTGCCGGTGCTCATGCCATTCTCAATCGTGAACCACCAGTGGCAGGCGCAGCAGCTGTGCCTGCTGTTTCTGCGGCCCCCGTGGCAGCTGTTGCGGCTCCTGCGGTAAAGGCGGCGGTCGATACTGCGGCCGAGGATGCAGCAAAGGCCAAGGCCGCTGCCGCTGAAGCGGATGCTAAAATAAAGGCTGAGGCTGAGGCCAAAGCCCTGGCGACGGCACAAAAAGCAGCCACTGAAAAGGCCGCGGCAGAGGCTAAACTCAAAGCTGAAGCACAAACGGCGGCTGCCGCGCAAGCCAAGGCTGAGGAAGTTGCCAAGGCAAAAGCCCCTGCTGAGGCAGAGACCAAGCTCAAGGCAGCAGCTTCAGTTGCAGCTCCTCCCGTTGCTGGTGATTTCGCTGTCGCTGCCCTGAGTCATGGGGCAACAAGCCTTGCTGAGCGTTCCACCAAAGTGGATGAAAAATCCTATAGGGAAAAATACACCGGCGTTATCCGTGAGACTGTCCTGGGCAATGGCGACCATACCATCACCGTTGGCGGTGCTGCCTCCATGCCCTTTCATCTTTTTGAAGGCAAACATCCCCATAAATCATTGATTGCCATGGATGTTCTTGATGCCCGACCGGATGACTGGCCGGAGACCCTGGCCCGCCATTTCACCGATGTCATGGATAATCCGGTGGCCTGGGCCCAGAAATGCATCAAGGAGTATGGCGCCGAGGCCATTAATATCTCCCTTGTCTCCACTGATCCCAACGGCATGAATCGTTCTGCCGCCGATGCGGCAAAGATAGCTGCGCAGATTATCGAGGCGGTGGAAGTCCCGATCATCGTCTGGGGTTGCGGAAATAATGAAAAGGATACCGAAACCCTGCGTGATCTGACCTCGGTCATCGGCAACAAGAAGGTTTGCCTCGCGCCCCTTGAGGATGCCAATTATCGGGCCATCGGCGCCACTGCCATGGCCTTCCAGCACGCCATTGTTGCGGCCTCTCCCATTGATGTTAACCTGGCCAAGCAGATGAATATCCTGCTCCAGAATCTGGGGGTGTCTTTGGAGACCGTTCTTATGGATCCTTCTGTGGGCGCCCTTGGCTACGGGATTGAGTACACTTATTCAGTGATGGAGCGGATCCGCATGGCGGCCCTTATCCAGCAGGATGAAAAGTTGCAGGTGCCCATTATCTGTAATCTTGGCCGCGAGGTGTGGAAGGCCAAGGAGACCAAGCTGCCCTCCGACGCCATGATCGGCGACCAGGAGAAGCGCGGAATCATGATGGAGGCCTTGACTGCAAGCTGTATGCTGCTGGCCGGTGGTGAGGTTTTGATCATGCGTCATCCCAAGGCGGTGGCCATGACCAAGGCATTGATCAACGGGTTAATGGATTGAGAGTTCCTAGCAGGGCAGCATTCAATTTATCCTCAATAGGCTGAGGACAGTTGAATAGCTGGCAGGATATCGGGGATATAAATAAAGGGAGTTTAGATTATGTCAAAGATCATCTGTTCCGCTGCCATCCGTGGGGCTCGGAAAATCATCGATATGGCCGAGGAGAGCTATGAGGATGCGCTGAAGAAATATGGTGCTGATCATGAGGTTGCCTTTCCCAATACCGCTTATTATCTGCCGGTCATCTACAGCATGCTGGGCGCCAAGGTCGCAAAGCTGGGTGATATGAAGGATATCTTTGCGGAATGCCAAAAGTTGATGCCGCCAGTGGTCACCGAGGACATCTGGCTGCCGTATCTGGCGCCGGCCCTCGATGCTGGTATGGCCACCTTTTTTGCCGAAGAGATGTACGAGGCCATCCGCTATCTGAACCACCCCAACTTTTATACCAAGACCGAAGATCCCACCGCTGAGAATATCTGGCTGGGTGCCGCCGATGATGTTGTTTTCCGAAAACGTGGGGTCGAGTTTGTCGATGGCACCGCCCCTGGGTTTGCGGCGATCATGGGAACCCCGGCCGATAAAGATGTGGCCTCCAGGATTGCCCTTGAGCTGCAGGAAAAAAATCTCTATGTCTTCATGCACGATCAGACCAACGGCCTGAGCATGCCCGACCTGCTGGTCCAGAATAATGTACAGGTAGGCTGGAATACCCGCCTGGTGCCCTTTGGCCAGAGTTATACCTCGGCGGTTTTTGCCATTGGTTTCGCCTGCCGGGTGGCCCTCGCCTTCGGCGGGATCAAGCCCGGGGACTACAAGGGCAATCTGATCTACAATAAGGACCGGACCTTTGCCTTTATTATGGCCTTTGGCCCGGTGAGTGACGAGTGGTACGCCAATGCCGCCGGCGCCATCAACTGGGGCTTTCCCACCATCTCCGATTACGATATCCCCGAGGTCTTGCCCACCGGTATATGCACTTATGAACATGTGGTTTCCAATATCCCTCATAATGAGATCGTCCAGAAGGCCATTGAGGTGCGCGGCCTGAAGGTCAGTATCACCAAGATTGATATTCCCATGGCCTTCGGCCCTGCCTTTGAGGGTGAGCGGGTGCGGAAGGATGAGCTGTTTATGGAATGCGGCGGGGGCCGGACTCCCGGCGTGGAGGTGCTGATCTCCAAGGGCATGGATGAGGTGGAAGATGGCCTTGTCACCTTGGAAGGGCCGGACATCTGCGATATCAAACAGGGACAGAATCTGCCCCTGGGCATCCTGGTTGAGGTGGCTGGACGGCAGATGCAGTCTGATTTTGAGCCGATTTTAGAGCGGCAGTTCCATCATTTGACCAACTATATCCAGGGCATCATGCACATGGGGCAGCGTAACATCATGTGGGTGCGCATCGGTAAGGCGGCGGTGGAAAAAGGCTTTTCCTTCAAGCATATCGGCAAGGTTCTGCACGGCAAGCTCCATCAGGAGTTTGGTGCCATTCTGGACAAGATTCAGGTGAAGCTTTTCACCGTTGAAGACAAGGTGCGTGAGGTCATGGCCCTGGCCTCTTCGGTTTACACCGAGCGGGATCTACGATTGGGCTCCATGACCGATGAGACCGAGGATGTCTTTTATTCCTGTACCCTCTGCCAGTCTTTTGCCCCCAGCCATGTCTGCGTCATTACCCCGGAGCGTATCGGCATGTGCGGTGCCTATAACTGGCTGGATGGCAAGGCCTCGTACCAGATTAACCCCACCGGCCCCAATCAGCCCATTGAGAAGGGGGAGTGTACCGACCCTGACAACGGCTATTATGTCGGCATCAATGAGTTTGTCAATCAGGCCTCCCGGGGCGCGGTTCCCGAGGTCAGCTGTTATTCTCTGATGAACAACCCGATGACCGCCTGCGGCTGTTTTGAGGCCATTGCCGCGATGCTGCCCACCTGCAACGGGATCATGGTGGTAAATCGCGACTTCTTGGGCATGACCCCGTCCGGAATGAAGTTTACCAGTCTAGCCGGTATGGCTGGCGGCGGGATGCAGACCCCTGGATTTATGGGGGTCAGCAAACATTATATGACCAGCAAAAAGCTGTTCAAGGCCGAGGGCGGACTCAAGCGGGTGGTGTGGATGCCCAAGATGCTCAAGGAAGAGATCAGCGAAAAGTTGAAAGAGGTTTGCAAGGACATCGGCATGCCTGAGTTGTACGATATGATCGCCACCGAGGAACAGGGAACTACCGAAGAGGATATCCTCAAGTTCCTCAAAGAGAAAGGGCACCCGGCGTTGGAGATGGAGACTGTTGTTTAGAGACCGTTGTAGATGCCAGCAAGGTCTTTTTCTTGCTGACATCTATTTACGGACTCTTATGCCGCTCCAAGGAAACAGCCAATCTTTCCGGCTGTTTCCTTGAGTGGCTGCTGCATAAAGCAAAAAATCGGCCAGTATTCCTTGCTGTTTCCCAAAAGTGGCGCGTGGCCTGAAAGCAGAAGTCAGAAAAAGCAAACAAGAAACAAAAAAGTAAGAAGTAAGAAACAATAATGAGAAGATAGAGAAGAGCGTTCTTCAACCTCTGTCATCTGTTACGTAGATATTACTGGAGGATATATCATGGCATTAACCGGCATTCAAATTCTCAAGATGCTGCCGAAAAAGAACTGCGGCGAATGTGGCATTCCCACCTGTCTGGCCTTTGCCATGAAGGTGGCGGCCGGTCAGATGGAGATAGACACCTGTCCCTACGTCAGTGATGAGGCCAAGGCGACCATTGGTGAGGCCTCAGCCCCCCCTATCCGGACGTTGAAGCTGGGAAATGCTGAGAATGCCTTTGTCGTGGGCGGCGAGACCTGCATGTTCCGCCATGAAAAACGCTTTGTCAACCCCACCGGGATTGCCGTGCTGGTGACCACCGATATGGATGATGCCGCCATCAACGGTCGTATTGAGCGCTTTAATCAGCTGGAGTATGAGCGGGTTGGGGTGATTATGAAGGCCGAACTCATCGCCGTCAAGGACAGTAAAAACGACGAGGGCTCGTTTATTGCCCTGGTGCAGAAGGTGTTGGACGGTTCCGCCCGCGCCGGTTTGATCTTGATGAGTGATGCCCCTGCCCATCTGGCGGCTGCCGCCAAGCTGTGCGGCACTCGTATTCCCTTGTTGTATGGAGCAACCACAGAGAATGCGGCTGCCATGGCCCAAGTGGCCAAGGACTGTTCCGCCCCTCTGGCGGTTAAAGGAAGTAATCTCGATAACTGCATCGATGTAACCAATACCTTGCTGGCCGCAGGCCTGAAGGATCTGGCCATTGACACCGGTGCCCGCACCCTGCGCTCCGCCTTTGAAGACAACGTGGTGGCCAGAAGATCAGCGGTCAAGGCCAAGTTCAAGCCCCTGGGATTCCCCACCCTGACCTTTCCCTGCGAGATGTGTGACGATCCGATGATGGAGGCGATGATTGCCTCGGTGCTCATCGCCAAATATGCAGGGATCATCGTCCTGTCGGATCTTCAGGGGGATATTCTCTTCCCGCTGCTGCTCGAGCGGATGAATTTGTATACCGATCCCCAGCGGCCGATGGTTGTCTCAGAGGATGTGTATCCCCTGACTGGACCTGGTGAGGATTCACCGGTGGTCATTACCTGTAACTTCTCCCTCACCTATTTCATTGTTTCTGGTGAGATCGAGGGCTCCAAGGTGCCCACCTGGCTGCTGATCAAAGACACCGAGGGCCTGTCGGTATTGACTGCCTGGGCTGCCGGTAAGTTCGGCGCCGACATGATTGCCCAGTTTGTGAAAAAGAGCGGGATCGAAGAGAAGGTGAAACACCGCGACCTGATCATCCCCGGATATCTGGCCTCTCTCAAGGGTGAACTGGAAGAGGAGCTCCCGGCCTGGACGATTATTATCGGGCCAAGGGAGGCCGGGCATCTTCCGGTCTTTCTGAAAGAGTGGAAGCCCTCGAAATAAACCTGCATGGCTGATCCATCTCGATCCGCCATGTAAAAAATGGAAGTCCATTTTTTGTCTTGGTGCTTTGCAGGCTCAGGCGGGACTTTCAGAAACAGCAATATAAAAAATTCCTCAGGCTTAACACGCCCGGGCGGTTCCAGATTGATAGGCTTGTGGAGATCAGGAGAACGGATGTGTACCCGGTGATAACTCCTGTTCAGGCTGGATAAGAATAACTCTTCCCACAAAAATCTGAGCATGACAATGCTAACCTTGACCATTAATGGCGCCGAAATCGTAGCGGAGGCCGGTCTTACCATCCTGGAGCTTTCCAGACGATCGGATATCCATATCCCCACTTTGTGTTATGTGCCGGGGAAGCCTGCCGATACTCCGTGCCTGATGTGTATGGTGGAGATCGAAGGGCAGGAGCAGCTGGTCCGGGCCTGTGTTGGTCTGGCCAGGGACGGGATGGTGATATCCACGGAATCTGAGAAGGTGGTGGCCCATCGCATCGAGCGTCTGTCGATTCTTGCCGAGACCCATTTTGGTGACTGCAAGGCCCCGTGTACTCTTACCTGTCCCGGACAGATCAATGTTCAGGGTTATATCGCCCATGTGGCCAAGGGTCAGTATGAAGAGGCCCTGCGCCTGGTCATGGAGCGGAATCCGCTGCCTTTTTCCGTGGGGCGGGTCTGTCCTCGTTTTTGTGAAACCCGTTGTCGGCGAATTTTGGTGGATGATCCGGTCTCCATTAATCATCTGAAGCGTTTTGTCGCTGACTGGTGCATGAACCATGAGATTGATCTGGAAATTCAAAAAGAGGCGCCCACCGGGAAAAGGATCGCGGTCATCGGCGGCGGTCCCTCCGGACTGACTGCCGCCCATTTCCTCACCATCAAAGGGCATGACGTTACCATTTTTGAGGCAGCGCCCATGCTGGGCGGGGCCCTGCGCTACGGTTTTCTCGAATATCGCATCCCCAGGGAGGTGTTGAACTACGAGATCAACACCATTCTCCGTCAGGGCGTTTCGGTGAAGCTCAGTCAGAAGTGGGGAAAGAATTTCACCCTGCAATCCCTGAAGGATCAGGGCTTTGCCGCTATTTATATCGCCACCGGGGCCGGAGTTGATGTCCCTCTTGAGGTGCCGGGAACGATCAACCCCTACACCCACACGGCGATGCAATATCTGCATCGCATGGCGGAAGGAAAACGGCCGGACATGGGCCGCCGGGCTGCGGTTATCGGCGGCAACAATATCGCCATGGAGGTGGCGCGCACCCTGATCAGGCAGGGAGTGGCCGAGGTGACGGTTATTTATCCCCGCTCCCGGGTGGAAATGCCGGCCCATCAGCGTAATATCCGCGAGGCGGAAAAGGAAGGGGTGCAGTTTCTGCTTATGGCCTCCCCGGTGGAGATCTGTGAGGCCGCAGACCAGGGCGCCAGGCTCAAGCTGGAACTTATCCGGATGAAACTGGGTGAGCCGGATGCCAAAGGGGTGAGACATCCGGAGCCCATTCCCGGTTCAGTGAATACCCTGCCGGTGGACTCCATTGTCACCTCCCTTGGTCAGACCACGGTGGGTGAAAAATTTAATGGTGGACCCCTGGAAAAATCCATCGCCATCACCGCTAATAAGACCATTGAGGCCAATGTGCGCTCTTCGCAAACCAATATTGAGGGCGTGTTTGCCGGTGGAGATGCGGTCAGTGGGCCGAGATCGGTTATCCAGGCGGTGGTTTCCGCCCGTCGAGCCGCAGATAATATCCATGCCTATGTCATGGGAGGGGAAAAGGAAGAGGCGGAGAGCCGGTTTAACTTTACCCGTGGCAAGGGCTTTGATGATGTTGATCTGAAAAACTTTGACGGCATTCATCTCAAGCTGCGGGAAAAGATGCCCACCCGGCCGCCTGAAATATGCAGTCAGGATTTTGATGAGGTGAAGCTCGGATTCACCGAAAAAATGGCCAGGAAAGAGGCGGAAAGATGCCTGTCATGCGGGTGTACCGCCTATGACCGCTGTCAATTAAAGGATCTGGCCATTCAGTATAATTTGAACATCAACAAGACAGGTATGGGAACCAAGCCGGTGTATGCCAAGGATTATTCCCATCCTGTTATCATTGTTGATAAAAATAAATGTATCTTCTGCGGCCGTTGTGAGCGGGTCTGTGAATATGAGGCCATCGAACTTGGTGCCACCAGCTTTGATGACAAGGAACGGCCGGTGGGCTTGTTCCTGCACTTCAATGAGAACTGCGTCTCCTGCGGCAAGTGCGTCGATAACTGCTCCACCGGGGCCTTGAACAAAAAGGCCCAGATCATCCCCATCCACAACGAACCGGTGCGGGAGGTCCGCACCACCTGTCCCTATTGTGGTGCCGGCTGTCAGATTATCCTCCGGGTGAAGGGTGCCACGATTATTGAGTTGACCGCTGATCCGGAGCAGGCCCCCAACTATGGCGCCTTGTGTGTTAAAGGACGTTTTGCCCATGAGTTTATCCAGCATAAAGAGCGGCTCACCAAGCCCTTGATTCGGAAGAACGGCATGCTGGTTGAGACCAGTTGGGATGAGGCGCTGGACTTCACAGCCAAGAAGCTTTTCGACATAAAGGCCATGTATGGGCCGGATTCCATCGCCGGATTCAGTTGCGCCCGGGCCACCAATGAGGAGAATTTCCTCATGCAGAAGTTTATGCGCACCTCCATCGGCACCAATAATATCGACCATTGCGCCCGTCTCTGACACGCTCCCACTGTGGCCAGTCTGGCCCTTTCATTCGGTAGCGGCGCAATGACCAACTCGATTGCGGATGTGCAGGAATCTGATGTGATCATGCTGATCGGCTCCAATGCCGACACCAGTCATCCCACCATCGGTCTGCGGATTCATCAGGCCAAGAACAACGGTGCGCAATTGCTGGTGATTGATCCCCGGCGCACCGGCTTTGCAGACGAGGCCGACCTCTGGTTGCAACCCAATCCCGGCAGCGATGTGGCCTTGCTCAACGGCATGGTGCATGTGATCCTCGAGGAGGATCTCTGGGACAGGACCTTTGTTGAAGAACGGACCGAGAACTTTGAGGAGCTGGAGATTGTAACCGCCAAATATACCCCTGCCTATGTTGAGCAGATCACAGGAATCCCTGAGTCCCAGCTCCGCGAGGCTGCCCGTCTCTATGCCTCACCCGGCCAGAGATGTGCCATTTACTACGGGATGGGGCTTGCCCATCACGCCTCAGGAACCGATAACGTCAAGTCCATCGCCAATCTGGCAATGCTCTGCGGCAAACTGGGAATGGCGGGGGGCGGGGTGAATCCCCTGCGCGGCCAGAACAATGTGCAGGGGGCCTGCGATATGGGGGCCTTGTTCAACACCCTGCCCGGGTATAGCGGGCTGAACAACAATGACGCCTTTGATCGGTATGAAAAGATGTGGGAGGTGAAGCTTCCCCGCCGTAAAGGCAAAGCGGCCACCGAGGTTTGGGACGCGATTCTCACGGATGATATCAAGGGTCTTTATATCGTAGGGGAGGACCCGGTCCTGGCCGATCCCAATGCCCTGCACGCCGTGGCAGCCCTGGAAAAGCTCGATTTTCTCATTGTTCAGGATATCTTTCTCACCGAGACCGCCAAGATGGCTGATATCGTCTTTCCTGCCGCTTGTTACGCCGAGAAAGACGGAACCTTTACCTGCACCGAACGTCGGGTGCAGAGGGTCCGCAAGGCCGTTGAGCCACCCGGTGAGGCCAAGGCCGACTGGCAGATCTTCTGCGAGCTGTCCTCCCGCATGGGCTATGAGATGGACTATGCCGATCCGGAAGAGATCTTTAACGAAGTAACTCAGCTTATGCCTCAATATGCTGGGATTACCTATCAGCGTATCGACAAGGTTGGCCTGCAATGGCCGGTGCCAAGTCTTGATCATCCCGGGACTCCGGTGCTCCATGTGGGCAAGTTCACTCAGGGGAAGGGACTGTTTATTCCCGAGGATTTCACCCCGCCCACTGAGCTGCCCGATGCCGAGTATCCCTTGATCCTGACCACCATCCGTGAGAGAGCGCAGTACAACTTTGGTTCTATGACCCGTAAGACCAAGGAGATAGAGGCGTTGTGCCCCGAGGCCTTTGCCGAGATCAATCCAGAGGACGCAAAGCGCTTCGGTATCGTCGATCTGGATGAAATCAAGGTCAGTTCACGGCGGGGATCGGTGCATTTGCGAACCCTTATTACCGATCGTTCGCAAGTGGGAACCATTGCCATTCCCTATCACTTTGCCGAAGTCCCGGTGAATAATCTGACCTTGAACAGCCTTGACCGGTTGTCACGCAGCCCGCAGTATAAAATCTGCGCCATTAAGGTCGAAAAAGTGCAATAGCGTCAAAGGGTTCATGACGCTATAAAAGAAACATTGCCGGCGGCCAGTCCGGATCGGTGGAAGCGGTCCCCAAGGAAATTGGGCTGAACGATTAGAAGGTTTCTCCGCGGGTCCCCTTTCGTAAGTCTTTATGAGAGCAGTACCCCCACGATCTTTTTCAGGAGTTAAAATATTATGGGTAAAGCAATACATCAGAGGGAAGGGGCGGTGATGATTCTCGGCGGCGGTATCGCCGGGATTCAGGCCGCCCTGGATCTGACTGAGCTTGGTTTTTACGTCTATCTGGTGGAAAAGTCACCGGCGGTGGGCGGGGTAATGGCTCAGCTTGACAAGACCTTTCCAACCAATGACTGTGCGCTCTGAATCCTGGCACCAAAACTGGTAGAGGCCGGTCGGTCTCCCAATATTGAAATGCTCACCAATGCCGATCTGCTGGCATTGAATGGAACTCCAGGAAATTTCACGGCCACGGTGAATCTTCGGCCCCGCTATATCGATGCCGATGCCTGTACCGCCTGCGGGCTCTGTACGCAATACTGCCCGCGCCATCATGTGGATCCGTACAATGAGGGCCTGGCCATCACCAGGCCCATTCACATCGATTATGCCCAGGCGGTGCCCGCCACCTATTATATCGATCCATCCTCCTGCCTGTTTCTGGAGCATGGCACCTGTCAGATCTGTGTCCCGGTCTGTCAGAGTCACGCCATCAATTTTCACCAGAAGCCGGAAGAGCGCATCCTCAATGTCGGAGCGGTGATCCTTTCTCCCGGTTTCGGCAAGATTGATTCCAAGACCCTGGCCAAGTTCAGCTACGGCAAGCATCCGGATGTGGTCACCGCCTTTGAGTTCGAGCGGATGACCACTGCCTCCGGCCCGTTTCAGGGCGAGATAAAGTGCTTCTCCGATGGTCGCCATCCCAAACGGATAGCCTTTCTCCAGTGTGTGGGCTCCCGTGATATCGGCTGTGATAACGGCTATTGTTCCTCGGTGTGCTGCATGTACGCTATCAAAGAGGCGCTGGTGACCAAGGAGCATGATCCCGAGGTGGATATTACCATCTATTACATGGATATCCGCACCCAGGGCAAGGACTTTGATGCTGCCCGCGAACGCGCCGAGGCCATTGGCATCAAGTTTGTCCGGGCCAAGGTGGCGGACGTGACTCCCTGGCAGAACCGTCTGCAGTTGACCTATGCCACCCTGGATGGTCAGCACAAATTTGAGCCCTTTGACCTGGTGGTGCTCTCCGTGGGTCTGGAGTCGCCTAAAGACGCCCGCAAGATAGCTGATATCACCAAAGTTGAACTCAATAGGTATGACTTCTGTGCCACCGGCAGCTTCAACCCGCTGCAGACCAGTCAGCCGGGGATTGTGGTGGCCGGCGCCTTTCAGGGGCCTAAGGATATTCCTGAATCAGTGACCCAGTCATCGGCTGCGGCCTCTCTGGCCGCCGCTGCGATGAGATCAGTGCGGGGCAAAGGGGTGGAAGTTCTTAGCTATCCTGAGGAGCAACAGGTCGGTGTCGAAGAAGAACCCCGCATCGGGGTCTTTGTCTGCCATTGCGGCATCAATATCAGCTCGGTGGTGAATGTGGCCCAGGTGGCCAAGTATGCCGGGGATATGAAGAATGTCAGCTATTTCACCGAAAACCTCTACTCTTGTTCCCAGGATGCGCAGGAGGTGATCAAGAAAAAGATCAAGGAGCATAAACTGAACCGGGTGGTCATTGCCGCCTGTTCACCGCGTACCCATGAGCCCCTGTTTCAGGAGACCTTGCGCGACGCCGGTTTGAACCGGAACCTCTTTGAGATGGTCAATATTCGCGATCAGTGTTCTTGGGTGCATGCCGGTGAGCCGGAGCTTGCCACCCTCAAGTCCAAGGATCTGGTGCGCATGGCCGTTTGCAAGGCCAGGCATATTCAGCCCCTGCCCGAGCAGACGGTGCCGGTAACGCCGAGGGCCCTGGTTATCGGGGCGGGAGTGGCGGGTATGACCGCCGCCCTGAACCTTGCCGATCAAGGATTTGATTCGGTCCTCATTGAGAAGGGGGATACCATCGGCGGCAATCTGCGCCACCTCCATCACACCCTGGCTGGCGACGCGGTGCAGGCCCATTTGCAGGACCTGGTGGCGAAGGTGCGGTCATCACAACACATCGAGCTTGTCTGTAATGCTGAGCTGGCCCAGACCGCCGGATTTATCGGCAATTTTTCCTCGGTGATCGCCAGTGGCAAGGGGCCGGACAAGGTTGAGCAGACCGTGGATCATGGAGTGATTATTGTCGCCACCGGCGGTCGTGAGCATCGGCCCGAGAAGTATCTGCTTGGAAAGTCCAAGAAAGTGGTCACCCAGCAGGAGCTGGAAAAACAATTGGCGAGCAAGGCGAAAAACCGGGCTCCCGGCTCTGTGCTGATGATCCAGTGCGCCGGGTCCCGGGGCGATGACCTGCAGTACTGTTCCAAAGTCTGCTGTAATCATGCCCTGAAAAATATCCTGAAGATCAAAGAGATTAACCCTGACTCCCAGATTATTGTCCTCTATCGGGATATGCGTGCCTATGGCTTTGCTGAAGACGCCTATCTCGAGGCCCGCAAGATGGGGGTGGTCTTTATCCCCTATGAGGTCGATCGCAAGCCGGAGGTCACGGAAAAGGGGGCAAAGGTACAGGTGCGATTCTTTGATTCGATCATGCAGGAAGAGGTGATCGTCAGTCCCGATCTGGTTGCCCTTTCGGTGGGTATTGTGCCCGATGATACCGACACCCTGTCCAAGCTGCTGAAATTGCCGGTGACGGCCAACAGCTTCTTCCTTGAGGCCCATGTCAAATTGCGTCCGGTGGAGATGGCGGTGTCCGGTGTCTATGTGTGCGGACTGGCCCATGGCCCCAAGCCGGTGGATGAGACCATCGTCCAGGCCCAGGCCGCCGCGGCCAAGGCGGCAATCCCATTGGTCAAGGGTTACGTGAAGGTGGATCCCATTGTCTCCAGCGTCGAGCAGGACAAGTGCATCGGCTGTGGGCTGTGTGTCAGTCTCTGCCCCTATGGCGCCATTGTCATGCAGAAGGTGGACGGCAAACGCAAAGCTGAGACCATCTCCGCCTCGTGCAAGGCCTGCGGGATCTGCGCTGCCCATTGCCCGACCTTTGCCATTTCCATGGGCGGGTTTACCAATGAGCAGATCAATTCACAGATTGAGGCCTTCGGTGACAGGGCTCAAACGGTAGAGGCCTGAATAGAAAATTTAACGGGCTTATGAGGACGGATGATGCCTGTAAGTTCTTTCAATCACAAATAAATTCTGCAATGTGTTAAAAAAATCCTGCAGCCGGTGGATAGTCAGGAGAGTATATATTTTTAAGGAGAATGTTGTATGTCCGACCAGCAATTTAATCCAAAAATTCTTGGCTTCTTATGCAATTGGTGTTGTTATGCGGCGGCAGATGCAGCCGGTATTTCACGATTTCAATATCCGCCCAGTATGCGGACGGTGCGAGTGATGTGTACCGGACGTATTGATCCGGCCTTCGTCTTGCGCGGCCTAGCCGAAGGGGCGGATGGCATTTTCAGCGGCGGCTGACAACTGGGCGAATGTCATTACCAGGTTGGTAATTATGACGCGATGGGAGTGGATGCCCTGGTCAAAAAGGTCTTGAAGGATGTCGGTATCCGCGAGGAACGCTATACCCTGCAATGGGCGTCGGCGGCCGAGGCACCCCGTTTTGTCCAGTTGATTACCCGCTTTACCGAGCAGATCAAGGAACTTGGCCCCATCGGTCAGGCCGAGGGCCTGTCCAAGGAAGAATTAACCGCTAGGATTCACAAGGCCCTGGCTGCCGTCTCCGATCAAAAGGTGAGGATTGCCTTTGGCAGTGCCACCAAGGCGGTGCGCAAGGATGCTATCTGGACCAATGAACATATCAGCGAAATCGTCAATGAGAAGATGGAGAAGTCTCTGGCAACGGCCCTAGGCTGAGAGTTTGTTGAGCTATTGTTGGTAAAGGGAAAGGCCCTGTTTCTTGTTAGAAACAGGGCCTTTTTCGTTCCTTTGGTGGGGTATAGGATAGTGAGTAAATGACAAGGAATCAGGCAGCGGTAACCTCTGGCCACTCCGCTGGAATTACTGAAAAGATCGGTATCTCCAGACAATCAGGTTGATGGGATGGCAGATGGTGAAGGCCACAGTGGTGGTCATGTCTTTTCTTTCTCTTGACGGCATCTTTTTATTTCTTCGAACCCAAGATAAATACAAAAGAATGACATCGAAACAATAAAACCAATGACCGTCCATTTCCCGCCATAATCATAGGCCATGGCGACAACCCAATTTATTTTACGAGTGCCGCCAGTTGCTTCAAAGTCGGTGAAATAGTGATATGAATAACCAGCTAAGGCAAGCAGGATACTGGAAATAAAGAAATACCACCAAGGCGTGTCTCTTTTATCGTATGGATTTACTGGGCTCATGGGCAATTTTTATGGTTGATGCCTCACGCAAAGCCAAGCTGGAGTGGACAGCAGAGGCGAGGACCGGCTTTAGCGATTTGTTTGGCAATGATTCAATACAACCGTTTCCATTTATTTCTTAAGAGTTCTTTTTTGAGAAAAACTTGGCAAACCAGCTCGTCCCCTGCGGTTCTGACATGGAATGTATGTACTCATTGCCGAGATGGCCCATTTTCTCCAAGGTGTCATGGGATGCCTTGAGGGCATCTGAAATTGATATGAATAACAAGCCAACGTGGATTTTCCCCAAATGTCCCCTGAGTGGAGCTGCCATCTCATACAGTTCTTGCCATAATTCTTTTTGCACCAGAAATGTTTTAGCAACCAACTCTTGAGTGCTTTGTGCGGCGGGTTGTTTTGAAGCGGTTCGGATTTGGTCGGCCGCAGAGTTAACTCCAGTGGTCATTACACAGATATGTTGATGCATATCAACGACATGCTGGTGGAGCTCATCTGGTGGGCTAAACATAGGAAGATCATTGTTGATGGTGGCAGCTAACTGAGACAGTTCTTGACTGAAATGATCTAGGTTGGAAAGATATTTCTCGAGTTTATAGTGTGTCATTCTGATTACTTCGATGATTCCCCAACGTTTGAAAAAAAACGGCCGGGGCGCTTGAGCTGCCTCTGGAATAATGTGGGTGATTCCAGTCCGGTTTATTGACTGATGGGCACTTATTCTGTCGCCGCGATCTTTACCACGATTTTATGAATCTGCCCAGACGAAATCGTTGGCATGTGCGCATCTTCAGGGAAGAAGATGGCAAACTCTCCACTTTCGATTGAGAGCCAGGTGTTTGGTGTGTCTGTGAAGAACTGTAAGTCGGAGTTAGGATCGTATTCACCGGATGGCTGGTTGCATAATGATTTGGGCTTCCAGCCTATATCATCGGTACCTGACAAAACCAATTGGATATCGATGAATTTCTCGTGTGTTTCGAGGAACGCGTCCTCTTTTTTGAGACCCATGTCCTTGGATACCATCGCAAAGACGCGTTCTCCATCTATCTCATATTTTCCCACCGGTAGTTCCTTCAACTCAGGACGCAAGAGAAACTCAACTGCCTTCGCAAAGCCCTTGTTTATGACCAGATAACGGTGTGCATTTTCGAGTAAATCCAGAATCATGCGTATTCCTTTATGAGATATTGTTAGGCAAGCGAGCAGGAACGCTGCCGACGGCCACCGCAATAAATTTATAGCGTTGCAAACGACAGATCGGAACTCTTGATGATCTGTACGGAAAACGACCCGCCATCTACACAGTCCCTCATCTTTGGTACAAATTCGGAGAAATGCTTTGTTTGGGTATGTAAATCAAGCGCTGCCTGACTTGCCCAGCGTTCCAGCATTACGAGACAGTCCCCGTCAATGTAAAACTCATATTGTTCGCAGCCGTCTTCTTGAAGCACAAATTCTTGCTGAAGCTTCCTCACGATAGAACGCATCTCTTCCTGTTTTCCAGGTAAAATTTGCCCCTTGAGGATGATATTGATTTTCATGTATTTTACCTCTAAATGTTGTTTAAACAGGCTTGTGTAAGAATAGAAAGGAGTAGAATAAAATTAATTTCATTCTTTTCGCCATCCTACGGGCCGTCCCCTTTTTTTCGGTTTCAGGCGTCTGCCGGTGAGCAGTCCTAATTCTTCTTTAAAGCTGTCATCTCCCACTGCCATTCCTTTATGAGTACCGGTTCGTATCTCCTCCAATACCTCTCCCGCCAGGTGTTGAACAAAGAACTCGCGATAATTCTTCTGCCGATCACCTGCCTTTTTCCCCAACGACAGGTACTCCTGATGTGGCGTGCATAAATCAGAGACTTTGCCCAATCCATTTACCTGAAAACTTGACCACCGATACGCCCCAGGGTCTGTAACCATCTCTGCCCGAACTGGATTGAGTTCGATATATTTATAGACTTCCAGCAGGTATCGTTCCTCCTGAATAAGGCAGGATTTAAAACGGCCTTCCCATAAGGTTCCGGTGCGGCCATATTTAAAATTAAAATATTGGACGTATCTGCGCCCCAACCCCTGCATCATTCTACTTATACCACCCTCGACGCGGGGAGTACAAAGCAAATGAACATGGTTGGTCATCATTACCCAGGCATGAATATCCACGCCGCACTTTAATGAATATTCTTTAAGCCAACCAGCATAGGCCCCATGGTCTTCGTCGGAAATAAAGCAATCCTGGCGGTTGTTTCCGCGCTGAATGATATGAACAGGGACACCTGCTGGAGATATTCTTGAGAGTCGAACCATTATTTTCTCACTATTGTTTATGAAAGATTAACCATGTGTGAGTTTATGCTTTTTCGTATCTTGGAGCAATATTTAAATTTAATCTGACCCCTTTTCCGCCGACCCCTTTTCCGCCCAAAGTGAGCCACCCGGACGAGTCGAAAATCAGCAGAATAAGTTTGTGAGGCAGCATCCTTGCCAACCGATAGTAACCAAAAGCTATTCTTTGGTTGCTTGATTGATCTCTGCTTGTATTGTACATACTTATTGCTACTATGTAGTGATTGACCACACGGAGTAGATGTCTTTTTGTTTGACCAAAGGTGCCAATTTTCAGAAAGATATTGCTTGTTCTGATTAAAATTACAAAAGAAGAAACAAATCAAATATTATCACTCGCTCATTATTGTAGGTGTTTCAAATGCAGGAAGACAAAATAATACCAACTTGCCTTGAATTCTTCGCAGGTAGTGGGCTAGTTTCTGAAGGACTGAAAGGTTTCTTTAAAACGATATGGGCAAATGATATTTGTGAAAAAAAGGCAAAAGTCTTTTGTGCAAACCATGAGAAAAAAACTTTCCATCTTGGGTCTATAGAACAAGTTCGTGGAGATGAACTTCCAACGGCTTTATTATCTTGGGGAAGCTTTCCTTGTCAGGATCTTTCTCTGGCTGGAAACATGGGAGGTCTTTCCAGCTCACGTAGTGGGCTAGTGTGGCAATGGCTTCGGGTAATGGACGAGCTCCAGAAAAAACCGCCTCTAGTGGTCGCAGAAAACGTCGTTGGGCTGGTATCGGCCGCAAAAGGGGAGCATTACCGAAAGCTTCACAACGCTTTATTGGAAAGGGGATATAAGGTTGGCGCGGTTGTAATTGATTCTTCCTACTGGGTGCCACAATCACGGAAACGGGTCTTTGTCATTGCCGTGGATGCGGGGATTCCAACCGAACAGTTTCAAACCGAACATCCGATCTGGTGCCACCCCTCAGCGATAGTCAAGGTCGCTGAAGGTCTTAAAAATTGGCTGTGGTGGAACCTGCCAGAACCCAACGCCAGAGAGAAAATGTTGGACGATTTGATAGAATACGCCGCCCCTTGCAATGAACAGGAAAAACATGAGCATCTATTGAGTCTAGTCCCGGAAAAACACCGTGAACAACTGATGGCTGCTTCCCAAAACGGCAGATGCGTGTTTCCAGGCTATAAACGTATTAGGCATGGCAAGCAGGTTTTGGAGTTACGTTTCGATGGTGTCGCTGGATGCCTGAGAACGCCAGGAGGGGGAAGCAGCAGGCAATTCTTGGTTATCAGGGAAAATGGTTCTTTCAAAACCCGCCTCTTGACGATTAGGGAAGCCGCGGACCTGATGGGTGCGCCCAAAAGCTATAAGCTCCCCGGTACTTATAATGACGGCTACAAGGCGATGGGTGATGCAGTAGCCGTCCCGGTTGCCCGGTATCTTGCTGAAAAGCTGCTGTCCCCGCTCGCAGAACTAATAAATAAAAGAGATTCTTATGCACAGCAATGAAAAACTGAAGGAATTTGCAGAGAAAAATTGCATGAGGGGAAAGGGGCCACTTTGCGTTGCGCTAGTTGTAACACGTCATGGTAGAAAACTTGGAATGCCGCTTGTACCAGAAACCTTGTTGACTGATGGGGGCGGTCAGGTCATGGGCTTAGGCAAATCGGCAGTTCAGTCTATTTTGAAGGATCATGGTATTAAACGCGTTCTTGCCGAAGAAGGTGGCCGAACGAGCAGAGGGAGTGTGGGTAACATGAGGAAATATGTTGCGTTTCTGAATGACCTTTATGAGGAAAACCCTATCAACTTTGAACAGGTAGAGGAATGGTGGATTGAGCGCGTCAGGGAGTTCTTCTCAGGCAAGCCATTCGTATTACGATTCGACACCTCAAAGTCCCTGCGGGCTGTAATACGCGACTTGCTGTCGCAGGCTGAGAAACGCCAAGCTAAATCCAATGGTTCGACATTCTTAGGAACCATGTTGCAGCATCTGATCGGTGCCAAGCTCAACCTGCTGCTTATTCCGCCACTTCAGCACCATGGGGCGAGTGTCGCTGACGATGTTTCAGGTCGAGAGGGTGATTTTATTGTCGAGGACGTGGCGATTCATGTAACCACGTCTCCTTCTGAGGCGCTGATCCGAAAGTGCAGAAGGAATCTGGACAATGGCATGAAACCTGTTATCATCACTACCAACCGCGGCACATTAATCGCCGAGGTATTGGCTGAACAGGCCGACATGGCCGAAAGGCTTGATGTGTTCGAGGTGGAACAATTCATAGCTGGCAATCTCTATGAAATTGGCAAATTCGCTCAAGCGGGTCGCCGGACCACAACGGAGCAACTGATTACCGAATATAACACTATCGTAGATGAATGCGAAACTGATCCAAGCCTGCGAATTGATGTCGCTCGATGAGCGATGTTTTCTCTACAGAAAAACGAAGCTGGATCATGAGTCAGGTTCGGGGCAAAAACACATCTCCCGAGCTTAAGGTCCGCTCGCTGGCGCATCATCTCGGATTCCGCTTTCGGCTTCACCGAAAAGACCTTCCAGGAAAACCCGATCTAGTTTTCCCTTCCCGCAAAAAAGTTATCTTCGTTCACGGTTGCTTCTGGCACGCCCACGACTGCTCCAGAGGGAAGAGAACACCCAAAGCAAACATTGAATACTGGAGTCTTAAGATAAGAAAAAACATCGAAAGAGACATAAGAGTCCAAGCTGAATTAAGGGCACTTGGCTGGGATGTTTTAATCGTGTGGGAGTGCGATTTAAAAGATCTTGATAAAGTAACACATGATATCAATGAATATTTATCAAATATGACCGAGTAACGAGAAGTTGTTCAACAATAACTTCTCGGCCATCCGCATCCTGAGTTAAAAGGGTCAGAGTTAAATTTGTGAAAATTGTTCTGCACCCTTTTATACTCATAGCGCATAATGCGCCAGAGATGGGAAAACTCAATTTTAACTTTGAGCTTGCGACAAATAAGCCATTTCTTTTGACCAATTTAAGTAATTTCTATGAAACTCGGCCAACTTTACATCCCCTGCTGTTTTTGCCATATAGTCTTTAAGTAGCGGTAATTGCAGCTGTGCAATGTGTTTCGCATCTGCATTCTTGGAGGCTGTCAAAAAAGAAGAGAGGCTAGTGATGACATGCCCCGCTTTGACTTTGCTTGATGCATGTATCAAATTATTCACAAGTGAGGCTGAATACTTCAGCATGTAATCAGCGTAGCGCCGTAAAATGGGGACTTGTTCTAACAACTCCTGCCTCTCATTATCAAAATCGTTACGAAAAACGATTGCATTGTCCTGAAAAACCAGAGGTGCTGCCGTTGATGTATCGCATGCCCAGCTTTGGCGTGGTGTTAGTAGCTCAGCTTGGTAGCGTTCCTCACGATACGGATAAAAGGGCATCGTCTTACAGCGAGAGGGTTTATTGCTGTGGATGCTGCAGAGATTGTCGTCACCTAAAGCAGGACAGGGAAAAGAAGAAGGAATGTAGGCCGTCGGTGTAATTAGAACGGCGAGCTCTTTACGGCCAGTCAGTTTAATGGTGGTTCCAAGAGTGGCCACCAGCGGATAATCCTTACTGCCCTGTCGCAGTGGCGTCCATACAAAACACAAAGGAAAGCGGGAGGCATTCGCAAACGCATCCTTGCATGTTAAAGGCAATTGTCCATAGCAACACATGCCGCATTCGGTACACTGAAAATGCTTTACCCGTGCCATACTTACTTCAGCTCCGTGGTTGTGCCACAGCATTTTTTGGCTTTTTTGCCAGAATTACAAGGACAAGGATCGTTCCGCCCGACTTTCGTAACGTGCTGGGTGATTTGTGGATTCAGGGTATTGCTGATATACAGCCACTGACCATTGTCACGACGAAAACAAGATGTTGCTGCCTGGGTTATGGTGTGCTGTTCCCGGCGAAATTGCACCACAAACTCAATCTCGGCGGTATCGCCTGTTTCAGTTGCTCTACGTATCTCCAAACTCTTCCATTCACATTCTTCGGCCAGACGCTCTGCTTCAGCGCGATTAAAATCATCACGAACCTCAGGCGCATGCGTACGCTCAACGTGATCCAGCGTTCGATTGGCAAAAGCGGTATAGCGCGAGCGCATTAAGGCTTCAGCTGTAGAGGCAGGGGCTCCAGCTATAATTGGACCGCAACACTCGTCAAAGGCGCGTGTTGAACCACATGGGCATAATGTCATAATGAATTTTCCTTAAATAAACATCTTCATCCTGGATGATTGTATCATTCTCAGTCCTAACAATTCAGATTCAAATCGCAAAGATAGCAATTAGCTTAAGAATGATTGAGTTAAAGGGGGCAGAGTTAAATTTGTTCACAAAAATTTACCCAGGAGTGAGCCTATGCTTTTTCGTATGCTGAATCAAGATTTAAATTTATTCCGACCTTTTTATTCTGACATTCCCCTTATCTGCTTATACTTATGTCATTCTGAAAAAAGATAAAGGCACTGGGCGTCAATATTTTTCCAAAATATTTGATGAGCTTGCCATTACTGCTTTAATATTCATTGTCTCTGCGAATGGTGTTTTGGTAACTTCCGCAAGGGGGTACGGAACTCCATGATTCAACTTGGACTTTGAAAGATGAATAGGGTATATAGGGGAAAATCAGGGTGACCTGGAAGGGTTGGCGGATGCGTTGAAAATGTGATTTTATCTACAGGGCAGATCATGAGACCAGAACAGACAGACCAGAACAAGAGAACGAGTATCCGTTATGAGGTTGAGCTCGGCTCTTTTGCAGTATTTCGGAGTGATCCCATGGTGCTTCCGGGTTTAATCGTTGATATCAGCACGGGTGGGCTTGCTTTTTTCTACCATGAAGAGGACGGCTGGCCGCAGGATAGTCCTGAACTTTTTACGCTTTTTGGTGACAGGCATAATGTGGAGAACGTCGCTCTGGTCACCACCTATGATGCGGAAGTCACTGACAAGAACCATCCTATTTACAAAGTTCTGGCTGACCAGAAAGACGATCCCGTTAAAATCCGTCGAAGAGGTGTCAGGTTCGGCACCCTTTCCAAAGAGCAGGTGGCTGGAATTGAGGCCCTTATCCGGGAATATCACTCCGCTTAGTTTTGATTTGACTCTTGAAAATCCTGAGTCCTCGTTGCTTTCTACAGTATATAGCTCTCTCATTGAGCAAACTTACAAACCCTTCCTGCCAATCTCCTTTTCGAATCCATTCCGCGCCTGCTCAAACCAGATAAGCTGCCCCCTTTTCACAAAAGCCAGGGGATATAAAACGGGGCAATAAATGAAACGAAAATCGCCGACAAGGCCATGGCCACTCCTGCCATTGCTCCCTGAAGTTGTCCTTCATGCAGGATCGTGGCCGTGCCTTGGCCGTGAGCGGCAAGGCCCATGGCGAGCCCTCGGGCGACGGGGGTGTTGATTTTGCAGAGGGAAAGGAAGCTGGCGCCGATCATCGAACCGAGCGTGCCGGTAAAAACCACGAAGGCAACGGCAATGGCCGGGTCGCCGCCGATAATCCGGGAGATCTCGATGGCAATGGGGGCAGTTATTGATTTAGTGGCCATGGAGGTCACCAGCAATGCATCAAGTCCACTCAGCTTGGCCAGGACCACGGCGGTGGTTACGGTAGAGATGGAACCGCAGACAATCCCAAGCAGTATGGGAAGAAGCATTTTGCGCAGAAGTTGCCGGTTCAGATAAAGTGGCAGGGCCAGTCCGACTGTGGCCGGGCCCAGTAAGAAGGTCATAATAGACTTGCCGGGCTTGTACTGTTCAAATGTGATGCCCGAAGAGATCAAGACAAGGATGATGGCCGTCGTGCTGATCAGCAGAGGGGTCAAAAACGGTATTTTTATCTTCTGATAGATTCTCAGGCTGATGAAATAAATGCCGATGGTGAGCAATATGGTAAACGCTGTCATGGTTAAACTCTGCATGTCGATTACTCCTTTACCTGTTTGTTGCTTTTGGTGAGAAGTTCAACGACTCCGCCTGTTGCCAGCAATGCAACCAGGGTGCTGACCACCAGGGGTAAAAACAGGAGGTGCCCTTTTTTTATAAACAAATCTCCCCATTGCATTAACTCCACGGCAATGGGAATAAAGAAAAAGGACAGATGCTTGAGTAAGGGATTGACTGCTGCTATCAGCCACTGTTCTTTGATGACCCCGATGGACAGCAAGACAAACAGGATAAGTATGCCCAGCACACTGCCCGGCAGCGGGATGTGGAAATAATTTACGATCAAGGTTCCCAGATAGTAAATGACCCAGAGAAGAAATGTTTGCCCTACGATTTTTAGTATATTTTTCAAAAAAACACCTTCATCTTGAAGCGGTTCCCAATAAACCTTGGCGTACTCGTATTCCTCATATCCCCCCAGATGCAATACTGTGGAGTTTTTTCTGACAGCGCACTCTAACCGGACTTCATGTTTTGTCTACTTTATTTACAGGTCAGTATTTCAGGTGGGGTTGAACAAGGGAAGACTTCTTTAAGAGTGGGCAGGAACTCATCAAGCAGGTGTTCCATGATAACAAAGAGGAAGAAATATCCGTGGGAATTCAGTGGTCAACCAGTCAAATGAATTCCGGAACAACGGGAGTGCATGCTGAAAAAATTAAGGTGACGCCATGAATTCAACTCGGTATCATAGGCTGTTAGTCCCATTTATAAGCATTCTGGGCACTTAAAAATGCCGCAAGGGGGCGTTAGTCATGATGTCGATCCGGTCTTTTTGAAAAAGGTCTGTATTTTTCATGGAGCAAACTGAGGCTCCGAGAGGCTCAACGTAGGCCATTTTCCGCACAGTCCCCATTCATCCTTACCCATTTGAAACAACGAGGATCCATAGAATTTCATGCTGGCAAAAATACAAAGTGGCGCGGTGGCTGGGGTGGATGGTCTGGCGGTGGAAGTCGAGGTGGATATTGCCCTGGGGCTGCCGGTCTTTACCACGGTGGGCTTGCCCGACGGGAGCGTACGCGAGAGTAAGGATCGGGTCAAGGCGGCGATCAGAAACTGTGGCTACGAGTTTCCCCAGCGTCGAATCACCGTGAATCTGGCGCCGGCGGATATCAAAAAAGGGGGAGCCGGGTTTGATCTGCCCATGGCCCTGGGGATTCTGGCGGCAACCGGAACCCTGGAGAGCAATAAGCTGGGTCGCTATTGGGTGCTTGGCGAGCTTTCCCTTGATGGCGGAGTCCGTTCGGTGCGGGGTGTGTTGCCCATTACCCTGGCGGCGCGGGATCTCGGCATGCAGGGGATTCTTGTTCCGGAGGCCAACAAGATGGAGGCGGCGGTGGTGGATGGTATCGATGTCATTGCCATTGATACCCTGCATCAGGCCGTTGAGTTTTTTGCTGACAAGCAGGAGTGTCTTCCCTTTCATATTGATCCAGCCACCTCTTTTGCCCGGGCCAGACACTATGATGTGGATTTCAATGAGGTCAAGGGCCAGGAACATGTGAAGCGGGCTCTGGAAATTGCCGCCTCCGGAGGCCATAATATTTTACTCAAAGGGCCGCCTGGTTCCGGAAAGACTATGCTGGCCCGCCGTCTTCCCACCATCCTGCCCGATCTCAGTTTTGCCGAGGCCCTGGAAACCTCGAAGATCTATTCCATTATCGGCCTGCTCCCAGAGGATATGCCGCTGATTGCCACCCGCCCGTTTCGTTCCCCGCATCATACCATCTCCGACGCCGGCCTCATCGGCGGAGGTCAGATTCCCCGTCCGGGTGAGGTGTCGCTGGCCCATAACGGGGTGCTGTTTCTCGATGAACTTCCCGAATTCAAAAAGCATGTTCTTGAGGTGCTGCGCCAGCCCCTGGAAGATGGAACTGTGACCATTGCCCGGGCCAATCTCAGCCTCAAGTTTCCGGCCAGGGTGGTGCTGGCGGTGGCTATGAATCCCTGCCCATGCGGCTTTTATGGGGATAGTCGAAAGGAGTGCGTCTGCAATCCGGCCCAGATTCACAATTATACCAGCCGGGTTTCCGGGCCCTTGCTCGATCGCATTGATCTCCATCTGGAAGTGGCGGCGTTGCCGTTCAAGGAGATGAGCGCCGAGCGGCAGGGGGAATCATCCGCCGATATCAAGGCGCGGGTGGATGCAACCCGCGAGGTGCAGCGAAAACGCTACGAGCGCCATGATCGTCAGGGGCTGGTGTTCTGCAACGGCCAGATGGGGCCTAAAGATATTCGGAAATATTGTGTCCTGGACGCGCCTTCAACGAGGCTTCTGGAAAAAAGCGTGGAGCAGCTTGGTCTCTCAGCGCGGGGCTATCATCGGATCTTGAAGATCGCCCGCACCATTGCCGACATGGATCGCAGTGAATCTTTGCAACTCGGGCATGTGGCCGAGGCCATCCAGTATCGGCGTATGGCGTGAAGCAGGGGAGGTTCATCCCCTTGATGGAGGCTTTTTTTATAGAAAGAACAGCTTGCCGTTTCCGCTGTCCATGATTGTCTCGGCGCCATGGGGCAGGACCATGTTGGCGGGTCCGTGCCCAAAGGGGAATCCGCCCCACACCGGAATCCCTGTAGCGGCGGTGAGTTGCAAAACCCGGTCCCATATCGCTTCGTGATGGCTGACTTTTTCGTTGGTCTCCATCCCCCTGGTCAGGGAGAAATCACCAAGGATTATCCCGGCAGGCTTCTGCAGTCTGCCCGCCAGCCAGAGCTGGGTCAGCATGCGGTCAATGCGGTAGAGTGGTTCGCCCACATCCTCAAGAAAAAGGATCTGCCCGGTAAAATCCGGCTCAAAGGGGGTGGCCAGCAGGGAGAGCAGGGTGCTCAGGTTACCGCCGATGAGACGGCCTTTGATTTCATCTCCTCCCCGTAAAATTTCCACCCCCTTTATTTGCAGGGGAGCTCGCCACTTGCCGGTCAGGCACTGATGGAATCGTTCCAGGGAATCTTTGTCACTGGTGGCAAGGGTAGAAAGGGTGGGCCCGTGCAGGGAAACAAGCCCTGCCTGTTGAAAGAGGTGGGTGTGCAGGACCGTGATGTCGGAGAAACCAATGAGGAATTTGGGCTGATTGCGGACCTGGGTCAGATCAATCCTGCCGGCCATGCGCAGGCAGCCGTAGCCGCCGCGCAGGCAAAGAAGGGCTGAGATTTGCGGGTCGGCCCACATTCGGTTCAGCTCTTCTGCGCGGTTGACATCGCTGTCGGCCAGATACCCCTGCCCGGCCCAGAGTTCACGAGGGAATCTGGCCTCAAATCCCATCTCTGCAAGGATCTGGACCCCGGCCTGAAATCCCTCCAGGTCGCGGACCTGGCCTGCTGGAGCGATGATCCCGATGACCGCGCCGGGCTTGAGCGGGGCAGGAATTTCTGGTGGAATTGCTGATTTAACCATTATTTGCTCCTGGGTTATTGCGGGCATCAGCGGCACCGCTCTCGTCCGGGTCAGTGCTCCGGCAATGGGTGGAAAGAAAATGGAGGCCGGAAAGGGTGAGGGTGGGGTCAACCTCGGAGATGGCCTGGCTGTAGGGGACGATAAGGTGGGCCATGCCGCCGGTGGCAATCACCTTGCATGTTTCGTGAGACTCCGGCATCTCCGCCAGAATTCGCTGAATCAGCCCATCCACCAGGGCCCCATAGCCATGGAGAACGCCGCTTTTCATGGCCTGGATGGTATTGGTGCCAATGACCTTGTCCGGCCCGACACTCAGGTCAATGGGCGGTAATTTGGCGGTATGGGTCGAGAGGGCCGTAAGCGAAATGTTGATCCCCGGCAGGATCAGGCCACCAATAAACTCCCCGCCAGCCGTCACGCAATCGAAGGTGATGGCGGTGCCAAAGTCAATAATCACCAGCTTGCATTGATATTTCTGCCAGGCGGCAATACTGTTGACCAGCCGGTCGGCCCCGACCTCTTCGGGATACTCGGTGTGGATGGCCAGGTGCTGCCTTATCCACTCCGCTGTCACCACTTGAAGCGGTTGTGCCAACTGGGCTGAAAGGTGCTTCCGGCACCAGGAAGCCCATATTTTTTCCAGAGTTGGCACCACGCTGACCAGAATGCACTGGGAAATCTCGCGGATGTCCGTGCCGATCAGGGAAAAGAGTCCATGGCATTGAATGGCCAGCTCATCCTCGGTGCGATCCCGGTCTGAGTGGAATCGCCATTGCCCGATAAGCTGGTCGTGGTGGAACAATCCGAGGACGGTGTGAGAGTTGCCGATATCAATTGCCAGGAGCATTTTTTCTTGGTCTCTTTTATGGTTGCAAGTGATGATGTATTGCGCCTGAGTTGCCGGCGAGCAATGGCCTGATTTGTTCGTGAACAGCCCCTAAGGTATTCTAATATCCGGAAAAAAGAAAGTGGTCAAACAATGAAGACGATTAAAGTAATGCGAAAGGAGGGTGTCGTATGGATGTGCCACTGCTGATTACCACTACCCTGGAGAGTCCCGCGGATGCTGAAAAGCTGAGTACGCTTCTTCTGCAGAAACGGCTCATCGCCTGTGCCCAGATTTCCGGGCCTATCAGCAGCTCTTACTGGTGGCAGGGAAAAATCGTCTGCACCGATGAATACCTCCTGACGATGAAGAGCGATGAGTTACGGTACAAGGAGCTGGAGCAGGTTATCCGTGACTCGCACCCGTATGAGGTTCCGGAGATTATTGCCACAGTCATTACCCATCTCAGTGAAGGGTATCAACAATGGTTGGAAGAGGAGTTGAAGCGATGACCGAAAAAAGTGAGAATAAGCCCGAAGGCGCCGGGTATCGGCGAAGAAAGCTTGGCGAATACCAGTGTCATTGCTGCAAGGCCAAGAAACCCTACTGCCTGAGCTGCCCCTGCGGGTTTATGATCTGCGAGGACTGTTTTAAAGAAAATCTGTGGGGGATCAGTAACGGGCCGACCTGGATCTGTCCAGACTGTGAGCGCATTCGCATGACCTGAAAGGAAGTTTGAACCGTTGCATGAGGCCTTGCTGTTCTTGGGAGCTGAAAATCAGTCGGGGTCTGAGTTCATCGAATGATGTCCTCAGACCCCGGTTTCATTGAGAGTCATATGAACCTTTATTTTATTTCTATCTGGGCCACTTTTTTGGCAGCTTCTTTTGATTTCGGAAGCGTCAGGGTGAGCACCCCGTCTTTAAAAGCTGCCTCAATTTTGTCGTTTTCCACCTCTGCCGGTAGTCTCACCGCCCGATAAAAGGATCCGCTGCGCCGTTCGATGGAGTGATAGTGTTTGTCCTTTTTCTCTTTGACCTCTTTCTTTTCGCCCTTGATAGTCAACAGATCCCCATCCAGAGAGACATTGATGTCTTTTTTGTCCATTCCGGGGAGATCGGCAACGACCTCCAGGGTCGTGTCTGTTTCGCTGACATCGAGACGGGGGGTCCATGCTAGATTAACGTCTTCGCCGAGGTTGTGGAAAGGGAAGTCAAACCACATTTTCTTGACCATATCATCCATCTCCGAAAAGACGTTTGGAACTTCACTGCGACGCTTGAATGGCAATAAATCAAACATGATCATATCCTCCTGATAAAGATGAATAATAAGGACAAACGGCCTTGCTCGGTGCAAGCAGTTGCCTCGTTAAACCGCTGTTTGCGGCAGATCTTCAACTTTGTAAATTCAGAAATGAAACCAGAGTGAATGATTTTATTTTTATTATATGCCCAAAAAAATCGGAAAACAAATTAAATTAGTTGCCCGCCTTCAGCGACCTCTTTTCCGCCATTTGAAATGGAAGGGGAAGCATTCGTTACAGGAAAAGATAGGACATTCTCTGGAATTTATTGAGGACGGGGGCAGATAACGGCTTATTCAAATTCTTGGAGCCACTTCTCTTCTATCTTGTTCCTTGTCCAACTTCTCTGTCAGTTCAGTAAGCTTCATCTCTGCTTCTTTGGAAACGATTAGACACAGTGAATCATATTTATTGCCCCATCGGAAGATGGGGGTCCTATTGAAGCTCACGGGAGAAGTCAGAATCGGTCCGGGATTTTACATATAGGTAAAAACACTATTCATTATAGTGATTTTACCTATATGTATGCAGGGAATTTGCTTACAAGAATCTAGTTAAATTAAGCACATAATGAATTCAAATGATGATGATGTGTGTTTGTATTAGTTAATATAAGTCGTTTATAGGGAAAGTGTTGTCTTGGCAATTAAAGGTATTTAAAGCATCCATATATTATCGATCTTGGCCTATATGATAAATAGAGATTTTCTATATCAGCAGGGGCATTTCAGAGAGATATCTCTCCTGTCATGGGTATTCAATGTGCCCCCGACAGGGGGATGACGATATTTCAGGTAATTTATGGTCACGAGATTTTGGGCTCTCCAGTCTGAAGTTTCGTATTCTATGCCAACCATTTGTCAAGAGTGGAAAACAGCTACGGTGTGATTGCCCAGTTGCAATGTTCTCCAGCTGTTTCTCCACAAACCAACCACATAACAGAAAAAGGAGACCGTATGAAAATCAGCAGGAGAAGATTCCTGTCCATGTCTGGTGCGATAGGCTCAGGTGTTGCCCTGTCCTCGCTTGGACTGGACCTTACCGCTCTGAAGGCGCATGCCGCAGAGATCAACAAGACGGACCTAATCCGTATGGCCAAACAGTCGACGACGATCTGCTGTTACTGTTCTGTGGGCTGCAGTCTGATTTGCAGCACCGACAAGATGACCGGCAAGATCTTCAACATTGAAGGAGATCCAGATCATCCTATCAACGAAGGATCACTGTGTGCTAAAGGCGCCGGCTTGTTCGGGATTACCGAAGCTAATGAACACCGTCTACGTAAGGTTCTTTACAGGGCCCCAAAGAGCGACAAATGGGAAGAAAAAGACTGGGAGTGGACCTTTAAAAGAATTGCTCGTTTGATTAAAGATACCCGCGATGCAGATTTTATTACCCACAACGACAAGGGTGAATTAGTCAATCGGGTTGAGAGTATTGGTCATTATGGCTCTTCCAATATCAACAGCGAGGAGTGTTGGACGTTGACGCTATCGGCCAGGTCTATGGGGCTGGTGTATCTCGATCACCAGGCCAGGGTATGTCATAGTCCCTCCGTGGCGGCACTTGCCGAGTCATTCGGTCGCGGCTCGATGACAAACAATTTTACCGACCTGAAGAATAGTAATTGCATCCTGATCATGGGCAGCAACTGTGCCGAAAATCACCCCATCGCCTTCAAGTGGATTCTCCGCGCGAAGGACCGGGGCGCCAAGATCATTCATGTAGATCCCCGTTATACTCGTACCTCAGCTCGTTGCGATATTCATGTACCATTGCGCTCCGGAACCGACATTGCTTTCCTCGGGGGTATGATCAAGCACATTATCGATAACAACCTGATTCAGGAAGAATATGTCAAGTATTACACCAACGCCTCGCAAATACTCAGCCCGGGCTTTGATTTTAAGGATGGCCTATTTTCTGGGTATGATGCAGAAAAACGGAAATATAACAAGGAAACCTGGACAATAGAGAAGGACGAAGCTGGCATTCCTCTCCGTGACTATACTCTGCAGAATCCTCGTTGCGTCTATCAGATGCTGAAAAAGCATTATGAGCGTTACACCTTGGATAAAGTTTCATCAATCACCGGCGTTTCTAAAGAAGATCTGCTCCTGGTTTACAACGAGTACGGCGCCACTGGAGCTAAAGACAAGGCCGGTGCGGAATGTTATGCCCTTGGCTGGACCCAGCACACGGTTGGTACTCAAAACATCAGGACAATGTCAATTATCCAGTTGCTCCTCGGCAACATAGGTGTTTGTGGCGGAGGTATCGCCGCCATGCGTGGTGAACCGAATGTCCAAGGGTCGACGGACCATGCCATCCTTTACAATATTCTGCCAGGTTATCTGAAGATGCCCTCAGGACCTGTGGATACTTTGGACAAGTATATCAAAAAATATACCTCCACGTCTACTGATCCCCAGTCGGCAAACTGGTACCAAAACTATCCCAAATACACTGTCAGCTTTCTCAAGGCAATGTGGGGAGACAAGGCCACAGCCGAGAATGAATTCGGTTACTCCTGGTTGCCTAAAATGGACGACGGCAAGCATTACTCAATGCTGCACCTTATCGATAAGATGTATGCAGGCAAGATTAAGGGCTTTTTTGCCTATGGCTCTAACGTGGCAGTGAGCTCGCCGCATACCAATAAAGTTCGCAAGGGTTTGGAAAAACTCAAGTGGATGGTCAACGTCAATATTTTTAATAATGAGACGGCCTCGTTCTGGAAAGGGCCTGGTATGAATCCAAAATCGGTTGATACCGAGGTCTTCATGTTGCCGGCTGCGGCCAGCATGGAAAAAGAAGGCAGTCAGAGCAACAGCGGGCGCTGGGTTCAGTGGCGCTACCAAGCCGCCAGTCCACCTGGTGACGCCCTCTCCGACGGCGATATTACGATGAGAATTATGGATGCCCTTCGCGAACTCTACAAGAAGGAAGGCGGCGCCTTTCCTGAACAAATTCTTAATCTCAAGTGGGATTATCGAGATGCATCCGGTAAGTTTGATGCACTTAAAGTAGCTAAACAGATCAATGGCCATTATACGCAGAATCTGACCATCACCGATCCTGTGACCGGCGCCAAGGAAGAAAACAAGAAGGGAGAAACCGTCCCGACTTTTGCCAAGCTGATGGCCGACGGCTCAACCTCCAGCGGCAACTGGGTTATGGCCGGCAGCTTCGACCAGAAGGGGATGAACAAGATGGCAAAGCGTGGCAAAGAAGATCCGACCGGTCTCGGCATTTTTCCCGAATGGTCCTTCGCCTGGCCACTTAACCGACGCATTATCTATAACCGGGCATCATGTGATCTCAACGGCAAGCCCTATAACCCGAAGATGAAACTCGTTGAATGGACGGGGGACAAATGGGTGGGAGGCGACGTTGTCGATGGGCCTTGGCCACCCCTGGCTGATAAGGAAAAAGGTAAATTCCCATTTATTATGAAATCGGATGGTGTCGGCGCCATGTTTGGCTCGGGCATGGCTGAAGGCCCATTCCCGGAGCACTATGAACCTCTGGAAGGTCCGCTGGCGAAAAATCCGATCTCTGACCAATTGATTAATCCAGCGATCGAGATTTTCAAAAGCGATATCGATAAAGTAGCCAATGCCGATCCAAAATTCCCCTATGTCTGCACAACTTACTCTTGCACAGAGCACTGGTGTTCCGGTTTTACCCGCTGGCAGCCTTGGCTGCTTGAGATGATGCCCGAGGCCTATATCGAGATAAGCGATAAACTGGCAGCAAGCTTGAAAATTAAGAATGCGGAGCGAGTCAAGGTGTTTTCTGTTCGAGGAGAAGTTACATGTGTAGCCATGGTCACCAAGCGCCTCAAGCCATTTGAAGTTGATGGCAAGGTCGTCCATCTGGTGGGCATGCCGTGCAACTATGGCTGGCTTCTTCCAGACGGTGCTACTACTGACGATTCGGTCAATCATCTGACAATTTCCGTGGGTGATGCCAATACTTTCTGTCCCGAGTATAAGGCATGCATGGTTAACGTCAGTAAGCTTTAAGGGGGAGAGAGAATATGAAAAAGGAACTCGTAAAATTAATCGATCTGTCCCGCTGTACTGCCTGTCGTGGCTGTCAGGTGGCTTGCAAACAATGGAACGAACTGCCGGCCAAACGTACCAAAAACTTCGGTAGCTACCAGAATCCACCGGATCTTCAGTGGAATACCTGGACCCTGATCCGTTTTCAGGAGCACGAAAAGAAAAACGGTAAAGTCGATTGGCTTTTCCGCAAAGACGGCTGTATGCACTGCACCGATGCGGCCTGTATCAAGGTCTGCCCCACCGGCGCTTTGTACCACACAGAGTTTGGCTCTGTCAGTATGCATGCCGACAAGTGCATTGGCTGTAAGGCATGCATTACCGCCTGTCCCTTCAGTGTACCCAAGTATAACGCTGAAACCAATAAGATCGCGAAGTGCGATCTCTGCTACACTCGCCTGCAGGTCAATCAACCACCTGCCTGCGTTCAGTCCTGTCCCACCGGAGCCCTGCAGATTGGAGCAAAGGATGCCATGATCAAAAAGGCATACGCAAGGGCGGAACAACTTGGTGGTGATGCTAATGTCTATGGCGACAAGTTTGTCGATGGCACCCATGTTATCTATATTCTCCCAGAGAAAGTTAACGTCTACGAACATCTTCCAGTGGATCCCAAGGTACCTCTTGAAATTATTATCTGGAAAGATGTCCTCAAACCAGCTGGACTTCTGGCTGCCGGTGCTGTTGTGGCAGGCTGCTTCCTCCACTACATAACACACGGTCCCAAAACCCCGGACGACGAAACCACCTGTGAAGGAGGGAACAAATCATGAAAAAAGGAATGATTAAGGCCACTGGGCCGTTTGAACGCGTCGTGCACTGGTGTGTTGCATTATCCTGTCTTCTGTTGTGCTTTACCGGTATGGGAATGATGTATCACTCCCTGAATGGTCTCGGTACAATGGTTGGGGGGATGGGAAATCTGAAGATGATCCATAATTTTGGTGGGATCTTTTTCGCAATAAGTCTGGTCTTTACCATCGGTATGTGGTGGAAAGAGGCTGGTTTGTTCTCTTTCCCTGAGGACTGGCAATGGATCATTGCTGGTGGCGGTTATCTCTGGCATGTAGAGAATATGCCGGAGGTTGGCAAGTACAATCCCGGCCAGAAGATGTTCTTTCTGGTGGTGGCCCTGTTTGGCGCCATCATGGTGGCAAGCGGACTGATAATCTGGTTTCCGTTTAGTTTCGCGGTGTCACTGGTCCGGATGATGTATGTCCTGCATGCCTTGGGCTTCGTGATCATTTTTGCCTTCTTTTTTGTCCATCTTTATCTGGTCACCATCGGTGCACCCGGTTCAGCGCCTGCAATGTTCACCGGATGGGTGACAAAGGCCTGGGTCAAGAAACAGCATCCGAAATGGCTGAAAGAGATGGAGGAAGATGGCACCTTGGTAGTGTATGGTGAAGAAAAGCATTCAAAGAAAGGACGTTGTTGATCCTTGCCATAATTGTTCAAAATTTCAGTTCAGGTTTTAGTGTTCGTCTCTAAAACCTCTGCAAAAGACCGGGATGTGCAAATATTCCGGTCTTTTGCATGTTAATTCGATCGATTTCCTATGAATTTGCCACATCTAAACAAGTTTTTGTATCATGGGTAAATAGCAATGACGATATTATCGTAACGCTGACAAAGGAAATAGAGCCGCTCGCACGGCTCACCCCTACAATACCAGGTTATCAGCAATCCCCCGCCGGAGCTTCGCAAGACTTCTAAAGATCCCATTGCCATCACCTTTGCCCGTCTTGAACTGTGAGATTGAGGTGTGCGCAGGAGAGATAGGCGGACGACGGAAAGCCCCGGGGTGATCCCGATGCCCACAGATGGTCGCCACTTAAGAAAACCAGGAATGGGTAAAACAGCACGGTAGCCGAAAAGGACTCATGTACAAGCACCGATGGCTTCACTGGCAAAATAATGGGGTCGAATCTTTCTCTGTACTTGCTATTGGACGTGACGGGACGAGGTTGCCGGAAACCGGTTCCCCTCCGTCCCGCTGTGGTGAATGATTACAGGATCTAGGCAAGAGCCTTGGCTTAGTACAGTGGTTCTCAGCAACCGCAGGAGCCGGTTGAGCAGGATCCAACGCGGCTCAGTTTTTTCTCCGAACTGATGGAGAATCCTCCGTTGCCATTTTCACCACTGCATCCGCAGCTGGAAGGCTTGTTATAATCGACAATAATGGAGCCGGTGGTGGCAAATATAGCGTCATCAACCAGAACGGTCACCCCGCCTTCTTCAAACACCTTGTCAGAGTCTTTTTTGTCGTCCAGCAACAGACCCAGGTTTGTCCCGGAACAACTGCTCTGCATGACCACACGGATGGGCGAGTTGATGTTGTTTTTTTTAAGATATTCTTTAAGGTTTTCAACTGCTGATTCCGTTACTTGAAGCATGGTGTTCTCCTTTTTTTGTTGTGATGGATTTGTATCCATCAGTTTTTTCAGAAAGAATACGTCATCCAACTCTTCCCGTTGTTATTTTTAGTCAATTGCCAAATTCTGTGTTTTTGCTCATAAAACAGATATCCCTATCAATTCAGTCAAAACTTTGTTGCACTTATCATGGACCAGTCCGGCAATGGTTGAGCGCGAGAAATCTGCGCCCTTCATCATCTCTTTGGAAGCGTTGATCAGGCCAATCCGAAGTTTGCGGTCTTTGGCCGTTACCGCCGCCAGAGTTAGTTTTTCGCGCAACAATGTTGGGTCGATGCCTTCACTTGTGCCCAGAGGCCCCAGGATTGCGGCCTGTTCTGTGAATTGGGTGATGATCTTGACAAAATTCGGGCCTTCGGCGGCCGAAGCCCAGTCGATGAGAAAGCGCAGAGGATTTATTCCCAGTCTTTCCAAGGTTTCGTGCACCAGGGCGGCGGTGACCAGGGCATGATAGTTGCCATCCTGATAGTGGCATTCACCGGGATGACAACCGCCGACAAAGATGGCGTCAGCCCCTTTGGCCAGCCCTTCCAAGGGGAAGGAGGGATCGAGCCTGCCGCTGCACATCATGCGGATGACCCGCAGGTTTGGGGGATATTGATAGCGGCCCACTCCTGCCGAATCAGCTGCGGTATAGCAGCACCAGTTGCAGAGGAATCCAAGAACTTTTGGTTGATAATCTGACATGTTATGCTCCCATACGGAAATATTCTCGGTTCGAGAATTCATTATTACTTATTATAATCAATGGAGATGGAGTGGGAATCGAACCCACATCTCATCCGCGTATCAGACGGAGGTATCACGGGTTTGAAGCCCGTGCCGCACACCAGTACGGGGGGCCAGTCTTTCGTTCTTTAATCTTCACTCTTCGGCCTTCATCCTAAACACCTGTTTCGGTGCCAAAGGCAGCGATCTGGGCTCTTATGCCTTCCAGGGTGAAGCGGCCCATGTCGATGGCCATGGTCGGACAGCGGGCGGCGCAGACGCCGCAGCCCTTGCAGGAGGCGGTCAGGGTTCGGGCCTTGCGGGGTTTGACTTCTTTGTCGATGGTGATGGCCTTATACGGGCAGAAGGTCTCGCAGGCCCCACAGCCGATGCACAATTCGGCGTCGACATGGGAGACGATGGGCTCGGGTGAAATCGAGCCCTGGTCCAGGGGCTGACAGGCCCGACCGGCCGCGGCCTGGGCCTGGGCTATGGTCTCGTCCATGGATTTTGGGGCATGGGCCAGGCCGCAGACGAAGATTCCGTCCACCGCCATATCCACCGGCCGCAGTTTGACATGGGCCTCCAGATAAAACTTGTCGGCGGTCACCGGCACCTTGAGCATCCGGGACAAAAGCGACGGATCTTCCGGGACAATGCCCACGGAGAGCACCAGCAGATCGGTCTCCATCGCCACCTCTTCGCCCAGCAGCGGATCGTAGCCGACCACCTTCAGCGGGCTTGATTTGCTGCGACCATGGCTGACCTTAGGTGGATTCTCCGGGGCATAGCGGATGAAGATCACGCCCAGTTCCCGGGCCCTCAGGTAGTCGTCCTCCAGGAAGCCGTAGGCCCGCATGTCGCGGTAATAGACGAAGATGGTCAGCTCCGGGTGGAGTGCTTTGAGGCGCAGGACGTTCTTTAAGGCCTGACCGCAGCAGACCCGGCTGCAATAGGCCAGATCCGCGCCCCGTGAGCCCACGCACTGGATCATCACCACCTGTTTCATTTTGGCGGAAAGCGGGCGGCCGGACGCCAGCCGGGCTTCCAGTTCCAACTGGGTCATGACCCGGTCGGAGTCGCCGTATAGATACTGTTTAGGCGCATATGGCCTGCCGCCGGTGGCGATTACCATAACCCCGTGGTTGATCACCTCAGTACCTGATTTTTCGGCGACTGTGGTGGTGAAGTTGCCCACATAGCCGGAGACACTGGCCACTGTGGCCTTGGTGCGTACACTGATCAACGGATGGGTTTTTACCCTGTGGGCCAGATCGGCCATAACTGTACGCGGATCGCGGCCAAAACGGTCGGCGGTCAGCAACAGGGCCGATCCGCCGAGTGTATCTCCCTGCTCAATCAGGGTCGTCGGGAATCCCTGCTCGACAATGGTCAGCGCTGCGGTCATGCCAGCCAGTCCTCCGCCGATGACTATTGCTGCGGGGGTGACCGGCAATCGTTGTTCCGGAAGGGCGGTGAGATGGGCCGCCTTGGCCACGGCCATGCGCACCAGATCCTTGGCCTTGGCGGTGGCCGCCTCGGGCTCGTGCATGTGGACCCAGGAACATTGATCGCGGATATTGGCCATCTCAAAGAGGGCGCGGTTGAGACCCGCATCCCGCAGGGTGGCCTGAAAGAGTGGTTCATGGGTGCGCGGGGTGCAGGCGGAGACGACAACCCGGTTGAGCCGGTGTTCGCGGATGATGTTGACCAGATGCTGCTGGGTATCCTGGGAACAGGAATAGAGGTTGTCGGTGGAATAGACTACGCCGGGCAGATCCCGGGCGTAATCGCGCACCGCCCGCACATCGACGACACCGGCGATATTGATGCCGCAGTGGCAGACAAAGACGCCTATGCGGGGTTCTTCCTTAGAGATGTCACGCTCTTCGGGAAAGACCGCCTTGGTCATCTCCGTGCCGCGAGCAGCAACCAGCTGGCCGGAACAGAGGGCGGCCGCGCCTCCGGCCTGGGTGACTGAATCCGGAATATCTTTTGGCCCCTGGAAAGCGCCGATCACATAGACGCCGGGGCGGCTGGTGGCAAGGGGCGCGTATGTATCCGTCCGGGCAAAGAGGTAGCTGTTCAGATCGATGCCGGCGGCCTGGCCAAGTTGCTCGGCATCATCCGGTGACTCAATCCCCTGGGAGAGGACGACCATATCGAACTTCTCGTAGTAATGCTTCCCGTCCTCGGTGGCCCAGGTAAGCAGCAGGCCGCCGTCAAAGACATCCTCCACCTTGGGCGGCCGGGCATAGATCACCCGGAAGTTGTTTTCGGCGGTGGCCCGCTCACGGGCGGCGTCAAAGCCCTTGCCGTGGGTGCGGATATCCATGTAAAAGAGGGTGATCTCCGCGTTGGGGTCATGCTCACGGGCCAGGCTTGCCTGCTTGATGGCGTACATGCAGCAGACCGAGGAACAGTAGTTGTTTCTGCAGGTCTGGTCACGGGAGCCGATGCACTGGAGAAAGGCGATTTTTCTTGGGTGCTTGTGGTCTGAGGGGCGGAGAATCGCGCCGTTGGTAGGGCCGGAGGCACACATCAACCGTTCATGCTCGAAGGCGCTGAGCACATCGGCGAACTTGCCCCAGCCATAGCGGCCCAGCACCTCCTTGCTGATCCGGCCCAGACCCGGCGCCAGGATGACGGAGCCGACCGCCAGCTCAAGAATCTCTTCCTTCTGGTTGAAACGGATGGCATTGGCCTGACAGGCTACGGCGCAGAGGCCGCAGGTCTGGTAATTGAGCATGAGACAGGCCTTGGCGTCGATATAATAGCTGGTGGGAACGGCCTGGGCGTAATCGATGTGGGCGGCGTTGGAGATCCCGAGATTTTCATTGTAATCATCGCCGATCTGCTTGAGGCAATAAAGGGTACACTGGCCGCAGCCAGTGCACACCTCCTCGTCGATATAGCGAGGCTCCTTCCTGATCCTGGCGGTAAAGTTGCCGGGGGTGCCGTCTAAGGAGAGCAGTTCCGACTTGGTCAGGATCTCGATATTGGGATCGCGGCCCGCCTCAACCAGCTTGGGGGCAAGGATACAGAGTGAACAGTCATTGGTGGGAAAGGTCTTGTCCAGCCGGGCCATAACCCCGCCGATGGCCCCGGATTTTTCGACAAGATAAACCTTGAGGCCGAGTTCGGTGAGATCGAGAGCAGCCTGGACCCCGGCCACCCCACCACCCACCACAAGAACCGCACCAACCGCTTTTAAAGCGGAAGAATTGGAAATAGAAGCGTCGTACATGTCTCCTCCTTTGCTGTACGTTATACCAGAAAAATATATCTGGATCTGCCGCGGCTCTCTACAAGCAACCGCAAACAACGTCAGCGAACAAGGAAGGAACTACCTGGTTAGCGCCTGAGACCGTTCATGGGAGGCAGGAGAGTCGCAATATGGTCCATCCCAAACCGGGACGGCTGGCGTGTGCCAGGGTATTGCTCAAATGTGAGGCAATCTGTTTTTCAAAACGACTCTCCAAAAAAAGGATGTAACACTATTGAAGCGCTTAAATAATATATTTTTAACAAGACCATAAAAGGCAGATTTACTGCTATCTAAACCGTTTTTTTGGGTAGTGTCAATTTTTTAAAGTTTATGGGGCTGTTGAACCTTCGTATTAGAAATATCTTTTGTTTCCAGTACGATGATCACTAAGTTTCCCTGTCAATAGTGGTTACTGTCATTTAAAATGGCAGTAGCCTATGAGTTGAAATTTTGGGTGAACGCAGCTGGTGAGACTCCCGGGGTGGAGCACTTTTGTTTTTTATTGACGCCCCTCCTGCTGGACTGTTTCGCCAAGGAAGAGTGTCCTTTGTTCTCTGGATACCTCATCAGATAGGGTGCGGAGAACAACGCCGAACGAGGGGCGCTTGTGGCACAGGATCAGCCGCAGCCCTAGGGGAGGAGTTTTTTGCCCACCGAGGCGGCATAGAGGATGGATTCTTCCTCTTCGTCAATCTGCAGCAGCTGGTTGATCTCACTGTCATACAGGGCGGCAACGGCGCAACCGCCACAGCCCACGGCCTCGGCGGCGATCATTACATTCTGACAGATATGACCGGCGTCAAGGAGGATGTAGCGGACGCCCCGGTCGCCATATTTGTGCATGGCCCGTCTGAAGACTCCCGTCCACAAAAATACCACCGGCGCCTGGGCCATAAAACCCTGATCCAGGCAGCCATGGGCCACGGCCTCAGCCTGATCCTGGTCCGTCAATCTGTCCAAGGCAAAATGCTCCACGTCAAAATGATAGAGACCGGGGGGAAGTCCGGTAACGGAGTGCGCATTGAGATAGGTTTCCACCGGGTAGAGGGCGCCTGCCGAGGGCGTGCTGCGAAAAAGATATCGTCCGGCCTGGCCGGTTACGCCCTGCGAGGCCCAGAGCAGGAAGGCAAGGTGTTCCAGGCTGATGGGCTCCTGGGCATATTTTCGCAGAGAGCGGCGATTCTGGATAAGGGGACTTAGGTGTTCCTCTGTGAGCTGCCAGGTTCTCGGCAGGGGGACTTTCCGGGCTTGCGGGTAGTGCTTGAAGGTAGCGACCTCGGCAATAAGCGGGCGTTGCCGGTCCTGGATGGTGCGTCGGTCAAAACGGGTGCCTTTGAGATACTGAAATCCGCTGGTCTCTTTTAATTCAGGCATGTTCTGCTCCTTGTTGGGGATGGCGTTGGGGCAGACTCACGATGGGAGCCGCTAAGTAATTACGTCCTTGTTTGCCAGCTGGCCGCAGGCCGCTGAGATATCCGAGCCCCGGCTGCTGCGGATGAAGACCGAGTAATTAGCATCCATAAGGATCTTCTGGAAGGCAAGTATCCGGGGCATGGGCGTGCTCTCATAGGGCAGGCCGGGCGATTCGTTATAGGGGATGAGATTGATCTTGCAGGGGATGTCCCTTAATTTCTTCGCCAACTCCCGGGCCTCAGCATCTGAGTCGTTGATGCCCTTGAACAGGATATATTCAAACATGATCCGTTTTCGTTTCGGCATGGGAAAGTCGCGGCAAGCGGCCAGAAGCATCTCGAGGGGATAACGGTCATTAATGGGCATAAGCCGACTGCGGGTGGCGTCATTGGTGGCGTGCAGGGAGATGGCCAGATTGGCGTCGGTGTTTTCACCCAGTGGCCGCATTTTGGGGACGATGCCGCAGGTGGAAACGGTGATCCGCCGATTGGTGAGATCCAGGCCCCGCTGTTCGGTGAGGATCGAGAGGGCCTTGAGAAGATTGTCGAGATTGTTCAGCGGCTCCCCCATGCCCATGACCACCACGTTGGTGACCCGTTCCGGGCCGATGCGCTCGTCTTCCGGTTGGGAACGCAGGAATTCATCCGCCGCGCAGACCTGGCCGACGATCTCGGAGGGGATCAGGTTGCGGATAAATCCCATGGTGGCGGTGAGACAGAATGAACAGCCCATGGCGCATCCGACCTGGGAGGAAACGCAGAGGGTATTGCGGTCCGGCTCCGGAATCAGGACGGATTCGATGATTCTGTCGTCATCGAGGGTGAAGCCGAACTTGATGCAGCCATCACCGGAACGCTCCAGAACGGGATCGGTAAAACGCGAGATGCGGGCGTGTTCACTGAGGATATGGCGGAATTCCTTGGCCAGATCTGTCATCTCGGAAAATTGGGTGATCCCGGGACGGTACAGCCAGGACATGATCTGACGGCCACGGAATCCAGGCTGACCAAGGGATTCCACGTAGCGAATGATTTCATCCTGGGTCAGATTGCGCAGGTCGGTTTTGTCGGTCATTTTAATTTTTGGGTTAAGGCTTAGAGGGCGCGGTATGCCTCCGGGGTCAGGGCGATTCCGCCACTCAGGGCCCGGTCAATGGTTGCCAGAATGGCGTCCTTGTCCCGCCCTAGTCTGCCGCTAATCGGCAGATAGTTGGAGGCATGATTGGCCATGAATTGAACCTTGTCGCAGTTGATAGAGGTAAGCATCTCTCGCAGTTCTTTCAACATGGCGACCGCATCGGGGAGTTGAAAGGAGCCGTTTTTCACCGCATCGCCCAAGGGCGTTCCGCTCATGGGCATCAGCGTTAGGGCGGCAATCTGGCGCGGGGCCATTTCAGTTAAGACCCGTCCGGTGGCGACTGCATGCTGGCGGCTCAACACCAGACCACCCAAACCGAGCAGCACTGTCACCGACAGGAAGATACCGGCCTCCGCCACTTTGCGCCCCGCGCTGATCATCGAGTCGGCGGTTTCGCCTTTGTGAATCTGGCGAAGGATTGTATCATCGCCGCTTTCCAGCCCCATATAGATCCGGTCCAGACCCAAGGATTTTAATTCCCGCAGCTCTTCCAGGCTTTTGGAGCGAATCGCCTTGGCATTTCCATACAGCGAGATGCGCCGGACCTGGGGAAGTTCTTTACGGATACGGGAGAAAAGGGGAACCAGTTGTTTATGGGAGAGGATCAGGGCGTCGCCATCCGCCAGAAACACCTTGTGCTGACGGATGCAGTAACGGGCGGCAAAGGCGATATTTTCGGCAATCTCTTCGTCTGTGCGGATCCGGAACCGCTTGTCTTTATAGGCGCCGCAGAAGGTGCAGCGATTATGCGAACATCCGACCGTCACCTGGAGGATGATGGAATCAGCCTCGCTGGGCGGTCGGATTATATTGCCGTCGTAGTTCACGCGTTGAATCAGGCCGGGTTGTTCTTTGCAAACTCCTGCATGAATTCCACCAGCTTGACCACACCTTCGCGAGGAAAGGCGTTGTAGATCGAGGCCCGGCAGCCGCCAATGGAGCGGTGTCCTTTCAGCCCGTTCAGTCCGGCCTTGGTGGCCTCGGCGATGAATTTGACTTCAAGCTCCGGGGTCGGCAGGTTGAATGGAACATTCATCAGGGAGCGGGAGGATGGCTCGGCATGGCCGCGATAGTAAGGGGTGGCGTCAATGGCCTCGTAGAGCAGAGCCGCTTTTTCCTTGTTGGTCTTCTCCATGGCTGCAACCCCGCCGTTTTTCTTCAGCCATTTCAACACCTCGCCCACCACATAGATGGAGAAACAGGGTGGGGTATTGAACATGGAGCCGTTGTCGGCATGGGTCTTGTAAGAAAGCATGGTGGGGGTGTTCGCCGGGGTGCGGTCGAGCAGATCCTCCCGGATGATGACCACGGTCACTCCGGCGGGGCCCATGTTTTTCTGGGCTCCGGCAAAGATCAGACCGAACTTGCTGACATCAAACTTGCGGGACAGGATGTCGGAGGACATGTCGCAGACCAGCATCTTGTCGGTGTTCGGGAAGCTTGCGAACTGGGTGCCGTAAATGGTGTTGTTGGACACCAGATAGAGGTATTCGGAGTCTTCCGGCACCGTATATTCAGTCTCGGCCGGGACCCGGTTGAACTTCACATCTTCGCTGGAGTAGGCAACATTGATCTCGCCGAACAGCTTGGCCTCCTTGATCGCCTTTTTGGCCCAGACCCCGGTGTTCAGGTAGCTGGCTTTTTTGCCGGGTCCCAGCAGGTTCATGGGAATCATGAAGAATTGACTGGAGGCACCGCCCTGCAGAAATAGGACCTTGTAGTTATCAGGAATCTCCATGAGCTCGCGCAGTAATTGCTCAGCGTTGTCGGTGACGGCCATGAACTCTTTGGAGCGATGGCTCAGCTCGATCAGCCCCATGCCGGTGTCCTGGAAGTTGACTATATCTTTTGCGGCCTGTTCAAGGACCTCATAGGGAAGGGTTCCCGGACCGGGACTAAAATTAAAGATGCGTTGAGGCATTTTTTATCTCCTTATAATAGAGTGGGAAAGTATTTTGAATACGTCGGAAGTTGAGCAGCATTTATGAAAAACACGACAAGATACATCGTTATCGGAAAACAAGAAATAGAAAAATAGGGAAGGAGGAGAATGGAAGGAGCCAAAAACCACAGAAAAAACGTCCCAACCTGTCCGTTATTTTTTCACATCGTCTCTTTGCCTCAAGGCCTCATACAGCACAATGCCCGCCGTCATGGCCAGGTTCAGGCTGCGGATATTGGGGTTTGTCATGGGCAGGGTATAACAGCGGTCATGGTAGAGGGAGAGGATCTCTTCCGGCAAGCCTTTGGTCTCCCGGCCAAAGACCAGAAAGTCTCCCGGGACAAAGCTGGCTTCGGTGTATGACCTGGTCACCTTGGTGGTGAAGAAAAAGAGGCGGGTCTCGGCCTGGGCTGCGAGAAACTGGTCCAGGCTGTCCCAGTATTTGATGTCGACAAATCGCCAGTAGTCCAGGCCGGCCCGCTTCAGGTGCTTGTCGTCGGTGGAAAATCCCAGGGGTCTGACCAGATGGAGAATGGTATCGGTGGCTCCGCACAGACGAGCGATGGAGCCGGTATTGGGTGGAATGTCCGGCTCAACAAGGACGATATTGAAGGGAGGAGGTGTTGTCATGGTTTTTTAGTTTTTGGAGAAGAATGGGGTGGTTGTTTGGATGGCTATAATGGCAGATTTTTTGGATTGGCACAAGGTTTAGAGACCGTTCCCTTCACCAACCTCTTCATAGGTTGCGCCATCGCGGATGTGATAGAGTCGCTTGAAGGTGGGGATGATCTTTTCATCATGGGTGACGACGATGATGGCGGTTTCATACTGTCGGGCCATCTGGGCCAGGATGCGCATGACGGCCAGGGCCCGCTCGCTGTCCAGCGGCGCAGTGGGCTCGTCGGCGAGAACCACGGGCGGATGGTTAATCAATGCCCGGGCAATGGCGACCCGTTGCTGTTCGCCCCCGGAAAGTTGTGAGGGCATGGCCTTGGCGCGATGTCCCACATCCAGCGCCTCGAGTATGGCCAATGCCTGCCGCCGTGAATCGGCATTGGAGTGGCCGGCCAGCATCGGGAGCAGCGCCACATTATCGGTCACGTCAAGAAACGGAATCAGATATGGGGCTTGAAAGACAAAGCCGATGCTGTCCCGACGCAGGGCTCGAATATCTTTGATTTTCCAACCATTGTCGTAAATAATCTTGTCGCCGATGGTCATCCGTCCGGTGCTGGGCTCAATGACTGCGCCCAAAGATTTCAACAGGGTACTTTTTCCTGATCCAGAAGGGCCGATGAGGCCGACAACCTCCCCGGCCGCCACCTCCATGTTGACATCTTTCAGGGCGTCCACTGCGGTCTCGCCAGTCCCGTAGCGTTTGGACAGAGCCTCGATGCGGATTCCTTTCCGGCTCATTTTCGTTTTCTGCTCAATATTGATTTTGTCATCGTTCCGTTTCATCCTAAGCCCCGATGGCCTCGGCCGGATCCACCTTGAGGGCGGCGTGGATAGCCAGCAGGCTGGCGAGGATGCAGATCACAATGACGGCAATGAAACCGCGGATCGAGTCCTGTGGGATAAGCAGGACATACTTGGGGAAGATTGGTACCAGGCAGGTAGCCACGATCTTGCCGACCACAAAGCCAATCAGACCAAGGGCGATGGCCTGCTGCATGATCATCGCGGCAATGGTGCGGTTGCGGGTGCCGATGAGCTTGAGCACAGCGATTTCGCGGATCTTTCCAAGGGTCAGGGTGTAGATGATGAAGGCGACAATGGCGGCGCTGACCAGGGCCAGAATAACTAGAAACATGCCGATCTGGCGGGCCGAGGTGGCAATCAGCTTGGCCACCAGAATCTCTTCCATCTGGGCGCGGGTGTACACCTGAAGGTGCTGCCAGCGGCGGATGGGCTCAGCCACTTCATCGGCGACAAACCCAGGTTTCATTTGCACCAGGACAGCATTCACGAAGGGGTTGTGGTCCTGGGACGCAAGGACGGCATCGAGCAGGCCGGGAACTCCGGGACGGTTCAGGCTGGGATTGGCGGCGGTTCGCTGCCGCTGGTTGATAATGGCGTCGTTATCCTTAAGAAATTGTGCCTCCTGTGCGTCCTTGAGGGGGATAAAAACCATGGGGTCGCCGCCGGAGGAGACCATGCGCCGGGTTAAGCCCACCACCGTAAAATCGTTGCGCCGGATGTGGATGCGATCGCCAATCTTGAATCCGCTGGCAATATCCGCCACTGCTTCATAGTGGCTGCGGGTGATCTGTCGGCCGGCCAGCAGGTATTTCGGCTCCCCCGGGCCATCGGGAAGGATGCCGACCACCATGGCCCGCACGTCTTCCTGCCCGCGCCGTACCTGCATGGTCAGATAGGTAACATTGGCGGCTTGTCCAACTCCCGGCATGGCAAGGAGATCGCGATAGACATCATCGTAGATGCTGGATGATTCGGCGTAGGGCCCCAGCGTATCCTTCTGGACCACCCAGAGATCAGCGCCGCTGTTGAGTAAAAGCGCCTGTGCATCATCCACCATGCCGCGATAGACCCCGGCCATGCTCAGGGTGACACCGATGAGCAGGCCAAGACCGATCCCAGTAAAAACGAATTTATTCCACGATCTGAGGATATCCCGACCGGCCAGGCTGATCATGGAGCATCCTCTGCCAGACGCTTGACAATCCTGATCCGGCAGCCATCGCGAAGTTCCTGCCTGCTATAGACGATTATCTGCTCATCTTCCTCAAGGCCATCGATAATCTGGACATTTCCTTCAAGGTCGGCTGTTCCCGCCTGTACCGGCACGAAAGTGGGGTGGTTGTCCTTGAGCACCCACACCCCGTTTTTCTGATCCTTGCCACTGGAGCGTTTCAGGGCTGCATTGGGAATTGTCGGCAGGGCCGGGAGTTCCGGCAAGAGCAGGGTGACCTCGGCCTGCTCACCCAGGGGGGGCAAGGGCTGAGGAATGGGGTCAAAGACAACTTTGACCAGGGTCTCTTCGGTAACCGCATCGGCCAGTGGTTCCACCCGCAGCACTCGGCCTTTCAGGGCTTGGCGGGCATGGGAACGCAGGACGATCGTGGCCGGCAATCCCTTCAGCAGCCCGGAACTTCGTGACTGGTCAAAGCGGACATGAAGCCAGAGGCTGGCCGGGTCAATCATCGTAATGATGGCCTGCCCGGCGACAACGGTGTCTCCCGTCTCGGCCTCACGGGAGACCACAAGACCGTCCACGGGGGCGGTCAGGCGCAGGTTGTTCCGCTGTTCTATCAGGCCTGCCCGTTCTGCCTTGATTCGGGCCAGGTCCTGACGCGTGGCATCAAGATTGGCGCGGGCGGCGGCAAGTGCGGCCTCAGCCGCCTGGGCTTCCTGATGTTTCCCGTCGGCTGACTCCGCGCTTACCGAATGGGACTGAAAAAGTTGGGTGTATCGCCGGGCCTGGGTGGCGGTGAAAGCGGCGCGGGATGATGTCTCGCGACTCTGGGCCTCAGCCGCAAGGGCCAGGGCCTCAGCCCGTTTCAGGGCGGAATCCTGGGCTGCGATGCGATCATCGAGATCAATGGGCTCGATCTCGGCTATGGCCTGTCCGGCCTTGACCATCTCGCCGACATCGACCAGGACCTGCAGTACCCGGCCCGCCACTGTTGGTCCGATGCTGTGGCTCAAGCGGGCCTCCACCGTGCCGATGCCGAACAGGGCCGGAGTGATGGGTTGACGGGTAACCTTTGCCACGGTGACGGCAATGGGGGCGAGCGGCCCGGAACGGGCGGCGGCATAGAAGAAGGCCGCCAGCAGTAGAAAAGCGGCTGTAATCAGCCCCATGACCCGAAGCGTTGGCAGTTTGATCGAGGGTAAAGTCATGAAATACTCCTGATGCTTCGCCGGAAGAGGAGAAAGACCTCGCCTGCGGTCTGACGAAGATGATTCATCTCTTCGGGATGGGCGGGATCTAGGGATTGTAAAACAAGTCCCCGGATCATTCCGAGAAAGAACGTGGGGGGCAGTAACATGGATCTCTTCTGCCGGCTCTCCGCTCATCTTTCCTTGCTCAAAAAACAAAATCTTTCGCAGCAGCCGGCTGCGCCATTTCTTGGCCGCTCTCCCTGTGGCATGTAGAAGCTCGCTATCCTTTGACAACGACACATTAGCGGGTATATTTTCTGCGGGAACATTTGATATTATTTGACATTTTTTTAGGATATATCGTATATTGAAAAGACTATGGTGTCCATAATATACGACAAAGGAAGCGAATGAATACACGTTTTAGCCGGTTGCCATTATTCTTTTGCCTTATACTACCCCTTGTTGCCAGTCTTGAAAAAAAGATCGGGAAAAAGATCAGAATTTTTTCTCCGCCGTTTCCCGGATTCATGATTGCCGGCAACACCATCACCATGGAACCGGCCCAGATTGAGCGGATCAGCAGTATCCTGATGCAGAAACGCCTGCCGAAAGAGCCAAATGGAGAACAGGCAGGGATGGATTTTCATCGGTGTCCGACACGGATTTCTGCCACTTTCTCCGCTCCATGAATGAAGGCCTTAAATATGAACGTCTCTAAGAAAATGACAATCCGCCTCCTGATGAGCAGTATTATCGCATGTCTTTTCTGGTTGTGCGGCTTTCTGTATTTTAGCCATGAGCGTACTGCCATGGAGAAGATGCATCTTGCCAATCAGACCAGTGCCGTGAGCAGGATTTATAACTGTGTGGTCAATACCCAGGAAATCGGGATGCAGGGCTATTTTGATAGTTTTGTCATGCAACCCAAGGTGTTGGAGATACTCCGCCTGGCCAGGGAAGGGAGTGAGGCGGAGCAGGCGGTTCAGCGGACCAGACTGTACCGGTATCTTTCGCCGGTGTATGAGCAATTGCGAGAGCGGGGGGTGCGGCAGTTTCAGTTCTATACCCCGGATAATCGTTCCTTTCTTCGCTTTCATGCCCCCCATCTCTCGGGGGATTCCGTGGTTGCCCGTCGTCCTTCGGTGGTCATGGCCAATCGTGAGCAAAAGGTTGTGCAAGGCTTCGAAACCGGCCGGGTACTGGCTGGCTATCGAAGTGTTTTTCCCATTGTTTACGAGGGAGAGGCGCTGGGGACGGTGGAGATCAGTCAGCCCTTTGAAACGTTCCGGAGGATGATGGAGAAAGCGGGAGAGGGGGCTGAATTTTTGATCAGCTACGACGCCACCCTTCTGCTCCCTAAGCTCTTTGATGAGCAGAAAAAAATGTACACCCCGTCGCTTTTCAGCAAGGACTGGCTGGTGGAAGATATGCATCATGATCTTGCTGATTCATCGCCGGATCCCTCTCCCCTGGCCCGTCAGGTGTACGCAGGGCTTCCGCAATTGCCGGCCTTTATCCGGGCCCTGGCGGAGAGACAACCGCTGTCCCTTGCCATAGGCACTCAGAATGGTTTTTATCAGTTGACATTGCTGCCCATTGCCGACGTTGAAGGACTTCCCGCTGCGCTTGTACTGGCCTTGTCGGCTGCCCCGGAACTAGATGAGATCCTTCACAATTTCCGTCTGCATCTCCTGGCTTTTACCGGCCTGGTTGTGCTGGTCTGCATAGTGCTGTTGCTTTTTTTGCGGAACAATCTTGCCATGAGTGCGAAGCAGGGCGATTTTCAATTGATTGCCAATACCATAAGTGATGGCCTCTATGTCATGAATGAGCAGGGGGTAATTACTTTTGTTAATGAAAGCGCGGCCAGGCTCCTTGGATATTCCCGCAGTGCATTGCTAGGCCAGGTTGCCCATGACTGTTTTCATCAACATAAAGATGGCACAAGCTCTTTGCTGCACTGTCCCCTGTGCAATGTCTTTCGCAGCAATACCCGTTTCAAGGGAGAAGAGGCTTTTTACCGTCAGGATGGGACTTCCTTTGTGGCGGAGGTCGCCAGCGAGCCTCTGCTGGAGAAGGACCGGGGGGTCAGTGCGGTGACAATCTTCCGGGACATTTCTGAGCGCAAACAGCTGGAAGAACAGATGCACGAACTCTGCAATACCGATCCCCTGACCAAGGCCTTTAATCGCCGGTATTTTCTCGAGGTGCTGGAAACCGAGGTCCAGCGTTCAAAGCGATACGGAGTGCCGTTCGCTTTGGTGATGGGAGATGTGGATCATTTCAAGAGGGTCAATGACGTCTTTGGTCATCAGGCCGGTGATCAGGTTTTAAAAGAGGTTGTTGCTGCCATTCAGGCCCGGATCCGCAGTTCTGACGTCTTTGCCCGTTGGGGAGGAGAAGAGTTTGTCCTGCTTCTGTCCAGCACCTCCCTTGAGAGCGCCGTACCGCTGGTGGAGAGTATCCGGGAGAACATCCGCTCACTGGATTTTGGAGAGGTCGGAACGATTACCATCAGTTTCGGGGTGACCACCATCCGTGATGGGGATATCGTTGATACCCTGTTAAACCGGTCGGACAAATTGCTTTACGAGGCCAAGGCGGCAGGCCGGAATTGTGTAAGGTTTTCGGCTTAGCCGATAGCCGCCCTACTTCTGTGGAGACGGGAAGCAAACCCATAAAATTCAGCAAAATGGATTTCCGATAAAAAACATTCGAAGATGGTATCTCGGATCTTTCGTAAAAACTTCCCATTCCTTGTACGCAAACAATGTGCTGGCTACGGCCTATGAAAACTAGCAGTACAGTTGAACAACACTCTCCGTTATCCAACCCTTCTTCTTACTTCTTCATTCTCCCACCTTTCGTCCAGCACCACTTTTCAATCTCAACAATCACAAAGACAACCAGGCCGGCAGCGATGGTCCGGCCCCAGACGGCCAGGCTGATCGGTGCGCTCTGAAAGAGTCGGTTCATGATCGGCAGATAGGTGTAGGCAACCTGGATCAGGAACATGGTGGTGGCGCCGCCCAGGACCCAAAGATTGGAAAAAAAGCCGAGCTGAAAGATGGTCTTCACCAAAGAGCGGCAGTTGAACAGGTAGAACAGCTCGACCATGACAAAGGCGTTGACTGCGGCTGTCCGTGCCTCGGCAATCGTGGCGCCATTGGCCATCTCCCAGGTGAAGAGCCCGAAGGCGGCGATAAGCATCAGAAGGCTCACCAGGGTGATGCGAAAGATGACGCTGGGGGTGAGGATGGGGGTGTTCGGTGCGCGGGGCGGACGAAGCATAATCCCGGGCTCCTTGGGCTCAAAGGCGAGAGCCAGCCCTAAGAATCCGGCGGTGGTCATGTTGATCCAGAGGATCTGCACCGGCAGGATGGGCAGGGTGACCCCTAAGAAAATGGCGGTGAGGATAACCAGGCCCTCGCCAAGATTGGTGGGCAAGGTCCAGACAATGAATTTGATCAGATTGTCGAACACGCCCCGACCCTCTTCGACGGCGGCCTCAATGGAGCTGAAGTTGTCATCGGTCAGCACCATGTCCGCCGCCTCTTTGGCCACCTCGGTGCCGGTGATGCCCATGGCCACGCCGATATCGGCTCGTTTCAGGGCCGGGGCGTCATTCACCCCGTCTCCGGTCATGGCCACCACCTGTCCTTTCGCCTGAAGGGCCTCCACCAGACGCAGTTTCTGCTCAGGGGTCGCCCGGGCGAAGACCGTGGTGCTTGCAGCCTTGTCGATGAATTCGTTGTCCGACAATTTTTCCAGTTCGGAGCCGGTGAGTACCGTCATCGTCCGATCTGCATCCAAGTTGGAGAGCCCGACCTGTGCGGCGATGGCTGCGGCGGTTGTCGGGTGATCGCCGGTGATCATTTTGACCCGGATACCGGCGGCCTGGCAGATTTTGACTGCAGCAATCGCCTCCGGCCGCGGTGGATCGATCATCCCTTGCAGGCCGAGAAAGATGAGGCCGGCATTCAGGTCGCCATGGGAGATATGTTTTATGTCCGGGGCGATCTCTCTGCGGGCCATGGCCAGTACCCGCAGACCTCTGGCGGCCATAGACTGTACGGCATTCTGGATATCAGTGATATGAAGAGGGGTCAGATTCCCCTGAGCATCTGTCTGACTTTCACATCTGGCCAGAAGGACCTCCACGGCCCCTTTGAGGTAAATCAGCCGGGGGGTGCCCGGCATGTCGTCATGGAGGGTGGCCATATACTGATGTTCTGATTCAAACGGGATCGTGTCGATGCGGGGGCTGGCCGCGGTGGTTTCCTCTCCCAGTCCGCCTTTGCGAGCCGAGGTTAAAAGCGCCCCTTCGGTGGGGTCACCGTGCACCTGCCAGATACCCTCCTTCTCCACCAGTTGGCTGTCATTGCAGAGAAGTCCGGCTCGCAGGCATTGCTGCAGGGCGGGGGAGGTAACGGGGGAAGCCGCGTTTCCAATAGCTTCGATGGCCCCAGTGAGAGGGTTGTAGCCGGTGCCGGTTACTTTATATGAAATACCGCCAGCCAGGATTTCCTGAACGGTCATCTGGTTCTCAGTCAGGGTGCCGGTCTTGTCGGTGCAGATCACCGTGGTGCTGCCCAGGGTTTCCACGGCCGGCAGCTTACGGATAATGGCCCGTTTTTTGGCCATGCGTGAGACGCCGATGGCAAGGGTTATGGTGACCGCCGCCGGCAGGCCTTCAGGAATGGCGCCGACGGCCAGGGCCACCGCCGCCATGAATATCTCAAGGAAGGGCTGACCGCGCAGGAGTCCCACCAGAATGGTGAGAGCGGCAAGACCCAGGATCACGTAGAGCAGGACGTTGCTGAACTCGCTGATCTTGCGGGTGAGCGGGGTGGCCAGGGCCTCGGCCGTGGAGATGAGTTGCGAGATGCGTCCTACCTCGGTTTCATCGCCGGTGGCGGTGACAATGCCGGTGCCCTGCCCGTAGGTGACCAGGGTTGAGGCGTAGGCCATATTCCATCGGTCGGCAAGGACTGTGTCTTTGGTTATTTGGGGGACGGAATGCAAGGCCGTCCCCGACTGAGTCCGTCCATGGTGCTTGGCAACCGGGGCTGATTCGCCGGTGAGGGCGGCCTCGGCAATCTGCAGGTCGCGTACCTGAAACAGGCGCATATCGGCAGGGACCTTGTCGCCGCTCTGCAGGAAAACAATGTCGCCCGGCACCAGTTCCGTGGCTGGTATCCGCCTCTTTTCCCCCTGCCGCAGGACCGTGGCCTCGGTGGTCATGGTCCGGGCCAGGGCCGCCAGGGCATTGACCGCCTTGGCCTCCTGGATATAGCCGACAATGGCGTTGACCAGCACAACCCCGAAGATGACGCCCGAATCCACCCATTCTCCCAGGAAAGCAGTAACCAGGCCCGAGGCGATCAGGATATAGATCAGGGGCTGATGGAACTGGAGCAGAAATCGGATCAGCGCCCCCTGTCCCTTCTGGGCGGTAATGGCATTGGGGCCAAAGGACGCCAGCCGGTGCTCGACCTCAAAGCGGTCAAGGCCCTGCTCCCGGTTTCCTTCCAGTAGTTCCAGTACTTCGCTATTGGGCAGATGGTGCCAGTGTCTGGCGATGAGGTCAAACTTTTTCATGGGGAAAGTTCCTTTTCCGTATTTTCAGTAAGTTAGGTTTGTCACCTCAGACAATAGTACCGGAATAGGCTTTGAACAACGAAAAAACTGATAGCCAGCACCTGTTTTCGTCGAAGTTTCAGAGCGTTCCTTGACGTACACAGGGCAAACCAATATACTTGAACGAGATGATTTCCTCGAAATCACTCTTCCTTGTTGTATTCCGTTTTTTATCTTCAAAGGTACTGGACAAATACGGATGGGCATACCTTCATCCCGCCAGGGTTCCATAGAATTTGCTGTCAGCCCTTCCGGAGTGACGATCACAAGTCGCGGTGACTGGGTGATTGAGGGCTTGCGCGATGTGGACAGAAGGCTGGAGCAGTTTGCCGTGAAGACCGCCGGAACGCCTGTGACCTGGGATGTCTCTGAAGTGGGACAGGTTGACTCGGCCGGGATGATGCTCTTTATCCGCTACTATGACATGCTCCAGAGCAAGCATTGCCCCATGGAGGTCATCGGGGCGAGCAGTGACCATGACCGGATGTACCGGCTACTTCGTCAGTATGTAGCCGGTCCTTCCCCTGCCGTCCTTTCCCGTGTTTCCCGTCTCCAGCGCCTGCTTTATACCCTGGGGAAGCGCTCTGCCTCGTGTGTCCTGGATCTGTGTGCCTTTCTTGCATTTCTGGGGGAGAATTTCGTCATCTTTCTCCTTGCTCTGCGCCATCCCCTGTCCATTCGTTATGGCGCCATTATAAAAAACATTGAGGAGGCCGGGGTGCGGGCCCTGCCCATCGTTGCCCTGACCAGTTTTCTCATCGGGGTGGTGATTACCTACCAAGGGGCGGTGCAGCTGGAGAAGTTTGGCGCCCATATCTTCATCGTCGATATGATCAGCATCTCGGTGACCCGAGAGCTTGCGCCTCTGATTACCGCCATTGTCGTGGCCGGTCGTACCGGTTCCTCTTACACTGCCCAGATCGGAGTGATGAAGATCACCGAGGAGATAGACGCCATGCGCACCATGGGGTTTGAACCCCTCCATTTTTTGGTCCAGCCCAGGATCATAGCCCTGATGATCGTTATGCCGCTACTTATCTTCTTTGCCGATATGGTGGGAATTCTGGCCGGGATGCTGATCTCCAATATTCATCTCCATCTCTCCTATGGCGAATTTTTACGCCGCTTACAGGTGGCACTCGACATTAAACATGTGTGGATCGGGCTGTTCAAGGGGCCGTTTTTTGCCTGGCTGATAGCGGCCGTTTCCTGTTTTCGCGGCTTTCAGGTCTCAAAAAGCACGGAAAGCATAGGGCGCTACACCACCATCAGTGTCGTAAACGCCATCTTTCTGGTGATTGCCTGTGATGCCCTTTTTTCGGTCCTCTTTACGGAGCTTGGCATTTGAGCGCCCCGGTGATCACTGTGACCGATGTGGTGACCAGATTTGGGTCGAACCTGATCCATGACGGCATCAGTCTGAGTGTGGGACAGTCCGAAATTTACGGTCTGCTTGGTGGCAGTGGATCGGGGAAATCAACCTTGATGAAGGAGATGGTGATGCTGCTGCCTCTGCAGGCAGGGGAGATTGAGGTTCTGGGCCACGGCCTGACCACGATCAGCCGGTCTGCCGCTGCTGCGCTGCGCCGGCAGTGGGGAGTGCTTTTTCAGGCCGGGGCCCTGTATTCGTCTCTCACCGTGGCTGAGAATATCGGGGTAACCCTCAAGGAATATACGGATCTTTCTCCGGGCCTGATTGCTGATATCGTGGCCATGAAGATCAGCATGGTCGGTCTGCCCGCCCATGCTGCGGCGTTGTACCCGGCGGAGTTGAGCGGCGGCATGGTGAAGCGGGTATCGTTGGCTCGGGCGCTGGCCATGGACCCGAAACTGCTTTTTCTCGATGAACCGACATCAGGTCTTGACCCGGTGGGCGCCGAGGCCTTTGATCAGCTGATTTTGAAGCTGCGCGATCTTCTCGGCTTGACCGTGGTGATGGTCACCCATGACCTTGATTCCATCTGGACGGTGGTTGATCGGTTTGCGGTGCTGGGAGACAGGAGGGTGATTGCCGAAGGGACGCTTGCTGAGGTCAGAGACAACCCGCATCCTGTTGTCAGAGGTTTTTTTGGCGGGGCGCGCGGGTTGATACGGAGCTTAGGGGACGTTAAGAAATAATGTGTCTTTTTTAACCATTTCTTGTCGGCCCCTTATGCCGCATTGGTCATTTGAATGATCAATTCATATTCACAGCGGTGAAAAATGGAAAGCAGAATTAATTATACCATCGTCGGCATTTTTGTGATCGTGCTGCTGTCCGGGCTGATTGGCTTTGTCTATTGGCTGGGCAAATACGGGTACCAGCAGGAGCACGATTATTATTATGTGCACATGGTGGAGTCGGTTTCCGGCTTAAGCCCTGAGGCCTCGGTCAAGTATCGGGGGGTGGATGTCGGCATTGTCGAGAAGATCCGCTTGAATCCAGAGAATTCCGAAGAGGTGGAGCTTTTGTTGAAACTCAAACGCGATACCCAGGTCAAGGTGGATACCCGGGCTACCCTCAGATCCTTTGGCATGACCGGCCTTGCTTTTGTAGAATTGACCGGAGGCAATAAAGACGCAGCCCGGTTGATCGGAGTCGACAGGATTCCGGTGATTCCTGCCACACCTTCCACTTATGCCCGGTTGGATGAATCATTGACCATTCTCACCGGGAAACTGACCCGGGGCTTAGATCGGATGGAGCAGCTGCTCAGCGAGCAGAATCTGGAGAATATCAGCGAGACTCTGGTAGAATTGAAGGCCTTGACCAAAGATGTGCGAACGCAGGTCCCGGCATTCAAGGGTCTTGCTGACCATGGCATTCTGATGGAAATGGAAATAACCCGGGCCTTTACCAGAGTCGAGTCGGCAGCTGTAGGGATCGAGAAGATGGCTGGAGCGCTGGAACATGATTATGCTGATCCTAATCGGGAGATGGCTGGGATGATTCGCCAGAATCTGATCTCTTTGCATCAGCTGTTGTCTGAACTGGAGATCCTGGCGGGCGATCTGCAAAGAACCACCCGCTCCATTGAGGCCAGTCCCGGTGACTTGATCTTCAAACGATCGCAGGTGCGGCCAGGGCCGGGGGAAGAGGGCTATGATGCAAGGTAGATATGGGCAGTCTCTGATCCTGGTTGTTCTGGGCATATTCTTTGGAGGCTGTGCTCTGCATGATGCTCCGTCCATGGCTGTTTACAGCCTCGAACCGCAATGGAATGAGAGCGAAGGGGTGCCGGCAGACAAAAGAAGGACACTTGTCCTCCAGGTAGCCCCTGTTCGAGGCGCGGCTCCCTTGCATACGACGGACATCCTTTATTCTGATCATAGACATTCCCTGCAGAGTTATGCCTATAGTCGCTGGCGTGAGGCGCCGGTCAGCGCCATGCAGACGGTGCTGGAGACGTCCCTTGGAAAGAGCGGTCTTTATAGGGCCGTACTGCCGATGAGCTCAGAGGCGGGAACAGATCTGATTCTGGAGAGTATTCTGCTGGAATGTGGGCATATTTTTGGGGAGAGTAATTCTTCCGAAGGGGTGGTCAGGGTGCGGTTTCATCTCATTGACAGCAAGAGGCGGATGGTTGTGGCCGACAAGGAACTGGTAGTCAGAGTGGCCGCTGCGTCAAATGACGCTCCTGGTGCTGCAGCTGCGATCAATCAGGCGGCGTGGAAATTGGCTGGTGAACTTGTGGTATGGTTGTCATTCATTTGAGAAGCTAGGCGCTTCCGTTGGATGAAAGCTAGATGTCATGGAGACCCGGCATTGCTCATTCAGAACGGCCGAAGACTTCACTCAAAAAGATTTTTTGACATGAAAAAATTACTTCGTTGTTATGGGAAGGACACCTGAGACCCGACCGGCAATAGGAGCAGTATCGCTGCAAGCGATAGCTGGATGTTGGGGCTTTCAAAGGTGAGCTGTCTTTCAGATATCGGTGAGTAGCCCGGTTTCATCAAGATAGGCGAATGTCTGCCATAGATCCTCTTGGCTATGGGGCTCAAACGTGATTATCGGGTGCAGATCATTTGTCCGCAGAAATGCGAAAAGGCCTGGGAAGTCAAATTGACCACGCCCCGGCGCCAGATGCTGGTCGCTTTCACCATTATTGTCATGGAGATGAAGCTGGCCCAGCCAGGGTGACAAGGTTGGCAGCCAGTCCTGCCAGGGAGAGTGGGCAAAGGCCATGAGATGGCCCACGTCCAGACAGAATCCGGCGTAGGGTGAGTTGAGCTGGGAGAGGATCGTCTGGTGGGTCTCAGGAGACTTTTCGTAGGTGTTTTCCAGCATGATCGGGATCTTGTGCCGGCTGGCAGTGTGCAGAAGCTGCTGCCAGGTGGCAAGGGCGATGGCGCTCCACTCCTGAAGTTTATAGCCCTGCTTGTTTGTCTCAAACTGGAGATGACAGACAATGGAGCGGGGTTGGAAGATTGCAAGAAGATCGAAGGCGCGGCGCAATTTTTCTCGACTGGCCGCAAGGATAAAGGGATCGAGGGCACCTGGCGCCAGATCAAAAAATGGCGCATGCAGTGTGCAGGCAAGGTTATGTTTTTGCAAAATGTCAGCCACACGTCGAAACTCTTCCGGATCTTCATCGTAGAGACAGGTCCCTTCCAGGCCGATTTCCGGCTGAATGCCATGTTCCAGGTAAAGATCCAGGAGGTCGGTCTTCAGCCTTAGCCAGGGGGCATTCACAAAGCAGCGTCTGGTAAAGTCTTTATTAGGGGGATTCATTTGTTGTCGCCTTGAATTATTGATTGAGAAATTTCCTGGATAAGTCGGGTCAGGCCCAAGCTCAAGGTGGTGGCGAGTGTCTCGTAACTGGGATCGGCGCAGGGAATCTGAAAGAGAGAGACCTGGGTTTTGAGAATGGACTTGTTTTCCATGTTCAAAAGAGTCCAGCGGGCCTCAATGGCGACATGCTGGTCATCGGTTCCTTCAAATCGGAGGATGTCGACGGTGACCCTCTTCCCCTGATGCGGGATGGTTGCGGCGGGAAAGGGAAAGACCGGAGAAGGGTGACAGAGGGTGCCCAGCTCTGCCACCAGTTTATTGCTGATCATCTCTCTGAGGTTTCCTGCCCATTGTCGGGAAGCGACTGTTTCGATCCGGTTGGCCCCGAACCTTTTAACGATCCGTGGCTGGTCAAGATAACTCGCCAGCTTTACCGGTCCGACCAGAATCGTCAAGGGGGCATCCTGGTTTGACGGCGGCGGGAGCGGAAGCTCAGTGGTCAGGGTGTATTGACTTGCCGGTGGTGCTTGAAAGCAGCCGGTCAGGGGGCCGATGAGGCCGATGACCAGGAGTAGAAGAAGGGCTCTCGCTGAAACGGTGGTTGAAAATAGATTCATTTGGATGATTCTCCCTGTTGATCTGTTCCAAAGAGAAGACTTTGGGGATTGCGATCAAGGTAGTCGGTGAAGGCGCGCATCGCACTTGCTGCTTTTCCCAGCTCATTGATACTTTCGGTCAGTTGGTAATAAAGCGGAGAATCAGCTCCCGTTGATTGTCTCAGGTCAGTCATCAGGGTCTCGGCGGCCCTCATGGTCAGGCCTGTGTCGCGCACAGTGTTGTTCATCGTCACGAAAAATGGATCAATCTGCCCATCGATGTGACGGATCATCTGATTAGTGCTGTCTGAAAGCTGTTCCGCCTTGTTTAAAGAGGTGTCGAGTTTGGCAATTAAGGGCAACAGACCTTTGTCCAGGGTGGCGAGAATTGAATGGAAATGTTCAATGCTGGCAAAGAGGGTTGTGAGGTTTTTTCGGGACTCCTCGGAGCCCAGGGCCTGTTCCATGGTGGTGCTCATTTTCTCTAGGGCGTCCATGGTGTTGGAGAATTTTGCCGCCAGTTCCATGAAATTCAGGGATTGCACGGCCTGGGTTATCTGTTGCAGTTCGGAAGGCACGGTTGGTATTTCCAGGTATTTGTCGTCTTTACCATGGTAGATAGCCTTACTGTTTTCGTGAATAGCGAGATCAATGTACAGCTTGCCGGTGAGCAGGCTTTGGGTTTTGAGGGTGGCCCTCAGCCCACGATCACACATGGTTTTGAGAAAGGTGTTGATATCCTGGTGTTGGTCTTTTTTATTTTTCCCCTCCACTTTAATCACCTTGTCAGGGATAAGGCTGATCAGCACCGGTATCGTAATCTGATAGGTATCTGTATCGATATCGAGTTGGATCTCCTTGATCTCGCCTATGGTGAGCCCTTGATAGGCAACAGGGGCGCCGACATTCAAGCCTTGCAGGGATCCATCGAAGTAGACAATGGCGATATTTTTGTTGCTGAAGAATTTGCCGCCGCCGAAGAGAACAATGCCGGCTATCAGCAGGAAAATAGATAAGACGACAAAAACGCCAATACGGGTGGAATTTGCTTTATTACTCATGGGATGGAGTTTCCTTGTCCGGTTTTTGCGAGATGGGGAAGGGGTTTTGTAAGGTCCCGCCTCGGGTCAGAAATTGTTTTACTTTATGAATTTTTGTGGTTTGCAGCAAGGTTTGTGGTGGCCCGGAAGCGATCATGGTTCGGGAATCAGAGTCGAGAAAAATTGAATTATTGCCGATGGCAAAAATAGAGGCCAGCTCGTGGGTGACAATGATAATGGTGGCGTTCAAGCTGTCCCGTAATTCGAGGATCAGATTGTCGAGCAGGCTGGCACTGATGGGGTCAAGGCCGGCGGAGGGCTCGTCAAAAAAAAGAATCTCCGGGTCTAGGGCGATGGCCCTGGCCAGTGCGGCCCGTTTTTTCATGCCGCCGCTGATCTCGGAGGGGTAAAACTGGTCAAATCCGGCCAGGCCGACAAGGCGCAGTTTAAGAGAAACCAGTTCGGCAATTTCATTCGGTGCCAAGTCTGAATTCTGGCGCAGGGGCAGGGCAACATTTTCGGCCAGGGTCATGGAGCTGAACAGGGCGCTGCTTTGATAGAGGATGCCGCATTGGCGCATGATCTGGTTGCGCTGGCCTTCCGAGGCGTTCCAGAAATTGGTGTCATGGAAATGGATTGAACCTGCTGCTGGTTCTTTCAGGCCAATCATGTGTCTGAGCAGGGTGGACTTGCCGCATCCCGAATCACCCATGATGATGAAGATGTCCCCCTGACGGATGGTGAAGTTCAGGTCCCGCTGGAGGATAAACGAGCCGTAGGCCATGGTCAGATTGCTGACTGTTATCAGGGGTTGTGGCTGCATTGCTGGATGTTGGTGGGCGTCATAAGAATTTCAAAGACAATAGGTGGGATAAGGTTTCTTGTTTGCTATTTTGCTTGATATTTGCAAGTCGCCGCCTTTGAAACAGCCGGGAAAGATTGGCTGTTTCAAGAGAGCGGCATAAGGATCCGTAAATACAACATGCAAGATAGGGCCTTTGCTTGTTGTATAACGGCTCCTAAATTTTGAGAATATTAAAAAGAACCGTCATTACCGCATCGGAAACAACGATCAGGACTATGGCTGTGACCACTGCCGATGTGGCGGCGGTGCCTACGGCTGAGGCACTGCGCCCGCACTGCATTCCTCTGAGGCAGCCGGAAAAGGCGACCAGGTAACCAAAAATAATTGCCTTGAACAGGCCGACACCAAAATGTCTGAGGACAACGGCGTTGATGGTCTGGTTGTAATATTCGACCATGCTGATATCAAGGGTCAGGGCTGCTATGAGAAATCCACCGCCAATGCCAAGCAAATCGGCCCAGAGAGCCAGCAGCGGCATCATGATCAGCAAGGCCGAAAGACGGGGAAGGACCAGGAAGTCCACGGGGTCAATGCCCATGGTCTGCAAGGCGTCAATCTCTTCATTGACCTGCATGGTGCCGAGTTGGGCGGCAAAGGCCGCACCGGTTCTGCCAGCCATGATGATGGCGGCCATCATTGCCCCCATCTCACGGGTCATGCCCAGGCCAACCAGATTGGCTATATAGATTTCAGCCCCGAACAGCTGCAGTTGGACAGCCCCTACAAATGCCAGGATGATACCCACCAGCACCGAGATGAGCGAAACAATGGGAAGGGCAGATGGGCCGCATTCTTCAAGGAAATAAAGAAAATCCGAAGTGAGAAACTGGGCCTTACCGGAGAAGAGTCGGAGATAGCTCAGACTGACTGCACCGGTAAAGGAAAGAAGCTCGCCACAATCTTCAATCAGGTGGGTTGTTTTGTTGCCAACAGTTTCAAAGAAAGAAGGAATTTTTTCTTCAGGCTTGAAGGGTGCCTTCTCAGGGGACGCGGAGCTCAGCACTAAAAGGCGCTGAACCCCGGAGGGTAAACCCTCAGCGATCATGGTTGTATCATTTTTAACGGCATACTCACTGATATCATTTAAGATAATCAAGAACCTGCTGTCCCATGCCAGCAGGTTGGTGGTGTCAAAAGAGATGGATTTGATGGTCCCTGGGAAAAGAGGTTGAATCTCTAAGAAAGACGGGAAAGTGCTGCCGATAACCCAACTTCCCGAAAAGTGCAGGCAAAGATCGGTACCTATGCTTTCAACGTCGATTGTCCCGATTGAGCCCGGGGCGACAGTATTTTTGGGTGAATATGTCTCTTGCATGGAGTTCTGATCCTAGAATATTATTGATAGAAAAATAAATACACTATATCGGGCTTCGGGGAAAGTCCCCATTCGCTGAGCCTGGTGCTTGGAAATTTTCTTCAATGTTTAAAGGAATAAATTGTGATAAAAATATTGACATTCTCTGAGAAAAAGTGTTTTTTAGGGTGTTTCTCGTAGTCATGAAAGGTGATGTGTTCAGGTTTTTACCAAAGAGGAATTGATTATGTATGCAATAGTACGTACCGGTGGAAAGCAGTATCAGGTAGCTTGTGGGGATCAGTTGCGAGTTGAGAAAATCAATGGCAATGTTGGAGATGTTATTGAGCTGAATGATGTTTTGATGGTTGTTGATGGCGATAATGCACAGATTGGTCGTCCCGTTCTGGAGAATGCCAAGGTCGTTGCCAAGATAGCCGAGCAGGGGAAGGCAAAAAAAGTCCTTGTGTTTAAGAAAAAAAGACGTCAGGGCTATCAGGTAAAGAATGGTCATCGACAGTTATTTACCGCTCTGCAGATTCAGGAAATCAGCGCTTAGCTGTCTGAAGAAAACGATAAATTGTCACGATCAGCATGTCAGCAGATTGTGTGAATAATAGAATTTAGGGAGCAGGTCATGGCACATAAGAAGGCAGGCGGCAGTTCTAGGAACGGTCGTGATAGCGCAGGGCAGAGGCGAGGTGTTAAAAGATTCGGCGGTCAGACTGTGACGGCTGGAAGCATTCTGGTGCGACAATGTGGTACCAAGATACATCCAGGCACCAACGTTGGCTGTGGGAGAGATTACACCCTGTTTGCCAAGATAGAGGGTGTGGTTACCTTTGAAGAGTTCGGTCGGAATAAGAAGCGGGTCAGTGTCTATCCCGCAGTCTGATTGTCTCCTCATTAGCCTTGTCGGCCTCATGTGAAATCTGCGGCCTTGGAATATGTATAAGCTCGACCTCAATGATGCTATTGACGGTCGAGTTTTTTTTTAGAGGCCGTTATGAAATAGGCAAGGTCTTTTTCTTGCCTGGTTTATTTACGGCCTCTTATGCCGCGTCACCGAAACAACCAATCCCTTCCGGCTGTTTCGGTGACGCGGCGTCCAGCAAATTATAGTTAAAGATCATACAAGGTGCCGTTATAGATCTAGAAAATTTTTCTTTTCTAATTCTGCGCATGGCGCCTGGCTCCAACCGCAACATACCCAACATACGTTAGCTTGCCGCTTGAAATACGGTTCATGTAGTTTTTTAAAAAGGATGGATGAATACAATGGCCTTTGTGGATGAAGCAAAATTTTTCGTAAAGGCTGGTGATGGCGGCAATGGCTGTGTCAGTTTCCGTCGTGAAAAGTACGTCCCGAAAGGTGGGCCCAGTGGGGGTGACGGTGGTGCCGGCGGCAGTGTTCTCCTTGAGGCTTCGAGTCGGTTGAACTCATTGATTGATTTTCGTTATCGCTCCCATTTCAAGGCAGAGCGAGGTGGGAACGGGCAGAGTAAGGATATGCATGGCCGGAATGGCAATAATTGTCATATGAAGGTGCCCGTTGGTTCTATCATCAAAGACGCTGATACCGGAGAGGTTCTGGCTGAATTGGTCGTTGATGGCGAGACCTTTCTCGCGGCCAAAGGAGGAGATGGCGGTTTTGGCAATGCCCACTTTTCCAGCGGTTCCAATCGCACCCCTCGTTTTGCCTCAAAAGGGAGAGAGGGGGAAGAGCACTGGCTGCGGATTGAGTTGAAGTTGATTGCCGATATCGGTCTGGTGGGTTTGCCCAATGCCGGCAAGTCAACCCTTCTCTCCAGGCTCTCAGCCGCCAATCCCAAGGTCGCCAGTTATCCCTTTACCACCCTGGAGCCGCAACTTGGCGTTCTTCAGTTTGGTTACAGCGAACCGTGTATTATTGCTGATATCCCAGGACTTATTGAGGGGGCGCACGAGGGAGCGGGGCTTGGGCATACCTTTTTGCGCCATATTGAACGCACCCGGATTCTGCTCCATGTCATCGATGTCTCCGTTGAGGATGTGCAGGGCGAATTTCAAGTGATCGAGAATGAACTTCGGGCCTATCGGGAAGATCTCCTTGACAGGATCCGGATTGTTGTCTTGAATAAAATTGATGTTGAGGAGCCTGAAAAGGTGCAGGCGATGGCAGCCCATTTTGTCAGCCTGGGCTTTCCGGTTATTTGCGTCTCCGGCCTGACTGGTGAAGGAATTCAACAGCTCAAAGACCTTCTTGAGGAAAAGTTGGAAGCATTGCGTCAACTTGATCGTCTCGAGCAGGAAGACGACCTCTCGGCGACAGAGGGTGAAAGTTTTTTGTAACGAGTGAGTTTTATCCACCTATGAGATTTATTGGGTTTATTTGATCATGAATCATGAGATAAGCAGAGAAGATGGCCTCTATTATCGTCAGACCCTTTTTGATAAGGCCAGACGGATCGTTATTAAGGTCGGCAGTGCTGTTCTCACCACCGATTCGGGCATTAATCAAAAAGTTGTGGAAAACATTTCCCGAGATCTGTCCTTCCTTAAGGATACCGGGCGTGAGGTCATCCTTGTTACCTCCGGCGCCGTAGCAGCCGGGCGTAAGAAGATTGTCCTCAGCGACAGTCAGAAAGTTGATCTCAAAGAAAAACAGGCACTGGCCGCCATCGGTCAGTCTTGTCTGATGCAGACCTATGACGAGGCCTTCTCCCGTCATGGGAAGGTTATCGGTCAGCTTCTTCTGACCCACGCCTGCCTCGCCGACCGTGATCGATATCTCAACGTTCGCAATACCATCCTCACGCTTTTTCGCTTTGGCGCCATCCCCATCATTAATGAAAACGATCCTGTCTCCGGTGAAGAACTACGTTTCGGAGATAACGATACCCTGGCCGCCCTGATTACCAATCTCATTGAGGCGGATATGTTTATCTGTCTCACCGATGTGGATTGTCTCTATACCGGCAACCCATTGACCGATCCGTCTGCGCGCCCTGTGTATACAGTGGCCCGGGTCACTCCGGAGATTGAGGCCATGGCCGGCAACACCAAAAGCGTCCTTGGAACCGGCGGAATGCTCTCCAAGATTCGTGCTGCCAAGATGGTTTCCGCAGGCGGGGGAAGTTCCTTTATCGGCCCGGGTCGTCAGGGCGATATTTTGCAGCTATTATTCAGTGGTGAGATGATTGGAACCTTTTTTCTTCCTGCCGAGGACAAGATTCAACGCCGGAAACACTGGATAGCCTATGTGTTGCGCCCTAAAGGGTATCTGGTCCTTGACGATGGGGCCTGCAATGCCCTGCGCAATAGAGGTAAAAGCCTCCTTTCTTCCGGAATCCAGGAGGTGCGGGGCGAGTTTGGGGTCGGGGATGTTGTGCATTGTCTTGATAGCCACAATCAACCTTTTGCTGCCGGGCTGGTGAGTTACAGCTCAACCAATCTGGATGTCATTAAACGGCATCATTCCGATGAAATTGAGTCCTTGCTTGGTTTTAAGGACTGCGATGAGGTTATCCACCGGGATAATCTGGTTCTCTTGTAGGAGCATAAAGTCAACATGTCACAGAATCAAGAAAATGATACTCAGGGATTGGCAGCGCCTAACCCTTCCCTGATGCAGGCAAATATTGACATTCCGCTGATGGCCCGGAATGCGAAAAAGGCGGCACGGATCCTGGTCTCCCTGTCCACTGAGATCAAGAACAGTCTGCTCGGGCAGATGGCAGCAGCTTTGGAAGAGAAACGTCCTATAATCCAGGCAGAGAATCAGAAGGATCTGGCAGCAGGTCGACAAAAAGGCCTGTCCGCCGCCATGCTTGACCGTTTGGAGCTCTCCGACAAGGTGATGGCCGCCATGATTTCCGGGCTGCACGAGGTTCTGGCTTTACCAGATCCGGTGGGGGAGATCTCGAATCTTGTTAAAAGACCGAATGGCCTGATGGTGGGCCGGATGAGGATCCCCCTTGGCGTAATAGGGATGATTTATGAGTCCCGGCCTAATGTGACCGTGGATGCGGCAGCACTTTGCTTGAAGGCCGGCAATGCCATTATCCTCCGTGGTGGTTCAGAGGCCATTCATTCCAATCTGGCCTTAGTCGAAGTTTTGCAGGGAGTTCTGGCTGCAAACAGCATTGATCCGGCCGCCATCCAGGTTATTCCGGTAACGGATCGGGCCGCTGTGACCGAGCTTCTGGCTCAGGAAGAGTTCATCGATCTGATCATCCCGCGTGGTGGGGAAGGCTTGATCCGCTTTGTCACGGAAACCTCACGGATTCCAGTGCTGAAACATTACAAAGGGGTCTGTCATATTTTTGTTGACCAAAGTGCCGATCTCAACAAGGCTACGCCTGTGATCTTGAACTCCAAGACCCAACGGCCTGGTGTCTGTAATGCCCTCGAAGGGTTACTCATTCATCGTGCCATTGCAGCTGACTATCTTCCGGTTATTGCCAGGGAGTTGAGTGCTGCCGGTGTGGAACTGCGTGGCTGCCCAGCAAGTGTTGCCCTTGTTCCCACGATTAAGGCAGCTGTAGCGACTGACTGGGGAACCGAGTTTCTGGATCTGATTCTCTGTGTCAAAATAGTGGACTCCCTTGATGAGGCCATGGACTATATGGCTGCCCATGGCTCCCAGCACACCGAGGTGATTGTTACCGAAGATTATAGTAATGCGCAGCGATTTGTCGCATCGGTGGATGCCTCGGCGGTCATGGTGAATGCCTCCACTAGGTTTAACGATGGCGGTCAGCTTGGTCTGGGGGCGGAGATCGGGATCAGCACCACTAAATTACACGCCTACGGCCCCATGGGCTTATCCGAGCTCACCACCAGGAAATTTGTCGTCTATGGTGCGGGCCAGGTTCGGAGTTGAGTTCACCTTCAGGACGCATAGGGCTGCTTGGCGGCACCTTCGATCCTGTTCACAATGGACATCTTCAGTTAGCTGAGATCTCCAGGGAGTTATGTCATCTGCAGGAGGTATGGTTTGTTCCGGCTGCCATCCCTCCCCACAAAAATCAACAGGTGCTAGCTGATTTCAATCATCGTGCTGATATGGTTGAGCTGGCTATTGCCGATAGCCCTGACTTTCGGCTGTCCACCATTGAAGCCGGCCTGCCTGTTCCCTCTTATACCATTGATACCTTACGACATCTTCATGCCCATGTCGTGAAGCCTGCTGCGGTGGACTTTTTTTTTATCATTGGCGCGGACGCGTTTCTCGAGATCGGTACCTGGAAATCCCATCAACAGGTGCTGCAGGCAGTGCATTTTGTTGTGTTGGGCAGGAGTGGTTGTGTCCCTGGTGAAGTCGAGGCTCTTATAGAAAGGCTGGGGTATGAACCAGATGATCTTGCCGGAGGCTGGTCACATCCATCTTTTCAAAAAAAGATTTTTTTCTTTTGTTATCCCCAAATATCGATAGCCGACATCTCTTCTTCGACTATTCGTCAGAAGATTAAAGGCCATATCTCAGTGGAAAATCTCGTGCCGGCTTCTGTCTTGAAATATATTAAAACCCATGACCTTTATGTCTGAAGGCAGGGGCGCTCAGCTCGTCATATTTTTTCTAATTATTTGTTTCTCTTTGACTTTTCATTCTGTTTTTTTGGCAGAACGCTTGCGGAGCAGGTATGTCTTTTGGTGAAGTGACCGGGCACTATGAGCGCCACCCCTATCCCCATTATCCGCTGCTGGCCTCCATAAGGCGTTATGATACTTATGCCATGAATTTGACTGCCTTGTGGGCAAGGTTTAATGGTGAGTTGCTGCCGGAGAGACAGGGTAGAATGTTGCTTGCCGGATGTGGTGCCTTTGCGCCGTATCCGATGTCTCTTGCCAATCCAAAGGCGAAAATTATTGGGGTTGATCTGGCTCGGAACAATCTTCGACGGGCACGGTTGCACTGTCTGCTGCATGGTTTCCCGAGGGTCTGTTTGCTGCAGGGTAATTTTCTCGATCCGTCTGTAACCCCCGGGCCTTTCCACTTCATTGAGGCATTTGGTGTGTTGCACCATTTGGACGATCCGGCAGCAGGAATGTGTGCTTTGAAAGAGCGTCTTTCTGCGGGTGGAATTCTGAGGGTGATGGTCTATGGTCGCTATGCCCGGCAGGAAGCAGAGTCGATCAGACGGGCAATGCGGCTTCTCAGGATTAATGATATTGAAACCTTGAAGCAGTTGATTCGGCGGGCTCTGCCAGACAGCAGGCTACGCCATTACATCGACAATTCCTGGGAGGCCCGCACGGATTCAGGCCTTGCAGATCTGTTTCTTCATCCCAATGTCCATACCTATCGAATCGACGAGTTCCTCGAGATGGTATCATGCTCCGGCCTGAAACCCCTGCTTTTCACTCACCTTGATGCCCTTGCCGATGTCGAGCAGGAGATCATTCGTTTGCGGGAGTTGGATCGTCGCCGGGAGACCCTGTCGAATATCATTTGTTATTTAGGGCGTGACTGTAAGGGAGAGGCCCCGGTTTCTTCGCAATCATATTTGCTGCTGAACCCGGCCCTGAACGGTGCGGTGTCGTTGCTCAGGCTCGGAGCGCTTGTTCCGATGAGTCGGCTTGGGCATGAGAATCCTCCTCTAGACTGGAAGGCCCGTCGTTTTCTGCGGCGCTTCATTACGCCAATTCTCCAATCTTCCCTCAGTCCAGCTGACAAAGAGCTGGCAGAACGCTACTTAAAAGAGCTATTTCTGGTGCGGCTGAATGGTGGTAAATAGAACGAGTTTCCAGGCTAAGCTAAATCATTTCGTAGTGGAAGGTGGTGCTGCCCGTAACTCAGAATAAAATTTTAATTCTGTGCAATCCTTGAAAAGATATTCTGTGCTCAGTTTCTAAGTGATTGCTCCGTCATCCCGATACTCAAGGGATTGGTAGAGCGAACTCTATGATATTTTTGTGATTTAATTTGAAAAATGAAATACAAGTCACACTGTCAAATCAGACTTTATGGTGCAGTATCTTCTTGTTATTCTATTTTGTTTTTGGTTAACTATCGCTTCAGGAGAGGAAAATGATAAAATTAACGAAAATCGGGGGAACCGAATGTTTTTTGAATCACTCCCTCTTCGAGCTTATAGAGGAGTCACCGGATACCTGTATTACCATGTCCAATGGAAATCGCTATCTGGTTCTTGAGTCTGGTCAAGAGATACTGGAAAAAATAATTTCTTTTAATGTGAGCGTTTTGCGACGGGCAGGAAATGCGGAACACCTTATGCCCTTATAATAAATAGCTGTTGTCAGCTGAAGGATAACTCTGATCTCAAGGGCCTTTTGCGCAACAGAGAGAATTCCAACAACTTGAGTGGCGATGAGTATTTATTAAAAGGCTCTTAGTTCAGAACAATTTATCCTTGATAAGTGCTTTTCTTTTTTTAATAATTTTTTACAACTATCCCAGTAGAAACTTGTCGCTATGGATCTCGCAACAATATTAGGTATAATTATCGCTTTTGGTTCCCTGCTCGGCGGGAATATTCTTGAGGGAGGGCATATATCGTCATTGATACAGCCTACTGCTTTTCTAATTGTAGGGGGCGGTACCCTTGGAGCGGTCTTTGTTTCCTTTCCGATGAGAGATCTGGTTAATGCCTTAAAAAATGCTAAAAGTCTTTTTTTTCATGGTGATCCGGATTTACAGAAAATAATCCAGGACTTGGCTTCTTATTCTGATATGGCTCGTCGTAACGGGCTTCTGGCTCTACAGCCTTTGATCAACGAATCAGCTGGCGATCCCTTTAAAACCAAGGCTTTGCAATTGGTTGTTGATGGTGCTGATCCTCAGCAGTTTAAAGATTTTATGGAGATCGAACTGATGGCGTTTGAGGCCTCTGGCAAGGGGGTGGCCGAGGTTTTTGAGGCAGGTGGTGGGTTTTCACCGACCGTCGGTATCATTGGTGCGGTTTTTGGACTGATTCATGTTATGGGGAATTTGAATGATCCCTCGAAGCTGGGCCCCGGTATTGCCGTGGCGTTTGTTGCTACTATTTATGGTCTTGTTATTGCTAATATTTTTTGCCTTCCTGCCGCCACCAAGCTCAAGAAAAACTTGAAACGAAAGGTACTGGCAAAAACCCTGATTATTGAGGGCCTCCTTGATATCCAGTCCGGGATGAATCCCCGGCTTATTGTTATGAAGCTCGAAGGATTCATTGCAGCAGAAGGCGGAGGAAAGTCCAAGGGTGAGGAGGCTGCAAAGTGAGCCGTAAAAAAGAAGAACATGAAAAGGAACCAAACCATGAACGTTGGCTAGTATCCTATGCTGATTTTATCACCCTGCTTTTTGCCGTATTTGTTGTGCTCTATGCCATGTCCCAGGTTGACAAGGCTCGTGTGGCAAAGGTTATTGCCTCTACGAATGAAGCCTTTGGTATAGCCAAATCCTCTTCAGCCCCTGTCTTTAATGTCATTGATTCTGATTCGGCGAATATGGTTCCCGTTCCTGATCCGCTCCAGCAAAAGGTTACAACTCCTGATTCCAGTTTAGAAAAAAAGAAAAAACTTGCCCAGCTCTTAAAAGACAAAACGTCCACAGGTGAGGCCTTTGAGACCTCTGTTCTGGAATCTGTTCAAGACGAAAAAGTAAAAAAGCAAGAGGAACAGGAAAAAACCAGAGCAGAAGTTAAAGATTTTAAGAAGATTAAAGAGAGCATCGCGTCGTTTCTTCAGGAAAAAGGTGCTGATGAAAAAGTCAGTATGGAGGTTAGTCCTCGGGGGTTGGTGATCAGCTTGAAGGACACGGAATTCTTTGATTCCGGAAAAGCCATTGTTCGACCCGATTCCATGCTTGTCCTCGACAATATTTCCGCCGCCATTGGTCAATATTCTAATAGTGTTCGCATTGAGGGGCATACCGATAATGCACCCATCAAGACTTCTCTGTTTCCCTCTAACTGGGAGCTTTCCACGGCTCGGGCCACCAATATCGTTCATTATCTGGTTAAGACTCACGCCCTTCCACCCGAGAGATTATCTGCAATCGGGTATGGTGAATTCCGGCCCGTAGCTGATAATAGCAGTGACGAAGGACGGAAAAAAAATCGTCGTGTTGATGTGGTATTGCTTTCCGCTGCAGGAGAGCAGGGAGAGCCTTCACGCGAACCACAATCAAAATAATATTATTACTACGAGTAATAAGCAGGTTTGCAACTTTATGGTTGTTTGTACCCGCGTTGTGTCTGATTCGTGTTTTCTTTCAATGCTCGTGAAAGGGAAATATTGAGTGCAGGAATTGAATCTGAGGAAGATCACCAAGTGAGGAAGCGACGTTGTCACTGGGTGCTGAGTTGAAAATATCGCTTCACTGCTCGTTTCAATAGATCATTAAACTACTTTTTTTATAACATTTGTCCAAAACATCAGAAGATTATCTAGCTTGACTTTATCATGAAGGGAGAGAATCTTGTGACCCCTAAAGCCTTCCATGTAGCGCCGTCTTCCCCGATTAAACTTCTTATTGCAGATGATTCCTGGGTTTTCCGTCGAATTCTGCGCGATGTTTTCAAGAAAATGCAGCACATTCAAATACTAGATGATGCTGCTAATGGAATTGAAGCCCTGGAGCAGATCATCAAATACCGGCCAGATGTCCTGATCCTGGATATGGAGATGCCAATCATGGACGGGATTACTACCTTGCAGCACCTGATGATTCATACCCCGACGCCAACCATTATGTTTTCCAGTTTGAGCCCGGATGGGACTCCCCGATCTTTTGATGCCCTTAAGTATGGCGCCATCGATTTTATTGCTAAGGCATCTTTCTTTAAAGGCAGCGATATGGCAGCCGACAACGAGTTAATTATCAAAAAAGTGATGCAGGCTGCTACTATTACTGTAAAAGCCATTGATCCGATGCAGTCAGGAATGGGGCAATGTGAAATTTCTGAGACGGAGCAACTCGTTTTTTGTGAAGATTGTGGTGCCAGAAACGTGGTGGATACCCGACAGTATGAAATGGGGGAGACTTTTCAATGTCATCACTGTGGTGACATCTTGAAAATAAATAGTAATGCCCGTTTCCGACGATTGTCCTGTGTTATGGTGATGGGTGCGGGAGAGGGCGGGTATGTTAATCTTCTGCAAATTATCCCCTCTTTTTGCTCTGATATGGGGGCAGCTATAATCGTAGTAATCCATGATGAACCTGACAAGGTCTCTTCTTTTGCGGAGTATCTCGGTTCAATCAGTGCCATAAAAGTAGTACGAGGTCAGGATGGATTAACCATGGAAGGCGGCTCTTGTTATATTTTTTCTGGCGCGCAAAGGGTATCTTTGTCTCCTCATAGTGGCCACTATGCACTTCGGGTGACGAATGACCCGACCATTATGAGGCAGGGGGCGATTAATACGGTCTTGATGTCATCTGCCTTACTTTTAAAAGATCGGGTGGCAGGGATACTTCTCTCCGGGTCTGACAATGACGGTGTCAAAGGGATGGAGGCAGTTCATAAATCCAAGGGAACTGTGATTGCCCTTGATCTCTCCCGGTGTCTTTGCAGGGAGATGAATGAAAAACTTATCCGTAAATGTCCAGAGACATTAATAGCGGATGAAAGGGGGGTTGTTGAGCTGTTGAAGACCATGGAAATCCACTGTCGTAATCGAGTCGTGACAGCCTAAACTATGGTAATTTCATCTTTCTTTTTATGTTTAAGCAGGTTCGATATGCCAAAATAGCAGATGGAATCAGGACTGTTTAAGAATTAATAATGCGTTTTATAGCAGATCTGCATGTTCATTCGCTCTATTCACGAGCAACCAGCAAACATTCTCATCTGCGTTCCCTTGCTGCCTGGGCTCAGATAAAAGGAGCCCATGTCATTGGAACTGGAGATTTCACTCATCCGTTATGGATAAGGATGCTGAAAGATGAGTTGGTTTCTGCTGAGCCTGGATTCTTTCAGTTGAGAAGAGCGCTTGCACCTGATTTTCCTGTTCCCCTTTCTTATGATTTCCCCTCTCCACGTTTTGTCCTGAGTGCTGAGATCAGTTGCATCTATACACGTCATGGTCGACTCAGAAAGGTTCATAATCTCGTATTTGTACCAGATATTGCTTCAGCTGAACGGATTAATCAAACCCTGGCGGTCATCGGAAATCTTGCCACAGATGGACGTACGATGCTTAGGCTTGATTCACGAGACCTGCTGGAGATAGTTCTTGAGAAAGCACCTGGCGGCTTTCTTGTGCCGGCCCATATCTGGACACCCTGGTTTTCAATGTTTGGTTCAAAATCTGGATTTAATTCTGTGGAAGAGTGTTTTGGTGATCTCTCTCACCATATCTTTGCCCTTGAGACAGGACTGTCTTCGGATCCTGAAATGAACCGGCTCATATCGGCCCTTGATCGATTTTCCCTGATTTCAAATTCGGATTGTCATTCTCCTGCAAAACTGTGTCGTGAAGCCACAATTTTTGATACGGTTTTTGATTTTTATTCGATGAGGCATGCTCTTCGAATTCCATGTGATGCAAACGGGCATCGTCATCTGCTGGCAACTATTGAGTTCTATCCCGAAGAAGGGAAGTATTACCATGATGGACATCGTGGCTGTGACTTTAGTTGTGATCCTCAGCAAAGAAAAAAAGAAAATGGTCGATGTCCAGTCTGCGGAAAACCGATGACCATCGGTGTTCTTTCCCGGGTTTTAGAATTAGCTGATCGGCAAGTGCCAGTATATCGTTCTTCAGCCCCAGATGTGATCGGTCTTATTCCTCTTGCCGAGATCCTGGCTGAACTTCTTGGCGTAGGTGTTTCGAGCAAGGCTGTTATGAGAAATTACTTTCAATTGATACAACGGTTCGGCCCTGAACTCACGATTATGACCGAGACCCCGGTGGCTCGCTTCGAGGATGTGGATATACCTTGTTTTGCTGAGGCTGTAAGTCGTGTCCGGCAGAATCTGGTTCAACGAACAGCAGGTTTTGATGGTGTCTTTGGTAAGGTTATGGTTTATAATAAATAAGATGATCTCATTTGGTAATAATTTAATATAATTAGTATTATGCAAATCTATATAAGAGGATGAAAATGCATTTGTTTGAAACACCAGACGGTGATAGGTGGGTTTGTATTACTTGTGGCCAAGAGCAGAGCCAGTTGATTGAAGAAAAAAAATGGGAATATATCTTTGATAGGGATGATCCTGTTTTACGATGCAGTCTTTGTGGCCAAGGAGACTTCGAAATAGACGATTAATGGTCGGCGGGCTATCTGTGTTTTTTAAGTATGACAAGGTGGTTTTCTGTTTTTTTGAGAGTTCGTCTCAAAAGGGCTTTATTATTATACCTTGACATGCTCAGGCGTTTTTGAGATATTATAATCAAATTCATTTTTTTTTTACATACAGGAAGTGTGTAATTGCTCACTTTTTCTAGTAGAGATCAACAGTATAGATAGCCTAATATCTTAAAACTTATACTAAGGTTAAAAGCGATGAAGGCAAAAATCCAGTTAGGCGAATTACTTGTTACGAAGAAATTGGTCTCTAAGGAACAAGTCAATGACGCCCTTCGTCTTCAGGTAAGCGGCAATCGTCGTCTTGGTTATTTGTTGATTAAAATGGGGATTATTACCGAGGAACAGTTGCTAGATGTTTTGGCCGAGCAGCTTGAGATCCACAAGATTGATGTTGATAAAGAGTTTATGCACGAGGTTAAAGGACTGTTGCCTCGGTATCTATGTCGCCAGTACAGTGTGCTTCCCCTGCGAACAGAAAAAAATAATGTTATTTCTCTTGCTATGGCTGACCCCTTAGACGACGAAGCAATTAATAACATTGAGAATTATACGGGCATGGTTGTCAAGCCAAGTCTTGTCGGTCACAAGGATATTGCTAAAGCGATTAAGCTTTATATTCCCTTTTCCTTTAAAGAGTTTTTTCATCTGTTGACTTTTAATCGTGCCATAAAATTTACGACTACTGTTGCTGTTATTTTGTTACTTACGAGTAGTTTTTTCTTGGCCAATTATATTTATCAAGAAAAGTATGGAACTATATCGGTAACCCAGGATTCGACTGTTTATAAAAATCATGATTTGATGCTTGGGGTCGAACGGAGTGGGAAAATTTCTTTGTTAGGTCGTGCCGCCAGAGCCGAGGGATATTATTCTGTAACCTTCGATAAAATGGAAACATTAAAAGAATTCATCGAGCAAAAGAAGAAAAATTTTTCTGACAAGCAAGCTGTCTGGTTGCAATGGGTTATAGAAAATAAGATTGAACAAAAAAATAATTCTCATGGTTAACGTCTTTTGTTGATATTTTTTTTGAAGAGGTTACATTGAAAATTGAATGTAACAATTTAAATAAAGGCAAACCAACTGAAAAGTTGGGACGCAAAGCCTCCGGCCTAATTCAGCTTGTAGATTATATTGAAATGGTAGCGGGGTTGCCGGGGATGGATTTACCGTTAAGTTAAATTCTCCGCGGCATCTATTCCAGATTGCAATAATCTGGATGACAATTTATGTCAGGAGGTGCCGGTTATGTTTACCAAAGATTACCCCACGCTACAATCCGCATCAAAACCATCTCGGACACAGAAATCAAAATTGAAGCTATTGGCTATCATTGTTTGTTTTTTGATAACCGCCTTACCTCCCGCTGCTGTTGCCACGGTCTATAAACAGATTAATTTTGAATGGGAATATGATACATCCCTTTCAGGCTTGGCAGGATATATTCTCTACCAAGATGAGCAGCATCTTCAAACCATTAACGATCAAGCCGTTTTGGCTATAGATTTGAGTGTTGGGCTGGAGCCAGGTCATACCACGGCTTTTACTATGAAGGCTTTTGATGAGGATGGTAATGAGAGTGCTATATCCGCACCTTATTCACTGGATGTTCCTGAAGCTGTTGAGAATAATAACTTTTTGCCGACCATCCTATTAAGTCTATCTGCTCTTTCTGGTGATGCCCCCCTTGAGGTTCAGTTTTCCGCTGCGGGGTCAACAGACTTTGATGGTACAATCGTAAGTTATGAATGGAATTTAGGTGATGGCGGGATAGCTTCCTCTGCTTCTGGCATTTACACTTTTGTAACAGCTGGCACGTATACTGTAACTTTGACTGCTACCGATAACGATGGTGGTGTTTCTGAAGCTCAACGTACAGTGACGGTTTCCGGCTTAACCGCGTCCAATGCTCCTCCCACGGCTCATGTAACTCTTTCCGCCAGCTCAGGCCAAGCCCCCCTTCTTGTCGAATTTTCTCCGGACGGATCGATGGACCCTGATGGTACCATCGCTTTTTATGCATGGGATTTTGGTGATGGTGAATCTGCACTAACTTCTACCGCCAGTCATGTTTCTCACACGTATACGATAGCCGGTACTTACGTTATTAATCTGACTGTGACCGATAACGCTGGTGGGGTTGCATTGGCGCAAACAACCGTTATCGTTTCATCCCCTCCTCCAAATGTCGCCCCAACTGCTATGCTGAACCTGTCAACTAGCTCAGGGCGGGCGCCCATGGCTGTGGAATTTTCTGCGGAAGGTTCATCGGATTCCGATGGAACTATAGTCTCTTATTTATGGGATTTTGGTGATGGTGGTACTGCTGTAACCTCTACTGCCAGCTATACCTATAGCACTGCCGGTATTTATACTGTGACGTTGACTGTACGCGATAATAATGGGACAGTTGGGAAAGCTCAGAGTTCAGTCACAGTCCAGGCAGCCAACAAATTACCCACGGCTGTGGTAACGTTGTCTCCTCAGTCAGGAAAGGCGCCATTTGATATGGGGTTTTCAGCATCAGGAACAACTGATGTTGATGGGACGATTGTCTCCTACGCCTGGACTTTCGGTGATGGTGGTTTTGCTGTAACTGATATCGGTAATCATACTTTCACCGCCGCAGGAGTATATATCGTTACTCTGACTGTAACTGATAATAATGGTGGTGTGAGTAAAGCTCAAGGTACGGTGACGGTCGCCGCCGCGAACAAGGCGCCGACAGCCCTGGTGACATTATCTACCTTGACCGGCAAGGCTCCGCTTGCGATAGATTTTTCGGCGGCGAAGTCAACGGATTCCGACGGCTCAATCGTCAAGTATGCATGGAACTTTGGCGATCAGGGAACTTCTGCAAGCTCCACCGGCAGCCATAGCTACAGCGCTGCGGGGACCCATAGCTACAGCGCTGCGGGGACTTATCCGGTCACCCTGACGGTCACCGATAATGAAGGGGCAGTTGGCACAGCCACCACCACAGTAACGGTCGCGGCAGCAAACAAGGCCCCGACAGCCTTGCTGACCCTGTCTACCTTGACCGGCAAGGCTCCACTTGCGATAGATTTTTCAGCGGCGAAGTCAACGGATTCGGATGGAACAATCGTCAAGTATGCATGGAACTTTGGCGACCAGGGAACTTCTGCAAGCTCCACCGGCAACCATAGCTACAGCGCTGCGGGGACTTATCCGGTCACCCTGACGGTCACCGATAATGAAGGGGCAGTTGGCACAGCCACCACCACAGTAACGGTCGCGGC
>WSXV01000024.1 GCA_009773475.1 Desulfobulbaceae bacterium | reverse complement strand
TCACACCGGAATAAAGTTTGGGGCATAGCACCAATTTTTAAAAAGGACCATCCAAAAGTTCAATGATACGGACAACTCTCGTTCCGACAGGCTCCTAGAGACTACAATAAAAAAAGGTCGTTCTTATGAGAAACGACCTTTTTAAATCAAGAAGTATTAAAGCTATACCGATTACATCAAAGCTTTTCGACTCAAGCGAATTCGACCTCGGTTATCAACTTCCAAAACTTTTACTTCTATCTCGTCACCTTCATTGACAACATCCGTCACCTTCTCTACACGCTTAACATCAAGCTCGGATATATGAACCAAACCATCTGTACCAGGCATGATCTCAACAAAAGCGCCAAAATCCTTGATAGTTTTTACAATCCCCTTATAAACAGCACCAACCTCTACCTCGGCAGTGATCTGTTTAACTCTTTCAACCAGGGCATTGGCATTTTCAGTATTATTACAAAACATCTTAACCATACCGGAATCATCGACTTCAATCTTGGCGTCATATTCAGCCGAGAGCTCTTTAATGATTTTACCACCAGGCCCGATAATATCACGAATTTTTTCTGGATTAATCTTATGAGTATAATATTTAGGCGCATGGTCAGAAACATTAGCGCGAGACTTGGAAATACTTTTAGCCATCTCACCAAGAATGTGAATTCGTCCTTCCTTAGCCTGAGCCAAGGCCTTACCCATTATATCACGATCTACTCCATCAATCTTAATGTCCATCTGCAAAGAGGTTACTCCGTCCTCAGTGCCGACAACCTTGAAATCCATATCTCCAAGATGATCTTCATCACCAAGAATATCTGAGAGGATTATAACCTTACCACCCTCCTTGATGAGGCCCATGGCGATCCCGGATACAGGTTTTTTAAGGGGGATTCCTGCATCCATCATGGCCATACTACCACCGCATACAGTAGCCATTGAAGAGGAACCATTTGATTCCAGAACTTCTGAAACCACGCGGATAGAGTAGGGAAACTCTTCTTCTGTGGGAAGTACCGCGCTCAATCCACGCATGGCTAAAGCTCCGTGCCCGATATCACGTCGCGAAGGACCACGCATTCCCCTAGCCTCACCTACAGAATAAGGAGGAAAGTTGTAGTGCAGCATAAAGCGATTGGACTGCTCTCCTTCTAAGGTTTCAACACGTTGCTGATCGCGTTCACTTCCCAGTGTAGCAGTTACTAGGGCTTGGGTCTCACCACGGGTAAAAAGGGCAGAGCCATGAGTTCTTGGAAGATAGGAAGCTTCACAACTGATAGTCCGTACCTCGTTAAAAGCACGCCCACCAATTCTAACACCATCTTCAACGATTTTGGCACGCATTGCTTTCTTTTTGTACATAGATAGCAAATTACTAATCTCTTTGCCTCGAGTACCATCTTCATTCAACTCAGCAACAACCTTGATTTTTAATTGATCATAAAATTGACCTCGGTCCATTTTATCAGCAATGGCAATAACCGCCTGCATACCCTCTTCCGCAAGATTTATCACTTTTGTCATCAAAACTTCATCAACGACTGGCGGCTGAACAATTCGTTTTACACGACCATTTGTTGAACGCAGTTGATCCTGCACGTCAAGGAGAGGCTGGACTTGTTCATGGGCGAAAAAGATTGCAGACAGTATTTCCTCTTCACTCAGGGCATCCGCCTTTCCCTCTACCATCACTACTGCTTTTCGGCTACATGCAACAATAATGTCAAGGCGGGAGGTTTTCAGCTCATTCCTGGTTGGATTTAAGATATACTTTCCATCGACATAACCAACCCGGGCTCCGGCAATGGGGCCATCAAAAGGAATATCGGACAGTGTCAGAGCGCAGGAAGCGCCTATGAGAGCAAGCACATCGGGATCATTTTGTTGATCAGCAGACAGAACAGTAGCAATAACTTGCGTTTCGGAACAATAACCTTCAGGAAAGAGGGGGCGTAAGGGGCGGTCAATAATACGACAAGTGAGCACTTCCTGTTCACTGGGACGACCTATCTCTCTCCGAAAATAGTTTCCGGGGATTCGGCCCACTGAAGCCATTTTTTCCTGATATTCAATGGTCAATGGCAAAAAACCAAGCTCTGGCTTATTTTCTTTATCTGCAACAGCCGTCACCAGCACAATGGTTTCGCCACACTGAACTACGACAGAACCAGAAGCTTGTTTTGCAAGCTTTCCAGTTTCAATTGTTACTGTCTTGCCACCGACCTCAATTTCTACTTTCTTTACCATACATTCTCCATCTGTGCGAACACAGCCGCTTTTTTGGTACGCACAACGCACCCTGCAACCTGGATTTCAGCAAAAATACCCTGTGTACTCCAAACACGCATACCAAAAAACGCGCACTTGTAATGCCAAACCTGGAATTAAAAAAATGATCACGTGGTGTTTAACTTCGTTGTCCACCCATGTCATTTGTATTCTGTTATTTTCTTATACCAAGCTCACTAATAACAGTTTTATACTTATTGACATCTTTTCGTTTCAGATAATCAAGGAGGCTTCGTCGCTGACCAACTAATTTCAATAGTCCTTGACGAGAATGATGGTCCTTGCTGTGCGTTTTGAAATGCTCAGTAAGATATTTAATCCGGTCAGAAAGAAGGGCTATCTGTACCTCTGATGAACCTGTATCGGTCGGATGAACCTTAAATTTCTCTATAATTTCATGTTTCTTTACTGCTGACTGTGCCAAAATAGGCCTCCTCTTTCTTTATCTAAAGACTTTTTTCTTTTATTAAGGGTTTTTCCCCTTCCAAAGGATATATTTAGTAAAATAAAATATATTTCCTATCAACTATTCTTACTACATGATCTTTATCGGTCTTATTACAATAGATTAAGCAAATCGTCAACAGATAGAGCCTTTGCCAATAAGCGTTGACGAGCGTCAGGCAACAAAAGTTCAACACCAGGAACACAATTCCCCAGAGTGAAGCAACCACTCCTGATTCGTCGTAACTCAATCAGATGAGCGCCGCAGCCTAGTGATCGTCCGATATCAAAGGCCAGACTTCGTATATAGGTTCCTTTACTACAAACAATTCTCAAGGAAAGTTGAACATTCTCCCCCGTAAGATCCTGGCAATTATCTGTTCTTTCTAAAGTTTCAATAAATACCGGGCGAGGCTCCTTCACAATACTGATGCCTTGACGAGCATAATGATAAAGCGGTTTTCCTTGATGTTTCAGCGCAGAATAAATCGGCGGTACCTGAAACTGTGCCCCTCGAAATGTGCTGAGACATTTTTCAATCTCATCTGCCCCTAAATCACCAACGGGACTACGCTGAACAATAGCTCCCTCTGGATCAAAAGTATCCGTTTCGATACCAAGACATAGTGTCGCAAGATACTCTTTCTGCCCATCCATCATCTTTGAAATAAGACGAGTAGCTGGTCGGCCAGCACAAACAATCAACAAACCAGTGGCAAAAGGATCAAGGGTACCTGCATGTCCTACTTTTTTTAAACCGAGAGCTCTCTTAACTGCACTGACCATCTTAAAAGATGTTGGACCAGCGGGCTTATCAATGACAAAAATCGCGGCCTCAAAAGGTTCTTCCTTGCTTTCCGACCCTGGCTGCAATGAGTGTTGACCAGAACTGGCGTCTGCTTTCACCCCAAAGCCTTCTTAAGTGCTTGTAACAACTGCTCCTGAACTTCTGCAACTTTCTTGTCAGCTAAACGAAATCCAGCCGCATTACGATGCCCGCCACCACCAAAGTCTGCGGCGACTTCAGCGACATCACAATCGCCTTTTGCGCGCAAGCTGACAGTAACTCCACCATCAGGTGTTTCTTTCAGAAAAACAGCAACCTTTACCGTACGCAGTGCCCGAGGATAATTAATGAATCCCTCAGCATCTTCACGCATTGCCCCACAATCAGCGAGCATCTGATTAGTTACAGTGATAAAAGCTAACTGATCAGTTTCGAAAAGTTGCAATGTTGCAAGCACCTGCTCCATGAGACGCAATCGCTGCAAAGTAAAGTTGTCATAGACATATCCCGCAACCTCTTCGGGACGAACCCCGCTTTTCACCAGTTCAGCTGCTATCTGCAGGGTTCTGGGGGTGGTATTTTCATAACGGAACGATCCGGTATCTGTGGAAATAGCCACGTAGAGATTATATGCTGCAGTATATGAAGGTTCGGCACCCAACTCCATTGCCAACTCATAAACCATCTCACCTGTGGAAGAACGAAGCGAGTCAAGCCAACTATAATCACCAAATTGACGGTGACCACGATGATGGTCAATCACCAGGAAAGGATGCAGATTCAACAACTCTCTTTTTTCCCGCCCTAATCGATCACAATCGCCACAATCAAGAGAAATAGCAGCTATATTCCCCTTAGCTCCAACAACAAAAGTCTGCAAGGCAGCAAGATCTGTTTGACCAAGATGACAGCCAGGTAAAAAATCATACAGATGAGAAACCGGATCTTCAAGGTAACGAAAAACTTTTTTGCCCAGACTTTCTAAAATATCGGCCAGAGCAAACAATGACCCCAAGGCATCTCCATCGGGATGGAGATGGGTCATGAGCACAAAGCTATCAACATTCCGAATAATTCTGCTGATCTCTTCAGGAACCACTCTCATCATTCTCCTCCCTTTCCCTGGCAATCTCCTGCAGAAGCTTCTCCATCTCACCCACTTTCTCCACTTGGTGATCATAGACAAAATGAAGATCCGGCGTATAGCGCATATTCAATATTTTGGCCAGAGAGCTCCGCATAAATCCTTTTGCCCTCTGCAAGCCCTCTTCTGCATCCACCTGTCTCTTCTTATCACCAGGAACCGTAAAGAAAACACGCGCATACTGCAGATCATCAGCCAACTGAACTCGTGAAACAGCAACTTCAGCAAGTTTGGGGTCCTGCACCTTGAGCAGCAGCAACATGGAGAGTTCGTTACGGATAGCTTCAGCCACCCGCACCGAGCGTTTTGTCTCTGCCCTTGCTCCCAGGCCGATGGATTTTAATGTTTCTTTAGGATTGTGCATGATAAATACGAAAAGCCTCAACAGAAATTAGATACGTAGCGCAACAGCATGTTTAAGACTAGAGACAACGCCTACTTAAACGTCAATTCTAGTTTTCCAGGCTTGCCTCCACTTCATTCATGATGAAGGCCTCAAGCGTATCACCCTCTACAAGATCATTAAAGTTATCAATCCCGATACCACACTCATATCCGGCAAGTACCTCTTTAACATCGTCCTTAATTCTTCGCAAAGAGCCGATCTTTCCAGTAAATACGACAACACCGTCGCGTATAACCCGCACTGAGGATTTACGAGTAATTTTACCATCCGTAACCTGACATCCGGCTATAGTTCCAACCTTCGGTACATGAAAGAGCTGACGTACTTCAGCATTTCCAATAACTTCTTCAACAAAGGTAGGCTCCAACATCCCGACCATAGCTTTCTTGATATCATCTAGCGCATGGTAGATAACATCGTATGAGCGAACATCCACATGTTCCCGGATACTCAGTTCCTTTACCTTGGTAGTTGGGCGAACATTAAAACCAATAATAATGGCATCAGAGGCAGAGGCCAGCAGAATATCAGATTCGGTGATGGTTCCCGTACCTTCGTGCAGAATACGCACCTTCACTGCATCAGTGGAAAGTTTCTCAGCGGCTGAACAGAAGGCCTCAAGGGTCCCCTGAACATCTGCACGCAGTACAACTCGCAACTCTTGAATTTCAGTTTCACTGATCTTCTCAAACAACCTGTCGAGAGAAACCTTCGAACCGGCAGCAAGTTCAAGTTCACGGGCCTTCAGAATACGGGCTTGACTTACACTTCTGGCCATCTTCTCATCAGTAACCACGATGAACTCATCGCCTGCCTGGGGAACCCCGGTCAACCCTTGGACTTCCACTGGAATGGCAGGCCCGGCCGACTCTACCTGTTTATTCTTGTCATTTATCAGAGCTCGAACCTTTCCGCTATACTGACCCACTACAAAATAATCACCTGGCCTCAAGGTTCCTTCCTGGACTAGAATAGTGGCTACGGGGCCACGACCTTTGTCAAGTTTGGCTTCAACAACTCGTCCCCTTGCCTTTCTAGTGGCGTCAGCTTTAAGCTCAAGAATCTCAGCCTGGAGTTGAATGCTCTCCAAAAGGGTGTCTATTCCAATATTTTTTTTGGCAGAGGTCTCACAGTACATGGTCTGTCCACCCCATTCTTCAGGTGCAAGGCCAAAATCTGACAATTCACGCTTGACTCGATCCGGGTCGGCATTGTCTTTGTCAATTTTGTTCACCGCCACCAGTATGGGAACTCCTGCCGCCTGCGCGTGCCGAATAGCCTCACGGGTCTGATCCATAACCCCGTCATCAGCGGCAACCACAAGCACAACCAAGTCGGTGATCTGAGCACCGCGTGAGCGCATCTCAGTGAAGGCCGCATGCCCAGGGGTATCGACGAAGGTCACATCACCGGCGCTGGAGGTCACGTGATACGCACCTATGTGCTGGGTAATTCCGCCGGCCTCACCATCAGCGACATCGGTTTTCCTGATTGCGTCAAGAATCGAGGTCTTGCCATGATCGACATGACCCATAACCGTCACAACCGGAGAACGTGGCAGCAATTCGCCACCACCTTCCAGTTCATTGAGCTGCTGTACTCCAATCTCTTCAGTGATCCCTTGTTCAACCTCATACCCGAAATCTGCCCCGATAAGGGTTGCAGTATCAACATCAAGGGCTTGATTGAGGGTGGCCATAACCCCGAATCCCATCAGTTTGGCAATGATCTCATTGGATTTAACTCCCATCCTATGAGCTAGATCCGCCACACTGATCGTTTCCAGGACCTTGATCCGCTTTTTGATAGCCTTCATCTCGACGGCAGGCTGAATCACCTTGCGCTCAACGCGCCCACGGGATCTTTTTCCCCGCTTACCAGACACACTGCTGAACTCATCACCAAAGCGAGTGACCTGGACCTTTCCTCTTCCCTTCTGGCCGAATTTATCTGCCTTCCAGGCTCCAGCCTTCTTCTGATCAGCATCTTCCGTTTCGCCATCACGTTTCCCTTTCTTTTTACCCTTACTTGCATCAGTAAGGGGTGCGGCGACAACTGCAGGCTTGGAGGCTGGGGACTGTGGACGAGTCGTCCCATTAGAAGCCGGCCGCTCCGTCCTTTTCCGTGGCTTTTCTACGACCTGAGGTTTTTCTTCCACCGGCATGACAATACTTCCAACCACACGGGCCAAACCTTTGCGAACGGCTTGGTCACGTTCTTCATGAACTACCTGCTTTTTATCACCCCTGAAAGGTACCGATCTCACTTCCTGGCGCAGTTCTTTATTCTGCTCCTTAAAATCCACTACCACCGGAGCGACTGGTTCTCGAACAGTCTCCTGTACCACTTCTGGGGTGAGAGCTTGAGCTTCTTGAGTTACAAGTTCTTCTATTGGCACCTGCGAGCTCTGAATCAATGGCTCAACATGCGGTTGCACAGAAGCACTTATCACTTCCTCTTGAACAGTTTCGGCCACGACAACGGCCTCGGCCACTTCTTCCGCTACCGGCTCAATGATGGGGCGACGCCGGATTACCGTTGTCCGTCGATTCGTGACCGCTGCATCCTCAGCAACGGGCTTCTTTCGTGCAGATTCGGTCTTCAGATTTTGCAAAACTGTCTTCCTGATTTTTTCGGCTATGTCGTCTTCAACAGTTGAACTGGGTCCTTTGATATCATACCCATTCTCCTGCAGTTTCTCAGTCAGCATTTTGCTGCTCAGGCCGGCCTCTTTTGCCAACTCATAAATCCTTACCTTACTCATTCCTTACTCCCGTCTATCCTTGTTCCAGCGCGTTTTATATCTCTCAACTCTTCGAGGCCAAAATAACGTTCTTCATCCTTAAGGCCTTTTTCCATCTTTTTTGCTGACTTAGAAAAACCGCCAAGCATCTCTCGTTCTGACAACAATAAGCCCCTCTACCAGTTTTATTCTGACGTATATCCTGAACCGGACCATCATTCTCCAGAACAAAACGATTTAATGTTTTTTTTACTGCCTGTGTTCTGCAAACACAACAAGTCCGCAAGGGTTCCGAACAAGACTTACTCTTGCGAATTAGGCTCATCATGTTCTTCAGCAACCGGACCTTCAAGTGCATCAGTTGCCGGAGTTTCCTCTACCGCTGTCTCTTCTGCTTCTATATCCTCTGCAAGGGCATCCTGGAATGGCTGTTCTTCTATTAATGGCTCCAGCTCAACCTTTTTCCTCTCGATTGGAGCATCGGGGTCCAATCCAAGGCTTTTTCTTGCGGCCTGAATAAGATACACGGCCTGTTCCTCACCGATGGCACGCAATACTGTCAAATCCTCAATGGCAGCATCTGCAAGAACGGCAGTTGACAGAATATTTCTGGAAAATAACTGATCGGCCAAGGCCTCTTCAATGCCATTGATAGCAAGCAAAGACTGATAGCCAGGATCTTCAAGGTTTGCATAGCGCTGCTCGCTTTTCACATCAATACGCCAGCCCAGAAGCTTGGCGGCAAGTCGAACATTTTGTCCCTGCCGGCCAATGGCAAGGGACAGCTGATCATTAGGGACAATAACCAGAAGCGACTTAGCATCTTCATCCACCATCACCATACTGACCTGAGCTGGAGCAAGGGCGTTATAGGCATATTTAGCTGGATCAGGACTCCAGGGCACGATGTCCACTCGCTCTCCCTGCAACTCCTGCACAACATTCTGCACCCGAGATCCCTTCATTCCTACACAGGCACCCACTGGATCGACATCGGACTCCGTTGAGCTGACCGCAATCTTGGCCCGAAACCCAGGATCACGACTCACCCCCATGATCTTTACAATCCCTTCAGCAATCTCCGGGACTTCCATCTCAAAGAGTTTAGCCAAAAATGAGTCATGGGTTCTGGAGAGTAAAAGCTGGGCGTCTTTCGTCCCTCTTCTGACATCAACCAGATAGGCTCTGACCCGATCCCCCTGTTTGAAAGATCTTTTAGGAATCTGCTGATCTTTGGGTAGGATGGCATCCGTACGACCGAGATTGACAATCATATTGCCCCGCTCAAAACGCTGGACAATCCCGCTCACGACTTCGCCAATACGATCCTGAAACATCTCATAGATAACATCACGCTCAGCATCTTTCATCTTGTGGATGATGACTTGTTTTGCTGACTGGGCGGCAATTCTCCCAAGATCGGCAATATTATCCATTTTTTCGCCAAGTTCATCATCCAACTGGACATCAGGATCAAGTATCTGGGCAGAAACAAAATCGATCTCCGTCTGCTCGTCCATTACCTCTTCAACAACAGTGCGAAACTGAAAGACCTCGACCTCGCCATACTCTTCATTATATCGAACTTCGATCTCCCGCCTGCTGCCAAGCTTTTTCCTGGCAGCCGACTGCACGGCCTCTTCTATGGCCTCAATCAACAGTTTTCTATCAAACCCTCGATCTCTACTGATCTGGTCGATTATACGCTTTAAATCAGATAGCATTCTTCTTCCCCATCATTATGACATACAAACTTATTTCCAATGGAATAAGCTCAAACAGCAAGGGGCTACCCCCATGGGCATCCCACATTATTATTAAACACCGTCAGCAGACAGCGTAACATCTTATCAGGCTATGCCATTTCTTGACAACGGCCTACAAAGTCAGCCGGACTTTACGAATTTGATCCCAGGCAATCTGACACCGACTCCCATCCTCGAGAACAAGCTCGATGATCTCACCTTCAACATGATGGAGTACACCAATCAAAACACGTTGGCCTGCAACATCTTCTCGCAGCTTGACCTTCACTTTTTTACCGATGTGTCGTTGACAATCATCGGTATGGCGCAGCACTCGCTCAAGACCGGGGGAGGATACTTCCAAGTGGTAGGCTTGAGCAATCAGATCTTCCACATCAAGATAAACACTCACCTCACGACTGACGCGACTACAATCATCAAGGGTGACCCCTTCCTTGCCGTCGATAAAAAGCCGCAGCACCCAGCCATGACCCTCCAGACGAAACTGGACTTCCACCAGTTCCAGCCCCATGGACGGCAACAGGGTCTCAGCAAAGATCTGAACTTTTGAAACAACAGACTCACTCATTTCCACATTTTCACACAAAAGAAACTATGACAAAACAACAGCAGCACAACACTGCCAAGCAGTTCTAGCTGTTATATGGATTTCTAAATAAATATCCAGACAAAAAAACATTATCTTACTGTAACTACTTACTTATTTCACAATCAACTGAATTGGAAATAAAAAAAGTGGGCAAGCCCACTTTTAACGCCACCTGCATCATGCACGACACAAATGATATAACCCGGGGGGAAAATCCAGAGCAGTCCAGCCATCTAGCTCTGGAATGCCTGGAGCGGGCAACGAGATTCGAACTCGCGACCCCAAGCTTGGGAAGCTTGTGCTCTACCAACTGAGCTACACCCGCCCATACCCCGATACAACATCCCATATAAAACACAGAAAGAACCTCTTGTCAAGATAGATGAAGAAAGACTAAATCGTGCTGCCCATGCAAACTCAAAATATCATTCTAGACATGAGCTTCATGCAACCCGTAAACACGAATAAAATTGACAAACACGATACAGCCATATAGAAGGGGAGCTATTTTTATCCATTTTTTTCTATGCTGCGATTATTCTAAATATTATTATCCATATGGCATGATCACGAAAAATCAGTAGATTAGTCTAAAATGACCAAGCTCAACCTTCCATAACGGGCCCTCTTCGTAAGAGACAAACCGTTTCTCCTCCATGACCTGGATCCAAAAAAATACAATGCCCGACAAATCACTTATTATTGCAGAAAAACCCAGTGTGGCTGCGGATCTGGTTCGCGCCCTGCCAGGCAAATTTGAAAAAAGCAAGACCCACTATGAGAGTGACCGGTATATTGTCTCCTATGCCATCGGTCATTTAGTATCTATCGAGTTCCCAGAGGAGATTGATCCTAAATACAAGGCATGGAAACTGGAAAATCTGCCCATTCTTCCCGAGGAGTTTCCACTCAAAGGCCTCGACGGCACCAAAACGCAACTTAATGCCCTGCAGCAGCTCATCCGCCGCAAGGATGTCGTAGAACTCATTAACGCTTGTGATGCCGGCCGGGAAGGGGAGCTGATCTTCAAATACATCCTGCGCTACGTCTGGAATCAATCCGTGGCCAAAAAAAGCTGTAAACGCCTGTGGCTGCAATCCATGACCAAGGAGTCGATCAAAGAGGCCTTTGCCCATCTTCGCGACAACTCCGAGATGCTACCTCTGGAAGACGCAGCCCTGTGCCGTTCCGAATCGGACTGGCTGATCGGAATCAACGCCACCCGTGCGCTTACCGGCTTCAACTCGCGAAAGGGCGGTTTTTTCCTCACCCCTTGCGGTCGGGTGCAAACCCCCACCTTGTCCCTCATCGTCAAACGGGAACATGCTCGACTGGGTTTCGTCCCCCGCACCTACTTTAATCTGCTCGCCACCTTCAGCCTGAACAAAGGGGCGTATATCGGTAAGTGGATCGACCCAGAATTCACAAAAGATGAAAAAGACAGCCATGCCAAGGCGGACCGGATATGGGATGAAGAGAAGGCTAATCAAATCAAGGCTCAATGCAGCGGCCAACCTGCTCAAGTAGAAGAGTCCAGTAAAAAGACCAGCGAGCGCTCCCCGCAACTCTACGATCTCACCTCCCTGCAGCGCGAGGCCAATAACCGCTTTGGTTTCTCCGCCAAAAATACCCTGGGATTGGCCCAAGCCCTGTATGAACGACACAAGGTACTGACCTATCCACGAACGGACAGCCGCCACCTCCCGGAGGATTATCTGAAAATCGTCAAAGAGACGGTTGCTACTCAAAGCGGTTGGGACTTCGGCAAATATTCCGCCATGGCCCTGGAAAAGAACTTCATCAAGTCAGATAAACTGATCTTTAACAATGCCAAAATATCCGACCATCACGCCATCATCCCCACCACCATCCTGCCCAAGAGCCTTACCGAACCGGAACTGAAGATCTACACCATGGTTGTTCAGCGTTTTCTTGCCGTTTTTTTCCCGCCGGCACGATATTTAAACACCCGACGCGTCTCGATGGTTGAATCTGAAACATTCCTCACCGAAGGCAAAATCCTCACCGATCCTGGCTGGAAAGCCATCTATGGTAGTGAGGTCATCCAGGAAGATAACCTGAGTACAGGTGCCAATGCGGCACTCAGTGCCATCCCGAAGGGGGCTGCGATCACCTGTACTACAATCAGCAAGGAACGGGCTGAGACAAAACCTCCGGCCCGGTTTAACGAGGCCACCCTGCTTTCGGCCATGGAGAACTCCGACAAACTGGTGGAGGATGAAGAGCTGGCCGAGGCGATGAAGGAACGGGGACTAGGCACACCTGCCACCCGGGCTGCCATCATCGAAAAGCTGCTCAAGGAAAAATACCTGGTCAGGGAGGGCAAAGAGCTTGCCCCCACCGGCAAAGCCTTTGAACTGTTTGCTCTTCTCGAGGCGATGAACATTGAACTGCTCGCCTCCCCTGAGATGACCGGGGAATGGGAACACAAACTCAATCAAATCCTGCATGGCAAGTTTACCCGTCAGCAGTTTATGGCCGAGATCAGGGAGACAACAGCACGCATTATCTCCCAGGTCCGCAATTTTGAGCAGACCGAGGTCAAGATCGAGGCTTCATTCAGTCCGGTGGGCGATGTCCGTTTTTATGGAAGCCCCACCGCCTTTGTCTCTGAAGATGGCAAAATATCTCTCCGCAAGATCATGGGCGGCCGGATGATGAGCGAGGCCGAAATCGTGGCCCTGCTTCAGGGAGAAACCATCGGCCCCTTCAGTGATTTCAGGAGCAAACAGGGCAAGCCTTTCACCGCCTCACTCAGATGGCAGGATAAAAAGATTGAGTTTCTGTTTACCGACAGTACAGACAATCTCGACACCGAGGCCATCAAGGCAACCCCCAGTCTCGGCAACTCACCCGTGGACGGAACCCCGGTACATGCGACACCAGCTGCTTACATGTCTGCATCGGCAATGGAAGGGGACAAGAAGAATGGCCTGCAGATCGGTAGGATTATTCTCAATAAAGTCATTGAGCCCCAACATATCCATCAACTTCTCAGCGAAGGCAAAACCGAGCTGATTTCCGGATTTATCTCCAAGAAAAAACGTCCCTTCGACGCCTTTCTTCTCCTGGATAAAAAAGGAAAGATCAGCTTTGAATTTCCACCGCGAATAAAAAAAGAAAAAAAGGTATAATAGCCTCATAAGGTTCTGACTCGTAACAAATTAGCAGTTACTTCCTTTCAGATCTCAACCCAACAATATCAGCTTTATTCAAAAGATCCCTGCAGAGGCACAACATTTATGCAACGACTGAAAACTGAGTATCAAGACAAGAGTGGACTGGAACTGGCAATGATTTGCGCTCGGGCAGCCATTGACTCCAAGGCCGAAGAACTGGTCATCCTGGATGTGAAAGGGATTTCCTCATTTACCGATTATTTCGTGATCATGAACGGCAGATCCACCCGACATGTGCAGGGCCTTGCTGAGTGCATTGAGAAGGAGATGCGTGCCAAACGGGCAAATACCGCCAATGCCGAGGGACTTGAAGAAGGTATGTGGGTTCTTCTTGACTTTGATGACGTAGTCGTTCATATTTTCTACCATGAACAGAGAAAATTTTATGACCTGGAAAGTCTCTGGCATGACGCCAGACCAATTAGTATTGAAAACCTCTAATCCTCTTCAGGACGCCACTACAAAACTCGACTAAGAAGAATTTCTGCGCCAGCATCAAGACAAATACTAATGTTTCCGCAGGCACACTTTTTCCCCGTTCCAGTTTTTTAGTTCAACGCAGAGATTACAAAACAGATACCCCTGCATGATTTCCTGAAGCAACAACAACCCCATCCCCCAAGGGAATTTCCTTCCCGAACACAAACACCATTATGCAATACATAAGCACCCGGGGCGGTATCAGCCCCATTTCATTTACCGAGGCTGTAATGATGGGCCTGGCGGAAGATGGCGGCCTGCTGCTGCCACGCACTATTCCCCGCATCGGCAGTGAGACCTTCGCCTCCTGGCAGGGTCTTTCTTATCCAGAGCTGGCCTTTGAGGTCATGTCACGCTTCATTGATGATATCCCGAACAGCGACCTGCGCGAGCTGATCAATCGTTCTTACGCTACATTTGAACACCCGGAGGTCACCCCCCTGATTCACCACGGGAACCTCCATATCCTTGAGCTCTTTCATGGGCCGACCTTTGCCTTCAAGGATGTCGCACTGCAATTTCTTGGCAATCTCTTTGAATATCTGCTCAAGAAAAATAATGCGGTCATGAATATCATCGGCGCCACTTCGGGAGATACCGGCAGCGCTGCGATCTATGGGGTGCGCGGCAAGGAGAAGATCAACATCTTCATCCTCCATCCTCACAAACGGGTCAGCCCCATCCAGGAGCTGCAAATGACCACGGTCACCGACTCCAATGTGTTTAATATTGCCATCAGCGGCACTTTTGACGACGGGCAGGCCATTGTTAAGGCCATCTTTAACGATATCGATTTCAAAAAACAGTACAGCCTGGGGGCGATCAACTCCATCAACTGGGCAAGGATTCTGGCCCAGGTTGTCTATTACATCCACAGCTGCCTGCACATCCAGCGGCACGAGCATGATAAGGCTATGGATTTTGCAGTACCCACTGGCAATTTCGGCGATATCTTCGCCGGCTACATCGCCAAGCGAATGCTGCCCGAAGGCACCATCCGCAAGCTGCTGCTGGCAAGCAATACCAACGACATCCTCACCCGCTTTGTCGCCCATGGAGATTACTCGCTAGGCACGGTGGTCGCCACCTCCAGTCCCTCCATGGACATCCAGGCAGCCTCCAACTTTGAACGTTACCTTTACTACCTTCTCGATGAAAATCCGACACGCACCCAAGAGGCCATGAACCAGTTCGCGGAGACGGGCAGACTTGACCTCGCAAGTTCCTGCGATCAGATCAAGCGCGACTTTATTGCCACCGCCGCCTCCGAAGATGAAGTTCTGTCTACCATCCAGGCCTTCTACAAAGAACACGGCTATATCCTTGATCCCCACACCGCCGTGGGCGTGCATGCCGCCCTCATCCACCAGCAGGAAGGAATTCCGGTCGTCTGCCTGTCCACCGCCCATCCGGCAAAATTCGGCGAAACCGTGGAAAAGGCCATCGGCATTCCTCCCCAAATGCCCCCTGCCTTAGCGGCTCTAGCCGGCAAGCCAAGCCGCTGTGAGCTGATGGATGCGGACCGAAAACTCATTCAAGACTTTATCCGCCAGCACGGACTGCACGCCTGATCATCCCAACAAAAAAGCAGGATGGAATAAGTGAACTGTTCCATCCTGCTCGACTTCTGCTCAAAAAAAAACCTAGATCGCTATTCCTGAAGGCTCCCGCAATATCCACTCAAGGCAGGACTGCAATTGAGTCATCCTTCACGGACTGGCTGCAAGCCCAACGTTCACCATCCAAGACACCGCTTCTACGCAAATGAAGGACTCCACTCATCCCTCCTTTATTTTCCCCACGATCTTGCCTATTTCTCTGCAGGAGCCGGCCCAAAAAAGAAATCAGTAAATTTTACATACCAAGCGGCCGCTTGCACCTGAATAATATAGGAAACGGCAATAACCAAAGCCGCGTCTGCTCCTTGCACCCCAAAAGCATTAATGGAAAGTGCCAGGGCAATGGAAAGATTTCGCATCACCGTCCCATACACCAAGGCAATGGCATCACCCTGGGAAAAGAACAACCTCCCGACAAGGGTGCCAATAACAAAATTAGCTGCATACAGTATGAGCAGGGGTTTGACAATCTGCCAGAGCACCGCTGGATCCTGTGATAATTGCTCTGCCTTCAAAGCTATCGCCACAAAGACAACCCCCAGCACCCCGATGGTTGAGAGTGATGGAAAACGAGGTGCCCAGGTCTTTTTGAACTCCTGCTGACCATATTTTTTCAGAAAAAAAGAACGAGTTATATAACCAAGAAGCATGGGAGTAAAAACGATGTAGCCAATCTGCCTTATGACCATGATCATGTCCATATCGACCTTGGCCCCCATGAGCATTTTGACATAAAATGGAGTTGCCAGAGAGCCAAGCGTCAAGCCAATCACCGTCATATTGATGGCAGCTCCCATATTGCCTTTGGCAAAGCCAGTCCATGAGATCGTCATGCCGCTGGTGGGGAGCAAGAACGCCAGTAACAGACCGAGGGCCATATAATGGTTCTCAGGAAAAAAATAAATACCCAGTCCATAGGCCAGAAAAGGAACAACACCAAAATTGATGACCTGGGTCAGTACCTGTAGTTTGACATTCTTGATACCATCTTTGAGAGACTTGATGTTGAGGGTGACCATCATCGGATAGACCATCAAAAAGGTAAACGGCACAATCAGCGCTTTTAGCGACTTCACCGTTTCCTGATTAACAACTTGGCCAAAAAGAAAACCCAGAAGCATCGTCACCGGGACGGCCCAGAAGAGTTTTTTATTAATTGAAAGAAGTAGTTTCCACATAAATGTTCTCATTTATAGAGATTAACGGCATGAAGAGATACTGTCATCACGCCATATTCGTGGGAACCTTGGAAAATTGGCTTTTCACTCAGCCTTTGCCTTGCACTCAAAATTCTATCCTTAGAATGGAGATCGTATGCTTGCGGTATTTTTTGCATGCTTTCATTTCTAGTGAAAATCCGGATTTTCAAAGGTTCCCTCATATAAAAAACAAGAGCTGCTCGCCTCTCAAATCCTCTTACCTGGCTTCATCAATCATTGAACGGATTTTGATAACGGTTTCAGCAAGGGATGCGGGGAACTTGGGATCATCAGGAACCATTTCAGCAATATCATCGGCATGATAACTCATATAACGAATCTGAGTCTTGCCGTCTTTTGAAAAAACCATGACAAATTTTGGCATCAAAATCGCACGCTCCGGATTTACGGTCAGACTTTTATCGGCCTTGGTAGGTTTGCACACCTGCATCATATGCAGATCAAAATGATCAGGAACCTCTCCGCCATGGGCCCGGAAGGTTTCTTCATAGACATGCTGTCACTGTTATTGATAACAAAGGCGTGTTTTTTACAAACCGCCTGGAAATCATTGGCAAACTGCGCCGAACTCTTACTGGTCTCCACTTGATACAGGTTTTCGTTTCTGCTCATGATTTTCTCCTTCAAAGATGATTGAGATCAAATGATCTCTATTTTTTTTCCCGCACAAAGGCCATCCCTTATGCCGGCTTTTAGCGGGATATAAACTACCGTTCAAGCTATTGAACATACGCACGCTTATTTCCATAAAGTCCATCTGTCAAGAAAATTACAATCTACAAAAAGACTTGTATCCAAGCAAGCTTTGATAGAGCAAATATTTCCCTGTAAATATAGCAATTTGCCAACATAATCGAGGCCGTAAACAACAAAAAAAGGCGGAATAGAATTGAAACAATTCTATTCCGCCTGGATGCTACTCGAGCAACGTTTTAATGGTAGTTTAAAAATAAAATGGCAACTTTCGCACAAGGCTGGATGCAATATTGAGGGATATTCCAGTCTTACCCCGACGAACGGGATCAATCAAAGCAAATAGCCCTCAGCTATGCCTTTTTTACAAATTCTGATTTCAACTGCATTGCCCCAAACCCGTCGATTTTACAGTCAATGTCATGATCACCTTCAATCAGGCGGATATTTTTCACTTTGGTTCCAACCTTCAATGCTGAAGACGAACCTTTTACCTTCAAACCCTTGATCACGATGACCGTATCCCCGTCTTGCAGCGTATTGCCATTGGCATCGCGCACCACACGTGTTTGAACCGTGCCCTCTTCTTTCACCCCGTCTTTTGCCCATTCATGGGCGCATTCCGGGCACACATACATGCTTCCATCTTCATAAGAATATTCCGAACTGCATTGTGGACATTGCGGCAAAGTTGTCATGTGGATCCTTTTATTATTAGCTGTCAACACGGGAAGTTACCGACGGCCACCGGACTTCCCCTTATAAAATCTCTTACGTCCCCAAGGAATGATCAATTATCTTTTTTTAATCCCCAACATCACTCTTCTGCGAGTCGTTGATATAGCGGGAAAGAAACAGCGACTGGATGAAGAGGAAAATCACAGTCATCCCAAGCATGCCAAAGAGTTTAAAATTAACCCAGGTATCCCTATCATAATTATACATGGTGTAGAGGTTGGCCCCGCCCATGATCAGGAAGAAGGCCACCCAGCCCAAGTTGAGTCGGCGCCAGACCTGATTGGGCAGGTCAATCTGGGCGCTCATCAGACGCTCAACCACGGTCTTTTCTCCGAAGAACTGACTGCCCAAGAAAACAACACCAAAAATCCAGTTAATCACCGTGGGCTTCCATTGTATAAACTGTTCGTTGTGCAGATAGAGAGTCAGGCCACCGAAGACCACCAGTATCGCCAGAGTCATCAGTTGCATGGATGCCACCTTGCGGGTTTTCAGCCAGGTAACGGCAACGTGCACAAATGTTGCGGCTATGGCCACAGCAGTCGCGACATAGATATCAAACAGCTTGTAGGCAATGAAAAAGAGCAGGATGGGCAGGAAGTCGGTCAATAGTTTCATGGTCTTCAATAAGTCACAGTCAATTGGAGTTTGCAGGAATTCAGCGATTCTGTCATCAAACAGCCCGCCAAAGGACACAAGGAAGAACCTTATGTTTAACAGAAGAGACTATAAGAATGACACTCACTTTATCCATACTTAGATTCAAGTTGCAAATGCAACTCTCGGGTTATGTCCCGAAAAACAATTCATTGGGTGTTTTAAAACCCAAACATTTTCTTGGGCGACTATTTAA
>WSXV01000023.1 GCA_009773475.1 Desulfobulbaceae bacterium | reverse complement strand
GTAAAAGTGGGACTCACGTAGTAGTCGCGTGCGACGAGGCGTCAATAAAGACTCGCCACGGATGCGTCGCTTTCATCAAAGGAGCCGGTCTACTCGACTAGCAATAAGTATTTTTAACGATACACATCATCATGACTGCCGACGTCGAGCAGATTGATTTCCCCCTCCGTAATCAAGAGGGTCAGGGTAAGGCGATAATCAGAGGTAATACTGATTGCCTGGACACCTTTGAGTTTGCCGGTAAGATGATGATATCGAAGGTGCGGCTGAAAAGGGTCATGCTCAAGATCAGTGAGGATTGCTGTGAATTTTTCCCGTAAATCTGGGTGCTGTCTTAGGAATTTCCTCGCCGTACGAGTGAAACCGGATGTCCATACGAGGGTGAACATGTTTCACGCTTCCATGTCTAATTCTTTAAGCAATTCCGCCGCTGTGCCACGTTGTACCCGGCCAGTGCGCAAATCTTCCAATGAGGCCAGTACCCGTGCCGTGTATGCCTCATCCTGTGCCTCCAACAACGCCTGATAGCGAGCTTCGGAAAGTACCACATATTGCGGTTTGTTGTTGCGGATCACATGGACATCACCTTTAGCAATAAGATCCTCCACTGCGGTGATGCCGCGCCGTTTAATTTCCTGGGCAGATATGGTATTCATATTAGTCTCCTTATGGTACTTATATAGATATCACATAGCGTATCATTTCAAGGACTGGATGACAAATCATTCTTTATCTTCAACCTCTTTTATGGCGGATTTCACTTGTTTTGGTTGTAAGATTTGCGCACTGGCGGTAATGGTCTCAGGCTAAAGTTTCATTAGCCGCGCCCTTTTTATCAGGTGTAGAGTTATTTTATGTTATTAAAGCTCTTGCGAGGTTGTCATGTCCGGAGAGGAAAAAATGAAGTCTTCAGAAACCAGGATCACCAAGGCGGTGTTTCCCAATACCACCAACCATTACGCCACCCTGTTCGGGGGAACGGCTCTGCAGTGGATGGATGAGGCCGCCTTTATTACTGCGACCCGGTTCAGTCGGCAGAAGATGGTGACGGTCTGCTCGGACCGGATTGACTTTAAACATCCGATTCCTGCCGGGACTTTTGTCGAGCTGGTGGGACAGGTGGTGAAGGTGGGGAACACCAGCCTGCAAGTACGGGTGGATGTCTATCTTGAACGGATGTATGATGATTTTCGGGAAAAGGCGATTGAAGGGGTTTTTACTTTTGTGGCTGTTGATGATGCGATGCAGCCCGTTGCGGTGAGGAAGTAGAGGTATGGCTTTTATTCGTAGTGGAGCTTTGTGCGTATTTTTTTGTCTATTTTCATGCGGCATGTCCCTTGTTGCGGCAACCTCCTTGCCGGCTACGGAGGAGCCAAGCCTGCCTTGGGCCATGAATATCTACTTTGAAAATGATCTTTTCACCGGAACCGACTCTAATTATACCAATGGTGTGAAGGTCACCGTGATCTCTCCTGATCTGGTTAGTTTTGTCGAGAGCGGCAAGCTGCCGGAGTGGAGCCTGCCTTATGTTTATCGCTTGCCTTTTATCAATAATCCTGAACCGGGATTGAAGCGCAAAATAGAATTCTCCTTCGGTCAGAATATGTACACCCCTGCCGACACTTCGCGCAGTGACCTTATCGTCGATGACCGCCCGTATGCCGGTTGGACCTATTTCGCCACCGCTTTTCACACTAGAAGCAGTGGGCAGATGGACACCATTGAGCTGCAACTGGGGGTGGTCGGCCCGACTTCCCTGGCCGATGAGACGCAAAAAACAGTCCATTCCCTCCGTGATTTACAACGGCCAAACGGTTGGGACCATCAACTAAGAAACGAGCCGGGGTTGGCGGCGATTTACGAACGGAAGTGGCGTCCTGATCCGCTCTACAGCAATGGATCTCTGGCCCTTGATTTCATTACCCATCTGGGCTGCTCCCTGGGGAATGTCGCCACCTATGCCAACACCGGCTTTGAAACCCGATTCGGCTGGAATCTGCCGGACGATTTCGGCGCCAGCCTGATCCGTCCAGCCGGTAACACCAGTTTTTCGACTCGGCAGCAGCAGGGTGGCTATCTCTTTGTCGGGGCCAACGGCCGTGCCGTTGCGCGGGATATTTTTCTGGACGGGAATACCTTTGCCGACAGCCATTCGGTTGACAAGAAGTATTTCGTTGCCGATCTGGCCGGCGGGGCAGCTATATATTTCCAACAATTCAAGCTGACCTGGGTTCAGGTGCTCCGTACCAAGGAGTTTGACGGCCAGCCGGATGATCACGGCTTCGGATCGATTTCACTTTCTTTTTTTTATTAGAGACCGTTATGTCACAAGTAAGGTCTTTTTCTTACTTGTGAGATTTACGGACTCTTATGCCGCGTGGTAGAAACAGCAATCTTTTCCGCTGTTTCTACGCGTGGCGTGTGCCCCAAGCCAGGTATTTTGTTATGTCACAAGTAAGGTCTTTTTCTTACTTGTGAGATTTACGGACTCTTATGCCGCGTGGTAGAAACAGCAATTTTTTCAGCTGTTTCTATGCGTGGCGTGTGGCCAGAACCAATCATCCTGAGATGAAATAAGCAACGCTGATTTTCTTAATTATGCTGGCCAGGGCCGACCGAGTCTTGTTCGCTTCAATTACGGATAAACAGTGACCACCCCCAACCCCCTCCTTGAACAAAGGAGGGGGTTTTTTTATAGCGGCATCGCTAATCTGCGTCATCACTTCCAAGGGCGGCGGCACGGCCAGCCAGCCAGCCCGTTGAAAAAGCGGCTTGCAGGTTGTAGCCGCCGGTATCGCCCTGAATATCAAGAACCTCCCCCGCCAGATACAGCCCGTGAGCCTTACGTGACTCCATGGTTCGAGGATCAACCTCCTTTAAATCCACTCCGCCCGCCGTCACAATGGCCTCGCTGAAGGGGCGGTGGCCGCTGATCGGCAGGCGAAAATCCTTGAGCCAGGTCTTGAGCCGTTTGCGTTCTTTGGCTGTTAGCTGCCCAGCTATTCGATCTGCGGGAATGTCATTGCATTGGAGGCAAACTGGGATCATCTCGCTGGGAAGCAGGCCGCGCAGAACGCTGTGCATCTGCTCCTTGCTGCGGCTCTCCAGATCACGGAGCAGGCGGGCCTCTAATTTCTGTTCATCAAGGGCCGGTTTCAGGTCGATGGAGAGGGCCATGCCTGCCCCGGAGCGCAGTCCGTCCACCACCTCGCCACTCAGGGTGAGGATCACCGGCCCGGTGACCCCGAATTTGGTAAAACTCATCTCCCCGAATTCCTGACGGCTCCGCTTGCCGTTTACCAGCAGACGCACATTGATATTGCGCAGATCAAGACCGTCCATGGGCGTGGTCAGGCTGCCTGCAATCTCCAGGGGAACCAGCGCCGGTCGGATGGGAACGATGGTGTGGCCGACCGCCTCCGCCAGTCGATAGCCATCGCCGCTTGAGCCGGTGGCCGCATACGAGGCCCCGCCGGTGGCCAGGATGACGGCATCGCAGGGAAGTGTTTCGTTATTGGCTAATACGCCACTGATCCGGCCATTGGTGGTCAACAGAAGCTCAACCGGTGTCGAGGTCTTGAGCTGCACCCCGCATCGCAGCATCCATTGCTGAAGGCCCCTCACCACCTCCGGAGCCTTGCCGCCAGCCGGGAAGACTCGTCCGCCACGCTCGCTCACCAGTTCCAGCCCCTGTTGTTCGAGAAAGGCCATCAACTCCGGGGCGAAAAAGGCCGAGAAAGCCTGGCGCAGGAAGCGGCCATTGGGGCCGAAGTGGTTGATAAACTCTTTTATCTCGGCGATGTTGGTGAGGTTGCAGCGGCCCTTGCCGGTGATGGCGAGTTTGCGGCCGGGGCGGTTCATCTTCTCTAGAAGAAGGACCTGGGCGCCTGCTGCTGCCGCCTGTCCGGCGGCCATCATGCCGGCTGCTCCGCCGCCGATGACGATGATTCTTCGTTGTTTCATGGATGGTTTCCTTTCGTGTTTGTTTCGTTCTGGGAAATAAAGAACGGCGCATGGTTGGAGGTGAAGATGGGTGGATCGCGCTGAAGAATGGGGATGATGGCGGGATGACGTTTGAACTCCCGGTCAAGAAATGTGCGGATGGCCTTGCGTCCCCACCCCAACGGATGGACAAAATCGCTGTACAGAGACAGATCCCCCTCATAGAAATTACTGGTCGTCAGGGCCGAGGCTTCAGGGCTGGCGATGGGCATGTTGAATACCGCCAGATTGAGAAAGGTGATGGCATGGTTGTGGGCCACGGTAAATTCAAGGGTCTTGCGGGCCTGGGGCAAGTTCTCCGTGGGTGTGCCGAAGAGCAGATAGACATAGGTGGCGATGCCCGCCTGGGCCAGGGCATTCAGAGTCTGGGAGACCATCTGCAGATCAATTCCCTTGTCCATGGCATCGAGTACATCCTGATCACCGGATTCAATGCCCAGCTTGAGCATCAGACAGCCGGAGCGGCGCAGCTGGCGGCAGAATTCCGGATCGGTGAGCAGGCGGCTGACCCGGGCAAATCCGTACCAGGGCGCGGCCGGGGGTGAGTCGATGAGTTTACGCATCAGCTCCGGGGCGATGGCGTTATCAAGAAAATGGATAAGCGCGGGCCGGGTCTGTCGGCAAAGGGCGGTCAGATCGCGGAGCACCAGGTCGGCGGAAAGGGTGTGATAGAGGTTCCCCTCCGCCTTCTCCGGGCAGAAAGAACAGCGGTTCCAGTAACAGCCCGATGAGGCGGCATAGGGAAGGATGAACCCGGGCGCCAGATACTGGTTTTGAGGGAGACCCTGGAAGTCGGGCGGGTGATGGTGCCGGTTGTGGGAAAGTCCCAGGAGTTTCAGCAGGGGCTCTTCGCCGGGTCCGGCGATGAGATGATTGATGAGTCCGGCAAAGGGATTGCTCCAGGCCGGGCTGTGCATCCATGAGGTGACCAGGCCACCGCCAACGACGATGGGCAGGTGGGGCGCGATCTTCTTGAGAAAACCGATCATGGCAAAGGTGCTTGCGGCCTGACTCAAATAGTTGAGGGAAAAACCCACCATTGAAGGGTTCGTGGCATCAAGAATATCGGTCAATCGTTCGACAAACCAGGGATAGAAGATATTGTCTTCAGGATGCATGGCCGCCCGCAAAAGGTCGGTGCTTTTGAGCGGGGAGACGGCGGCATCCTGATAATTGGCCAGGTCCAAATCAAGCTGGTGCTGCAAACCTACCTGCTCCAGGACCCGGTTGAGATCCGCTACGGCCCTTTGATAGCGGGCTGGATGGACATAGATGGCAGGGGAACGCATCTTCTCCAAGTTGCTTTGCAGGGCCCGGCAGGCGCGTTTGGTCCATGTGTCGCTGGAAGCCGGCTGTCGGCCAAGGAGATAAAGCTGGCCTTCGAGGTTGGCGTCGAGCAGGGTGCAGTTTTTCAGTCCATGCCCGCGCAGGGTGCCGGCCAGCTGGGCGATGCCGGCTGGGGCCTCGCAAGATTTGGCCAAAGGGGGATAGATAAGGAGCATGGCTTTTAAGGTTTGGATGAAAGGGCGTTTGAAGTTGTATGGCACTGAAAAGAGATGACAACCCTTGACGGGCTTGCTAGAATAATTATTTGTTTACGTGGGAGTTAGGTCCTTTGCTATAAAAAACATTACCCAGGATCGTTCCTCCCATATTCCGAGAAAAGAAATTCTGAAAAATCTTAATACCCTAAGGAGTATTGCAATGTCTTCTTTTTTTACCCGTCTGGCGCCCTTTTTTCTGATGTTGATCTCCCTTATTTTTATTGAAGGTGGAGTGACCACCGACTATGCCGATGCCCGTTCCCGCTCAGGCGGGCGCTCCATGGGTTCCAGCTCGCCGGCGCCAAAATCGCCGGCCATGAATCAGGCTGCCCCTGCCGGGCAGGCCGCAAAGAAATCCGGCTTTGCCAGCGGTCTTGCCGGAGGACTTTTGGGCGGCGCCATAGGCGGTATGCTCTTTGGCAGCATGTTCGGAATGGGCGGGGGAAGCGGCATGGGGATTCTTCCCATCATCATCCTGGGCGTGATCGGGTATTTTCTCTATAAACGCTTCGTTAAACCCCGTACAGCCGGTTCATTTCAGGGCTATCAGCCGCCAACCCAAACACCGCGATCATTTTTTTCCGGCAATCAACCCCTTGAGGCTGGTGTGAATGTGCCCCCTCCGCCACCGCTTCAGGGTGCCTTGTCCGGGTCTCTGGAAGAGGGCCTGGCGATGATTCGGCAGACGGATTCCGGTTTTGATCAGAAATATTTTCTGGAAGTGGCCTCCGATGTTTTTTTCAAGGTGCAGGCTGGCTGGATGCGGCGAGATATTTCCGCTTACCGGAATCTTCTGGGTGATGCCCTTGCTGCCGACTATGAACGTCAGTTTGTTGAGATGCAACAGCTGGGCCATATCAATAAACTGGAAAGCATTTCCATCCGCAAGGTAGATATCGTAAGGGCCGGGAAAGAAAATAACGAGGATTTTGTCACCGTTCTGTTTACCGCCAACCTGCTTGATTACACCGTCGATGAACGTAGCGGGGCGCTGGTGGAAGGCAGTATGACCGAGCCGGTCAAGTTTGCCGAAGAGTGGACTTGGGCCCGTCCGGTGGGCACCGAGAACTGGCGGTTGGAGGAAATCAAGGTGGTCAACGGCTAAGCTTTGTTGGAGCTGGGTGAGAGCTTTGCTTAACTCTCCCTGGTCGTGTGGAGGGAACGTATTTTTGTAGTATTTCCGTTTGTGAGGATGAGCAAGATTTATTAGGGCCGACAGGTATTGTCGGCCCTTTTTTTGTTCATCCAGGGAGACAGCCTCCTGGCTTTCTGAAGCGGTGGAGATGCGGGAAGTGCGCAGGGCTGGTCGATGTAGCCGGAGAAGAACGCCTTGATCCGGTTGACCACGCAGTCCTGTATCTCCTCTCCCTGGTCAGGCACCGAGAGCAGGCTGCCGGGTTTGGTGATCACCACAAAAAATGGGTTGAGATGGATTACCTGCATCTGCCTGCGCCACTGTTGTTCTGCGGCAGGTCCAAAGCCGTTTTGCAGGGATGGGATGATTCTTTGAAGATTCTGAACGGTTTTTTGTATGATTTTTCGGCAGATGTAATTTGCTGGACGCCACACACAGAAAAGCCGGAAGGGATTGGCTGTTCTGTGATGCGGCATAAGAGTCCGTAAATAAAATAGGCAAGAAAAAGACCTTGCCTATTTTATAACGGTCTCTAACCCACACAGCATAAAACCAAGAATCGGGGTGCATTTATGAGTGCACGAAGGATAGAATTGGCCATGGTGACGGGTCTTGGAACTGTTTTCTCGGCCCCAGTAGAATTCGGCCATGCCCATTGGAGTCAGATGTTCTTGCACCGCCTGGTTGAATAATTTGGGGGCGCAGCAATCCCCGGTACCGGTGGGAATGCCGCCGCTGGCGGTAAAGGCGTCGGTTAAGGAGCGCTTTTCGCCGCGAAAGTTGGTCAGGGTGTAGAGGCTGTGGATATCACGCATCCATTGGCGGGAGAGTTGTTTACGTCGGTGGATCAGCTCCGTCCATGCCTTGGAATGGCGCTCAGTCGAGAGAATCGTCCTGCTAAGGTCCTTTATCCTGGGCTCAATGTCAGCGTAAATGCGGTTGAATACGGTCACATCAAAGATTGGCGGCGCCCAGCCCTGCACCTCCCAGATGCCATTGTACTGGCCGGAAAAGGCCCGTAAAATACGGTTACTGCCATCAGGGGCGTGGCAGACCATAACCCCGAACATCTTACCCCGGGCCTCTCCAAACAGGCTGGCGGTGCTCAGCCGGGGATTGCTTTCTCCAATTTCGGCATCCAGGTCTATCCGCTCTTCCTGTTCCAGAAAACGCATGAGCTCGCCGCAATGATCGCGGGCCTCACCTTCATGAAAGGCATGCTCTTCGCCGCAATCACGGCAAAAGCCATGTGCAGCCATGTGGGGTGGGCTCTTTTTTTGTTGCATCAATGTTCTGTCCTTGCTTGAATGTCCCGCATTGTATCCCATCGTTCCTTTTTTTGCCAAATTTTGCCATCTCCAGTGCCATATCTTGCAAACTTTTAACTACAGCGAACAACTGCAGAGGCTCTTTGGCTATTCGAGCTTTCGTGCCAATCAGGAAGCCATCGTCCAGGCGATCCTGGCAGGTCGGGACGTTTTTGCGGTGATGCCCACCGGGGGTGGCAAGTCCCTGTGCTATCAACTGCCGGCTTCGCTGATGGACGGCACCTGTCTGGTGGTCAGTCCTTTGATTTCCCTGATGAAAGATCAGGTGGATGCCGCCAACGCCTTTGGCATGAAGGCCGGCTTGCTCAATTCCACCCTCTCTTCTTCGGAGCAGCACGAGGTCTTGGCCCGTTTGCAGGAAGGTTTCTATGATCTGCTCTATCTCTCTCCCGAGCGCTTGGCCCTGCCGGGATTCCTGGAACGGATGAAACGGGCGCCCCTCTCCTTTGTGGCCGTCGATGAGGCGCATTGCATCTCGGAGTGGGGCCATGATTTTCGCCCCGATTATCTGGCCCTTTCTTCCCTGCGCCTGGCATTGCCCGGAGTGCCACTCACCGCCTTCACCGCCACGGCTACAAAAAGGGTCGAGGAGGATATCGTCCGGCGTCTGGCCCTGAATAAACCGCTGATGACCCGCGCCTCCTTTGACCGGCCCAACCTTTTTTATCAGGTCCAGTTGCGGGAGCAGGTGAACAGCCAGATTGAGGCGTTGGTGGCCGCCCATCCTGATGAGGCCGGGATTGTCTATCGCCTGAGTCGTGCCGATGTGGAAAAAACGGCGGCCTGGCTGCGCGACCGGGGCGTCAAGGCCCTGCCCTATCATGCCGGGCTGGACAGTCAGACCCGCAGCCGCAATCAGGAGGCCTTTAATCGGGACGAGGTGCAGGTAGTGGTGGCGACCGTGGCCTTTGGCATGGGGATCGATAAATCCAATGTCCGTTTTGTTATCCATGGCGATCTGCCCAAAAACATGGAGAGTTATTACCAGGAGACCGGCAGGGCTGGACGTGACGGGGAGCCGGCCCTCTGTTTGCTGCTCTATGGCCGTGGCGATTATTTCCGCCTGCGTAAGTTCATCGATCAGTTGGCAGGTGAGGAGGAGCGGCAGGCAGGGCTTGCCCAGTTGGGCCGGATGATGGATTTCGCCGAAAAGCCGGTGTGTCGAAGGCGGGCCGTACTCCACTATTTTGAAGAGGAATATGCTCCGGACAACTGCGGCGCCTGCGATATCTGCAAGCATGGGGTGGAGAGCGTCGATGCCACCACCGAGGCCCAGATGATTATGTCGGCCATCTATCGCACCGGCCAGCGTTTCGGCACCGGTCATATTGTTGATATCGTCTATGGCGCAAAAACGGCGCGGATTATCGCCCTTGGTCATGACCAGCTCAAGACTTACGGAGTGGGGCGGGACAGAGGCAAGCGATTCTGGCGGCAGCTTGTCGAGGCGATGCTGGGTGAAGGTCTGCTGGTGAGTGAAGGGGAGCCGTTTCCCCTGCTCCATATCACGGCGCAGGGGGAGGAGGTGCTCTTTGGCCGGGCGCAGTATGTCACTCATCGGATGTTGGAGGCAAACGTCAGCGGAGCAATCTCTGCAGAGCTCTCCTATGATGCGTCTCTGTTTGCTATTTTACGACAGTTGCGCCGTGAGATGGCCGAGAGGGAGGGCGTGCCGCCGTATGTCCTGTTTTCCGACAAGAGCCTGCATCAGATGTGCAGCTTTTTTCCCCAGACCCCTGAGGCCCTGCTGGTCATTAACGGGGTCGGCCAGATGAAACTGGAACGCTATGGCAAGCCCTTTCTTGAGGCCATCACGGCATATCTGGTCGACAACCCCGAGATTATTCCACCGCAGATGGTCAAGGGCGAAGAGCTGCCGGAACCTGCAAGGCGAGTCAGGAAATCGGGTGGGACAGAGACCCTAGCTGAAACCCTGCGCCTGGCAAAGGCAGGACTGAATGTGGAGGCCATTGCCGCCCAGCGGGAGCTAAAGCCCTCAACCATTGCCGCCCATCTCGGTGAGCTTTTGCAGCAGGGGCATACCCTTGATATTGATCAGTATGTAGATCGCGAAGTGCGCAGTGCCATAACCGATCTGTTCAAAGCGCATGGACTTTTTCGTTTGCGGCCCATCGTGGAGGCCATGGAAGGACGAGCGGGATATGAGGAGGCCCATATTGTCCGCGGTTTTCTGGTCTCCCAGGGTTGGAAGATTGAAGGGAATGAGTAGCTGAGGAATCCTGCGGGAATCTCTACCCGCTGACCGGATATTTCTTCGCATTGAGCACCATCTTTTTGTGCGCCGCCTCGATGGGGTCCAGGTTAAACTTGCCGGCCAGCATGGTGAGGTAGATCATCACATCACCAACTTCTTCTTCAATATGCTGGCGGGTAGCCGCATCCACACTTCTGCTTTCCTTGCTTTCCATCCATTGAAAGATCTCCATCAGCTCAGAAGCCTCTACGCTGAGGGCCATGGCCAGATTTTTCGGGGAATGAAACTGCTCCCAATTTCGTTCCTTGACGAATTGGGCAAGGTTACTCTGGAGTTTTTTCATAGGCTCCTTCTTTGTCATGGTATTTGTTGCTGGACTCTGGTAAATTTTTTTGGTTTTTAGTGTCTTGCAGATTATTTTATTGTTTTTTTCAAGAAAATAATCTGCGAAAGGCGCTTATCCCGTTCATCGGGGTTATCCCTGATTCCAGGGCGAGTAACCCGTTTTTTTTTCTTTTATTGGATACACTTTAATGAAAAATCGTTCATCTGTTTTTTTCTGCTTCTTTTTTTCCGGTGTGCTTCTTTTTTCTTCCCAGGATTCAGGCCTGGCCAATGGTTTGGCGACAGTGGATATGGGACGAAACAGGATGATCGGCCTGATGCTTGGGAAACAATTGCCGGGCATGCATTTCAGTGACAAGCGGATGGATGACTCTCTCAGTCGTGCCGCCTTTGACCTGTACCTGAAACAACTCGATTTCCAGAAACGTTTTCTTTTGCAGCAGGATGTCGAAACACTGAATCGATATGCCACGTTAATAGATGATGAGCTTTTGCGCGGCAATATGGTTCTTGTGCAGCAGGGCTTTGAGTTATTGAATATTCGCATTCAGCAGGTTGAAAAAATGGCGGCCGAGATTCTGGCCGCCGGCATTGATGTGAATCAGAAAGAGTCCCTTGAGACGGATCCCCTTAAGTTGACCTATGCCAATGATCTTGAAGGGTTGCGAGAGTACTGGGGTAAGATGCTGAAGGAGCAGATGATATCGCGTTATCTGGAATCGCTTGCGGATCAGGAAAAGGCAAAAGAGAAAAAGGAAGAGAGCCTACTTTGGAAGGAAGCCAAGGAGAGAGTCGCCAAGCAGAACCGGGAGTTTTTCCACCGTCTGCATCAGGAGACGGTGCAGGATCACTATGATCGTTATTTTGATGCAGTGGCCAGATCCTTTGATCCGCATACCGATTACCTGCCGCCGGATAACAAGGAGGATTTTGATATTCATATGCGGGGAAGTCTGGAAGGGATTGGAGCGGTCCTGCGTGAAGAAGACGGGTATATCAAGGTGGTGTCCATCATCCCGGGCAGCGCTTCGGCCAGGGGTGGAGAGCTTGAAGCGGAGGATACGATCCTGGAGGTTGCCCAGAAAAAGGGTGATCCGGTGGAGATCACCGATATGCGCCTGCGCGATGCCGTTCGCTTGATCAGAGGCGCCAAGGGGACGGAAGTGCGCCTGACCGTAAAAAAACCGGATGGGGTGAAGGTGGTGATCTCTTTGATCCGCGATGTGGTGCAGATTGAGGAAACCTTTGTCAAGTCCACGGTTCTTGATGGTTCAGCCGGAGATAAAATTGGCTATATTGTGATTCCCAGCTTTTATCGTGATTTTGAAGGGGCCAAAAATGGGGTGGAAGCCAGAAATTGCACGGATGACACCAGGGCAGCCATTGAAGGTTTGAAGAAGTCGGGAATAAAAGGGATGATCCTCGATCTGCGCAATAATGGTGGTGGATCGCTGGTGGATGCCGTTGATACGACAGGTCTTTTTATCAACCTTGGGCCGGTGGTGCAGGTGAAAAACAGTAGCGGGGTGCAACGGATTTTGGGCGATGAAGATCCGGAGATGGTTTATGGTGGGCCTTTAGTCGTTCTGGTAAATCAGTTTTCCGCCTCTGCTTCCGAGATTGTGGCAGCAGCATTGCAGGACTATGGGCGGGCGGTGATTATCGGAGGCAAGCATACCCATGGCAAGGGGACGGTGCAAACCCTGGTAAACATGAATGATAATATTCCCTCGTTGCATTTGCGCAGCTATGAAGATTTAGGGGCACTGAAGGTAACCATTCAGAAATTTTATCGGGTTAATGGCGGCTCCACACAATACAAGGGCGTGGAGTCGGATATTGAGTTGCCCAGTCTGTTTCAATATCTGAAGTCTGGTGAACAGTATCTCGATAATTCTCTGCCTTGGGATCAGGTGGAATCGGTGCCCGTTGTTCAGTATGGAGGCAAAAAGATTGATATGGCCCGGTTGATTGCCAACAGCAAGCAGCGCATTGAGTCTGATTTGGGATTGCAGGTTATTGCGGAAGAGGCAAGGAAAGCCGAGGAACGGAGTAAAGAGAGCATCATTTCTCTACAGCTAACTGATATGCAGAAAAGACGCACAGAGGCGGATCTCGCGAGAAAGAAAATTGGCGCCCACTATCGTAAATATCGTGTCGAAAAAGAGGGAGAGATGGATGAGGAAACCAAGAAAGAAGCGCGTAAGGGAAACAAGGGGAGCAAAGACAATAAAGAAGATGAACGGGTGAAATGGCTGGAAGAGGTGAAGGATGACCCTTACATTGGTGAGGCTGGGCGGGTTCTTGTAGATATGAGTAGGCCTTGACAACGGATTTTCTTCTTTGAGGCAGTGGAATTTTTATGGGAGAGAAGAGAATAGAGAGAGGCCCTCTTATGGGTGAAAAGTTGCAGGTCGAATTGTGAATAATTATTACAAAAAACAATGAGAGTCTTTGGAAACAGAAGGACGGCAGTTATTTCCCTGTGGTTCTAAAAAAATATTGATTAACAGAAAGAAAAATGATAGAAATTTCAATTTTTCATTTTTAAGTATTTATTACGTGGAAAAGATTTCCGAAAGGGAAGGGGTCGGTGGTGAATGAAACTTGATGAGGCGTTTCGGAATTACAGAGACAAAATTGTTGATCAATGGGTCGACTATACTCTTTCTACATACAAAGCCTCAACATTCTTCAAGAAAGAAACAGATAAATTTGCCAATCCTGTTGGAGGAAACATCAGGGAGGCCCTTGATTGCTTGTTTGGCCTTCTCGCCAAACAAGCAGACCCACAAGAATTTGTCGCTCCTCTGGAGCAGATTATCCTTATTCGTGCCATTCAGGAGTTTTCGGCTTCTATGGCTGTGGGGCCGATCCATGCGGTAAAGCATATCACCCGTGAAATACTGGCAAAAGACAAGGAACGCTGTCATCTTGTCCAGGAGCTGTATGATTTCGAGTTTGCGGTTGATCTGGCTGTGCTTGCCGCCTTTGACCTGTACATGCAATGCCGGGAGCGACTGTATCAGGTTCGGATCAAAGAAATAAAAACCGGCACCTACCTTCTTACCGACAGCAAATGTCCGTCTAATTTGCTGAAAATTAATATTCAGGAGTCGATTCATTCCAATTCGCATTCGAGTTGAAACTGCGAAGGCAGGCAAACGGTGATACAATGCAGTACTGGGGGGGGGAGAAATGGGAAGATTTCATGTCCTGCGGCCGCAGGCATGGAATTTTTAATCTCACGTTTGCCAAGGGTGGCTCCAATACGACCATCGAGAGGGTGGCGACTTGAGCGGGAATTGGAAGAAGACTGTTGAAAACCATTCACTGGGGCGGGTCGGGAAGGGGGGGTATTCTTCCGGGCTGTTTCCAACACTGTTCAATTTGAAGCGAGGTAAGAAATGAAGTACGCCTTCTCATTCCTGGCAGTCATTGCACTGATTTTGATTGCAGGACTAGGATCCCAGATACCGGGTATGCAATATCTATTTGGTGTTGTGCTGCCGTATTTGGCCATCATGCTCTTTGTCGGCGGTTTTGTCTATCGAATCATGGATTGGGCAAAATCACCAGTTCCTTTTTCCATCCCCACCACTTGTGGTCAGGGGGCCTCTCTGGATTTTATCAAGCAGGACAAGCTTGAAAGTCCTGCCAACACCACAGAGGTAGCGGCCAGGATGTTTCTGGAGATTTTCTTTTTCAGGTCACTTTTTAGAAATACCAAGTCCGAAATCCATGACGGACCAAAAATTACCTATGAATCATCCAAGTGGCTTTGGCTTTTTGCCCTGATTTTTCATTATTCGTTCTTGGTGGTTGTCCTCAGGCATATGCGATTTTTTCTTGAGCCGGTTCCTTTCGTTCTGTCAGCCCTCGAAGGGGTAGACTCGATGTTACAGATTGGGCAACCGGCCATGTATCTGACAGATGCTTTTCTTCTTCTCGGGCTTCTGTTTCTCTATGGTCGCCGCCTTATCACCCGTCACGTCAAGTATATCTCGCTGAACAATGACTATTTCCCGCTGGTGCTCATCTTCAGTATCGCAGTGACCGGCATTCTTATGCGTTACCTTTTACGCACTGATATTGATATTATTACTATCAAGAATCTGGCCTATGGCCTGGTAACCTTTTCTCCTGTGATTGGCGCCAAGATCGGTGCCATTTTTTACATCCATCTTTTCCTGGTCTGCGTTCTGCTTGCTTATTTTCCGTTCAGTAAATTGATGCACATGGGTGGTGTTTTTATGAGTCCTACCCGCAATATGGCGAATAATAGCCGTTCAAAACGTCACATCAATCCATGGAATGATCCGGAGATTAAGCCTCATTCCTATGCTGGCTACGAGGACGAGTTCAGAGAGTTCATGGTGGATGCGGGTATCCCGGTTGAGAAGGAGTTGGCTGCCGCAGAGGATAAAGCGTGAGATTCCCCACACCCAAAACTAGCGTATAAGGATAAAGACGATGGCAGTTGCAAAATTAGAACAATTAGCTAAAAGCGTGGTGCAGGGGCCGACTATGGCAACGGGCGCAGTGCCTAATAAGGACTGGATGGATGTCTCTGCGATTTTTAAGCCGGGTAATTATGCTTATCAGGCAAAACAGGAAAAAGTTGAATATCTGAACAGCCAGAAAGGGCTCCATTTTCCCAATGCCCGTGAATGGTCTCCCGAAGATGATGATTGGAAACTCCCAGAAAACTGGAAGGAGATAATCCTCAAGGGGCTCAAAGAGCGGCTGGAAAAATTTCGATCACTGAAAATCTTTATGGATTGCTGTGTTCGTTGCGGAGCTTGCGCCGATAAATGTCACTTCTTTCTTGGAACCGGCGATCCCAAAAACATGCCGGTTCTCAGGGCGGAGTTGTTGCGTTCAGTTTACCGGAATGATTTTACCCTTGGTGGTAAGTTACTTGGTAAAATGGCCGGTGCTCGGGAAATGACTGTGGGCGTGCTCAAGGAATGGTTCATGTATTCCTATCAGTGCACTGAGTGTCGACGCTGTTCAGTCTTCTGTCCCTACGGCATTGATACTGCCGAAGTCACGATGATGCTGCGCGAGCTGCTGCATCTGGTTGGGGTGGGGATCAACTGGATTCTAGAGCCGGCGTCCAACTCTAACCGTACTGGGAACCATATGGGGCTGCAACCCCATACCTTTAAAGACAATGTTGATTTCCTTGCGGATGATATTGAAAATCTGACGGGGATTAAGATTAATCATTCCTTTAATCGTAAGGGAGCGGAAGTTTTATTTATCACTCCTTCTGCTGATGTCTTTGCAGAGCCTGGTCTTTATACGGCCATGGGCTATCTGCTGCTCTTTGAACACATTGGGCTTGACTACACTTGGTCAACCTATGCCTCAGAGGGTGGAAATTTTGGTCTGTTTACCAATAATGAGCTGATGAAGAAGCTTAACGGCAAGATGTACGCCGAGGCTAAGCGACTGGGAGTCAAGCATATTATTGGTGGAGAATGCGGCCATATGTGGCGGGTTATCCATCAGTTTATGGATACCATGAACGGTCCTGCTGATTTCATGGAAGTGCCGAAATCACCCATCACCGGCACCACTTTCCATAATGCCGCGTCCACCAAGATGATCCATATAAGTGAGTTTACTGCGGATTTAATCAGGCACGGCAAGTTGAATCTGGATAAGAGCCGTAATGCCCACGTCAAGGCTACCTTTCATGATTCCTGCAACACCGCTCGGGCCATGGGGCTTCTGGATGAACCTCGCTATATTCTTGACCATGTTGCTGATGGTTGGGTGGAGATGCCGGAAAACACGATCCGCGAGCAGACATTCTGCTGTGGTTCAGGCACTGGACTCAATACCGATGAGATCATGGAATTGCGTATGCGTTCCGGTCTGCCCCGTGCCAATGCAGTGAAGCATGTCATTGATAAACATGCGGTGAATATGCTGTCCTGTGTGTGTGCCATTGACCGTGCCACCTTGACCTCGCTCATGAATTACTGGAACCCAGGCTGTAATGTGTGCGGTGTCTCTGAACTTGTTGGAAATGCCCTGGTTATGGAAGGTGAAAACCGACAAGAACTTACAGAGGGTCTTAGAACCTTAGTCTAATCCGCACCAGAAAGGAGGAAATTGAATAATGTATAATAAAGGAACAATCATACCAGGACTGGTGATCTTCGTCCTCTTGGTGACTTCCCCTATCTGGTTTAATGGTTTTAAGGCTGCCACACCGCCTAAGCCTGAGCTGCCACCGGGGGGAGAGAAAAAATGTGTAATGCCGAAGGAATATATGCGCGATAATCACATGAAACTTCTTAATGATTGGCGTGATAACGTTTTGCGTGATGAAGAACGTGTATTGGTTACAGTTGAGGGCAAAACGTACCGCAAAGGCTTACAGATGGCATGCATGCAGTGTCATAGCAATAAAGAAAAATTCTGTGATACCTGTCATACCTATGCGGATGTAAATCCATACTGTTGGGATTGTCATTTGACTCCCAAGGAAGCAGCATCGAAGGAGGATACCCACTGATGGATAAGCAAAGAAGAAATTTCCTCAAAATCGCAAGCGTAACAGCACTTGCCGGCATCGGGGCTCCTGCACTTATCAGGTTGAGCTCAACAGCCGCCCTTGCTTCTGAACATGTGGCAGCAGCAAATCCTGTTGCGAAGCCATCCAAGGGAGCCCATGGGGAGTCAGCGTCGACGGGAATGCGTCTAGGTATGGTTATTGACATGCGGAAGTTTGTCGATGATCCAAAATTGCTTAATAAAGCTATTGATGCCTGTAATTCAGTTCACAATATTCCCCAGATTGATAATCGGAAAAGCGAAATCAAATGGATCTGGAAGGCTCCCTTTGAAAATGTCTTTCCAGAGCAATCCCAGTATCATACGGCTCACAATGTAGAGAATTATCCTTTTGCCGTTCTCTGCAATCATTGCGATGATCCACCATGTGTACGTGCTTGTCCTACCCAGGCAACTTTCAGGGTGAAGGGAAATGGTATTATAGCCATGGATTTTCATCGCTGTATTGGCTGTCGTTTTTGCATGGCAGCTTGTCCCTATGGGGCAAGAAGTTTCAACTGGGAAGATCCCCGCCCATACATTAAAAAATATAACCCAGACTTTCCCAGCCGCATGCGGGGAGTTGTTGAAAAATGTAACTTCTGCGGTGAGCGTTTGGCCTTGGGGCAGGAACCTGCCTGTGTAGAGGCTTGCAAGGGAACGGGAGCCATGGTTTTTGGCGATCTGAATGATGCGCAGTCAAAGATCAGACAGGTTCTTGATAAAGAGTTTACTATCCAGCGGAACGCTTCACTGGGTACAAAACCTTCTGTTTTTTACATAGTGTGAGGGACTCATGATTGAAAAAATACTCAGAGGCAAGCCCGCTTACTGGATGTGGCTTGCATTTTTAGGATTGTTCATTGCTATTGGTGCTGCCTGTTATGTTCGGCAGTATCTCTTCGGCTTGGGCTTGACGGGGATGAGCCGTGATGTCTCATGGGGGCTTTATATCTCTCAGTTTACCTTCCTGGTTGGTGTGGCCGCCGGAGGGGTAATGCTGGTTCTTCCCTATTATATTCATAATTTCAAGGTATTTGGCAGGATCACAATTCTTGGGGAGTTTTTAGCCATTGCCGCCATCGTCATGTGTATGCTTTTCATCATGGCTGATCTGGGGCAGCCCCTTCGGGCCGTGAATGTAATTTTGCATCCAACACCCCATTCCATGCTTTTTTGGGATATGTGTGTGTTGGTTGGGTATCTTTCCTTAAATATTCTCTGTGGCTGGGTCATCCTCACGGCCGAGAGAAAAGGAGTTCATCCGCCCAAATGGATTTATTTTTTCGTGTATCTGTCCATTCCTTTCGCCGTTTCCATCCATACTGTCACCGCCATGCTTTACTGCGGTCTTCCCGGTCGGCATTTCTGGCTGTCTGCCATTATTGCGCCCCGTTTTCTTGCATCAGCCTTTGCTGCCGGCCCGGCTCTGATTATCATTGCCTGCCTGGTTCTCAAGCGGGTAGCCAATTTTGATGCCGGCAAAGAGGCAATGAACAAGCTAGTGACAATTATTATGTATGCCGCTTTGCTAAATACTTTTTTTGTTCTTCTGGAAGTATTTGTAGCCTATTACTCCAATATGCCCGGCCACAAGCATAGTCTCGAATATCTTTTCTTTGGCTTGGAACATCATGGGCATGTCTATAATAATCTGGTGCCTTTCATGTGGACATCCGTGGTATTAAATTTTGGTGCCTTAGCCCTTTTTGCCTGCCCTTATGTCAGAAAGAAAAATGAGTTTTTGCTTGGACTTTCTTGCGTAATGATTTTTCTAGCGTTGTGGATTGATAAGGGCCTGGGGTTTGTGTTCGCTGGATTTGTTCCTAACCCTTTGAACGAAATTACTGAGTATGTTCCAACTTTCAATGAATTAGGTATAACCATAGGTGTCTGGGCCACAGGATTTTTTATTATTACCGTGCTCTACAAAATTGTGGTTGGTGTTGAGCATGAAATAGAAAATTAGAGAACAACGCTCGATCGTTACACTTTGTTGCATAAAAAAGCCCCCAGATTATTGGGGGCTTTTTTTTTGGGGGGATCTACGGTAAAGTCTTCGAAGTATAATTCTTGGAGCGTCAGTGGATCAATCGCCTTTAAAGCAGCACTTGAAGGATTATTATTTTGAATAATAAAAGAATTCTCATTCTTTCCTATTCTTACAGCAGCCAGACCAGAAATCTTCTGAACGGATTGATTGAGGGGCTTCACGAGACAGAGAGAGAGGTTCACTGGGAACAGCTCTCTCTGCCTTCTGAACTCCGGTTTCCACTTGGCTCCGTAGCTGCCACCGTGATCATGATGGTGCAGACCTTCTTTCGCAAGCGATACCCTGTAAATCCAGTGAGTTCAGCCTGTTTCGAGCAGTGGGATCTTGTTATTCTCGCCGGACCGACCTGGTCCTATAGCCCGAGCGGTCCCGTACTCTCCCTTATTGATCGTGATGGGAAACAATTATTCGCAGGGAGGATGGTCTTGCCTTTTATCTCGTGTCGGGGATACTGGAGGGTCCATTATTTTGGGCTTAAGAGTCTGCTCAAACGTTGCGGTGCCCGTGTCCTTACTCCTATAGTCTTTTCCCATCCTACACCGGAACCTTGGCGGACTATTGGTGTTTTTTTGAAATTGGCAGGGAGGGCACCGGAGGCTGGGAGCTCATGGTTTCGTCGCTTTTATCCCAAGTATGGCCATAGCAGGCAACAGATATCGGAGTGTCGAAAGCTTGGGCTAAAACTTGGGCAGACGATGCAGGCAGGGGATTCTCTCGAACAGTTAGTCTTTCCCATTCCGATCCAGGCTGAAGAACTGAGCAAGGATGATTCACGACGGCTTGGGTAAAGGCAATCAAAAGTGTAATGAGGCGGCCTTTCTTCAGCCTCCGCTTAATTTTTTAAAGTATGAGAAAAGAATTTCGTGGTAGAATTAAAAACTTCCATTGAGATAGAAACTGTAAAGCTGATGGACCTGCTCTGTGAAAAAGAGATAGAGTAACGCCGCGAGGGAGAGAAAGGGGCCAAAAGGAATTCGGGTCTTTCCCCCTTTTTTTTGTTTGATCATGGCCAGGATTCCGATAAAAGAACCGGAAAGGGAGCTGGCAAAGATAACAAAGGGGAGGGCCTGCCAGCCCAGGAATGCTCCGATCATGGCCAGCAGCTTGATATCTCCGCCACCCATCCCTTCCTGCTTTTTCCACAGGTAGTAGAGCAGGGCGATCCCATAGAGAACGCCGCCTCCAAGAAGCAGTCCAATAAGAGAGCTCTGCCAGCTGAGTGCAGGGCTTAGCAGTGAGAAAATGAGACCAAGGACTATGCCTGGCAGACTGATGATATCGGGAATGATCTGATGCTGCACATCAATCCAGATAATGACCACCAACGCGGCGCAAAAAAGAAAATATCCGGCCGCGGTGATGGTGAGCCCGTATCTATGAAAAATGGCTGCTGAAAGTAGGGCCATGCACAGTTCTACTATCGGGTATTGCAGGGAAATTTTCTCCTGGCAGTGGCGACACTGACCCCGCAAGACAAGAAAACTGATGATGGGAATGTTTTCATACCAGGAAAGAGTATTCTGACATCGTGGACAGTGTGAGGCCGGGAAGACTATGGAGCCATTCTCGGTGGGAAGTCGGAGAATGACGACATTGAGAAAACTGCCGATAATCGCCCCAAAGATTAGGGCAAACAAAAGTATTAGAGTTGAGGGTTCCATCGTTTTATAAGAGAAGAATTGGTTTTGGCGGATTTGATGAGTAGGTAGGAAAATTTTTAAAAGTATCTCTTCTTTTCAGTTCTACTTTGTAACAGTCGAATTTTTCTAATTAATTTTATTAGTTGCGATAGCATATCCTTTATTATGTCTCAATTCCAGCAAAAAGTTGAACTCGTTTGTTCAGATCGAATGACTGAAGATGTTGTTCGCTTGACTTTCAATGCCCCAACGATTGCCGTTCATGCCAGACCTGGTCAATTTGTGATGGTCCAAACCTCTCCTGGCAAAGATCCTTTGTTGAGGCGGCCTTTCTCCATCCATCAGGTGACCAGCGAAGGGTATTTGCAGATTCTTTTTAAGGTGTTGGGCAAGGGTACGGACCTGCTTGCTCAGGTTCGTGCGGGCGAGCAGGTTTCTCTGCTTGGCCCTTTGGGCAACGGATTTACCCTTGGCCTCCCTGAAACGGCTTGTCTGATTGGTGGTGGGATGGGCATCGCGCCATTGCTTTTTCTGGCCACCCGCTTCCTGCAGCAATCCTCTTCTGACAATGTTGCCAAAAAGATGCCCACGGTGATTCTTGGTGCCAGAAATCGGACCGAGTTGGAGCCGTTGGTGGATGATTTTCAAGAACTGGGGATAGATGTCCTGGCGGCTACCGATGATGGTTCCTTTGGGTATCATGGCCTGGTGACGGATGTACTCAAAAAATTAAATCTGTCCCCTTCTGCTGGCATCTATTGCTGCGGGCCTCGCCCGATGATGGCGGCGATAGCCCATCTGTGTCAGATAGAAAACAGGGCTTGCCAGGTTTCGGTGGAGACGGTGATGGCTTGCGGTATGGGGGCCTGCCTTGGCTGTGCCGTGCCTCTCAAGGCTGGTGGGTATACCCATGTCTGTTCAGACGGACCGATCTTTGAGGCGGAGAAGCTGCTATGGAGCCTTTGATAATGCAAACGAAAAATCCTGATCTGCAGGTTTCCATTGGCAGTCTAGCCTTGCAGAATCCGGTGATGACCGCCTCTGGAACCTTCGGCTATGGACGGGAATTTGAAGACTTTGTTAATCTCCGTCGTCTGGGGGCAGTGGTGGTTAAGGGGATTTCCCTGGAGCCGCGAGCCGGCAACCCCCCTCCCCGTATTGTTGAAACCGCCTGTGGCATGCTCAATGCCATCGGCCTCGAGAATACCGGAGTGGATCGTTTTATCAGCGACAAGATGCCCTATCTGGCCGCTCTTGGGGTCCCCGTTATTGTTAATATCCTTGGCGATTCGGTGGATGAGTACCGGCAAATCGCTGAACGCCTGGCTGGGGTTGCAGGGATCGGCGCCATTGAGGTGAATATCTCCTGCCCCAATGTCAAGAAAGGCGGAGTAGCCTTTGGTACCGATCCGCAGATGGCGGCGGCGGTGACCGCTGCCGTGAAAGGACAGTGCCAGGTGCCGGTGATCGTGAAGCTTTCCCCCAATGTTACCGATGTCACCGTGGTGGCCAGGGCCGTTGAGGAGGCCGGGGCCGATGCGGTATCGCTGATTAATACCCTTATCGGCATGGCCATTGATCTTCGTTCCCGGCGTCCCCGGCTGGCCAATGTTATCGGGGGGCTGTCCGGCCCGGCAATCAAGCCCGTGGCCTTGCGGATGGTTTATCAGGTTGCCCGGGTGGTGCGTATACCGGTGATTGGCATTGGCGGGATAGCCACTGCCGAAGATGCGATGGAGTTCATGCTGGCCGGGGCCAGTGCGGTGCAGGTGGGCACTGCAAACTTTATCAACCCGGGTGCCTGTGATGATGTTATTGACGGGATCGCCGCCTATGTCACAGAGCAGCAAATGGGCTCGGTGCGGGAGTTGATCGGTGCCCTGCGGGTTGCATAGGAGACAGCCATGAAGAGGGAGCCTTTTTCCGGCTGGAAAAAACCTGGAGCGTCCACGCCCCTTGGGACAACGATCACTTCGTACGCCCGCCTTCTCTTTCATCCCGATACCCCCTGGGCGGTAAAGGGGATTCTTGGGCTTGCCATTATCTACCTGCTCTCTCCTTTTGATCTGATTCCGGACTGGATTGGCGGCCTGGGACTTATTGATGATCTGGCCATGGTCTCCTTGCTGGTAGGCTGGGCAATTAGGCTGGCTACGCGCAGGGTTCAGGAACAGTCAAAGGAGCAAAAATGAGAGAAGAAAAATACAAACATCGTGTCTGTGTCTCCATTGCCAGAGAGACCGTGGAACAGGGGTTGGCGGTGGCAAGAGGTGTCAGCTCCCTGGCCGATGTCATTGAGATCCGCCTTGATGCGCTGCAGCGCATTGAAGTCGCCCCCTTTATAACCCAATTGGCCAACCCCCTGCTATTTACCAATCGCCCGATCTGGGAAGGGGGAGCGTTTGCCGGTGATGAAGAGGTGCGCATTGCTCCGCTGCTTGAAGCAGCAAGCCAAGGGGCCCACTATGTCGATCTCGAGCTCAAGGCTCCAGATTCCTCGCATCAGGCGCTGCTGGAGATGACGAATACGACTTCCTGTCAGTTGATTCTCTCCTGGCATAACTTTCAGGATACCCCTTCAAAGGTCGAACTTGTGGGGCGCCTGGCTATGATCCAGGATAAAGGGGCCCATATTGCCAAGATTGTCACCATGGCCCATGATTTTCATGATGTTCTGCGGGTTTTGTCGCTTCAGGAAGAGGCCGCCAGGATGGATATTCCCCTCATAGCCTTCTGTATGGGTCAGCCCGGGGTTATCAGCCGAGTGGCAACCGTGGAACTTGGCGGCTATATGACCTATTGTGCCGTAAGTGAGAGTGAGGCCACGGCCCCTGGTCAGCTTTCGGTGGCTGTCCTGCGCCAGATTGATGGGTTGATGACAGTCGGCGGGGAGGGGTGTTGATGGCCGTGATAATTAATGGAAAGACGGCGCTCTACGGGATCATCGGTAATCCGGTGAGTCATTCACTCAGTCCACTTATGCATAACGCGGCCTTTGCCGAACTTGGCGAAAATAGCGTCTATTTGCCTTTTCCGGTTGTCGAGCTTACAGCTGGGATTGAGGGGATCAAGGCACTGGGAGTGAAAGGGGTGAGTGTCACCATCCCCTACAAAGAGGCGGTCATCCCCCTGCTCGATGAGATTGAAGTGGTGGCCCGGCAGATCGGGGCGGTCAATACCCTTGTCATAAAGGATGTGCACGGCAAGCAACAGCTTTGTGGGAGTAACACCGACTGGTTGGGCGCGACCAGGGCTCTGGCCGAAAAGGTGTCGCTTGCCGGAACAGCGGTTGTTTTGCTTGGCGCCGGTGGCTCGGCTCGGGCCATTGGCTTTGGGCTTCGCCAGCTGGGTGCCCAGGTCGTCCTCTGCAGCCGCACCGAGGCGCGGGGCAGGGCCCTGGCCGCGGATCTGGGCTGTCCCTGGCATTCTTTGCAGGATGTGGAAAATCTTCAGGGAGATGTCTTGATCAATGCTACCTCGGTAGGGATGCAGCCGACACCCCATGTCAGTCCTGTGCCCTCGAAGATGCTTGGACGTTTTCAGGTGGTGATGGATATCGTCTATGCTCCCCTGGAAACACTGTTGCTGAGTGAGGCAAAGGCGGCGGGATGTCAGGTAATTAATGGCCTGGAGATGCTGCTTTATCAGGGGGTGGCGCAGTTTGAACTGTGGACGGGGAAGAGTGCTCCTGTTGCCTTGATGCGGGAGAAACTGTATCTGGCCACTGGAAATGCGGTTAATCGTTGAATAATGAATGAAAGCGAGATGAGATGAAAGAGATAGCCCCTGTAACAACCATTGATACCACCATTGCCGTCCCCGGTTCCAAGAGCCTCACCCAAAGGGCCCTGATTGCCGCAGCCCTCGCGGATGGGTCAAGCACCCTCCTGGGCCCCTTAACCAGTGAGGATACCGATTATACCTCCAAGGCCCTGGATCAGATGGGGATTACGGTTCACAAAGGGAGTGATTCCTGGCAGGTGGATGGTGGCAGCGGCAGGATCGTCGCCCCGAAAGAGGAAATTTATCTCGGCAATAATGGCACCGCCACCCGTTTTCTGACCTCCGTTGCGGCCCTTGGTCAGGGAGTCTTTATCATTGATGGGGAAAAGAGGATGCGTGAGCGTCCCATAGGCCCCTTGATGGAGGCGCTTCGGGGCTGGGGAGTGGATATCCGTTCGGTGATGGATACGGGTTGCCCGCCTTTGCATATAAACAGTCTGGGGCTTCCCGGTGGAGAGACCGTCCTGCCGGAGGGCAAGAGCAGTCAATACCTGTCCTCGCTCCTGCTGGTCGCTCCGTATGCTGCCCGTCCCGCCATCCTGGAGGTGCGAGGCGAGGTGCTGTCCAAGCCCTATGTTCTCATGACCCTTTCTGTTATGGCGGACTTTGGTATTGAGGTGGATTGTAACCGGGAGTTGAACCGGTTTGTGATCCCGCAGGGGTGTTACCGGGCCATGGAGTATCAGATTGAAGGGGATGCGTCCAATGCCTCCTATTTCTGGGCGGCGGCTGCGATTACCGCAGGACGGGTGACGGTGAGCAATGTGCCGGTGCCGTCTCTGCAGGGTGATGCCGGATTGCTGCCGCTGCTCGCCCGGATGGGCTGTGAGATCAGCCGGGAGGGAGGCGGAATCACGGTGCGGGGACGAAAGCAGCTGGAGGGGATCACCGTTGATATGGGGGACATGCCGGATGTGGTCCCCACCCTGGCGGTGGTCGCGGCCTTTGCCCACGGGACAACGGTCATCAATAATATTGCCCACTTGCGCATCAAGGAGTGTGATCGGCTGACGGCGGTGGTCACGGAGTTGACCAAGATGGGCGCGCGGGTGGAAGAACGCCATGACAGCATGATTATCCATGGCGATGGCGGCGCCGGTCTGCATGGCGCAGTCATCGATACCTACAAGGATCATCGCATGGCCATGAGCTTTGCGGTTACGGGACTGCGGGTTCCAGGGGTGCAGATCACTGATGAAGGCTGTGTCGGCAAATCCTTTCCTGATTTCTGGGAGCGTTTCAGCCTGCTTGCCTGATGGCATGGCTGAAATCTTAAGCTACGCGGCCTTCCTCTCTGCCTTCCGGGCATCTTTCATGGTGAATTTTGATCTGTGCTTATTGGAGCGGGTGGCCGATAACGATTTGGTCAGTTGCCGCGAAGTTCAGTGGTGAACTGGAGTGCATTGTTAACCATCTTATTTTCTTTCATTGGCCTTTTTATAGACCAGATTTTTGTCTCTTTTCCCGATTTCAATTACCAAAACAAAAAATTCGTCGTCGATTACTTCATATACAAGACGGTAACCAGTGGCTCTGAGTTTGATTTTGTAGTGGTTTTCAAAACCTGGAAGCTGACAACTGGGCACATGTGGAGACTCAAGACGTTCTTTCAACTTTTTCTTGAGTTGAGTTTGAATAGTATTGTCGAGCTTTTTCCATTCCTTAAGGGCTGTGGGGAGAAACTTTAATTTATAGCTCATCTAATGTTACTTCAACGGCTGAAATTTTTTCATACTGACGTTCTTTAACAATAACTCCCAGTTGGTAGTTTTCTATTTGTTCGAGTAACGCTTCGTATGTCTCTGCCGGGATGAGATATGCTGTTGGCTTATTATGATTAAGAATGGCAATAGGCTCTCCACCTGACTGTTCAATAAGGGCAGAAGGGTTTTTCTTTAGTTCCGATATGCTTACTGAGCAATTCGCTAATACGGATTCCATGATCACACCTATAAGTTTTTTATTTAGGTCAAAAATATAGACTCATTATAGGTCTTATTTTTGAGGCCAGCAAGTTGTATTTTGGTGGTTAACGTGCTGGTCAGCCGTACCGGGCCACTGACGTAAGAATTCAAAACCGCGGCCTTTCCGGTGTCGGCTGGACTAGGTGGTGGGCAAATTTAATTTCTAGTCGCGCTTCACTCCCAACTCGACCCAGACATCTGGATCATCACAAACATAAAATATAGGTTCCATTTTGCGATGTTCTACTATGTCAGTTATGCCATCTGCTGTAATAATTTCATAACTCGGATCACCATCATACATACCAGTTTTTTTGCTCTTCTGAATTAGTATTGGGTAGCGCCCTTTTTGCTTTCCAGTTACTTGAGATATTGTGTTTCCTTTCTTATCCCACAACTTAAATACAGCTTTGCGGCCCCATGGAAGTATGTAGTAATCCATAGTGACTGTAACATCAGAACGCGTCAGATTTGGTGGCAGGTTGAACCATTTAGGCAATCTAGATTCTTTGGCAAGATCAAAATTGGATTCTGCACAACCGAATACAAGCTGACATGCTAGTAGAAGTACTAAAACCCTGGTAATTCTTTTCCATAATTTAGTTTTTCTATCAGTCATTTTTCCTTATGTGCTACCTTTCGGTGGCTAACAAGTAATTATGCGGATCTGCATATTCCCGACTTTCATGGAATGTGGGATATTTCCTCTGCCGATAAACTCAAGCTCTTAATAATGTGGGGTCTAATGTGGGGTCTTGCAATCAAACATTCTCGTTAGGTTGCTTAATCTTTGTGTGATTGCAAGACCTGAACATCCCGCTGGAATTTTCAAGAAAAAAATGATCATTGAGAGAGAAAGTAACCTCTATTCTC
>WSXV01000001.1 GCA_009773475.1 Desulfobulbaceae bacterium | reverse complement strand
ACAATATTTCCCAAAGAAGAGCAGTTTCGCAGCCATCACAGCTGAAGATATTAATCTTGTGATGAAGCGTTTAAATAGTCGCCCAAGAAAATGTTTGGGCTTTAAAACACCCAATGAATTGTTTTTCGGGACATAACCCGAGAGTTGCATTTGCAACTTGAATCTAAGAAGTGCCTTTCGCAGATTAATCTCTTTAAAAAAACAAGAAATTAATCTGTAAGTCACTAACGATTGAAGAAAAAATAACCCCCAATAAACGGGGGATTAGTGCCTTGCAGATTAGCAAGGCACTAAAAAGACGGGATCGGAAGGGTTAGACCTCTAAAACTGGAATAGGCTCAACCGCCCCAGACTCTTGATTATCCTGAACCAGACCCCCTCTTCCCTTTCTAAAGTTCAGCCCCAGAATAAAGACCTCTCGACTCTCGGTGCGGGAGCTCTTGGGTTTAATCACCTGAACCTGCTCAAACCTGGCCTGAACCTCACGCACAAAGGATGGGAAATCCTCTCCCTGGAAGGCCTTGCAGAGGAAATGGCCCTTCTCGTGGAGCAGGATCTCGGTCAAATCCAGGGTCTGGCGAACCAGATTGAGCGACTGCTGATGATCGGCCCAGCGGTTGCCGGTGGTTTTCGGGGCCAGATCAGAGAGCAACACCTTGAATGCCGGTCGAATCCTGCGCAGCTGCACCACCAGCTCAGGGTCCATGATATCGGCCACGATCCATTGAATAAGGGCGCCACCGGGCCGGGAGGAGGTCGCGGTCTCCTGCAGATCAACGCCCACCACTAAGCCGCTTTCCCCCACAACCTCCGAGGCATAGAGAGACCAGCTTCCGGGACAGCAGCCGAGATCCAGCACCGCATCGCCCCGACGCAGGAAGTGATACTTCTTCTGCACCTCTTCGAGCTTGTAGATGGAACGGGCCGGATACTTATCCTTCTTCGCCTTTTGATAATAAAAGTCTTTTACTTTACGCATTTTTTATCCATAATTTTCTTGGGCACTTTATTCCATTTATCCCGCTTTGACAAGGCGGAAATCAGGGAAACGGACGCGAACGACCCTGCCCAGTCAGACTCTAAGCCTTACTGTTTCAGGCATTCCGCATATCAGACAAATACTGCTGCACCCATCGCAGGGCCTCTTCCCTGGAGGTCACCTCTCCTTCCACCCGGGCCAACTCCAGGGCATCCAGAATGCTTGCAAACAGCGGCCCCGGCGGCAAGGAAAAAGAGGCGATCAAATCCCCGCCGCTCAATAGACGCGGGCCTTGCAATGCCGGCTGGATATACTGCGCATGAATCTCCAGCACCTCAGCCAACAGCCCGGACAACTCCGCCTCAAGGCCCGGCGGCTTCTTTTCGCCCTTCCCCGCAAGGCTGTCAGCCATGGCCAGAAGAAAGAGGCCGATCAGATCATCCCCTGCCTTTTTACAAAGATGCAGACAGGCCTTACGGCTCAAAGGCCCATCCCTGCGGACATTGCAGAGATGAAAGGGCTGCATGTGCATGGCAATCAGGCCCGCCACCCGCTCCCGGTTTTCATTCCCCCACCGCCATTGCCGTCCCAGTTGCAACACCATATCCCGGCCGGTCTGGTCATGATTATAAAAGGTGACTCGGCCGCCCTTATCCTCCCGGATGGCCATGGTCAGCGGTTTGCCCAGATCATGGAGCAGCGCCGCCCATTTCAAACGAGACTGCATCCCCGGCTGCTTAAGATAAGCTCCTATTTCTGTTGCATTCTCCGGATAAAACCGGGAGGGCTCGGCGAGAATCTCCTCCATAAACCCAAGGGCTGCCAGGCTGTGATGAAAGACATCGAGATGATGAAAGCCCGGCTGCTCCATGCCCACACCGCGGGCAAGATCAGGAATAAGCTGCCACAGGAGCCCGCTTGTCGCCATCCCTTCCATCGCCGCATGGGCCCGGCCGGTGGCCATGATCAGATCCAGCTCATGGGTGATCCGTTCCGCCGCAGACCGACCGATCAGCCCTGCCTGGCGAGCGATCTCAGCCCTTGTCGTCTCTTCGAGGGTAAAGCCAAGGGTGGCACTGAGTCGATAGCCACGCAGCATCCGCAGAGGGTCGTCAACAAAGGCCTGGGGGCAGGCCCGTAAAACCTGAGCACGCAGATCGGCAACACCGTGCAGGGGATCAATCAACGTGGGAATGACCGATTCATCCAGCAGGGCCGCAAAGGCGACACCGATGCTGTTGACCGTGAAATCCCGCAAGACCAGATCCGCCTCAATGGTCCGGGCGCCAAGGCGAAAACCGGAAAAATCAATGGTCAAACCCTGCCATACCACCCGTGCGGCATCCTCTTCGTCACCGCCAAGGGGCACAAAGGCGCCGCCCTTCAACTCGGCGATCAAGCCCCGGCACCAGGCAGCCGCGTCATTGGCCACGGTGATATCGAGATCGCCGGGCACCCGGCCCAGCAACCAGTCGCGCACCGTACCGCCGACCACATACAACTCCTGGCCCCGTTGTTCCGCCATCCGCAAGAGCGCCCTGACCAGCCGCTCCGGGTAGTCTTTCAGCCTTCCAGACAACAAGGCCGGATCATCACAGCGCCGCATCGTCATCCCAGGCTCTTTCTTCTTTCATCTGTCACGACTTTCGTTTATTGTATGCCCCCAGAAACCTAAGCGATATAACCCATTAAGAATGCACCATTTACCACATCGTTAGAAATATGGATAGTCCCACCGGACGCATGATCAGGATCGGCAACACCTCCATTGGCCTGATCGGCCTCGATGTTGCCATCAACCAGGCCATAGCTGCCAAGATGAACGCACAAGAGGCCGTTATCGCCATATTTACGGCGGTCAAGGAACGCAATTATATTCCCGCCACCATGGTCGAAAAATACCAAACGGCCATCGCCCGGGAATACCTCCGCCTCACCGGTCTCCACCATGACAGGCAAGAAGGGCTGGTCATCCGCATCCTCGGCAGCGGCTGCATCAGTTGTAATGGCCTGCAAACCATGGTCATCGACGCCATGGAACGGGCCGGAGTCGCCGCCGACATCGAGCAGATCCACGACCGCGACGAAATCGGGCGCTTAGGCGTCACTTCCACCCCGGCCTTGATGATCAACGGCCAGGTCAAAATCGCAGGCCTCAAGCCAACCTTGGCGCAGGTGGAAGGATGGATTCGGGAGGTCGCCCCTGCACCGGCCCTTCTTTCACCATCCCTGGAACCCGCAACGCCAGGGCCACTCCCGGACTTGAAGAAATAAATGCCCATGGCTGAGTCCCCTTTTCTGTATCTTGCGCCCATTCGCGGAATCACCGACTGCCTGTTTCGCACCCTCTTCCAACACCATTTCGGCGGTGTTGATGAGGCCGTCGCCCCCTTTCTGAATCCGCAGCCGCACGCAAACATTGATCTCCGCCAACTCCATGATCTGCTGCCGGAACAGAACCGGGCACTGCCGGTGGTGCCGCAGTTTCTCCACACCAACCCCGACGGCCTGCTCGCCCTGGGGCAGCGGCTCCATGATTTGGGATACACCCAGATCAACTGGAACCTTGGCTGTCCAGCCCCCATGGTCACCCGCAAACGGCGCGGCTCCGGCCTTTTGCCCTACCCCGACGCCATTTGCGACTTTCTCGATGTCGTTCTCCCCCGCCTGCCCCTGCAACTCTCCATCAAAACCCGGCTGGGCCTGAACCATCCCGATGAACTGGCAGAGCTTCTGCCCCGGCTCAACGACTATCCGCTCTCCGAGATCATCATCCATACCCGGCTGGGCAAGCAGCTCTATCGGGGCTCCACCGATCCCGAACGCTTCGGGCAGAGCCTCCCCCTGAGCCGCCATCCCCTTGTTTATAATGGCGATATCACCAACATGGAAAGCTGGAACCGCCTGCGCCAACAATTCCCCACGACCCAGCGCTGGATGATCGGCCGCGGCCTGCTGGCCGACCCCTTCTTGGCCAGAACCATCAGGGGCGAACAGTTCGACCCCGAACAACGCATGTCCATGCTTCTGGCCTTTCACCAGGAGCTCTTTACCGGCTACAAAGAGCTTCTTGCCGGCCCCAGCCACCTGCTGGGACGCATGAAACAGATTTGGTTTTATCTGGCCGCTTCCTTTCCAGATCAGGACAAACTCTGGAAGAAAATAAAGAAGGCCGGCACCGAAGAACGCTATCTCGCCGCCATTGACGGGGCCTTTCGCCATTAACAGGCTCCTTCCTCTTTCCGCCAGGACCGGGCCTTTCCAACAGACTTCATTCACTCATCATCATGCAAAACACACAACAAATGTAGGATGGGCAAAGCGAAGCGTGCCCATCAATTCCTTGAGCAAACATGATGAGTATGATTCGCCTCGAAGCCTTCGCTTACCTGCCCATCCTACGGCTCCAGCCATATAAAAACGGCTACCTGATTTTCTTGTTTTTCATAACAGCCTTTCAGGAGCAAGGTACTAACAAACTTTAAACAAACTTTACTCTCTCGACATCATGCAAAACAACAAACAGATCCAGATTATCGGCGGCGGACTCGCCGGCTGCGAGGCGGCCTGGCAGGCAGCACAACGCGGCTGCCCCGTCCGCCTCTACGACATGAAACCGCACCGATTCAGTCCGGCCCACTCCTCGCCGCTGCTGGCCGAGATGGTGTGTAGCAATTCCCTGCGGGCAAGCGCCCAGCACTCGGCGGTCGGACTGTTAAAAGAAGAAATGCGCCGCCTGGACTCCCTGCTTATGCGGGTAGCCACGGAAACGGCGGTTCCCGCCGGGCGAGCCCTGGCGGTCAACCGCGAACATTTTTCCCAAGCCGTCACCGAGCAACTGGAACAGCACCCCTTAGTCGAGATTGTGCGGCAGGAACTCACCGAGCTCCCAACCGCTGGCGAGGCCCCGATCATCCTGGCCACCGGGCCGCTCACCTCCGAGGCCATGGCCGAGTCCCTGATCCAACTGACCGGCCGCGACCGTCTGGCCTTTTATGATGCCATCGCCCCCATCGTCCATGCCGAATCCCTGGATATGGAGATAGTCTATCTGAAGTCGCGCTATGAAGACGGCCCCGGTGATTACCTGAACTGCCCGATGAACAAGGACGAGTACATGGCGTTTATCGCGGCGCTGAAGGAAGGGGACACGGTCCCCTTAAAGGATTTTGAGGAGGTCAAGTATTTTGAAGGCTGCCTGCCCATCGAGGTCATGGTGGCTCGGGGCGACAACACCCCGCGCTTTGGCCCGATGAAACCGGTGGGACTCGATGACCCGCGCACCGGCCGCTGGCCCTACGCCGTAGTGCAGTTGCGCAAGGAAAACAAACAGGGAAGCCTCTACAACCTGGTGGGTTTTCAGACCAAACTCACCTATCCGGAACAGAAACGAATCTTCCGCATGATCCCGGGAATGGCGCAGGCCGACTTCGCCCGCCTGGGCTCCATCCACCGCAACACCTTTGTCTGCGCGCCATTGCTGCTGGAGCCCACCCTCCAGGTCAAGACCCGGCCGGATCTGTTTCTGGCCGGACAGCTTTCCGGGGTGGAAGGCTATGTGGAATCCACAGCCATGGGACTCCTGGCCGGAATCAACGCCAGCCGGATGCTCCAGGGAAAAGCTCTTATAACTCCTCCGCCGGAAACGGCCATGGGTTCGCTGATCACCCACCTGACCCAATCCGACCCCGACCATTTCCAACCCTCCAACGTCACCTTCGGGCTGTTTCCGGCCCTTGAGGCTCCTCCTGCCGTGGAAGGCAAAAAACCGCAAAAGCTGTCGAAACAGCAACGCGGTGAATTCAGGGCTGGTGTGGCGCTCCAGGCTTTGGAAGAGTGGATCAGCAAGGCGGAATAAGACGTTGATGGCTGTTCAAACTTGCTTATTCCCTGACAAGATCTTGTCACATCGGGATTTCATCGGTTGGCGATCAAGGAAACAGGTCAACAAACCTGTTCACGACCCGCCCCCATGGCCTTCTTCAGGATGCAAGATCAGGTGTGACTCGCCTCGGCATGCAGCTTCAGTCCCAGCGCCCCGATAACCTTGAGGATGGTATCAAAGCCCGGACTGCGCTCACCGGAAAGGGCCTTGTACAGACTTTCCCGCGACAACCCGGCATCTCGAGCAACCTGGCTCATGCCCTTGGCTCGGGCAATATCGCCAAGCGCCTTCGCAACGAATGCGGCATCCCCGTCGGCCTCTTCAAGGCAGGCTTCAAGATAAGCAGCCATTTCCTCAGGGGTTCTGAGATGTTCGGCTACGTCATAGCGACTGGTAAGGGTTTTGCTCATGATGTTCACTACTCCGAAAGATTCCGTGCAAGGGCTAAGGCCGTCCTGATGTCCCTGGCCTGGGTACTCTTGTCCCCACCAGCCAACAGAAGAATCAACTCTTGCCCATGCTTCTTGAAATACACCCGATACCCGGGGCCATAGCTGATTCGCAACTCCGAGACCCCTTCACCAACCGGCTCGACATCTCCAGAGTTCCCCGCAGCAAGCCTTTCAATCCTGACCTGGACCCGCGCCCTTGCCCGAAGATCGCGCAAGCTGTCGAGCCATTGGACAAAACGGGCTGTTTTACGAATTTCAACCATAAATAACTGTAGCCCAATGGCTACACACTGTCAATGACGAATGAAAATATGGCCTGTCTTTAGCGGTAAATTTAAACTTACTCTGACTCTTATTATCCACAAATGCAACTCCCCCCATTTTTATGACATTATAACAACCGCCACCTTCACCTTGCGCAGACTGTGATTCAGCAATTATTGCGATTAATAGGTTTATTTTCACTCTGACCCCTTTTAGTCCCCTTTTTAGTCTCTTGTTGATTGGCATACCTATTTACATTCTGACCCTTTTTAATCCTAACCGGCGCTACGCGGCTTTATCGCGCAGCGTCCAGCGACCGAAGGGAGCGAGGTTGAGCGCCATGTTAGGTTACGTTTCGTGGCAACCTCATGTGAATAAGCGCAATTCGATTTCCTTTCTTGTCTTGACGTTCTTCGATGGCGTAAGGCTGAAACCCCAGTTTCAGATAAAGCAACAGGCCGATAACATTTTGATTGAAACACGACACTGTCACCTCGGCGGCTTGATGCTTTGAGAAAGCAAGGTCAATCATCTGCTCGATGAGATAGCGGCCCACGCCGCGCCCACGGGCTGCCTGGGAAACGATGACGTTGCCAATGGAGCAACAGCCACCAGGTTCCCAGCGATAAAAGTTGGCGAAAGCGACAACTTCACCGTCAAATTCAACGACCGTTGAGTCAGAACGCTGCGCGATTGCGCCCTGTAACTGCGACGGGGCCAACGGGAATAGTGCCTTCGGGAACAAGAAAAATAACTCGTCTTCGCTTTGCGGAAAACCGCAAATGACTGGAATGTCTTTTTCGTCAACGGGGCGATGAGTCAGTGGCATGTTTCAAGCGACCTCACGTTGTTCATCAGCGGAAATAAAAGGGGTCGGAGTAACGTTGAATATTTATTGTTGATAATTGGTAAGTCTTATTTTTTCGAGAGTCACGCAGACTCTTTGCCAAAACTCTATACAAATATCAGGTAGTGTTTCATTAATTTTATTTTCTTTTGAGAAAAACCTTTTACGATTCACATGAACTTCAATTGTGCCAGCTATTGTAAGATCAGGCATATAGATATATCTTTCTGTAATTTCTCTATTTTCAATACGATAATGAACTTTGGGAACTGATTCCCATGTACCATTATGAATAAGTTCATGCCTTAGGTTTTCAATGGTTTTAATCGATGGATTTTCTTCAAAAATAGTTTGATCTTTATTAATAGCCTCAATATTTATTCGATTACCAAATAAGATACTTTTTGATTTCATCTTCTGATATTTTGAATAATCATTTGGCATGTTTTCGAATTGAAAAGCTAGTTTAGTTATAAGGTCGAGCGAGGCATACATGGTAATGAAAAGATCATGTAAAGAAGAAAAGACCTCGATAGAATTTTCACCAGTTGTCCAATAAACTCCATCATTGCAGAACATTGAGGTGCCAACTTCATCAAGATGTTTGTAGAAATTTTCATACTGAGTCCTAGTCGCTAAAATTCTATTTTGAATGAATCCTATTAAGTTCTGGCAATCTGCCAAAAATAAATGCCCATAATACTTTCCATCAACTATCTCTTGAACCCAAATATTGAAAATATCTTTACTGGAAGCAAAGTCCGAGTCTAAGCCTAAGTGATAAACCCACTGTTGTACCAGTCCCTGTTCAGTATAGTAACGATCTCTATCAGGAAATATATAATCTTGAAATCTGTCATACAGACCTATACAAGAATTTTCTATATCATAGAATATTTGAGTTGTATGTTTAGGCAGAGCATCTATTTTCATAATGAATTTTGGGGTTCCGGTGACAGTATATAGAATAGAGTCGGAGTTCCAAGGGCAGTAATTGAAATTGACAGATTTTGCACCTTCCTTTCATTTATTCCTGCTCAACAAATCCCCAATAGGGAAAATCCAGCCCATAGCGGGCCACAAGGCCGGGAGTGTGCTCGCGGCTGGCGACCAGCCAGAGGTTGTTCTGGCGCTGCTGATCTTCAGAGGTCTGCAAGGGGTCCCAGTTTGGGGAGAAGACCAGGGCATTATCGGCGCTGTATTCGATATCGCCAGAGCCTTTAAACACGCCCATATGCGGGGTGTCGGTGTAACCGTCTTTGGTTCCCCGCGATAACTCCGATAGAATCAGAAAGGAGACGTGCAGTTCATCGCGGATGGCCTCCAGTTGCCGGAGCCAGGCATCAATGCCGGTGCGCTGTTCCGAGAACTCCTTGAACGGCAGTTTGTGCAGACTGTCGATCACCACCACGGTGTACTCATTGCGCGTTTCATGGCGGATAAAGTCGATATGACGGCGCATAATCTCGGCATTGAGTTTCCGGTCGTTGATCACCCGCAGATAGCCCAGCATCTCCTGGAAATCCTGACAAGCAGCGGCAAAGGCGGGGCCGCCCGCACCCGTCGCACCCGCGGCTTTCACCTCTGGAACGGAAAGGCGGCTTAACCGGCTTAAGGTGCGCTGATAGAGCTTCTGCCGACCATTCTCAAAATCATAGTAGAGCACCGGAACCTTATGCCGGACCATCTCGGTGGCGATCTGAAATTCCAGGGATACCTTACTTCATTGCTTCAACTAAGCTCTGGTCAAGATAGTTCCAAAAGTTCTGGGCTGATGGATAGAATAGAAGGAGTGAAAGTCCCATTAACATCATCGGATAATATTGGCTACTCTTCAACTTTGAGTATGAGCCGGCTCTGCGTGCAAACGTAAGCCAAGAGCCTTAATTACCTTCAGAACCGTGGAAAATTCCGGATTACCATCGGCACCCAGGGCTCGATATAACCCCTCTCGGGATATCCCAGTGTCTCTGGCCAACTGGCTCATGCCGCGGGCACGGGAGATATCGTTCAGGGCCGCGCGAATAAGACTGCCGTCCCCCGGGTCATCCACCAGGCAGGCATCAAGATAAAGAGCCATGTCTTCCTCGGTTTTGAGCTCGTCAACCGGATCCCATGTGGAAAATTTTTCAGCCATGACCTATTCCCTCCATTCTTTAGAAATACCAATGGCGCGGTTGATATCTGCATCTTGTGTGCGTTTATCGCCACCGGCCAGCAGGACAATTACCGATATGCCATGCCTGAAGAAATACACTCGATAACCTGGGCCATGATCAATCCGTAGCTCAGAAATACCATCACGAACCGGCTTTACGTCACCAAGGTTGCCTACTGACAAACGGCGAATACGAGCGTTAATCCTCGCTACCGCTTGCCGGTCGCGCAAACTGGAAAGCCATCGCTTAAACGTCTCGCTTTGTATAATTTCCATCACACCTTAACTGTAACCCATGGGCCACACAAGATCAACGGTGAATATTGAAGATATTAAGACAGGTCGTCAAAACACTCCCGTAACAGTATAAAATACTTGACCAATAACGGTCTTGATAGACACATCCCGACTATTTGTCCAACTCAACAAAGCCCCAATAAGGGTAATCCAGGCCATAGCGGGCCACAAGGCCGGGAGTGTGCTCGCGGCTAGCGACCAGCCACAGGTTGTTCTGGCGCTGCTGATCTTCTGAGGTTTGCAGGGGGTCCCAGTTTGGACTGAACACCAGGGCATTATCGGCGCTGTATTCGATGTCGCCGGAGCCTTTGAACACGCCCATATGCGGGGTGTCGGTGTAGCCGTCTTTGGTTCCTCGTGACAGCTCCGAGAGGATAAGAAAGGAGACCTGTAGCTCATCGCGAATGGCCTCCAGCTGCCGGAGCCAGGCATCGATACCGGTGCGCTGTTCCGAGAATTCCTTGAATGGCAGTTTATGCAGGCTGTCAATCACCACCACGGTGTACTCATTGCGCGTTTCATGACGGATAAAGTCGATATGACGGCGCATGATCTCGGCATTGAGTTTCCGGTCATTAATCACCCGCAGATACCCCAGCATCTCCTGAAACTCCTGGCAGGCATTGACAAACGAAGGGCCACCCGCACCGGTTGCGCCCGCCTCTTTCACCTCCGGGACGGAAAGGCGGCTTAAGCGGCTAAGGGTGCGCTGATAGAGCTTCTGCCGACCATTCTCAAAATCATAATAGAGCACCGGCACCTTGTGCCGCGCCATCTCGGTTGCTATCTGAATGGCAAAACAGGATTTTCCGGCCTTGGGAGCGCCACCGATAATATTGATACCATGCAGACCGTCCAGGGCCTGATCTAAGCGGGGGAATCCCGTCTTCAAGGCCTCATAGGCGGAACCGGCTTCCTGGGATAATTGCTCTCGGAAACGGTCATACTCCCGCTGGGGAGTGGCAAAGGGGGAAAAAGCGCTGGACGCCTGGATCATGGTCAGGACTGCGGCCTTGAACTCCTTTCCCTTGTCACAGGCGAGTTGAAAGAGATCATAATTTTTGGGCAGCCCGGCAGGCCACCGGAACAGACGGGCCTTGTAACCAATTTTGGCGGCGATGGCGCGCGCTGCGGCCTCTGCCTCGGGATTATTTTCGGTGACGATAAAGACGGTGTGAACAAAGGTAAAACGTTCGGGGGCAAGTGTCTCCAGACTGTGGCAATCGGGCACCGCAACCCCGGGAAAACCGAGCTGTTTCAGGGCCAGCAGGTTGTCCTCGCCCTGACAGAGAAACAGGGCCCCGTTTTCACAGCGCTGGATCTCTTCACCATTAAAGAGCTGGTGCTGAGCACCAAAGAACTGCTCATCGCCATGCCAGAAAAAATCCTCCCGACGCTCAGGAAAGACGCAGCGGGCGGCATAGCAATTGCCGTCTTCCTGCACATAAGGATAAACCAGATAGCGGCCATTATAGCCGATCTTGAGTTCGGCCAGGACCGCCGGCCCAATCCCCGCCTGCTGAAACTTCGCAAGGATCTCGTCACTGAGCCGGTCCTGATACATCTTGATTTCATTATTGATGTTGCTGACCGGATACTCGCTCTGCGCCCGGATGAACTCACGATCGGGATCATAGCCCGGCGCGTTGTCCGGACTGATGCCCATGAGTCTGGCAAACCAGAGGGGAAAACCGCCCGGTACGCATTGATTCAGGCAGCGAAAGTATCCGTAAAAAAAACCGGTGGTATTCAGAGACACTACCAGACGACCGGCAAAGTCCAGGCCCTGCTTCCGGCAGAAAGGACAATCCGCAGTCAGGTGCGTTTTCTCCTCCTGCACGTTGTGGAGAAATCTGCGATAAAACGAGGCTACTGCCTCCCCATGTTCCATGCGAAAAGCCTCCTGTGTTGATGGAAGAGATAAGAAAGGGACAGAGAAAGAGCCGGAAAAGATCGGCTGTTCTGTGACGCGGCATAAGAAACCGTTTACAACAGGAAAGAAGAAAACTTTGCCTGATGTATAACGACTTCTAAAGGGACTACTCTCAGGAAACCATTACTGCCAGTTCAGCTTCCAGCATGGGTTGATCAAATTGGACATGGACGGAACAGGGGACTGCGACTGCCGCCCCTTCTTTCAAGGTGCTTTGCACATAAATTGCCATCACAACCCCTTTCAGGCCGGTGGTCAAGGGACATTCAGGCAGCCCATCCGGCATAGTGATATGCACCTGCCTCCCTAAAAACTGACGGACATTTTTGATCCGGATCATAAAAGATATCCCACCGATCGAGACATCAACCGCCTGTCCCTGCAGGGTAGTCCCGGTTCCATTGCCGTCATCATCAAGCAAGGCCATAAACAGGGGACTGGAAAGGGGATATCGTTTTTGCATGCGGCGATTGATTGCCGTGACCTTCAGCGAATCATGCTCACCCAACTGCTGACAGAATGATTCCAGCTTTGTCTCCAACTCCGGGCAGGAACTTTTGCATCGGCGCAGGGCCTCCCGATGCAGGACAAAAGCGTCCACCGTCCCGACACTGGCGGCACTCACCGTCCAGGCTGAGGCCTTAAAAAATGAATCTGCCCCCAGGATTTCTCCGGTTCCCACGGTCTTCAGCAGGATTTCATTGCCCCGACGATCCTGATAAAAGAGCTTGGCCCGTCCTTTATTGATAAAAAAGAGCAACTGCTGATGATCTCCATGCACCACGATATTTTCATCCGGGGTGTAGGTCACATGCTCCATGACCGAATAGAGGCAATTAAACTCTTCGGTGCTGAGGAAGTCATAGACATCCGTCCACCTCATCCCCTCTTCCTGTTCAACACTGAGGATTTTCTGCTCTTCAACAATCTCGGTGGCATGCACTATATCTTCCAGGGCCAGGGCATCAATTTCAACCAACCGATGGCAAAGCGCCTCCGCCTTATCAAACTGGTGCAGATAACTCATGGTGGAGATCAGATCAAGGAGCAGTGATTTCGCAGCCGTCAGCCGGTTTTGACCAAGGAGTACGTACACTTCCAACTCCTCGGCGAGATTGGTCACCGGCGTGTAGTCTTTTCCTACTGCTTCCGACACAGACTGCCCGGACTTGCCGGCGACCAGTGAATGCTGCTCAACATTTTTGCGCTTTCGTTCCCGGAGGGTGTGTGCCTCGATCACCTCCACCCCCCGGCGTGCGGCCCGCCAGACCTGTTCGGCCATATTTTTGGGGCGTGCGTCCTCTTTCCCGAGAAAGGCCTGCAAGGCTTTCTGCGCTTGCAAGGACCCGCTTCTTCCCAAGGTATGACAGATACTGACCAGAAGGGTTGTTTTGATATCTGCTGAAAAATATCGTTCATCCTTTAATAACTCAACCAATGCCCCAACCACCTCTTCATCCACCACCGAGGCCAAGGCCCGCACCACTTGAAATTTCAATTTTTCACTGATCCGGGGAAGAGCATCGAGAAGTTCCTGCTTCCTCTTCTTTTCGCTGAGCCGCTGAATACAGGAGAGCGCCTCGCTCTGCACGCGCAAATCTTCATGGGAAAGATAGCCATGGACTGCCTTGATATCCTTTTCATCACCCGTACCACTGAGCAGCCTGAGCAAATTGCGCTTCCCATACCAAGGCATGGGGCTCTGCAAGCGCTCAAGCAAGAGAGGAGTCAGACTCGCGCCCACACTATTCAATATTTGCAAGAGCTTAATCCGCTCCGACCTTTTCGTATTGGCCAGCAATGCGTCCAGCAGAAACTGAATCCCCAGGGGGCCGGACATAATAATCTTCTGGCAATGCATCTCCTCGATCGGTTTTACAAAACACTGTTTCAGGTACGCCTGAAGGACCTCTTGATCCACGGACTTATCCTGAATCAACCCCACCTGTTTCCTGGCCTCCGCCGATTTCTTCAGTGCCCCTGAACGAATCGCGTAAAAAAACGAAAGGATTTTCTCAACCAGCTCCTCTTTCCCTGTTTTTTGTGCATGAACCAGGATCTCCTGCAAAACCGCAACCACTCGAATCCAGGAATCGTCAACTTCATCTGCATTTCTCAGCCAGTGAAGAAATGTAGGCGTTAATTTCTCCAACCAGCTCCAACATGCCAAGGCAACAAGCTTTTCGCCAATCAGCCCGAGCCCTTGGCCGCAGCGATCGCGCAGCTCAGCATCTTCAAGCTTGAGTCCTCCCACCAGGGTCTGAATAATGGCAGCGGCAACATTCTCTTTTTTATTCGCCATGAGCTGCCCAAAAGCCCCGGAAAGATGAAGCAGGATCTCCTTATTTCGCAGTCCCTCCAGGCTGCCTTGCGCCAGCGCCGATAATCCTGCCTGCAGCCGCTTAGTCTGCCGCTGAATTTCAGTCATGCCCATACTTTCGAGGGCGTGCAACTGTCGTCCTTTCACCGTCTCCATCAATTTTCGGCAGCACCCCTCGACCAACAACCGAGCTTCCGCCGCCTTCGGCCCCGGCGACAGGGAAAGCTTTTCTCCCTCTTGCCTTAAAAAATCAATCAGGGCTCGAAAACGTTCCTTATCAATGGCGGCGACCAGACTGGAGAACAAAGCTGTGGCAAAGGGAGAATCAAACCGTTGACAAAAAAGCAGGGACAAGGATTCATGATCCAACTGTCCCACCAACCCGGCAGCTGCGCCGTCTGCCATTTTCTGTCTTTCTTCCGCTGTCAGTGCCAGGCTAACGCTATCCAGCAAGTGATTAAATGTCGGGGAGATTTCATAGAGTCTTTCTTGTTGCAGGGGTTGCAGCGCTGAGCAAATCGCCGCCGAAAAAAGGCGGACACCCTTTACCTGATCTCTCAAGACTTTCTGGGAGGCCTCATCCTGTTGTCCGCCTGATCGGGTGTGGAGGAAAGACGATATTTCCTCCTGGCGAACTCCTTCTGCAATATTCTGCTGCAAGCAATTAGCGAAAGTTATTAAACAGAAACAGGGTGTTGACAGGACCTTATCAGTTCCCCCTAAAACACAAAAGATATCATTCAGATCAGCGAGTTGAATAAAAGCCTTATTCCCCCCGGCCTTTTGAATCTGTTCGGGAGTCGCGACAAAGAAAGACAAGAGCTGCTTCAATCGTTTCCGGTCCATCCCCTGATTCAGGGTCAAGCCCTCAAATCCAGACTTGGCAAGGGTGTCCACCAGGGTCAGAGCATTCAGCTGTTCCCGGCCTTTTCTATCAAAAGCAATGCCTTCCAGAGTCGGCACCCCATCGCACAGACCAAAGCAGAAGGTCTTGTAAAGGCGCAAAAAAAGCTTCAACTCCGCATAAGCCTTTTCCGTTGCATTGATGGCCTGCGCACTTTGATCAGAATAAAGACGGAGATTGGTAATAGCCTTATTGATGCACTTTAATACTTCTAAAGCATGCTGCTGACGATCAACACTTGCCATAAAAAATACCCTGTTGAATAACTTTCAAGGACTTGAATCCATATTCTATATTCTAAATAAGCATCCACATGACACAAGAAAAACCAACAACCTGAGATGAAGGTCCGGCTTGAATGCGAATTGGAATGAACTTCTCCAAGCCATCTGACACCATGCCCTAATCTGCACATTCATCCAAAAAAAAATATGCAGGCCGTTTTTTCAAACACCCTTCACAATCAAACCACAAAATTATAAAAAACAAAATGTTGCTCAATGGATTAAGCCGTTCCAAATAAATAACAACAACATCTTCAATTCGTGAACGGCATCAAGGGCCGTAAAGAAAACAGGCTAAAATGCAATGATTATTTCTAAACAGCCCCTTGGATAATCTTCAACAGATGTAATTCCCCAGACTACGAAACCGCAATGACCCCGTACATTTCCAGCATGGCAAGGAGTTCACACAAGGGTAACCCAACAACATTTGAATAGGACCCCCTGATCTCTTGGACAAGAAACGCCCCCTTTCCCTGAATCCCATAAGCGCCGGCCTTATCCAGAGGTTCACCGGTTGCCGCATAGGCCTCAGCTGTTTTCCTGGAAAAACGGCTGAACACCACCTGGGTGGTCACGGACTGTACTGCAATAACGTTCTCCTGATGGCAGGCAAGGCAGATCCCACTCTGGACGCAGTGTTCTTCGCCGGAAAGCTGCATCAGCATGGAGATGGCTTCCGCTCTGTCTTTGGGTTTCCCAAGCGCGAAACCGGCGAAATTGACTACCGTATCCGCTGCCACCACCCAACTTTCTGGGTACAATTTCATCACCGCCCGGGCCTTCTCCTCAGCCATCCGCTGAACAAAGGCTTGCGGGTTTTCCTCCGGCAATGGCGTTTCATCAATATCCGCTGCATGCACCCGAAAGGCAAGGCCAAGATCCTGGAAATAACGCTGCCTCCGAGGGGAAGCAGAGGCAAGAATCAGGGGTTTGCAGGCCTGATAGATTGATTGCATATCAACAGTTCATCCGCCAGTTATCCTCTGATCGCATACCCGCCATCGACAGTAATCACCTGGCCCTGAATCATATTTGCCAGTCGAGAACAGAGAAACAGGGCGGTATCGGCGACATCTTCAGGGGTGGTCAACCGTCCCAGGGGAGTCCTCCGTAAAGCCGTCTCCAGGATCTCATCGCGGTTGGGAAATTTTTTCAGGGCATCCGTATCCACTGCCCCGGCACTGATGGTATTGACATTGATTCCGGCCGGCCCCAGCTCCACTGCCAGATGCCGCACAAGAGACTCTAGGGCCGCCTTGGAAGCGCCCACGGTGGTGTAATTTTCGATGGCCCTAGTTGCCCCTAGACTGGACACTGCTAAAACCCGACTGCCCCGGCTCATCAAGGGAAATCCCTTCTGCACCAGAGTCAATAAGGCCCGGGCATTGATATCCATGGCCCAATCCCAGTGCCGCTCGGTCAATTCCATCACCGGCTTCAAAACCCCGGAAGCCGCATTGGAAACAAGGATATCAAGGGCACCGAATTCTCGGGCGATGATTGCAAACATCTCACTGACATCGGCTTCCTCGGCAACATTGGCCTTGATAAGGAAACATCGTCCACCATGCTTTTCTATCTCCTCGGCCGTTGCTTCGGCATCACGCTTATGGCGGACATAATTTACCACCAGATGAACCCCATTTTCGGCCAGGCGGATAGCTATTGCCCGTCCTATCCCCCGTGATCCACCTGTAACTAAAGCAACTTTTCCTTGTAAATCAAACATCATATCATCCTATTATACGTTTCACAGCACCATACGTTCAAAGGGTTTGCCGATCAAACAATAAGCGGGAAGGCTCCCGCAAAAAAAATGAAACGGCAAGACAAGAAGATTGGAACGGACACAGCTGTATATGATACCTCTCTCTCCCCATGCGCAATCCTATGCCAAGCTCCATCGCTGATGGGGAAAACTCAACATTTTTCCCAGTTATTTGGTCCCAGTACTTAAAACGATTCTTATCCTCGATGCAAGGCAAGAACAGCTCGTTTCATGGAATTCACGACATATCGAAATGGCCGGAACCGTATCGGAGTTAAGACCTCCGGGGCCACAAAACCGGACCCGAAAAAATCAGATGGTACGAGGAACGGAAAGTCAATCCCGGAAAGTTGCGTACCCGGCAAATTACGTTGACCGGCAGCACGCCACATCGGGCTGAGGCCCGGATCCAACTCAAGAAGGGCTAGCATGGCAGTATCAAGGGCCACGGCACTTCTTGAACAGGCGACACATCCAAGGAGAAGAGGTTCTCCATGCACAGGGCCCTGCCTGTGCATCACTTCAATCCCATCGGCGATGGTCACAGTGTTCGGCAACACGCTCGACAACTCCAGGATAATCCTTGAAAAAAGATCGGGCGAATCACCGTAGCGCATATGGAGCCAGGACTTGCGCATCCCTTTTACAATACCGAAAATATTTTTCACCGCCATGGTGACATACATCTGATCATGGGCCTTGATCTTGGGCAGATTGACCAGCAGATCAAACTCAAGGGCCTCGGCTGCAATTCCAACCGTGATGCCGCACGGCAGTTGCCTGCGACAAACAGAGGTGAATTCAATAATCGGGACATTCATACCCCGCAAGGCAAGAGCAATCCCGTGATGCTCAGCAACTGTGATGGCACGGCCGAAGGCTGGAGAATCGCCAACAACCACACGACAGCCATGATCAAGGAACCATTCCGCTACAGCGGCGATAAACCCGGCATGGGTACAGGCAAGGGCTGGTACGCTGGCAGCGATCAGGTTGGGTTTTAATAAGACCTGGGCACCAGGGGACAAATGCAACTCACCAAGATTCGGCATGAGCTTCGCCAGCAAGGGTTTCAGAGAGCTGCGGTCATAGTCCTGACAACGATCGAGACAAACGGAGACAAATGGGGATGGGTTCATAAGAAGGGGGCGCATGACGAACAGGAACTCTAGAAATAGAAAAAGCCAGTCACACACAAGGAGGACTGGCTTTTTCCAGGAGAGAAGAGAAGAGATACTTACATTATTGCACTTATTGTGCCAGCCACGGAAAAATAAAAATAATCAATAATAATGGCCAGTTAAATCGTCATCGGATTCTAAGATAGTGCTCATACGCATGTAAAAATTAAAAAAACTATACTTTACGGTATAACAATGACGCAAACATTACCATGTTATAAATAATATTAAGAAGTTACGCAGGAATATTTTTTTAACTCTCTGTGCGCAACCAATTATTCCGCATGACTGGTTTGGAGAGGGGGTGTTCAGACCTGAAGAACAATGGTTTTGTTCAAGCGATACAGACTCTCTTCCTTTTCAGATAAGAAAACAACCACCCCTTGTGCACCATCCAGGCTTAACCCCAGTTCTTGCAGGCACTGTCCTGAGAATCGAAGAAAAAATCCTGTCTTAAAGAAATGGTTTCTACCGGCTTTCTCAAAAAGTGCTTCAAAGAGCACGGCAGGACCTGCTGCAGCCAGCTGAAAGAGAGCATCTTTCACCGCCTGCGGCTGATCTTCGGCAAGTTCAAGCTGCAAACAAGTTGGCAGGTAGCGATGCCCGCAACGCAGCCAGTCGTAACGCAAGAACTCCAGAAGCAAAGGGCCGTCATGCCTCCCCGCAACAAACTGTTTAAGCAGTTGCCCGAGAAATTCCTGGGTGGGAGCCAAGGAAAAAAAATTCTTCTGCTGACAGAGACGGAGTAGACCCTGGAAAAAAACAAACACATCTTCCCCCCGCCTTCTTAGATAGGACCACAGCGATGGAAAATAGCGATTATTGACAAATTTCTCCACACACTCGCAAAACCAGTATAATTCCTGCAAAACGACATGCCCCATCCACTGATTGGCCAGCACTGCATAGGGCGGTTGACCACAGCTTTCATAGCCCCAACTACCGGCATCACGGCTGATCGCTGTTCCCGGAAGCAGCTTCAACAATCCCATCTGTAAGTAATGGGCGCCAGTACCAAAAAGATCTGCAAAAGAACGGCCAAAACTCTCTCTGGTTTCAAAGGGGAGGCCAAGAATCAGATCCGCATGCAGATGAATGGTATTCAATGACACCAGTTTTTTGATATTGCCCAAAGCGGCTGTCAGATCCATTTTCCGACACACCGCCTGCAGGGTTGGTGAATGGGTGGACTGGACCCCGATCTCGAATTGAAACCGGCCTGCCGGGACGGTTTGTAAAAAGGTGAACATCTCTTCTGTAAAACGATCCGGACTGATCTCAAAATGGAACAGGGTCTCAACATCCTGCATCATGAGATACTCCCAGATAGCGAGAGCCCGTGTCGGCTGATCATTAAAGGTGCGATCAACAAAGCGCACAGTTGTCGGCTTATGGGCAAGGATCTGGGCAAGCTCCTGCTCCACCTGGGGCAGCGGCTTGTGATGCACCCCCTGTTCCGCTGAAGACAGGCAATAGGTGCAGGAAAACGGGCAGCCTCGGGAACTCTCGTAATAAATGTTCCGGTTTTGCAAATGGCTGCTAAAGTCCTCTTCACGATAGGGCGAAACCAGAAGACGTTGCTGCATCTGTAAAAAGGAACCACCGTAAACAGGCTGGAGAATCTTGTTTTCCAGATCCCGGTAAAATGAGGCGCTGAGCGCCTCCATGTCTCCACTGACCACTGTACATGGGACGGACAAGAGATGCTGACCAACCACCACGGCCTGCGGCCCGCCCACCACGACCCCGCAATCGGGAAGACATCGTTTCAAATCCAGAATTAACTGTTCCACCCGCTCAGAATTCCATACCGCTGCCGAGAAAAAAATATAATCAGGCTTCCCGCCACTGAGCCTCAGAAGGGTCTCAAAATACGAATCATTAATGGTTAATTGACAGAGCTCGGTATCCACCCCCGGGCAGTTTTTTTCAAGCTCGTTGCGAACATGAAAAAGGGCCAGACAGGAATGGGTAAAACGGGCATTCAGGGCGACAATCTTTATCTGCATGGTACTTTATCTTGATAATTGATGGTTGTTCCATGTCGGCACAATCTTCAGAGAGGACAGACAGGCGCTCTGGATCTGGAATAAAAAAAACTCAGGGAGAATCGAATTTAGGCACGCCAGCCGCTATACGTACGATTGTATGAGGGGCATGTATTTCAACACCAGCACCCACAGGGTGGAAAGGGGTTGACAGGTTTCCTTCAGAAACAGGTCATCTGGCACAAGACTTTGGTCGATACAGCCGGCACCTCTCTCTCAAACCATCTGACTCCGCAAATGGTAATAATAGGAGGCACCAGCATACCAGCAAAGAGTCAGTGATCTGCCATGGTGGGCAAGAAGATAAACGATAGGCCAATCGCCTGAGATGAACATCGATCCCAACAATGATCCGGCTAACATTCAGCGTACTGCTTTCTTCGTCTTTTTAGTGTCAGCCTCTGTCGGCACGATGCGATGTATTTCGTACTTGCTGGAAGCAAGGAAAGGGAAAAAGATGGAACGAGAACTCTCAAACTCAAGGAGAAGCAAGCCGCCCCCTTGATCTGCAACTCTCCTCGACCCCTATTTCTGACAATCAGAATACCAGCAACAGCCGGTTTGAGGGCAGTTAATAATCCCTGTCTGATAACAGGGGGTATTTTTTTCTTCGATCTGGATGGCCCTGATCAGCTCAATTTTTACCATCTTGGTGCCATTAATCCCCATGTCCTTAGCCTTCTTTCTGATCTCTTTTACAAGCATGTGAAAAACCTCCTTACTGAAAATTTCTTTATTCCTTTTGCCTTAACCAGTGAGCAAGCTATTTTATTTAACTATTCACCAGACCGTCAAGAAAGTCAAATAGGCATAAACACTTTTTCTCCTACTCATGACTTTTTAACATTTCATTCTACTGTTATTATTTTTATCCCAGGACACTCCCCGGCAACCTGTTCAGGATGGTTCTTGAAATGGTCCCAGAATGGATAGGTCCTGCATCCAGAGGGACGCAGCCCATAGATAGAGCATTTTTTTTCATGGCCATCAAAAAAAATGCACTCAAATGCATCTTCGACCAGTCGCTCTTGAAAAGAAAATCTATTTTCCACCCGACGAAGATATTTCGCTGCAAAATCGACGAAATTCTTGTGTAAAAACAAGCATATCTCTTCAATTTCCTGGGGGCTCACCCAAACATTTCCGGAAGACCCATTGCAACAATACCCTGGACAAGTCTCACAGGCACTGGGATCAAAAACAAAATCAAACCCATTTTTTTGAACAGCATCCATTTTTTTCCTACGTCGGTAAAATCGTATTCACTTTCTGTCCCTGTACCTTCACAATGAAAAGCACATGCAGAATGAGCTATATTAAAGTATATTTGTAAAAAAAGAGAGGACTCTCCACATAACCACTAGCGTATATTCAACTTTATTTTAACGCCTTGCAACAAAGGAAACTGCTGACAAATGCGTATCATCCAAAAAACAACACATTCATTTATCTGCCCTGAATACTCCCTACGGCTTTATCGTATTATTTTCTTACTGATATTGCTCGCGGCCCCGGTAACAATCTCAGCTGCGGACACCTACTTGATCACCAGTGATTCAGAGGTTCCGGTAAGAAGCGGGCAGGGAACCGAATACAGGACCGTCGCCATTCTTAAAAATGGAGATCCGGTTTCCTCTCTGGAAGAGGCGGGCTACTGGGTTAAAATACGCACCGCGACAAGCAAAGAGGGCTGGATACTGAAACGATACCTGAGCACCACTTCTTCCAAAGATGAGCCCCTCTCCCTTCCAACTGAGAATAACCAGGCGAACAAACCATTGAAAGTCACTCCCACTTTACCCGATCCTCTGCAACACTCCCTCCAACCCGTCACCAATGAGGCGACACCAGAAAAATTACAAAACCCTCTTTCAGCACCCCCTTTACCTCATCTTGATCCGACGCAGAAAGATCATGAGAAAGAACTCACGGAGCTGAGAAACAAAATGGCGGCATTAACGGATGAAAACCAGGAACTGCAGGACCATGAAAAGATCTTATGGTTCCTAACTGGTGCTGGAGTTTTTATCGTTGGCTGGCTTCTCGGACTCATCAGCGGTAAAGCGCGAAAACGAAAACCGTCGCTACTATAAAGTCCTGAGCCTGCTAACAGGCCAACGAAAAAAACTGCGAAGAAAAGGAAACAGCCCGAAGAGGACAAGAGAAGAAGGAGAGTGAGGAATCTAGCAGGGAACTGAGGAGAATAAAGACCTAGAAGGTTAAAGTCTTTTTGTTGAATTAGAGTGCTGCAATGGCCTCACTTATCTGAATAGCCTGTTTGCTTGCTGCGACATCATGGACCCGGACAATGGAAACCCCATGTTCCACAGCAAGAGCTGAGACAACAGCCGTTCCAAGGTCGCGTTCAAGCACTTGCTTACCTGTAAGATCCCCCAGAAATCCTTTGCGAGAATGACCAAGAAGAATGGGGCGCCCCAGGACGGAAAACGCAGACAAATTCCTAAGGATAGCCAGGTTATGGGTGAGACTCTTGCCAAAGCCAATCCCGGGATCAAGGATTATCCGCCCACAGTGAACACCTTGCTCACCAAGCCAGAGCAGCCTTTCTCGAAAAAAATCAAGAATCTCTTCCACGACATCCTGATATTGGGGTTTAACCTGCATATTCTCAGGTGTTCCCTGCATATGCATGATAACAACCGGCACATCGGTTGCCCGCACCAGATCAATCATGGCAGGGTCATTCCGTAACGCTGAAATATCATTGATCATATCAGCGCCGGCCAGCAAGGCTTGGCGCGCTACTTCAGCCTTGCTGGTATCAATGGAGATAGGCAAAGAATATTTCTTTCGGATGGCCAAGATCGCCGGCACCACACGATGCAGCTCTTCTTCTTCAGAGACGGCTTGGGCAAATGGACGAGTAGATTCACCCCCCACATCGAGGAGATCAGCACCAGCCTCCACCATAGCATCTGCTTGGGCCACTGCTCTTACCACCCCAAAACAGAAACCACCATCGGAAAATGAATCAGGGGTAACATTGATGATCCCCATGATCCTAGTCGCCGTGCTTCGTCCTCCTGCCACCCGATTTATTCCTTCCCTGGCACCACACCTGGAGATTCCATAGAAGGGGTGGTTTCTCTGGCGGTGGCTTCCTTGCTGACGGTATCTTCAGAAGCCGATCTTAGTTCACCTGCAGGAGCATCATCTTTTGCCTGCGAAACAGTTGCATCCGTGCCCTGAGGCTTTAGCTCCTTTTTCGTCAATCGTACCACCTTGGTTCCCTGCACCACCACCGGGTCGTATTGTCCCGGACGCAATTCAGCAAGGATTCTCTCTATGTCCTCAAGGACGATCGTCTCTTTTTCCAGTAACTCAGCGGCCATTCGTGTCAAAACATCCGTATGTTCCGTCAAAAGGTTTGTCGTCTGCACAGTGGCTTCCGTAATAATATGCTTCACTGCCGCATCAATCTTTCGGGCCGTATCCTCACTGAAATCACGGTGCTGAGCAATCTCCCGGCCAAGGAATATCTGCTCTTCTTTTTTGCCATAGGTCAACGGCCCCAACTCTTCGCTCATCCCCCACTCGCAGACCATTTTCCGGGCCATGTCAGTTGCTCTCTGCAAATCATTACCGGCCCCGGTGGTAATCTCATTGAAAATGATCTTCTCAGCGACCCGCCCTCCAAAAAGGATACAAAGCGTATGCTCAAGAAAAGTGCGGGAATGAGTATAACGCTCTTCCGTTGGCAACTGCATGGTCAAACCAAGGGCTCGACCTCGAGGGATAATTGTCACCTTATGAATGGGATCGGTATCGGGCAGCAACCGGGCAATCAGGGCATGACCGGCCTCATGGTAGGCTGTTACCTCTTTTTCCTTGTCGGTAATAACCATAGATCGGCGCTCGGCACCCATCAGAATCTTATCCTTGGCTCGATCCAGCATATCCCTGGTTATTTTCTTGGCGTCTTCACGGGCCGCCATGAGTGCCGCTTCATTGATCAAGTTTTCTAGATCCGCACCTGAAAAACCGGGAGTTCCACGAGCAATGATGGCCATGTCCACATTTTCATCCATGCTCTTTGTTTTATTGCCATAAATCTCAAGGATTTGCTGCCGCCCTTTTACATCCGGAACCGGCACCACCACCTGACGATCAAAACGCCCAGGTCGCAGCAGGGCAGGATCCAGAACATCGGGCCGGTTTGTGGCGGCCACAATGATGACCCCCTCGTTTTTATCAAACCCATCCATCTCCACAAGCAACTGATTCAAAGTCTGCTCACGCTCATCATGGCCGCCACCTAAGCCCGCACCCCGATGCCGCCCCACCGCATCGATCTCGTCGATGAAGATGATACAGGGTGCACTCTTCTTCCCTTGCTCGAACAGATCCCTCACCCGAGAAGCCCCAACTCCTACAAACATCTCGACAAAGTCAGATCCGGAGATAGTGAAAAACGGCACATCCGCCTCACCGGCTATGGCCTTGGCCAAAAGTGTTTTACCAGTTCCAGGAGCACCGGCCAGTAGTACTCCTTTTGGAATACGACCGCCAAGCTTGGTAAATTTCTGGGGATCACGAAGGAAATCAATGATCTCTTCCAGTTCTTCTTTAGCCTCATCAATACCGGCTACGTCGGCAAAGGTCACCTTGTTGTCGCTCTTTTCCTTCAGCTTGGCCCTTGTCTTACCAAAGGACATCGCTCCGCCTTTTCCACCCATCTGCATCTGGCGCATAAAAAAGACCCAGACCCCAATGAGCAGGAGCATGGGAAACCAGGAAACAAAAATGGTCATCATCCAGGAATCTTTATGGGCCTCTTTGACTGCTATATCCACCCCATTTTTTCGCAAACTGGAGATCAACTCATTGTCACTGGGAGGGTAAATGGTTTTGAAGGGCTTTCCATCCTGCATAACGCCCGTTATCATATCGCCATCCATACTCACCTTGTTGATGCCCTTGTTCTGCACCTGCGCAAGGAAATCACTGTAGGTCAGTGTATTCGTATTGGTTTGGGGTTTGTTAAAAAGATTGAAAAGCAGGATCATGGTCAAACCAATCACCAGCCACATGGATAAATTTTTATAAAAAGTATTCAACGAACCCTCCGATGGCTCCTGATTTTTTCTAAATGAACATCTCTTTGCACGTTACTCCTGAACCGCAATGGCTTCTGCGTCAGAATACCTCAAGTACTTATTTTTCAGCCCATGCACATCTAACTTAAATTTACTCACAGAGAAATTTTCAGTAATTCCAAAAACAAGGAAAAAAAGGACAAGAAAAAACAAGTAAAAAAGATTTTTGCAAGATTTGCCTTCGTGTTAGCCTGATCGTACTGTAAGGCCGAACATGATATTGTCGAGACACAGACCGTTTTTTTCCTCTTTTTCACTCATAAGTCTTCTGACATCTATTATAAGCATGTTCGAGTTCTGAACTTTCATGGCATGCAGATCTGGCCCGCGAGAGACGGACAGCCGACTTCCCTCCAAAAGCCCAACAGGGCGTATTCACAAGGACAACCTTCTCCTCGTTGTCGCTGTGAATACCTGCGAGGGTGGGGGGATTATGTGAAATATTGAATAGGTTGAACCCCCAAGGCATTCTCCCGCAGGGCCTGCATGGCCATAACCACCGAAACAGCACCGCTGACTGTGGTTGTATAGGGGATGCGCAGCTCCAGGGCCGCCCGCCGTATCAGATATGAATCCTCGGTGGTCCGTCTTCCAAGGGACGTGTTTACAACCCAGGCCACCTGGTGATCGCGAAGCTTATCCAGGATATGCGGCCGACCTTCAGCGATTTTGTTCACATGATCGCAGACAACACCGTGTTGTCGTAGATAGTCTGCTGTTCCCTTGGTAGCCAGAAGCGTATAACTCATCGCCACAAGATTTTTTGCGGCCTCAACAATGCCCTTCTTATCACCATCGCGCACACTGATAAAAACGGTGCCTGAAACCGGCAAGGTGACTCCTGCAGCCAGCTGTGCCTTGGCAACGGCGAGGCCCAGATTGGCATCAATCCCCATCACCTCGCCCGTTGATTTCATTTCAGGGCCGAGCAGGGTATCCACATTTTTGAAGCGATCAAAGGGAAAAACCGCCTCTTTCACCGCCCAGTGTTTGATCACCACCTCGGTGGTCAGCCCTAATTCGGCGAGGGTCATGCCCATCATTACCTTGGTGGCCAACTTGGCCAGGGGGACACCTGTGGCCTTACTGACAAAGGGAACCGTTCGTGAGGCTCGGGGATTCACTTCCAGAATATACAACTCTTCATCCTTCACCGCATACTGCACGTTCATCAGGCCGATGACGCCAAGCTCTTCCGCCATGGCCCGGGTGGCCTGTTTGATCTCTTCAATCAGCTCGGCGGAGAGGGTATCCGGCGGCAGAACGCAGGAGGAATCACCGGAATGAATCCCGGCCTCCTCGATGTGCTCCATGATCCCGCCGATGATCGTTTTTTTACCGTCACAAATGGCATCAACATCCACTTCAATGGCATCCTCAAGAAACTTGTCAATGAGAACCGGATGTTTATTCTCTGTCATCCCCGGCTTGGCCATGAACTCACGAATTCCCCGTTCACTATAGACTATCCGCATATCCCGCCCACCCAGGACATACGAAGGCCGAACCACCACCGGATAGCCAATCTGCTCTGCAACCGCAAGGGCCTCTTCCAGGGTGAAGACCGTATCATTCTTGGGCTGACGCAGTTGCAATTTTTGCAAAAACTGCTGAAAACGCTTGCGGTCCTCCGCCCGATCAATGGAATCCGGAGGGGTACCAATAATGGGCACCCCTGCCTCGGCCAGGGCTACGGCCAGATTCAACGGGGTCTGCCCGCCAAACTGGACAATCACCCCGTCAGGTCTCTCCAGGTCGATGATATTGAGCACGTCTTCCAGGGTCAAGGGCTCAAAATAGAGTTTATCCGAGGTATCATAGTCGGTGGAGACGGTCTCGGGATTGGAATTAACCATGATCGACTCGATCCCGATCTCTTTTAAGGCGAAAGCAGCATGCACACAACAGTAATCAAACTCGATGCCCTGCCCGATCCGATTCGGGCCTCCGCCCAGAATCATGACCTTTTTCCGCTCCGACCTGACCGCCTCATTTTCCTGTTCATAGGTGGAATAATAATAGGGGGTATAGGACTCAAACTCGGCGGCACAGGTATCCACCAGCTTATACACCGGCACGATGCCGATTTGCTTGCGGAGGCTGCGAACCTCGTCCCGGGAACTTCCGGTGAGATAGGCAAGCTGAGTATCTGAAAAGCCGTTCTGTTTACATTTTTTCAAAAAGTCATAGCCGAAGCCCGACAATCCGCTGGCACCAGCCCTTCGTATTTCCTGTTCCATGGCCACGATCTGCTCGAGATTGCGTAAAAACCATGGATCTATCTGGGTCATCTCGTAAATATTTTCAATGGATAATCCCCGCCGGAGCGCTTCATATAAAAAGGAAAGCCGCTTTGAACTGGGAATCCGCAGGCCTGATTCCAATTCAAAGAGTTCAAGATGTTCAAGCTGCTCCTTCCCATCTCCCCCGAACCCGGCCCGACCTGTCTCCAGCGAGCGCATGGCCTTTTGAAAGGCCTCTTTGAAAGTCCGGCCAATGGCCATGGTCTCGCCCACAGACTTCATCGCCGTGGTCAGAACATCCTCGGCCTCGGGAAATTTTTCAAAGGTGAAACGGGGAATCTTGACCACACAATAATCAATGGTCGGCTCAAACGACGCGTAGGTCTCACGGGTGATATCGTTCGTAATCTCGTCAAGGGTAAAGCCCACGGCCAGCTTGGCGGCAATCTTGGCTATGGGAAAACCGGTGGCCTTTGACGCAAGTGCCGAACTGCGGGAAACCCGGGGGTTCATCTCGATCACCATCAACTCGCCATCTTCGGGGTTGACCGCGAACTGAACGTTAGATCCACCGGTCTCCACCCCGATCTCCCGGATGATGGCAATGGCAGCATCCCGCATTTCCTGGTACTCGCGATCGGTCAGGGTCTGGGCCGGCGCTACGGTAATGGAATCACCGGTATGGACCCCCATGGCATCCATATTCTCGATGGAGCAGATGATGACCACGTTGTCCTTACAATCACGCATCACCTCCAGCTCAAATTCCTTCCAGCCCAGCAAACTGCGTTCAACCATGATCTCGGTGGTCATGGAAAGATCGAGCCCACACAATGACAGCGCCTCCAGCTCCTGACGGTTATAGGCAACGCCGCCACCGGTTCCGCCAAGGGTGAAGCTGGGACGAACAATGACCGGAAAGCCAATGGCATCGCCAGCCGCCATGGCATCTTCGAGGGTATGAACGATCTCGGACTCGGGCACTTTGAGCCCAATGGCATGCATAGCCGCCCGGAACTCTTCCCGTCCCTCCGCCTTCCTGATGACGTCAATCTTCGCTGCCAGCATCTCGACATTATATTTGTCTAGGACCCCGGACTCGGCCAGCTTAATGGCGGTATTCAATGCAGTCTGCCCGCCCAGGGTGGGCAATAAGGCATCCGGCCGCTCTTTTTCAATAACCTTGGCCACGATCTCAGGGGTAATGGGCTCGATATAGGTGCGGTCGGCAAGCTCGGGATCGGTCATGATGGTCGCCGGATTGGAGTTGATGAGAACAACCTCATACCCCTCTTCCTTCAGCGCCTTGACGGCCTGAGCACCGGAATAATCAAACTCGCAGGCCTGACTGATAATAATCGGACCGGAGCCAATGATCAAAATCTTGTGAATATCGGTTCGTTTTGGCATGGAATAATCGAAAAAAGTTAATTTGAAAAATCTATGACTGAACTAAAAAGATTGGAACGCAGATGTTAGGGGGCGGTTGCAAAATCCATGTGATCAAAAGCTGGTGCAAGCACAACAGTCTAGCGCCACTGCAAAGGAACAAGAGCCATTCAGTGAATAACAGATTATTTTATTACAAGAAAATAATCTGCCAAAGGCACTAATCCCGTCCGTCAGGGTTAGTATATTAAACGTTCGAAGATACGATGAGAAAATCAGGCTTTTTTACTCCGCATCATCTCAATAAATCTATCAAAAAGATACAATGAATCATGGGGCCCAGGGGCATGTTCAGGATGATACTGGACGGAAAAGGCAGGATAAAGTCGATGACGCATCCCCTCCAGGCTGCCGTCATTGAGATTGATATGGGTCGTCTCAACGACCTCTTTATCCAGGCTGTCAGGATCAACGGTAAAACCATGATTCTGTGAGGTAATCTCCACATGCCCGGTCATCAGATCCTTGACCGGCTGGTTCCCGCCACGATGACCGAATTTCAGCTTGTAGGTGGAACCGCCATAGGCAAGTCCAAGTATCTGATGTCCAAGACAGATCCCGAAAATAACCGTTTTTCCAAGAAGCCCACGCACCGTTTCCACAACTCCCTGCACGCCGGCTGGATCACCGGGCCCGTTGGAGAGGAAAACCCCGTCCGGCTGCATGGCAAGGATGGTGGCAGCATCAGTTCCCGCCGGTACCACCTGTACCTGGCATCCCTTCTCGGTCATGATCCGAAGCTGATTGTATTTAACCCCGCAATCAAGGGCAACCACCCTCAGCGGATTATCGATTCCCGTCTGAACCGTGGAAAATCCTGTGCCGACAACAGGCCGGTTATCCACCCAGCCATAGGGCTCATCGCAACTTACATCTTTAACCAGATCCAGGCCGATAAACCCCGCCCAGGCCTTTGCCCGGCCCACCAGCGATTCCCGGTCCAGATCCTCGGTGGAAACAATGGCCTTCAGGGCCCCCACGGTACGGATATGACGCACCAGGGCCCGAGTATCAAATCCCTCCACCCCAAGCACACCAAAATCTGCAAGAAAGCCAGCGAGAGACTGCTGAGAGCGAAAATTAGAGGGGACCGCGTTGTACTCCTTCACCAGAAAGGCCTTCGGATGCACCGCAGCCGACTCCATATCCTCACTATTCACCCCATAATTCCCGATAAGGGGATAGGTCATGGTGACAATCTGACCAGTGTAGGACGGGTCAGTCAGGATCTCCTGATATCCGCTCATGGAGGTGTTGAAGACGATCTCACCTATGGCCTCGCCCCTGCCGGTAAACGACTCACCTTCGAAAATGGTCCCATCTTCCAGGGCGATCAACGCTTTCATATATTTCTCTTTCCTTATTCACCGGGAAAAAAATGATCTAATCCCTGTAAAGCCCATGACTCCATAAGAACTAAAACCATTCCACATCTCTTTTAAAAAAACACAACTCAAATAGACAAAAAACCATAACATTTAACCCAGAAAGCCCTTGCAAGTCAATCAGAATCAAGAGTAATAGAAGGAAAGAAACGCATAAAATTCTCCCCTGAACGCACCCAAAACACATGATTTCTAATTGACAAGCGGGGGGCATCTGCTTATAAATTTTACGCTATCCGTTGAACATGAAACGCCAGGGAACCTCCTTTGTTTATTCTCTCCCGCATAAACAAAAGGCCCTTACCGGACAAGAATAGGCTAGATAACAACGAATCAGCCTGATAGTCTTGCAGTAATCCACCACTCTAAATGACACAGCAAAGGTTGCTGAATCAGCGCTGCGAGCTGTTCACAATTCTTTTCACATACCAGTCACGACCAAGAGGAAAAACGATGCGCAACATTAAGTTGGTATTTTTCTACACCCTTACTCTTTTATTCATTCTATCTGGAGAAACACTCATGGCAGAAACGCAACTCAAAGACGGCCTCTATGCTAAATTCATCACTTCCAAGGGCGAGATTATCTGCGCCCTTGAATTTGAAAAAACCCCACTCACCGTGGCCAATTTTGTCGGCTTGGCAGAAGGCACCAAAAACTTAGGGGGAGGCGCCGGCAAAGGTGGCGCCAGATTTTATGACAATCTGACCTTTCACCGGGTGATCCCCGATTTCATGATTCAGGGCGGCTGTCCCTTGGGGACCGGCACCGGCGGCCCGGGCTATACCTTCCCCGACGAGATCGACCCCAGCCTGAAACACAGCGGCCCGGGCATCCTCTCCATGGCCAATGCCGGACCAGGCACCAACGGCAGCCAGTTTTTCATCACCCATGTCGCCACCCCATGGCTGGACGGAAAACATACCGTTTTTGGCCATGTCGTTGCAGGCATGGACGTAGTCAATAAAATCAAAGGAAATGACAAATTGACCTCCGTTGAGATCATTCGCGTGGGTGACAAGGCCAAGGCCTTCAAGAGCGATCAGGCCGCCTTTGACGCCCTGCTTTCCAGCATGGATAAACGCGGCAAGGAAAAAGAGATGACAGCCATAGAGGCCCAGGTCAAGCAGATCAAGCAGCAATGGCCTGATGCCGTCAGCACCCCCTCCGGCCTTCAGTATGTGATTACCCAGAAAGGTACGGGCACTGCCACCCCGGCCTCCGGCGCCATGGTCAAGGCTCACTATACCGGCAAACTGCTGGACGGCACCAAGTTTGACAGCTCCGTTGATCGCGGCGAGCCGATCAGCTTTCCCGTCGGTAAGGGCCGGGTGATCAAAGGCTGGGATGAAGCATTTCTGGCCATGACCAAAGGGGAAAAACGGGTACTTATCATCCCCTCCCACTTAGGCTACGGCCCATCTGGACGCGGCCCGATCCCCCCCAACGCCACCATGATCTTTGATGTGGAGTTGGTTGATTTTTAATATGTGTGATTAGCTTACACCGACAAATTCTCATTCTGCACAAGAATCAAAAAGGCCTTATCTGAAAACAGATAAGGCCTTTTTGATTCTTGCCCCCTCCTGTACGGCAAATATCGACGTGGTTCCCAACGGCACATTGAAACCAGAGAGAAAAATATCAATCCCCTCTTCCTTATTCGTTTATTAAACAGCTAGTCTGATCGGCAAACTCACAACCTCGATCTCCAGAAGAGATAGAAATAATCTACATTCAACAATCATTACCCGACAACATGGGCATCCCGTCATAGACTCGAACCTGATTTCGGCCATGCTCCTTGGCCTGATAAAGGGCCTTGTCAGCCATGTCGACCAACCTGTCTCCATTGTCCGGGGTGTGGGCTTTGAGGGAGGCGACCCCGATACTGCAGCAAACCTGGCGACTGTGCTGGGCGTCTTGATAGATATGTAATTCCGCCGCAGCACGGATCTTTTCGGCACAGATAGCCGCAGACTCCAGATTGGTGTGAGGGAGAAGGACGACAAACTCCTCGCCGCCGTATCGTGCACAGATGTCCGTTTTTCTCGACTGTATGCGTAAAATAGCCGCAAATTCCTCCAAGACCAGATCACCAAACGCGTGCCCACAGCTGTCATTGATTTTTTTAAAGTAATCAAGATCAAGGATAAGACAGGAAAACTCATGACAGTGCCGAACCGCCAAGGCAAACTCCCGGTCAAGCGCCTCTTGCAGATATCGTCGATTGTAGAGACCGGTAAGTCCATCCCGGCTGGCCAGATATTCGAGTTTTTTATTCAGTTCCTCCACCTGCTTGACGTATCGTCTGGCCCGAAGGTGGATCTCCACCCTCGCTATCAGCTCTTCTTCGATAAAAGGCTTGTACAGGTAATCAGTGACCCCTGCCTTGAAGAAGGAGAGGACAAGCTCCTTCTCGCTGAAGGCGCTAACCACGAGAATTGGCACCTGATCCAGCTTTGGCTTCTGCCGGACGAGCTTGCAGACTTCATCCCCACACATCTCCGGCATCATATAATCGGTGAGGATCAGATCCAGAGTACCTGAAAAATTCTCTATAATCTGAATGGCCTCCAGGCCGTTCGATGCGGACAGAACAGTGACACCGATGCGCATCAGAATCATCTGGATAATCCGCCTGACCGAGGAAGAGTCATCAATAACCAGGGCGGTCATGCCGGCAAACAACGCAGGGGGGAAAAGGATATTGTTAACTATCTTTGCAAGATCATGCGAATGGAACGGTTTGGAAACAAAGGCGGTAACCCCGAGCTGAAAGCCGCGCCGGCGGCTTTCCAGGGTATCTCTAGCGGAAACAAAGATGATCGGGATGTCGACATGCAAATTATCACCCGAGTTTTTCGATTTCTCAAGGAGACATTCGCACACCTCAAATCCATTCATGACCGGCATATCAATATCAAGGGTGATCAGATCGGGCTTTTTGTCCATCCATTCAATCATAACCAGAGCTTCCATGCCGTTTTCTGCAGTCAGAACCGTATAGCCCTCCTCTTCGAGCTCCCTGGCAATAATTGCACGTATAGTAGAGCTGTCATCGACGATCAAGATAGTTTTACCTTTCACGATACTGAACTCCCAGCTTGTATTTAACAAAAATTATGCCATCATTCTTGAGCATCCAGCAACTGCAGATCCCAGGAAAAAAAAGGACTGTCTCCTTTATCTGCCAGTCCCTTCAGTACCTACTTCTCTCCCCCTCGTTCATACTTTTGATAAGGTTAGGGGGGCTTACTCCTGCTTAGAGCAATGTTCGTCTGCCCTGCTCATTTCCATCCGTATTTTCAGTATTTCAGGCCCACCCGGTCTCGAACCAGATCAAGGGTCACCATGGCCCTGGCACGGGCCTTGTCCGCCCCATTTTTCAAGATCTCACGCAGCATGGCGGGATCAGCAAGATATTCGGCTTTTTTCTTACGTGCCTCGGCAAAATAGTCACTGATGAGATCAAACAGCTCCAGTTTAATATATCCATAGGCAGCTCCACCATTGACATACAAATCACGCACCTCCTGCAATCTCTCAGGAGAAGCAAAGAGCTTCAACAGAGCATAAAGATTACATTTTTCAGGATCTTTTGGAGCCTCCACCGGAGTCGCATCGGTCTCAATGGCCATGATCCTCTTTTTCAAGGCCTTTCCTTCCAGAAAGATGGGAATGGTATTGCCATAGGATTTGGACATCTTCCGCCCATCAAGACCAGGAACGGTGGCCATCGCTTTATTAATGGCTGGTTCAGGGACCATGAAGGTCTCACCGAAGAGATGATTGAACTTTAGTGCTAAATCACGGGCCACCTCCAGATGCTGTTTCTGATCCTGCCCAACCGGAACCTGATCTGCTTGATAGAGAAGGATGTCGGCGGCCATGAGCACTGGATAGGAAAACAGCCCGTGACTGGGCTCGATACCGTTGGCGATCTTGTCCTTATAGGAATGACAACGCTCAATCAGACCCATGGGCGCGATGGTGGACAGTATCCAGGTGAGTTCACACACCTCGGGCACATCCGATTGCACCCAGAAGGTACAGCGCTCAGGGTCAAGGCCAAGGGCCAGAAAGTCGGCGGCAGCTTCAAGGGTGCCGGTGGCCAGACGATCACGGTCATGCACCGAGGTCATGGCATGCAGATCGACGATAAAAACATACAGATCAGAGGTCTCCATGTGGGAGATCATGGTCTGCATCATGCCAAAATAATTTCCGATATGAAGCTGACCGGAGGGCTGGATTCCAGATAAAATTTTCATGATAGTAGGAATAAGGAAAGAGGATCAAGTGAGAAACATTTAGAATTAATTGCAGATTGTAAAGACCAAAACACGCTCGCGAAGCATCAACGATGCAACACTATACCGTAAAACCATGAAAGGGAGTGAGAAAAAATACTTTTCTCACTCCCTTTCATGGTCAATCACTTAAGCACCGGACACAGAATCTTTTTCGCAAAAAAACTGGCGGTAAGACAAGTTTATTATTTCTTGTCGTCTTTAACCTCTTCAAAGTCGGCGTCCACCACATCGTCATCCTTGGGTGCGGAACCGCCAGCCCCGCCACCGGTGGCGTGAGCGCCGTCACCGGCTCCCTGCTTTGAAGCCTGGGAGTACATAATTTCAGCGAGCTTGTGCGATGCCGTGGTCAGTGCCTCAATGGCACTCTTCAGAACTTCGATATCATCACCAGTGGCAGCCGCTTTGACCTTCTCGATCTCTTTTTCAACATTACCCTTCGTCTCCGCGTCCACCTTGTCACCAAGCTCCTTGAGACTTTTCTCAGTGGCATGGATCATGGAATCGGCACTATTTCGGGTATCAACCAGTTCACGGCGTTTATGATCCTCGGCGGCATGCAATTCGGCATCCTTGGTCATCTTCTCGATATCTTCTTTCGAGAGACCAGAAGAAGCGGTAATACGGATGGACTGCTCCTTGCCGGTTCCGAGATCTTTTGCCGAGACGTGGAGGATACCGTTGGCATCAAGGTCAAAGGAAACCTCAATCTGCGGCACCCCGCGCGGGGCCATGGGGATATCCGACAACTCAAATCGTCCAATGGTCTTGTTATCCTGGGCCATCTCCCGCTCACCCTGAAGAACATGGATGGACACCGCCGGTTGATTATCCGCAGCAGTGGAGAAGACCTGGCTCTTCTTGGTGGGGATGGTGGTGTTCTTCTCGATCAGTTTTGTGGTCACCCCGCCCAGAGTTTCAATCCCCAGGGAAAGAGGAGTGACATCAAGCAGAAGCACATCCTTCACATCACCGCCCAAAACGCCGCCCTGAATGGCCGCGCCGATGGCCACAACCTCATCAGGATTCACGCCTTTATGCGGTTCTTTGCCAAAAATCTCTTTGACCTTGGCTTGCACTTTCGGCATTCTGGTCATACCGCCCACAAGAATAATTTCGTCGATATCCTTGGCAGTCAAGCCGGCGTCCTTCAAAGCCGTCCGACAGGGGGCAACGGTACGCTCAATGAGATCATCCACCAGGCTCTCAAGTTTGGCCCGGCTGAGCTTGATATTCAAATGCTTTGGCCCGGAGGCATCAGCGGTGATGAATGGCAGATTAATATCGGTCTCCATGGTGGTGGAGAGCTCCATCTTGGCCTTTTCCGCCTCTTCCTTCAAGCGTTGCAGTGCCATTTTATCGTTACGCAGATCAATTCCCTGACTGCGGTTAAACTCATCGGCCAGCCAGTTGACAATCCGCATATCAAAGTCTTCGCCGCCCAGGAAGGTGTCCCCGTTGGTGGATTTTACCTCAAACACGCCATCCCCGATCTCAAGGACAGAGACATCGAAGGTACCGCCGCCAAGATCAAAAACCGCGATCTTCTCCTCCCCTTTCTTATCCAATCCATAGGCTAGAGAAGCAGCAGTGGGCTCGTTGATGATCCTCAGGACATTTAGTCCTGCGATCTTGCCCGCATCCTTGGTGGCCTGACGCTGGGCGTCATTGAAATAGGCCGGAACCGTCACTACGGCATCCGTGACCTCTTCTCCCAGATACTCTTCGGCCGTCTTCTTCATCTTGCCAAGGATCATGGCCGAGACCTCGGCCGGGGTGTAATTCTTGCCATCCACTTCGATACTGGCAGCCCCACCCTTGCCGGACACGATCTTAAATGGGCTGATCTGCACTGATTTTTTCACTTCAGCATCATCGAAGTTCCGTCCAATCAAACGCTTGACCGCGTACAAAGTCCGCTCGGGATTGGTGACCGCCTGGCGTTTCGCCACCTGACCGACAATCCTCTCATTATTATCGCTGAAGGCCACAATCGAAGGGGTTGTTCGATTTCCCTCAACGTTGGTTATTACCTTGGGATCGCCGCCTTCCATAATGGCTACACATGAGTTGGTCGTTCCCAGATCTATTCCTATTATCTTTCCCATAATCGTTCCTCTCCTTTTCTCAAGATACAAAAGAGGTCATTGTGCAGATTATTGTGCCCATATGACCCTCGTTATTTCCAATGTCTCAATTCATTTTTTCCCGAAGCTACACAGGTTTGCCTGCGGAAAATATTCATCTTTCAACCACGGTTACAATGTGTATCATCCTTCTATTGTCAAGGGAATCACTCCCTTCTTTCACGGCCTGCTCTCCAGCTCTGCATACAAAAACCTGTCGAAATGAAGGGCCGGAACGGCATAAGAACAGCCCAAGACAGGGGCTCAACGAGCAAATTATGCTTAACAGCCCCTGAAATCAGGCCGCAGCCTTGCCCGATGAGACAATCACCTTAGCTACCCGTAATAAACGATCTTTGTATAAATATCCTTTTTCAAACTCACTCAGGACATGACTGGCCGGGACCTCATCACTGGCCTCCATAACCAGGGCTTCGTGAATTTTCGGATCGAAGGGCTTCCCAATGCTGTCCATGGGTTTTACCTCAAACTTTTCCAGCGCCGCCAACAGACTCTTCAGGGTGAGCTGAACCCCCTCCAGCAAGGATGCCAGACTTGCCTGCGCATCAACTCCTGCCACCACACCTTGGGCCAGCGCCCGCTCGAGATTATCAACAACCGGCAGAATCTCACGCAAGACCGACTCACTGGCATACTTCAAGGCTGACAGACGATCCCGCTCCATTCGTTTTTTATAATTGTCAAATTCTGCAGCAGTTCGCAACATCTTGTCACGGAATCCAGCAATCTCCTCCTCCGCAGCGGCCAACTTCTCCTCCACGGTCTTCCCTGGATTCTGGGCAACTGTCTCTTCCGATTCGGTTGCTTCCTGCGGCTCTCCCGTCTCCGGTATCACCTCATTTTCTTGTTCTTTCCCCACCTGCGCTTCCCCCTTTCTTAACCAGCAAAATCAACCCTGTACCCCTATCTATCGCCAAAAGACAATAATCAGAACTACCTGCTTTTATTGACCTTCGACGTGAACCGAACAATAAGTAGCCCTATTTTCCTTGTCAAGACAGGAAAACAGAGAGACATTCTGTTTTGTCGTTTGTCCCAACCTCTTCCACGGCAGGATCAAATCGTCACGTTCAGCCAGGGTTTGCACTCTCGACACGAAGGCCTCTAAGAAAGACACCGGTATGGCAGCACCAGATCGGCCATCCCCACAAAAATCAGGCAGGATTCAATGCTTTAAAATGGCATCTCTCCAAACACAGGCAACTTTTGGACAAACGTCTGAAGTTACCTTGAGATTTAGGAGAAAAGGCCATATATTGACATCCAGTTACCCTTTCTCAACCAAACAACGAACGGCTGAAATCTTTTTCACGGAGTAGTCGCATGGATTTTGAACCAAAATGGATCGCCTGGGAAATCACCCGGCGGTGCAACCTGAAATGTGTCCATTGTAGGTCTTCTTCCACCCTTGAAGCCAACAACCATCCCGACTTTCCTTTCAGCGAAGCGACCCGAATTCTCGACGAAATTGTAGCCTACGCCAACCCGGTGATTGTGCTCTCCGGCGGCGAACCCCTGCTGCGTGAAGATGTCTTTGAAATTGCTCAATACGGTACCGACAAGGGCTTGCGCATGTGCCTTGCCACCAATGGCACCCTCGTCACCCAGGCCATCTGCGCCAAGATCAAAGCTGCCGGGATCAAGATGGTCTCGTTAAGTCTCGACGGGGCCAAAGCCGAGACCCATGACAACTTCCGAAACCAGCCAGGTGCCTTTGCCGGAACGATGAATGCCATCCGTCTCTTTAACGAAAATGCGATCCCCTTTTTGATCAACTCCTCATTTACCGTCCGTAACCGGGAAGAGATTCCCGAGATCTACAAACTGGTCAAAGGATTAGGGGCCTCTGCCTGGTACATGTTTATGATCGTCCCCACCGGACGCGGTGAAGACATCATGGAAGAGCTGATTCCGGAGAAGATTTATGACGAGATCCTGGAATGGCATTACAATGTTGAAAAGGAAGAAAATGAGCTGCTTATGCGGCCGACCTGTGCTCCCCACTACTATCGGATCGTTCGTCAGAAGGCCAAAGAAGAGGGCAGCAGCTTTAAACGTCGTAATCTGAAATTTTCCACCGGCGGTTCCAAGGGCTGCCTCGCCGGTCAGCTCATCTGCCTCATTGATGTGGACGAAAACATCCTGCCATGCAGCTACTTCCCCAAATCCGCCGGAAATCTCAAGGAACTCTCCTTCAAAGAGATCTGGGAAAAATCCAGCCTGTTCCAGGAACTGCGCGACTTCAAGGGTTACAAAGACAACTGCGGACGCTGCGAATATGTCAATGTCTGCGGTGGTTGTCGGGCCAGGGCCTACGCCATGACCGGCGACTACCTAGCCCAGGAACCATTTTGCAGCTATGTGCCGGGAAAGCTCGCAACCCCTGAAAAATAACGTTTGTTCAACCTTTTTTCCTTATCCTTTTATTTTTTATAAAAAATCATGAATGATACCTTCCTCAAGGCCTGCCGTGGCGAAAAGACCGACTACACTCCCATCTGGATGATGCGTCAGGCTGGACGATACCTCCCTGAATATCAGAAGGTGCGGGCCAACCGCACCTTCCTCGAGCTGTGCAAGACCCCCGAGCTCTGCGTCGAGGTCACCCTGCAGCCCGTTGACCTCCTGGGAGTTGATGCCGCCATTCTGTTCTCGGACATCCTTATTCCCATGGAGGCCATGGGCGCCCCCCTTTACTTCCATGAAGGCCGCGGCCCCATCTTCCCGGAGCCCGTCCGCACCCAAGAAGCCCTTGACCGGCTCATCGTCCCCGACCCCGACCTGCACACCGGCTTTGTCATGGAGACCATCCGCCTCCTGCGCAAGGAGCTGAAGGTGCCCCTCATCGGTTTTTCCGGTGCACCCTTCACCCTGGCCACCTACCTGATTGAAGGCGGTTCCTCCAAGGTTTTCTGGGAGACCAAGAAAATGATGTTCGCCCAGCCCGACCTTTTCCATGGTCTGATGGAGAAGATCACTGCCTGTACCAGCCTCTACCTTCTGGCCCAGGCTCGGGCCGGCGCGCAGGCCCTGCAGATCTTTGATTCCTGGGCGGGAATCCTGGCCCCCTGCGACTTTAAAGAATTTGCCCTGCCCTATGTGCAAAAGATTATCAGCGACCTTCAAGTAACCGGGCTGCCCATCATTTATTTTGCCAATAACGGTGCCACCCTGCTTGAGCTCTCAGTCCAATCCGGGGCCGATGTCCTGGGGCTGGACTGGCGGATTGATATCGGAAATGCCGTCAAGGTGGTTGGGAACAGGGCCGTCCAGGGGAACATTGACCCCTTTGCCCTGATGCTGCCGAAAGACAAACTCCGCCAACGCATCGGCAATCTGCTCCATGGGGCCAGAAATGCCCATGGCCATATTTTTAACCTAGGCCATGGCATTCACCAGTTTACCCCGCCGGATCAGGCCAAAATCGCCATTGATGCCGTGCATGAACTCAGCGCCAAATTCAAAGTATAAAATATCATGGGCTCAAACATTCCAACAAGAGAGCAATGCCTGGCCCTGATGGATCAATATGGGATGCTTGCCAATATCAGGGCCCACTCCCTGCTTGTCACGAATGTTGCCGAAGAAATTTTAAACGGGCTGATGACAGGAAACGAGAGCGGAGTCGGTCTGCCGGAAAAAGAACTGGTGCTGGCCGGGGCCCTGCTCCATGACATTGCCAAGACCATTTGTCTGCAGCAGGACTGCCTGCATGCTCAGAAGGGCCGAGATATCTGCCTTGAGCACGGATATCCGGCCATCAGCGAAATCGTCTGCGAGCATGTGCTCCTCAAGGAGTTTTCTCCTGAACGCTACGCCCGGGGGATCTTTTATGCCAAAGAAATAGTCTATTATGCCGACAAACGGGTTTGTCATGACACCATCGTCTCCATAGAAGAACGATTGGCCTACATCCTGGAACGGTATGGCAATAATGATGAGGAGCGTTTTCAGCGGATCAAGGATAATTTTAAACGTTGCCGAATTTTAGAAGGCAACCTGTTTTCCAAAATCCACTTTGCCCCGGAGGAGTTGGCGGAAAGGGTTGCCAATTCAGGAAGAGATTAAGGATGGTTTCTTGAAAGCCAGGACTGGACTCGTGCGGAAGAAAGGGAAGCTGGGTGGGGAACTTGCAGGGAAGTTTGACTGCTTATTTAAATCGTTGAATTCTCTTTTTTCTTTGGCTTCTTGTTTTTGAGGTTGTAGGCGCTAGCTGATGTTGCGCGCGCCGCCTCCAGGAACAGCCGGAAGGGATTGGCTGTTCCTGGAGGCGGCATAAGAGTCCGTAAATGCCCCGCGACAAGCAAGGTGAAGCCTTTGCTTGTCGCGGGGCATAACGGACTCTAAATTTTCCTATTATCAATCACCCGTTGTCCCTTACCCTCAAAGCGTTCCAGGGTTTTCTCCTCCACCAGTTTCACCGCCACTCCAATTCCCAGCTCTGAGCTCAACCGTGACTTGATGGTCTCAATCAGGGCGCTCTGTTTTTTCATCTCATCAAAGAGATACGATTCCTGGACCTCGACCAGGACCGTGGCCTTGTCCTGATGATTCTCGCGCTCGACGATGATCCGGTAATGGGGCGCAGTCCCGTCAATATCAAAAAGAACCGACTCAATCTGGGTGGGAAAGACGTTGACCCCTTTAATGATCAACATATCATCGGTACGGCCAAGGACACGGCTCATACGGGCGAAAGTCCGGCCACAGGGGCAGGGTTCCGGCAGCAGTCGGGTCAAATCGCGGGTACGGTAGCGGATGACCGGAAAGGCCTCCTTGGTGAGGGTGGTAATCACTATTTCACCTATTTCCCCGGGCTTGACCGGTACCAGGGTCTCCGGGTCGAGGATTTCCACCAGGAAATGATCTTCACTGATATGCAGGCCGTTGCATTGCTGACACTCACCGGCCACCCCCGGCCCCATCACCTCGGAGAGTCCATAATTATCAGTGGCCTGGATCCCCAGTTTCTCGTTGATCTCCCGGCGCATAGCCTCAGACCAGGGTTCGGCCCCGAAAAGGCCGAATTTGAGGGAAAGCCCCCGGGGATTGATTCCCATATCGAGCATAACATCAGCAATATTGAGGGCATAGGAAGGAGTGCAGACCAGGGCCGTGGTCTTGAAGTCCTGCATGATCTGGATCTGCCGTTTGGTATTGCCTGAAGAGATGGGGATAACCGAGGCCCCCAGCCGTTCAGCCCCATAATGCAGACCAAAACCGCCGGTGAAAAGACCGTAGCCAAAGGCAATCTGGATCACGTCATCGGCGGTTAATCCGGCGGCACACAAAACCCTGGCCACCAGATCCGACCAGTTTTTAATATCGTTGCGGGTATAGCCAACCACGGTCGCCATGCCGGTGGTGCCCGATGAGGAATGGATTCGCACCACCTCGCGCAAGGGCACGGCAAACATCCCGTAGGGGTAATTATCGCGCAGATCCTGCTTCATGGTGAAGGGCAGTTTATGGATATCTTCCAGAGAATCGAAGCCTTCAAAGTCAAGCTTCATCTCCCGAAACTTCTGCCGGTAAAACGGGACATGGGTTCCCACCCGATAGAGGGTGGACTGCAGACGTTCAAGCTGCAACTGCTCCAGGTCAACCCTGGGCATACACTCATTTTCCTTTTGCCAGTACATGATCTTTGTTTCCTTAAGAATGGAAGGATTCCGTTTACATCTGAAGAGACTCGCTTAGTTTGATTGAAGCCTTACCTTCAGTCTACAGCCTGTTTTTCTTTTGTGACTCGCAAATTTTTTCCTATTTCTACAAGAAAAAAATCTGCGAGTGGCGCTTCTCCCGTTCATCGGGGTTAATCTATTTTTTCCCGTCCCAGATAGGCCCGCTGCACATCCTGATTATTCAAAAGATCATCGGCCGGGCCCTGGACAATCACCTTCCCGGTCTCGAAGACATAGCCCCGGTCGGCAATGGCAAGGGCCGCTTTGGCATTCTGTTCCACCAGCAGGACAGTTTTCCCCTCATCCCGCAGCCTCACGATAATCTGAAAGATCTCTTTGACAATAAGCGGCGCAAGCCCGGTGGACGGTTCATCCATCATCACCATCTTTGGTCTGGACATCAGCGCCCGTCCCATGGCCAGCATCTGCTGCTCACCACCGGACAGGGTTCCGGCCAACTGGGTTTTCCGCTGGGCCAACACCGGAAAGAGAGCGTACTGATAGTCAAGCAATTCGCGAATCACCCGCTGTCCCTCTTTTTGCAGGACATGCGCGCCGAGGATGAGATTCTCTTCCACGCTCATGGTGGCAAAAACCTGCCTCCCCTCGGGAACCATGACACAGCCCAGGGCAGGAATCTTCTCCGGCGCAGTGGCACAGATATTCTGGCCCTGAAAAGTAATATCCCCGGACACTGCCTTGATAAGACCGGAAATAGTGGCAAGGAGCGTGGTTTTACCGGCGCCATTGGCCCCGATAATGGTCACGATCTCGCCTGGGTCCACATGCATGGAGACATGCTTGAGCACCTTGATCTTGCCGTACCCTGATTCCAGATTGCGAATTTTCAGCATAAGCCGTTGTCCAATAATAGCTGTAACATACAATACCGATAAAGGCGGAGAGAGTTGAAAAGAAAGAGATGACGCTGTAGTGGTTATTTCTTAGCAGCCCTTATGCCTTTGTTATTCCCCAAGATAGATCCTGATCACTTCCGGGTTATTCTGGATCGCCGCCGGCAGGTCTTCTGCTATCTTCTCACCAAAACAGAGAACCACGATCTCATCGGAGATATCCATGACCAGGGACATGTCATGTTCAACCAGGAGCACGGTAATCCCCATATCCCGGATCTTGGTGATCAGCCGCCCCACCTCGGCGGTTTCATAGATATTCAGGCCTGCCGCCGGTTCATCCAGCAGCAGCAGCGAAGGCTGCATGGCCAGAGCCCGGGCCAATTCCACCGCCCGCTGCTGACCAAAGGCAAGGCTGGTGGCGAGCACATGGGCACACTCTCCGATCTCAAGGAGTTCGAGGAGTTCCATGGATTTTTTCAAGACCGCCCGCTCCTCACCCCAGGTCCAGGGCGCATGCAGCATGGACGAAAAAAAACCGGCCTTCCCCCGCAGATGACAGCCCACCATCACATTTTCAAGGGCGGTCATACCGGCAAACATCTTGATATTCTGATAGGTTCTGGCCATCCCCAAGGCCGCGATCTCATAAGGACGCCGTCCCTGAATGTCTTTCCCCTGAAAACGAACCACTCCGGAACTAGGCATCAGCGCCCCGGAGACCAGATTAAACAGGGTCGTCTTCCCGGCCCCGTTGGGCCCGATGACCGCCTTGATCTGCCCTGCGGTCACCTGAAAGGAGACATCATTGACCGCATGCAGCCCGCCAAAACGGCGATGCAGATTTTCTACCGATAGAATTGCCATACCCTACGCCTCCCCATCCTGCTGAACAGGCTGCACCGTTGCCGCCTTTTTTTTCCGGCCGGCAAGAAGACTCAGTATCCCATCGGGAGCAAAGAGCATGATCACAATGAGGATCAGGCCAAAAACCGCGTCATCATAACTTCCGAAAACCCCGCGCAGGGACAGAAAATTGAGCAGTACTCCCATGAACATCGCCCCCCAGAGATGGGCCATGCCACCCACCGCCACAATGGCCACATAACGCACCGACTTCATCACCCCGGCCTCGGATGGCCCGATGCCGCCATTATAATGGGTCAGCAGCACCCCGGCGATGGCGGCAAAGACCGCAGAAAGAACAAAGGTCTGCAACTTGAAACGGGCGATATTCACCCCCATGGCATCGGCGGCCTCCTCGGAGCCGTGAATCGCCCGCAGTGCCCGACCGATTCGGGATTGCATCAGATTGATCAGCAACACCAGGCCGGACAGGAGTACCCCCCAGGCGAGATAGTAATTCATGATCCGCACCGAGCTCTCCCCGCTCACCGTCACCCCTGAGAAAAGGTGAAAAGGAGGCACGCCGGAAATCCCATCCGCCTCGCCGAACCATGGCGTGGCAAGAACCAGACGATAAATGATGATGCCAAAGCCCAGGGTGGCCATGGCTAAATAGTGTCCCTTGAGTTTCAGGACTGGAATCCCAATGGCCACGGCAATCAGGGCCGCCACCAGGACCGCGAACACCGCAGCCGCCCAAGGCGTCACCACCAACAGCTCGGCGCCATAGAGATCTTTTCCGGCATGGAGCAGGCCGCAGCTATCCAGCAGACGCACCAGCGCCGCTTCCTTGAAAGGCACCAGACTCCGGGTGGTCAAGGCGGCAGAAAGATAGCCGCCGATGGCGAAAAAACCGGCATGCCCCAGGGAAATCTGTCCGGCATAGCCCATGAGTACACAGAGCCCGATGATCAACAGCGAGTAATAGGCCGCCATGGTCATCTGGGTCAGATAGAACTGAGTTCCGGTCCAGGTGGTCAACAACTGCACCAGAACGACCGCAGCCAACAGGGGCAGGATGGCAAGGATTCTTTTCATACTTAAAAGGCCTTCAACCGGGCCGCTTCACCCGAACCAAAGATCCCGTGCGGCCTGACAAAAAGGATGAGAAGAAGGATGGTAATGGCAATGGCATCCTGAAAGGCCAGGGGAACAACCGAAACGGAAAAGGCCTCGATAATCCCGAGCAACAGCCCCGCCGCCACTGCCCCGCCGGAATTCCCAAGCCCTCCCAGAATGGCCACGGTAAAACCTTTGATCGCAAGTCCGGTCCCCATATCATACTGACTGTAGGTGATGGGTGACATGACGCATCCCGCCAGGGCCCCCATTCCAGCGCTGAGGACAAAGGAAAAGGTGACCATATTGCGGGGATTGATCCCACAGAGAATCGTGGCCAGACGATTCGCAGCGCAGGCCCGCATCTCCCGGCCCACCGATGTTGTCCTGAAAAACAAATGGAGAACCGCGACCATCACCCCGCACACCCCCACCACCCATAAGACCTGCGGGGAAATCCGGGCTCCCATGATCCCGATGGTGGTGATCTCATTGCCGACAAAATAGGGCAGGGCCCGAATGTTTTCACCCCAGATATGAACTGCCGCCTCGCGGGTCAGGATGGAAATACCAATGGTGATGATAATCATCCGTAATACCGATGGATTCTTCAGCCAGCGGATGAAAATGATCTCGATGAGGGCACCGATGATCATGGTCAAAAGCACGGCCAGGGCAATGGCCGCAGGAAGGGGCAGGAAGGAGAGCAGACTGATGGCAATCATCCCGCCCAGCATAACAAACTCGCCCTGGGCGAAATTGATGATTCCGGTGGTATTATAGATAATATTAAACCCGATGGCGACGATGGCGTAAATACTGCCATAGGTGATGCCGGCAAAGAGGTACTGGACAAATAGTTCAGTGCTCATAGACAGAGGTGGGATCCAGGATAAAGAAAAAGGGCCGGGAGAGTCTCCTTCCGGCCCCTTGTTTTCTGCAATGGTCCTTACAATATTTTGCAGATTTACTTTGCGGGATAGGCTACAAATTTTCCGCCTTTGACCGTCATCATCTGGAAGGCATCCATGGTCAAACCATTATGATCCTTCTCCGAAAAGGTAAAGATCCCGGTGGCAGAGGGCAGGCCCTTTAACTGCTCAATGGCGGCACGCACCTTGTCACGATCCGTACTTCCGGCTTTTTTCACAGCGGCCTCGAAAATGACGAAGGCATCATAGGCGTACCCGCCGAAGGCAGAGACGTTTTCCTTATATTTATCCTCATAATCTTTTTTATACTTCACCAGCAAGGCCTTCTGGGGATGGCCATCGGGCAGGTCTGAGGCAATCAGCAAACGGCTCGCCGGAAAGATGATCCCGTCTGCAGCGGCCCCGGCAGCCTCAACAAACTTGATATTGCCAAACCCATGGCTCTGAAAGATCGGCACATCCCATCCCATCTGCCGGATATTTTTGGCAACAATGGATTGGGCAGGAACCACCGACCAGTTGACCACGGCCTGAACTTCCTTGTTGGCCTTGATTTTGGCCACCACCGCTGAGAGATCATTGGCAGCCTTGTCATACACCTCGTTTTCCGCGACCTTGATGTTAAACTCAGGGGCAATCTTCACCAACTGCTCCTGGCCGGCCTTCCCAAAGCCGGTGTTATCAACCAGAATGGCAATATTGGCCAGCCCCAGTTTATTCATCTCCTTGTAGATCATCTTCACCGCGTCGGAATCTTTCTGCGGAGTCTTAAACACGTACGAGGCAACGGGATCGACAATCACCTCGGCGGCAGCACAGGAGAGAAGCGGAGTTTTGCCATCCTCGGCAATCTTCTTAATCTGCATGGTCTCGCCACTGCTGGAGGGCCCGATGATAACGACAACCTTGTCCTCTTCGATGAGTTGTTTGGCAAAAGAGACGGCTTTTTCCGGATTGCCGGTGGAATCCTTGAGGATGAGTTCCACTTGGTTGCCGTTAATCCCGCCCTTGGCATTGGTTTCCGCCACCAGCATCTCGAGGGTTCGGGTCTCAGGACCACCTAAGAATGACATCGGACCGGTCGCCGCCAGAATCGCTCCCACCTTGATATTTTCGGCCCAGGCCGCAGGTGCCAACAACAGGCCCAGGGCTGCAGCCCCCATCACTACCTTCGATACAATCCCTTTCATAACCGATCCCCATTGTATTCGTTAACATTCACAGATGGTTCTTTACGACCACCCAAATTTTATAGCGCGCAGACCTGCTCCCCGCTCAAAAGAGTAAACCCATCCTTGAGCAAGGCGGCAATGGCCTTGTCCATCTCATCAAAACGGAAGATCAATACCGCGTTCTCGCCGGTTTTATTGACAAAGGCATACATATACTCCACGTTGAGATGCGCCTTTTCGATACTCTTCAAGACACTTGCCAGACCACCGCTGCGATCGTCCACCTCCACCGCAATGACATTGGTAATCCCGACGGTAAAGCCATTGGACTTCAATACCATCTTGGCCTTTTCCACATCGTTGACGATCAACCGCAAAATTCCAAAATCAGCGGTATCCGCCACCGACAATGCCCTGATGTTAATATCATTCGCAGCAAGTGTGGCGGTAATCTCCGCCAGTCGGCCGGATTTGTTCTCCAAAAAAACTGCAATCTGTTGTACACGCATACCCAATCCTCCTGGATTTTGGATTGAAAAAACTACATCTTTCGGTTATCGATAACCCGCTGGGCCTTGCCCTCACTGCGTTGAATGGTGCGCGGCTCGACGAGCTGCACCTTGCAGGTGACGCCAAGCATGTCCTTGATATCGCCCTGAATCTTGCGTGTCAGTTTTTCCAGGGTCTTCACCTCATCAGAGAACAGGGCCTCACTGACCTCCACCCGCACTGCCATGGTGTCGAGATTGCCTTCCCGATTCACCACAATCTGATAATGGGGCTCAACCCCTTCCGTTCCCATGAGCACATGCTCCACCTGGGACGGAAAGACGTTGACGCCGCGAATAATGAGCATGTCATCGGTACGGCCGGTGACCTTTTCCATACGCACCATGGTGCGGCCGCAGGCACAGGGCTCGTGGATCAGCCGGGAGATGTCCTTGGTCCGATAGCGGATCAGGGGAAAGGCCTCTTTGGTCAGGGTCGTAAACACCAGCTCGCCTTTCTCGCCCGGCGGCAACACCTCGCCGGTATCCGGGTCAATGATCTCAGGGAGAAAATGATCTTCAAAGATATGCATGCCGCGATCCGTCTCCAGACACTGCATGGCAACGCCCGGGCCCATGACCTCGGAGAGTCCATAGATATCAACGGCCCGGATGTTGAGCTTGCGCTCCACCTCATTGCGCATGTTCTCACTCCAGGGCTCGGCCCCGAAGATCCCCACCCGCAGGGCCAGGGCTTTGCAGTCAACCCCCAGCTCGGCCATGGCATCGGCCAGATTCAGGGCATACGAGGGCGTGGACAAAAGGACGCTGGAACGGAAATCCTGCATGATGGTGATCTGCCGTTTGGTATTGCCGCCGGACACCGGAATAACCGTGGCTCCCAACCGCTCCACCCCGTAATGGGCACCGAGGCCGCCGGTAAACAAGCCATAACCATAGGCATTGTGGATCATGTCGCGGGACGTGGCACCGGCACAGGTCAAGGCCCGGGCCATGACTCCAGACCAGGTCTCGATATCCTTCTTGGTATATCCAACCACCGTCGGCTTGCCGGTGGTGCCCGAGGAGGCGTGGACCCGCACCACCTGATCCATGGGCACGGTGAAGAGCCCGAAAGGATAGTTGTCGCGCAGGTCATCCTTGACGGTAAAGGGCAGCTTTTGCAGATCCGCCAAGGTTTTGATATCAGCGGGTTTCACCCCAGCCGCATCCATCTTGGCCCGATATGGCGCAACCGTCGCATAGACCCTGGCCACCAGGTGCTTCAAACGGGTTAACTGAACAGACTCAAGCCCGACCCGGGGCAGAGTCTCTATCTCTTCTTCCCAATAGAGGGTTGTCATTATTTACTCCTATAAAAAATCTACTCCGCACCCCGTCCAACTCTCCGGATGAAGGCGTCTCTCATCAGAAGAAGCACCAACATGCCGTCCTGACATCGACAGAGGCGAAAAAATTACTTCGCTGGATAGGCGACAAACTTGCCATTTTTCACGGTTGTCATCTGGAAGGCATCAATGGTCAGGCCATTATGATCTTTGTCTGAAAACGAGAAAACACCCCCGACTCCCGGCAGGTTCTGCAACTGCTCAATGGCTGCCCGAACCTTGTCGCGCTCGATGCTGCCGGCTTTTTTCACAGCGGCATCGAGAATAATAAAGGTGTCATAGGTATGGCCGCCAAAGGTGGAGACATTTTCTTTAAATTTACTCTCATACTTTTGGGTGTAGTCCATCAGCAAGGCCTTCTGCGGATGGTTCGCCGGCAGCTCAGAGGCAATCAGCAGGCGACCGGATGGAAAAATAATGCCTTCAGCGGCAGCACCGGCTGCCTCAGCAAACTTGATATTGGCAAAACCATGGCTCTGGAAGATCGGTACGTTCCAACCCATCTGGCGGATATTTTTGGCAACGATGGATTGAGCCGGCACCACCGACCAGTTGACCACCGCCTGCACATCCTTGTTGGCCTTGATCTTGGCAACCACTGCCGACAAATCGTTCGCGGCCTTATCATACACATCATTTTCGACAATCTTGATGTTAAACTCAGGGGCAATCTTCACCAGCTGCTCCTGCCCGGCCTTGCCAAATCCGGTATTATCGGCCAGAACCGCGATACTGCCAAGCCCCAGCTTGTTCATCTCCTTGTAGATCATCTTCACTGCGTCGGAATCCTTCTGCGCCACCTTGAAAACATAGGAGGCCAGAGGCTCAACAATCACTTCGGCAGCCGCACAGGAGAGAAGCGGGGTCTTGCCGTCTTCGGCTATTTTTTTGATCTGCATGGTCTCGCCGCTGCTGGAGGGCCCGACGATGGCCACGACCTTATCTTCTTCAATGAGCTGCTTGGCAAACGAGACGGCCTTCTCCGGATTGCCGGCAGAGTCCTTGATGATGAGCTCCACAGGATGGCCGCTCATTCCACCCTTGGCATTGGCCTCCTCAACCAGCATTTCCAGAGTTCGAGCCTCCGGCGCACCCAGAAAGGACATCGGCCCGGTTACCGCCAGAATCGCCCCTATTTTGATATTTTCCGCCCACACCGTGGTGGACACCATCAGGCTCAAGGCGGCAGCCCCCATCATTATTTTAGATAGAATCCCGTTCATAATCCGCTCCCCTTCAGAGTATTAATCTTTCCAGACCGACCCATCGCAACACACTTCTATATACCGGATTCAAGGTCTTTTCCAATTAAAAAGACAAGCCCTCGTCATCCCTTACCACGCTTGAAAACTCTCGCCGGGCTATGCCTGACTCACCTTCCGGCCGGCGGCAAAGGCCTTCAGGTTCACGTCTTTAAATTTTTTCGGCACCCTGGCGGCAATAATCTCCTCATAGACCGAAGAGGCCATGGGCAGGAAGGCGGAAATCGCCCCCACCATCACCACATTGGCGGTGCGTACCTCGCCCACCTCCCGGGCCAGATCAAAGGCATCCACCATCACCACCTTAATTCCCAGGGCGGTGATATGATCCAGCACATCCTCGGGATACGTGGCCTTGCCGGTGGCCACTGAGGGCGGCAGGATCTTCTGGGTATTGACGATCACGGTGCTATCCTTGTGCAGATAGGGCAGATAGCGCACCGCCTCCATCATCTCAAAGGCCATCTGGATATCGGCTCGCCCCGGCTCAATGAGCGGCGAATAGACCTTATCGCCATAACGCAACTGGGCGGTCACCGAACCACCGCGCTGGGCCATGCCATGCACCTCGCTCTTTTTCACATCATAACCTGCCGCCAGCAGGGCATAGGCCATGATCTCACTGGCCAGCAGAATCCCCTGACCGCCAACACCCGAAAACAGAATATTTCCTTGGGCTCCCATTACTATGCCTCCTGCCGGACTATGGCGTCAAATTTACACAGCGCCTGACACTGGCCGCAGCCATTACACTGCACCTCGTTGATCAGGGCAAATCCTTTCTGTTTCTCCTTGTAGCCTTTCGCCAGCGCCTCTTCCGGGGTCAAAGGATTCCAGCTGATGGCCGGACAGCCGAGGCGGATACAGGCCATACAGCCGGTGCAGTCGGCAAGCCGGGTACTGAAGGGAATATGTTTGGCTTTTTTCATTTCAGGGAGAAGCACACAGGGGGCACGGGCAATCACCACCGAGGCCTCATCACGCTCCAGCGCCTTTTCCAGCACCTTGCGACAGCCATTGATATCATGGGGGTTGACCACATCCACCTGCTTAACCCCAACCGCCCGACACAGGGCCTCAAGGTCAATGGCATTGGCAGCCTCGCCCTTGATATTCGATCCCGATGCGGGATTATCCTGCTGGCCGGTCATGGCCGTAATCCGGTTATCAAGGATGATCAGCAGGGAGTTCGAACCATTATAGACAGTGTTGATCAGGCCGGAGAGGCCTGTATGCATAAAGGTGGAATCACCGATCACCGAGACGATCTTGCCCTTGGCTTCCGCGCCCAGGGCCTTGGCCATGCCATGGGCGATTCCCACCGAGGCCCCCATGCAGACGCAGGAGTCCATGGCCGAGAGGGGCGGCAGAAACCCTAAGGTATAACAGCCGATATCGCCGGAAACAAAAACCTTCAGCCGCGACAGATTATAAAAAATGCCGCGATGAGGACAGCCGGCGCACATGTTGGGCGGCCGCATGGGCAGGGGCACCGGCGCAAACAGCTGAGCGATCGAGGCCGGATCAAGGGATTTACGAACGATGGCGGGGTTCAACTCTCCCTGGTCAGGGATCAGATCCTTGCCGTGACAGGCAATTCCCATGGCCTTGATATGCAACTCAAGGAAAGGATCCAGCTCCTCCACCACAATGAGCTCATCGACCTCGCTAGCAAAAGCGCGAATCATCTTTTCCGGCAACGGCCAGCACATCCCAAGCTTCAGGACTTTGGCATCGGGGAAGACCTCTTTCACGTAGAGATAGGAGACGCCGGAGGTGATAAAACCACGCTTCCCACTGCCCGGCTCCACCCGGTTAAAGTCTGCGGTCTCGGCCAACTCCTTCAGTTTCGCCATCCGCTCTCCTACCGCCACCCTGCGCACCCGGGCATTTCCGGGCAGCATGACGAACTTGGCCGGCATCTTTTCAATCCCGGGAATCACCGGAGAATCGATCTTCTCACCCTTTTTGACCACGCTTTTGACATGGGCAACCCGGGTGGTCGTCCGAAAAAGGACCGGCGTATCGAGCTGCTCACTCAGGGCAAAGGCCTCCTTCAAGAGCGCGCCCACCTCGGAGGGATCGGATGGCTCAAGCATCGGCAGCTTGGCGGCAAAGGCGTAATTACGGCTGTCCTGCTCATTCTGCGAGGAGTGCATCTCGGGATCATCGGCGACGATGATCACCAGCCCACCCCGAACGCCGGTATAGGAGGCGGTAAACAGCGGATCCGCCGCCACATTGAGCCCCACATGCTTCATCGTAACAAGGGCCCGGACACCGGCAAAAGAGGCGCCAAGCCCCACTTCCAGGCCTACTTTTTCATTGGGCGCCCATTCGGTATACACTCCCTCATAGGTCGAAAGATTCTCCAGAATCTCGGTGGACGGGGTGCCGGGGTAGCCGGACGCCACCTTCACCCCGGCCTCATATGCTGCCAGGGCAATGGCCTCATTGCCGGACATCCAGACTAAATCGTCTCCAATAGCTGCCACGATGACTCCTTTTCTATAAAAAATAATGAACCAGGGTTTTGGCCGACACGCGTACAGGCTTGTCCCATAACGCTCTACCGATCAATAACCCTACTTTCAAGAAACCTGGACACAAACCACCCCTGCCGACAATCAACAAGATGTGCGAAACAACCATGAAAAAACACTCATTCTCTCAGGGAGCGAGGCACTCTCAAAACCGCCGACTGCTCAACGGACAAGGAAAAATAAATTACTCCGAAATAAGGAAAACAGGCAAGGTATTTTTAAGAAAATCAGGAGGGGAATTCACTTGCGGGGAACGATTTCTGACATGATTTGAGTCAGTCAAAGGGAGAATTGAATGCTATTTCCCAAAAGAGAGGCAGAAGTCGCTGGTTAAACCCACAACTTCTTATTAGGCTTAACCTCCGCTAACCATTGATGAGAAAACTCCATCCATGATCATCAGGAATTATCTTGGAGACTCCGCCAGTCAGAATCTATGGGAAGATCTTTATTTTAAAGTGAAAATCAGCGGGTTATCCAATACATTTTCTGGTTGGAATTAAATATCATGTCCCCGGAACTTCCCTGAAATTACTGCCCCATGTAAAAGGAATCAGAGTAAAATTAAATATCAAATTTAACCTAACCCCTTTTATTCTCCATTTTATTTTTTACTAACTTCTCTCGAAGTCGATCGCGGACTGAATATTCACCAAACTTTAATTGCCTTTTTTCAAGTTTATATTTTCCCCTTATCGCATCTGCAATTGTTAGGGCTTCTCGCGCAAGTAGTAAACAACTCCTATACCCTTCCTTAACGGCATCACCACCATATAACACCTCAAAGGCGAATGAGAGAGAGTTTTGAGCAAAATCGATCTGTTGTGGAAAATCAAATACTTTATCAAGGATAGGCAAGTTGAAAACACGATAATCAACGTCCTGTAATTGATGTAGTTTTGGGATAATATTTATGTAAACACCTGCATGGCCATCGGAGCTTTCTGCGGTTTCATGATCTTCTGATACAGATAGACATTCATATGCATACCTTTCAAACTGGTGAGCCAAGTTTAGTGCGATAAATGTGGCGTGGTTAGCTCTTTCATTCCGCTTTATCAGCCAACCTAAAACGTTATTTAAGATAACACCAAGCAGACTACTGCCTAAAACAATAGTAATAATAACTGGCCAATCCAATGTTTCTCCTTTATCTTTTTAATACGCATAACGGTAAGTTCACCGGCGAGCTTCAGCGAGTCCGGTGAAACATTTTGTTAGCAAAATTATTTAATAAATTCCTCCACCTCCCCCTCCGCCGAAGGGACTTCTTCTTGTAATAGGTCTGACAATTGCACAATCAATTTTGAGTGTATCGTCGTAAAAAGATACTCCGTTATCTTTTAAAAATTTAAAACATGGATCGCTGTCTACATTGTCTATTGCTGTTGCAGAGGGCAACCAACCTTTAACATTTGCCTCATATGCTAATAGCCAGTGATTATTATATAAATCATCTTTGGTCATATGAGTGGAAAAATGGTCAAAAGTATACCCAGGTGGGGAAAAACCTTTTCTTTGAGCATCTAATGCAAGTAATGCTACAACTGGATCTTCCATCACCGAGATTGAGTCGACTGTTTCAGTGTGTAGTGGAACTTCACACAAAATGGCACCCCAAGTAGACCATGCTACCTCACTACCATGTCCAAGTGGTGCATGAAAACGAATCAAGCCGTTGAAACACTCTTCGAATATTGGCTTTTCAATAGAGAATGAACTTTCGTACCGGGCAAGCTGTTCAATTACAAACTTTAGTGATCCAGGTTCAATGAGACAGCATTGGGATAGTAGGTATTGATATAAGGTCCAATTATCTTCTAAAATTTCAACGCCATTCAACCTTGATATGGCGTATTTCATTATATTTTCGTCAGGTTCTTTTGTCGCCATTTCAAAGGCAAAATCAAAATACCTTAACAGATCAGACTCTTGACCTTTTTTGGAATTTCTGAATGTAAATGCTCTAAGTTCAGAATTCCATAAAGGTTCTATTCTATCAGGTAGTTTTAGAATTTTAGTTTTCCGAGGATTAAGCGAAAGCTCATAATGATTTAACTCTTCTTGTAATAATCCTAAGCAATTCTCTGCTTCAGCATATGATTTAAAACCGAACTCATAATCATCGATGGTTCTAAATGCTTTCACATCAAACATTTTTCCTATTTTTTGATCAACCGCACCTAAGATGATTTCAGCTATTAGCAAAGAGGTATCAGGGCCAATTGGAATGCCAATAGTTTGACCATCTTGAGAATTCCTTACAAACATGTCAAAGGAATTCCCGATTAAAGTGAGCGACCTGTTAGTTTTTGCTACAGACTTTGTGTGTATTGCCCAAGGAATACTATGACTGTATATTGACCCATAAAATCTCGATATGTCGGCTTTTAATACGAACCTTGATGAGGCTCTAATTTTCGCTCTTTCAAATGGCTTTCGGCTTAAAGTGTAGATGGGATTAATTGCTCTGGGGGTAAGTTCAGAACCAGGTTTAGTAAGAGAGAATGGTGAACGCTGTGCATAAGAAAATAGGTCTATTTTATTTTGGTGTATAAAATTTGAGAGTCTGTAAAAATTTACCGGGTTAGGTATTTCTAGTTTTCTACGCAAAGCACCTGCACGAGCAAGGTTGTGATTGGCTGGTATTGAAGTGTTTCGATTTACATTGAATTCATCAGGCAGGGATACTCCAGTGGAAGTAACAACCGTGGAGAAATTTATAGAATTAAAAGGATGGGGCAATTCGCGTGGAAAGTAGCCAGCTTTTAATAATAGTTCCAAGTTCATATGGTATTGCTATTGATAACAAGTAGTTATACGGATCTGTATATCATCCCGACTTGCCGGGGTGATGCATGTTTTTCTTTACAAGCAAACTCAGGTTCTTTGCCTTGTCAGTCTGATAAATCCTGGTAACATACCAATATTTCGTTAAAAAATATTAAAAAATTTGCTACGCATGAATATTCTCTTTTCTGCATATCATCCAGATTGAAAAGATATATGGTTTTTGGATAACTTCATATGATACAAGTCCCTGGCGCAGTGCCTGCATGAACCTAAATTTGCGAAAAAACGATTGACCACGAACAGAGTATCTACATTTGTAACATATTGTTTAATAATATCTTTTTTATTTAATAAAATCTGTGCTGGATAGATACCAAATATTTATGAAAAAACACTTATCTCCAGCTATAACGCAGCCTCGATATCCTCAATCTCCGCCTGCGCCTCTTCCCACTGGCTGTACCAGCGTTCCAGATGGATCTTGCACTGATCATACTCACTACTGGTTTTGCTCCAGGCATCCTCGTCGCGGTAGAGATCAGGGTCGGCCATCAGGATCTCCAGTTCTTCCTTGCGGACTTCGAGGCCGGCAATCTGTTTTTCCGCCTCTTCCGCCTTCTTTTTCCAGGGCCCAAGCTTGTTGCCCCTCTTCTGCCGTTCCTGGGCCTCCTGCTGACGCCGCTCTTTTTTAGACTCCCGGGAATGTTCCACCCCGGCCCCACCCGTCGCAGTTCGGAGCTGAGGGGCCATGTTTTTCTTTTCCTCCTCCACAAGGACCATCTTCTGCAGATATTCCGTCACATTTCCCTCATGCAGAGTCACCTGACCATCCTTCACCATCAGCACCTTGTTGACAAAGCTGTCGAGGAAATAGCGATTATGGGAAACCACGATGATACAGCCATCGTACTGGGCCATGGCCTCTTGCAGCACCTCCTGGGAGTTCATATCCAGATGGTTGGTGGGCTCATCCAGAAGCATCAAGTTGGCCGGTTTGGCGATCATCTTGGCCAGGGCCAGCCGACTTTTTTCGCCACCTGAGAGTACCGCCACCTTCTTGTCCACCTCTTCTCCCCGAAACAGAAAGGCCCCGAGCAGGGAACGGGTGCGGGTGACAGTGAGCTCGGCCCCGGACTGGCCCATGGTCTCGAGGACCGAGAGGACGGGCGACAACTCCTGGGCCTGATGCTGGCCGAAATAGGAAAGTTGGACGTTGTAGCCCAGCTTGATCTCACCGGATTCATGCTCCAGCTGGCCGCTGATGATCTTGAGCAGGGTGGACTTTCCGGCGCCATTGACCCCGACCACCGCCACCTTGTCGCCCCGCTGCAGCTGCAGGTTGACATCGGAGAAGATCTGCCGTCCCTGATAACTCTTGCTCAAGCCCTCGATCTCGAGGACGTCACGGCCGCAGGCGGGGGCGGGCGGAAAGGTGAAACGAATCTGCTGTTCATCGTCGGAGAGTTCAATCATGTCGATCTTCTCCAGCTGTTTCACCCGGCTCTGCACCTGTTTGGCTTTGGTGGATTTGGCCCGGAAACGATCCACAAAACGCATGGTCTGCTTGATCTTGGCCTGCTGATTATCATAGGCCCCCTTTTCAATGATCCGCCGCTCCGCCTTTTCCAGCACATAATAGGAGTAATTCCCCTTAAACACCGAGAGCTTACCCATACTCAACTCCCAGGTGGCCTTGGTGATCTTGTCAAGGAAGGTGCGATCATGGGAGATAATCACCATAGCCCCCTGACAGGTGCGGAAAAATTCCTCCACCCAGGTCAGAGACTCCAGATCCAGATGATTGGTGGGTTCGTCCAGCAGGAGCAACGACGGAGAGACCAGAAGCATCTTGGCCAGCATCAGGCGCATCAGCCAGCCGCCTGAGAAACTGGTGACCGGCGCCTCAAGATCGGCCAGCTTGAACCCAAGTCCCATAAGCACCTTCTCCACCCGGGATCGGATGGAGTAAATATCATGGCCTTCCAATTGATGCTGCAACTCCCCCTGCCGCTCCACCATGGCGGTGAAGAGATCAGAGTCATGATCGGTGGCCGCCATCTGGTCATGGAGAAAATCCACCTCCTGCTGCAGGGTCAGGAGTTCATCAAAGGCGCTTTCCGCCTCCTGATAGAGGGTGTTTTCAGAAACCAGGGCGCTGCTTTCCTGGGGCAAATAGCCCACCGTAAAGTGTTTGGACTTGGTGATCACCCCGTCATCACAGGCCGCAACCCCGGCCATGATCTTGAGCAGGGTGGACTTTCCGGCCCCGTTGACCCCAATGAGACCAATACGGTCGCCGGCATGCACCCGCTGGGAGATATCTTTGAACAGATGTTTTTCGCCGAAGCGGACATCCAGATGATTAATTGACAGCATACTCCAATGTTCCTCGTGGTAAAGTTGTATCCGTTAGTATTTCCAGTCGATCAAGAAGCCCCAACTGCGCAAATCGGCGGAGATTTGACCGTTTCATGCCCACAACCGCTGACAGATCGCGATGGGAAACGCGCACCGTCAGCCGCCTGCCATCCGGGCATCCTACAAGTAAAGGCCTGATCCTGTTAAACCAGATCCTGGCCGCCACCAGCTCGCCAAAGGCCGGATGATACGGCCCGGCCACAAGTTCCCGTTCAAGGGATGCAGACGGCTGCAATCCCATACGTACCACCCGGATGGCTGCCGCCTCCAGGATCTCTTTGGCCCGGCAGCTCATGGCAATGGCCCGGTTCATGGACAGGGGTCGATAGGCGCCGCGATGGTACATGGCAGCAAGACCTGAATGCTGAACCACCAGTACCGGGTAGAGGCGAACAAAGGAAGGAGCCAAGGCAGCCACCTCCCGCACCGTCCTCAAGAATGCCCCCGTCGTCTCCAGAGGCAGGCCCGGCAACAGCTGAACCCCCACCTCCATGCCCGCTGCCTGCAGCAGAGCCACCGCCTGCCGGGATTGTTCGGCGGTATGACCGCGACGGGAGGCCTGCAACACCGTGTCGTCAAGGGACTGAACGCCAAGTTCAACAATCCGAACCCCATGCGACCAGAGAAAGGAACAGGTCGCCGGATCGACGCAATCCGGCCGGGTGGAGATGCGGATACAATCCACCCGTGCCGACAGATCTTCTGTGTTTCCAGAAGCAATCGATGCAGAGGTATCAAGGCTCGCCTGTCGCTCTTGATCCATCCCTGGTGCGAGCGACACTTGGGCGTCGATGCCCGGCGCCTTTAGAAAGGGTCTAACCGCTGCAAGCAGTTCCTTCTGCCGACTTTGGGGAAGACAGGTAAAGGAGCCGCCAAAGAAGGCTACCTGCACTGGTTGTGAATTGCGGGAGCGGGCCAGCCATTCTCGGATAACAACGGGCACCTGCGCGACCACATCGTCAGGGTCTTCCTGGTTACCCGTTATCGAATGCTGATTGCAGAAAAGACACTGTTGCGGACAGCCTTGATGGGGAATGAAAATGGGAATGACAAGGGGCATAGACACATCAGCAGGACAAAATTTCGCAAAAAAACATCAAATGGGAACATCACCAAAAGGGAAAAACCAAGCTATCGGCGGCAATCGGCAAAGATATCAAGCTCCTTGTCAAGCATCACTGTTTTAACCCCCATCAATCCCAGCACAGAATGAAAAAGAGTATCATGGGACAGTGGATCATTCAGCTTTTTCTGCAGACAGGCCCGGTCAAAACCATTCCCCTCAAGGAAAGAGGTCGCAAACCAGAGGATAAAAGGAACATGCTTCTGCTCGTCCGGGGCAATCACGTAGGGAAGCCCATGCAGATAAATATTTTTTTCTCCCAGAGACTCACCGTAAGCAGAGAGATAGAGCATGGCAGTATTGAATTGGCCGCTGTTTGTTTTGAGCAGCTCAATGACCTGGGCCAGGAAATAATCCGTATAGAGAATCGTATTATCATAGGCATTCACCAGCTCTTCCGCCCGGCACTCTTGAAGCTGATTGGTGGTGCACTCAGGAAGAAAGGTCTTGAACTCGGGCGGTGACCGGCGATAATACCCCGGCCCGTAACTGCCTTTCTGATGCAGGACAATGACGGTATCGCCGTCACTCTCATCGAGATACTGCTGGATTCCCTCCAGCAAGACCATATCCTGGCATTCCCCCAAGGGACAGAGATTGGCCATATTCTCCGTTTGCACCCGGTCACACACCCCTTTGCAGCCAGAATTATTGTCTCGCCACAAGACCTGAACACCGGCATGTGACAAGACATCAAGGAGCCCCTCATGGCGCTGGGCCTTGTATTCACTGAAGGCATCCCGACCAAAATGAGAAAACATGCAGGGCAGGGAGACAGAGGATGCCGTACCGCAGGAATCCATGGAGGTAAAATTCAGCACATCTTCTTTTTCCAGAGCAGGATTTGTTTTCTTGGCATAGCCATTGAGGGAGAAATTTTGAGCCCGGGCCGCCTCACCCACCACCAGGATCACCAGATTCTTTTTGCCCCTTTCCTGCCATGGTTTTCCCACCCGTGCATCTTCACCAATGGGCCTCACCATCAGCTTCCCGCCGGCCAGGTTTTTTTTGACACTGGAGCCGGCGGCATACAAAGAACTCACCGGATTAATCAGATGGCGGACATAATTATAGTTTCTCCCAAGGGAGATGTAGTCCTTATAAAAAAGCACCAGAATCAGAACGATGCACACCAGACTCATCAAAACCGTCCCCGATACCATGAACAACTCCCGCACAAAGCCCTTTCGCCGAATCTCCGTGCGCAGCACAAAAAGAGAAGGGAGCAGGCCCAGCACCACGAAATAATAGAGCATTTTCACGCTCAGCAATTCCGAGATATTTTCCAGATCCGTGGTCAGGACAGTTTTGACCATGGACTGATCAATCATCACGCCATAGGTCTTCATGAAATAGGCGGCAAAGCTCGCAATAAGCAAAAGCAGAACGAGGCAGGGCTTGAGAATATATTTAAAACTTACGAGGGAAAGGCACCCATTGAAAAAGGCCAGCAGAAGAAAAAAGATGGACCCGAGGAAAAAGCGATCCTGCTGGGATTGGGCCGAGATTTCTCCTATCTCCGCCCAGAAGGAATTATTATAGAAGAGGACCAGCAACAACGAGATTAACAGATTCAACTGAATACTGTTCATCGCCGGATGCAGGATAAATCCTCTAACCCCCTTGAAAATGGGGTGTTCGCTGGGTGGACTGATTGCCATGGTTTATTGTATGAGAGGGATAAAATCGCAGTGCAGATGTAAAAAAAGACGAAGAACCTTAGCCACAGAGGACCAGCCCCCACACCAGCATTACCATGACCAGACTGACCAGAACAGCCGCAGACCCCATATCTTTCGCCGCCCCGGCGAGTGGATGATGCTCCGTGCCGACACGATCAACCACGGCTTCAATGGCGGAATTCAAGAGCTCCACCACCACCACCACCAGACAAGCGCTGACCAGCAGAGCCCGTTCCACGCCATTTCCCCCGAGCACCAACGCCAGCGGCAGTAAAATCACCACCAGCAGGACTTCCTGGCGAAATGCCGCCTCCGTCCGCCAGGCTGCCTTCAGACCAGACCAGGAATACCCGGCGGCATTGACGATACGGCGCAGGCCGGTCTTTTTTTCTCCGTACATATTTTCTATCCAATGAAAATTATTAACAAAAAAACAAACATCAAGGGTTTTTAGCGGCGTTGAACAAGGTACACCATAGCATGATGTCGCTTATCCTTCAATCTTGCACCTGGCCATCTGGAGCCTCCTTACAACCGGGCAATCATCTGATCATACTCGGCAAGGGTGGCGGCAGCGGCCCGTTGTTCCGCCTCTTTCTTAGAACTGGCGGAGCCGCTTCCCAAAATACTCTCCCGGAAAATCACGGAGACCGTAAAGATTCTCTGATGGGATGGCCCCTCCTCCAGATCCAGCCGATAGGAAGGCGCCTCATTAAACTGTTCCTGCAGAGTCTCCTGCAGTCTGCTTTTGGCGTCGGCGATGAGCAGGTCATCTCTTCTTTCATCAAAGGCGGGGACAAAAAACCGGAGCACAAAATCTCGCACCGTTGCATAGCCCCCATCTTCAAAGATGGCGCCAACCACCGCTTCATAGGCACAGGAGAGAATGGAGGACTTGTTCCGCCCGTTTGAGGCATCTTCGCCCTTTCCGAGACTCAGGAATCTGCCCAGATCGACATTGCGGGCCATGGTCGCCAGATGGGTCTCATTCACCAGTGCCGCCCGCAATCTGGTTAATTCCCCTTCGCGCATCGCCGGAAACCGATGAATCAAGGCCGCACCCACGACCAGATCAAGCACGGCATCGCCAAGAAACTCAAGCGTTTCATTATCCTCCCCTGAAAAAGAATTCTCAAAGGCGTAAGAGGTATGCACCAAAGCCCTCTGCAAGAGGCGCAAATCAGTAAACCGATACCCCAGGGTCTGCTCAAGCATCGAAAGTTCCGGTTTGTTCTGCTGCACCAGCGAATCAAGACTCATCCCATTTTCCCCTTGTCAAAAAAACAAACTATGGTATAAAAGTGGCTCGCAGACTTTTTCAGGTCAGCGCAAAAGGCGGCGTAGCCAAGTGGTAAGGCACTGGTCTGCAAAACCATGATTCAGCGGTTCAAATCCGCTCGCCGCCTCCATGAAATTCAAAGGGTCACAAGCTGTTAAACTTGTGACCCTTTTTGTATTCTACGTGTTCGTGGCGCGGAAAATACCTGATAATTCCTCGAAGGTCAAGTCACAACAGAGACGGGCCACATCGGTCCTTCCAAAAGATCAGCCCGCCTCACTTTTCTTTTTCAATCTTCCTCATCCACTGGAACGCCCCATATCTCTCCGGCATATTGCCGAATCGTTCGATCAGTGGAAAATTTTCCCATGCGGGCCACATTTAGGATGGACATTCTGGTCCAGGCCACTTGATCAAGAAAGGCGGTGTTGACCCGATCCTGACAGACCAGATAGGATTCCAGGTCAAGCAGAAGGAGATACGGGTCATACTGATCGAGCAGACTGTCCACCAGGGGGCGGAATAACTCCTTGTCACCCCTGCTGAAAGAGCCGCTCTGAAGGCTGTCAATAATCTGGGCAATCTCTTCATTCTTGGCACAAATACTCATGGGCGTCCGACTGACATTCAACTTCTCATACTCAGCCTCTTCAGCCGTCATCCCGAAGATAAAGATATTCTCCTGCCCCACCTCCTCCAGGATCTCGATATTAGCGCCGTCAAGGGTTCCGATGGTGAGCGCACCATTGAGGGCAAACTTCATATTGCCGGTGCCCGAGGCCTCGGTGCCGGCCGTTGAGATCTGCTCGGACAAATCGGCCCCCGGCATAATCACCTCGGCCTGAGACACATTATAATTGGGAAGAAAAGCCACCCGAAGACGATTCCCCACCCTGGGATCATTGTTCACGACCTCGGCAATGGAGGTGATCAACTTGATCACCAGTTTAGCCTTCCAGTAGGTAGGAGCAGCCTTACCGGCAAAGATGATGGTTCTCGGGACAAGCTCAACATCAGGCTTTCTGAGGATTTTGTGGTAATGACTGATGATGTGCAGACAATTCAACAACTGCCGTTTATATTCATGAATACGCTTCACCTGAATATCAAACATGGAGTCGAGATTCACCTCAATTTCGCATTTTCGCTGAATCAACTCCGCCAACCGCTTTTTATTGGTCCCCTTGATCAGCCTCCATTCCTTCTGAAACTCAACATCTTCCGCAAAGGGTTCGAGGCGGCGCAATTGGGTCAGGTCGGTAATCCATTCGCAACCTATCTTGCTGGTGATCAGCTCGGCAAGCAAGGGGTTCGCCTTGAGCAGCCAGCGGCGAGGGGTAATGCCGTTGGTCTTTGAGTTAAACTTACCGGGAAAAAACTGGTGGAAAGACTTGAATAGCTTTTCCTTGAGCAGACGGGTATGGAGCTTGGCCACCCCATTCACCGAATGACTGCCGACAATGGCCAGATGGGCCATGCAGACCATTTTCTCATGCCCCTCTTCGATGATGGACATGGCCCGCAACTTGTTCATATCGCCGGGATAGGCCAGGGCAAGCATTTCCAGAAAGCGCCGGTTGATCTCATAAATAATCTCCAGATGCCGGGGAAGTACCGTTGCAAGCAGGGCCACAGGCCATTTTTCCAGGGCCTCGGGCATGAGGGTGTGATTGGTATAGGCAAAGGTCTTGGTACTGATATCCCAGGCCTTTTCCCAGCTTAAGCCCTCAATATCGAGCAACAGGCGCATCAGCTCTGGAATGGCGATGGCGGGATGGGTGTCGTTCAGTTGCACAGCAATGATATCACTGAACATATTAAAGTCGGGATAGGTCTTTTTATACCGCCGCATGATATCCTGCAGGGTGGCAGCCACAAAGAAATACTGCTGCTTGAGCCGCAGTTCCTGGCCCGCCAGATTATGATCCGACGGGTACAATACCTTGGAAATGGTCTCGGAATTCACCTTGTTTTTAACCGCGCCGATATAGTCGCCCCGGTCGAAATAACTTAAATCAAGATCACGAGAGGCACGGGCCGACCAGAGGCGAATATTGATCACATGATCGTTCTTGTAGCCAGGCACCAAAATATCACAGGGCAGGGCAATAATCTCTTCCGTCTCTATCCAATGGGCCCGGTAATGGCCATTCGTATCCAGATAACTGCTGACGCGGCCATAAAAGTGCACTGAAAACACCGGCATGTTCCGGGCAAAAACCCAGGGGGTTCCGTATCGCATCCAGCTGTCAGGACTTTCCACCTGATAGCCATCGATCAATTGCTGATAAAACAGGCCGTATTCATAAAGAATCCCATAGCCATATGCTGGAATTTTAAGGGTGGCAATGGAATCCATGAAACAAGCGGCCAAGCGGCCCAAGCCCCCATTGCCGAGACCGGCATCCTCCTCTTCTTCGCGAAGAATATCGATATCGAATCCAAGTTCCTTAATGGCCTGTTCCATCTCATTATAAATTCCCAGATTTATAATGCTGTTACCGAAGGAACGACCGATGAGAAACTCCAAGGAGAGATAATAGACCCGCTTCTTGCTCATCGCATAAGAGGCCTTCTGGGTGGCAATCCACTTTTCGACCATAATATCGCGCAGGGTATAGGCTACGGCCTTGTAGATATCACTGTCCCCTGCCCGTTGCGGGTCACGGCCCTGAAAGCTCATCACATGATGTAGAATGTTTTTCTTGATCTCCTCAACGGTCGCAGGGAAAATGAGACTCTCACAATCACAGTCGCGCAAGGAATTTTTTTCATTCGTATCTCGAGCCTGCATACAAAACACTCCTTCTGGTTATTTGAAAGTGAGCCACAACGCAGGACAAACCCTTCGCGAAGAGGCAAGCAACGTTTATGAGCTACTTGTTCAACAGTGAGTAGTGGCTGAGTAGCCTGTGCCCCAGCCATGCCGGCAAGGATGATAGCCCCCCTTGCCTTACAGCCGAAGGGCACTTATACTTGAAAAAATATTGATCTAAAATTATGGAGTTATTGTACTACAATGCTCAATCATAAAACAATCACAAATCGCTGTTTTATTTCGTCCCTTCAGTTCCGACGTCTCCATAAATGATTCTTTACGGGGAGTAAGCAGGCACGCACCAGCACAGGAAAGCATCCGGCGTCAGTCAAGAAAGAGACCAACACATTAACGCCGCAAACACCCGCCACCCAGATAAAAATTCCCCCGGTGACCCCCATGAATACCGCCAATACCACTCAACCCGCTCTTCCCGACAATGATCCCTGCAGCTATGACCGGAGTACCGAAATTTGCCTGCATGACCGGATCCCAGGAGTCGTCAAAGAACTTGTCGCCCTGTGGCAGACAAAATCAGGCCAGACCGAATCCTGTTTTGACCACATCGGGCCGATTCCCATCCCCTCACACCAGGCCATCATCAATATCATTTACCTGATACGCCAGCTCCTCTTTCCCGGTTATTTCACCAAGACCAAACTGCACGCCTCTAATCTCGAATATTACATCGGCAAAGAGACCACCGAACTCTACGAACGCCTTACCGAACAGATCATCATGGCCATCCGCCATGACTGCCGGCGCACCAACCTGCCCTGCACCAAGTGCGAGGAAAGCGGCCATCATCTAGCCCTGACCTTTATCAAAACCCTGCCGCTGATCACCGAGACCCTGGCTGCCGACATCCGGGCGACACTGGCCGGCGACCCGGCCACGAAAAGCTCCGACGAGGTGATTTTCAGTTATCCCGGCCTGCTCGCCATCTCCATCTTCCGCATGGCCCATGAGCTGTTTCTTCTCAAGGTCCCGATCATCCCGCGCATCATGACCGAACATGCCCACAGTCTCACCGGCATCGACATCCATCCCGGCGCCACCATCGGCCCCGGTCTGTTTATTGATCACGGCACCGGGGTGGTGATCGGTGAGACCGCCATTATCGGCACCAATGTCCGGATTTACCAGGGCGTCACCCTGGGCGCCCTGTCCCTACCTCGAGACGCCGGGGTCAGGCTTCAGCAGGTTAAGCGGCACCCCACCATAGAAGATGAGGTCATTATCTATGCCAACGCGATTATCCTGGGCGGCGATACGGTTATCGGCAAACGGTCAATCATCGGCGGCAATATCTGGCTCACCGAAAGCGTCCCCCCGGACACCAGGGTGATGCTCAAGCGACCGGAACTGATTTTTTCGGGAAAAAAATAACCAAGGAGGCCCTCCCCATGCCCGGCACCCCCATCGCCGCCACCATCGGCAACACCCCTCTGCTCACCCTGTCCCGGATCAGTGGCGACCGCAAGCTCACCATTCTGGCCAAGCAGGAATCAAGAAACCCCATGGGCAGCGTCAAGTGCCGCATTGCCTCTGCCATGATCGAGACCGCCATCCAGGAGGGGAAGATCACCAAAGACACCACCATCATCGAGCCCACCAGCGGCAATACCGGTCTGGGCCTGGCCTTTATCTGCGCGGCAAAGGGACTGCGCCTGATCCTGACCATGCCCGAGTCCATGTCCATGGAGCGGCGCATACTGCTCAAACACCTGGGAGCAGGGCTGGTGCTCACCCCGGCAGGCAACGGGATGAGCGGCGCTATTGCTGCCGCCCGGGAGTTGGCAGCCAAAGACAAAAATTCCTTTATGCCCAATCAGTTTTCCAATCCAGCCAATCCGGCCATCCACCGAACGACCACGGCGGAAGAGATCTGGGCGGCCTGCGATGGCAAAGTTGACATCTTTGTCGCGGGGGTGGGTACAGGAGGGACGATTACCGGCGTGGGTGAGGTCTTAAAGAGTAGAAATCCAGACGTTATGATCGTGGCCGTGGAGCCGGCGGATTCGCCGGTGCTCTCGGGGGGAAAGGCAGGGGCACATAAAATTCAGGGCATTGGCGCCGGTTTTGTCCCTGAGATCCTCAACACCGCCATCCTTGACAGCATCATCACCGTCAGCAACGGAGACGCCTTGGAAACCGCCAGGCTCCTTGCCACCAGGGAAGGCATCCTCTGCGGGATCTCATCCGGGGCAGCAGTCTGGGCCGCCCTGCTCCTGGCCGCGCGCAATAAGAACCAAGGCAAAAACATCGTCACCATCCTCCCCGACACCGGAGAACGCTATCTGAGCACAGACCTGATGAATACCCCCTGAGAGAGATACTTTATTCCCGAGCCATTCTCCAATGCAGTGGGATCGAGGGGAATACTTGATACAAAAGGAAGTTTAGCCAAATGAGGCCATCAACTCGGCCTCGGCCACCAGCTTATCTTCGACAAAGGCCTTTCCTGCCAACTGCCAGATCCCACGTCTCTTCTTCAAGAGTTCGAGCTTGAAATGAATCTGATCCCCCGGGGTGACAGGCTGCCGGAAACGAGCCTTGTCGATGCCGACAAAATAGAGCACACTCCTGCCGATATTCTCCGGCTCAGAATAAAATGCCAGGATACCGCCCACCTGGGCCATCCCTTCGAGGATCAAGACGCCCGGCATCACGGGCTTTGACGGAAAATGGCCCTGAAAAAAAGGTTCATTGATCGTCACATTCTTCAACCCGACAATATCCTGATCAGGGGTAATGGCCAGTATCCGATCCACCATCACAAAGGGATAACGATGGGGCAGGAGTCTTAAAATCTCCAGGATATCTATTTTCTCTGGGATGACTGTGTTCGACATATTCCGCTCTCCATTTTTTTTTGCAATTACGAATTAAAAATTATGAATGACGAAGGCGATAACGACGCTTTCAGCGTTCTTTATTCCTGCTGTCCAGCCTGCAAGGCGGCTATCTCTTTGCGCATCCGCCGTAATTCGCTGACGATGTCCGGCAATCTTCCAAGGGCGGCCACCACCCGGGCATGCTTCTTCATGGGCACGGCCGGGGAGCCTCCGATTATCGCGCCCCGAGGCTGATTATTGTGCACTCCTCCCTGGGCCGCCACCATCACCCCATCCTCCAGATGAATATGGCCGGAGAGCCCGACCTGTCCACCAAGCACCACATTCCTGCCTAAGGTAGTGGAACCGGAGATCCCCACTTGGGATACCAGCAGACAATTCTCACCCACCACCACATTATGGGCGACCTGCACCAGATTATCAATCTTGGTGCCGCTCTTAATCCAGGTCACCCCAAAGGTGGCCCGATCAATACAGGAATTGGCTCCGATCTCCACGTCATCGTCAATCTGCACGATTCCCACCTGCGGCCGTTTCACATGAAAGCCCCGGCTGTCCGTGGCATAGCCATAACCGTCGCTGCCGATCACCGCCCCGGGATGGATGATCACCCGACAGCCGATCCGACATCCAGACATGATGGTCACATTGGCATGAATGGTGGCGTCATCGCCGATTACCACATCATCACCAATCACCACCCCGGACTCAATCCGCACCCGTTCGCCAAGGCTCACCCGCTCGCCGATTACCGCCAGGGGCCCCACCGAGATCTGCTCGGGCAGGACCGTTCCTGCCCCGACATAGGCGCGGGCATGCACCCCGGTGGCCTGAAAAGGGGTTGCCAGCAAATGGGTATGAATCAGGGCCGCAGCCAGATAAGGGTCCCGCACCCGAATAACCGGCACAGAGGCTGCCTCAATGGCCAGCGGAACAATCACCGCCGAAGCCCCGGTGGTGAGCAGGGACGCCTCATTCTTAGCCTGGGCCAGAAAGCTGATGGCCCCGGCGCCTGCGGTCTCCAGAGAACTCAGCTCAACAATCTCCACCTCACCATTGCCCACCACTTCCCCTTGGACCAACTCAGCCAACTGCCGTAACAAAACAGGTTTCACGCGCACTCCTTTTTTCTCTGCACCCCATGGCGCCCAAGATGAAAGGCACCACAGAAATAATTATTATGAATAGAGGAAATACCTTCTCCGACTCTCTTTAAATGCCTGCAAGCCCTCCTCCCAATCCCCTTCCATCTCACCTATAGGCCGGCCTGCCTCAAGCTCCATGCGCACCTTCTGACTGCCAAGGATCAGATCCATGGGCAGCCGTTCATACTCATACTCATAGGGAGGTTGTTTATACTGAAAACCCTCGGGACAAAACCACAAAACCGCCTGCAGCAGAGCAAGGCTGGACCGATACGGCATAAAGGTCCCCGCATCGGTTACATGGAGCTGAAAACCGACACAGGCTTGACCCGCCCACTTGCCCGAGGTCGGCTCAAAGACCAGCGGCCGGAAGAAACAGCCCGGCAGCTCATCTTGAGTCAAGACTTTCAGGATCGGCCCATGCTCCCAGAAAGGAGCCCCGACCAGCTCAAAGGGCAAGGTCGTACCCCGTCCCTCCGAGATATTGGTACCCTCCCAGATCACCTGCCCCGGATAGACCAGAGCGGTTTCCGGAGTCGGCATATTGGGAGAGGGGAAAACCCAGGGAAAACCGGTGTCACGAAAAAGCATGGTCCGCTGCCATCCCTGCATGGGAATCACCTGGAGATCAGCTCCAAGACCAAACTCTCCATTCACCCACAGGGCCAGCTCACCAAAAGTCAGCCCATGCCGCATGGGCAGGGGGTACAGTCCGACAAAAGAGGCGCAGTCGGGTTCAAGGATATTACCCTCAACCGCCACACCGCCCAGAGGATTTGGGCGATCCAGCACCACCACCTTTTTCCCGAACTCAGCCGCCGCCTCCAGGCAATAGGCCATGGTGTAGAGAAAGGTATAAACCCTGGTTCCCACATCCACCAGATCAATGAGCAGGATATCGAGATGATCAAACATGGCCTTCGAAGGCCTGCGAGACTCGCCATACAGGCTGAACAGGGGAAGGCCGGTGAGGCGGTCGGTGTCATGGTCGGATTCGATCATGTTATCTTGCTTCTCGCAGAAAAAACCATGCTGGGGTGAAAACAGGCAGGTCAAATGAGCGCCGTATTTTTCCTGGAGCAGCACCCGGGCATGGATTAGACGGCGATCAGTGGACGCCTGATTGGAAAGAAGTCCCAGCCGTTTCCCTTCAAACTCGGGGAACGATCCGCCCAGCAAATTTTCCAGTCCGTTCTTCAGCATATAGCTACTCAACCGTCACACTCTTTGCGAGATTTCGCGGTTGATCCACATCACAGCCCCGCCTGATCGCGATCTCATAGGCCAGTAACTGGGCAGGGATCGTGTACAAAATGGGGTTCATCTCCTCGTGGACGTGGGGCAGGTAAATAACATCATCGGTGATTGTCCGCAGATGGGTGTCCCCTTGCGTCCCCAGTAGAATCAACCGGCCAGCCCGAGCCTTGATCTCTTCCACATTGGAAATCGACTTCTGATACACTCCGTCTTGCGGAACCAGGGCCAGCACCGGCATGTCCTTATCAATCAGGGCAATGGGACCATGCTTGAGTTCGCCTGCGGCATAGCCCTCGGCGTGGATATAGGAGATCTCTTTGAGCTTCAAGGCACCTTCCAGGGCAATGGGGAAATTCAGGCCACGTCCGACAAAAAGAAAATCCCGGCAGTCGTAATACCGGTCCACAAGCGCCCTGATCTCTTCCTGTAGGCGTGGCAGCTCGGTATCAATGACATGGGCAATACCGATCAGGGCCTGCCCCAGTTCCCGCCGTTTCTCCGGCGAAATGGTCTTGCGCTGTTCTCCAAGATACAGGGTAAAAAGAAAAAGGGCTGCCAACTGGGCGGTAAAGGCCTTGGTGGAGGCCACGCCGATCTCAGGCCCGGCATGGGTATAGACCGTCCCGTCCGCCTCCCGGGTCATGGTGGAGCCAACCACATTGCAGATGGTGACGATCTTTGAGCCCAACTTCTTTGCCAGGCGAATACCAGCCAGGGTATCCGCAGTTTCGCCTGACTGGGAGATGGCCACCGTCAACACCCGCTCGCTTATCAGCAGCCGCCGGTATCGAAACTCGGAAGCGATATCCACCTCCACCGGAATCCCGGCCCAGTGTTCAATCCAGTACTTGGCCACTAAAGCCGAGTGCCAGGAAGTGCCGCAGGCGACAAGAAAGATGCGGTCGATCTTTTGCAGATCCTCAACTCCCAGATGCATCTCCGGCAGCTCCACGGCGCCCGTCTCCAGGTCAATCCGGCCACTCACCGTATTGATGATGGACTGCGGCTGTTCAAAGATCTCCTTGAGCATGAAATGCCGATAGCCACCCTTCTCGGCCATGGCCGCATTCCACTCGATGAGCTTGACCTCCTTGCTGATCTCGGCCCCGCTCTCCAGGGAGTAAAACCTGCGACTGTCGGCAGTGAGCACGGCCAGCTCAAGATCATCCAGAAAAATGACCTGATTGGTGAAGGGAAGGAGGGCGGGAATATCTGATGCCAAAAATGAACCATGTCCGTCTTCAACGCCCAGAACCAGTGGACTGTGATTGCGCACCGCAATCAGGGTGTCGGGCTGCCCGGCCCAAAGAACCCCCAGGGCATAGGAACCTTCCACCCGCTCCAGGGCCCTGCGGACTGCCGACACCAGAGCGTCGGTGAGTTCTGGACCAGCACTGCCGGCATCGATTCCAGAGGAAGGAGGAACCGCTAAATATTCTTCTATGAGATGGGCCAGCACCTCGGTATCGGTCTCTGAGCTGAACCGATGGCCCTTGGCCTGGAGTTCCACCCGCAAGGAATGGTAATTTTCAATAATCCCGTTGTGGACCACCACCAGATTACCACTGCAGTCGCTGTGCGGATGGGCGTTTTCCATGGTCGGCGCGCCATGGGTTGCCCAGCGGGTATGCCCCAGCCCGATATGGGAGGGCGCAACAATGGCATCAGCAATGATCGCTTCAAGCTGGGACAGCTTGCCCGCCGCCCGGTGCTTCATCACCTTCCCATCCTGCAGATAGACAATCCCCGCTGAATCATATCCCCGGTATTCAAGACGACGCAGACCCTCAAGGATAACCGGCACAATCTTCCTTGGCCCGACATATCCGACAATTCCACACATGGTTCACCCCTGGATTTTTTTAAAAGATAGTTATGCTGAAACTGTTCTCAACCATATGACAAGAAACAACACAAGTTGTGTATAATTTGACTCCTCAAATTAACATGACCTTTTTCATTAAAGCGAGTTTTTTCTTTTAATTTTCTTTTAATTACCTTACAAAGCAGGTATTTTATAAAAAGTTCATTTCGACGTCAGAACCTACTCAAATAGCCTTACAATTTCAGGCTGTTGCTCAGTTCTGATTTGACTTCTTTCTACCTGTCATGGTGGGACCATGGATTAAATCCAAGCCCCCCTCATAAAAAACTCACCAGAAATTAACACAACACAAATTAACATGAATGATCGCCAACGACTAAAGGAAATCCTCCTCGAAAAATCATACCGTCATGGTTCTTTCACCCTGACCTCCGGCAAGACCTCGGATTTTTATATAGACGGCAAGCAGACCACCTTATCGGCGGAAGGCGCCTATCTCTGCGGCAAGCTGATCCTGGAGATGATCCTGAAACAACCGGAACCCATCCAGGCAGTGGGCGGCATGACCCTCGGTGCTGATCCTTTAGTTACTGCGGTTTCGCTGGTCAGCTTCCTGGAAAAACACCCCATTCCGGCTTTTATCGTCCGCAAGGAGGCCAAAGGACACGGCACCGGCAACTACATTGAAGGACTCAAGAATATGCCGGCCGGCTGTCGAGTGGCCCTTCTTGAAGATGTGGTGACCACCGGCGGCACCCTGCTGAAGGTCATTGAACGGGTGGAATCCCAAGGGTTTAAGGTGGGCTTGGTGGTAACCGTTGTGGAACGACAGGAAGGAGGGACAAAGACCCTGGCAGACGCCGGCTACCCCCTCGAGGCAATCTTTACCCGGGAGGAGCTGCTCAGCTGAAATACCATGCAATGCCGCGAATGCACCCATAAACTTGAAGTATTCCGTTCATGCAGACGGATTCGATTGCGCTGTACAGGCTGCAAAAAGGAATTCCAGATCCATGAAGTGGCCAGCGATCTCGACCCGGAGACGGAAAAGTTGCTGGAAAATTACACCACCATTATCTACGACTGATTCCAGCTTTTCGTAAGCTCTCACAAGAATAGAAAGACCCTGTCACAAAAATCAGCCACCAGCCACAGACGATGACTGCAAGCAATACCCAGAGAATCTTTGTCAAGCCGGATGATACCGCTATCATCCAATGCCCTGAATGTCATCTTGCGAAGACCATTTCTGTCGGAGAATTTCGTTCGAGCAGGCATTCCATAAAGGTGCGCTGCACTTGCGGCCACTCTTATCCCGTTGACCTTGACTTTCGTAGGTCTTATCGAAAAAAAACCTCTCTGGCCGGATTATATGAAACCCATACTAAGGAGCTTGATGATAAACATTGGAAAAAAACAAGATTGACCGGCGTCTATACCATACAACACCCAGCCAGCGGTGACGGCCATATGCAGGTAACTAATCTGTCCACCGGAGGTCTGCAATTCATCACCTCAAGTAAACATACCATTGAAGTGGGCCAGCAAGTACGGGTCTCCTTCACCCTTGACGACCGCAAACAAACGGAAATCATCATAATCGTGACCATTCAGTCGGTCAATGGCTCAGTCATAGGCTGCCAGTTTGTGGGCAATGAACCTCTGGAACAGGCCCTCCGCTTCTATCTCTTCCCTTAAATCCGCCACACTGTTTCACACTATTTCAGTATCTTCCCCATCAACTGCTCGGCCCGCTCCAGAAAAGGGGTAAAAGTCGAGGCATCAAGGGCACTGATCACCACTCCTTCCTGCCGGGCATAGGCGAGAAGCTGTTCCCCCACGCCCTCCCGATCAATCTTGTTGAAGACCTTAAGACAAGGAATCTCTGCCAGCTCCAACTCCCGCAGCAAATCTTCCACCACCTGTATCTGCTCGCGGAAGGCGGGATTGGAAAGATCAATGACATGGACCAGAAGATCCGCCTCCTGCAATTCCTCTAGGGTTGCAGCAAAGGCCTTTAACAATTCAGCCGGCAGATGGCGGATAAATCCCACCGTATCAGTGACCACCACCTCCATTTCGTGGGGAAACCGCAGCCGACGGCTGGTGGGATCGAGGGTGGCAAAGAGCTTATCCTCGGCGGTAATATCGCTGTGGGTCAGGGTATTGAGCAGGGTTGACTTGCCGGCATTGGTGTAGCCCACCAGGGAGAGCACCGGCAGTTCTTTTTTCCGACGCCTGGCCCGCCGCTGGTACCGTTCCTTGCCCACCTGCTCCAGCTCTTTGGTGAGCCGGGCCAGCCGGTCATCTATGCGGCGGCGGTGGGTTTCGAGCTTGGTCTCACCCGGCCCCCGGGTACCGATCCCGCCACTTAAGCGCGACAGGGCATCATCACGGGTGGAAAGACGGGGAAGCATATATTTCAACTGCGCCATTTCCACCTGCAGCCGCCCTTCACGGCTCAGGGCCCGATGGGCGAAGATGTCGAGGATTAACTGAGTGCGATCAATGACCCGCATCTCGGTATGATCGGTGATGGAACGGAGCTGGGAGGGATTGAGTTCCTGGTTGAAGATGAGCAGATTGGCGTCAAGCTGCAAGGCCATGATCATCACCTCGGCCAGCTTTCCCTTCCCCAGAATCAAACGGGGATTGACCTTTCTGCTGCGCTGCAGAACCGTTTCCAGAACCTGGATATTATCGGAACGGGTCAGCTCGGACAATTCAGCAAGCGACTCCTCGGCACGGAGCTGCGCATCCATGCTCACACTGATCAGGATCGCCCGGTCCTGGCCCTTATCCACGTGGGAGGTCGCCTGGCGACGGGCAAACCCATCTTCCAGGTCAGCAATGAAATCAGCAAAGGAGTCCTTCTGGGCGGCGGGGTGGAGGGGCTCGAGAAAGGCCCAGCTTTTCCCGTCCACGGGCTGAGGCAGCAGGTGGGCAGAGTAAAGCTGCTCGGGTAGACCTTCGGCGGTAATTTTGAGGATCGAAAGCAGATCCAGCCGCAGAAAGAGCAGATCCATCAGGTCTTCATCGCTGATCGCCTCCCCGGCCAGATGGGTATGCACCAGCCGCAGCCCCTTCAGGCGTCCGCCGGTACCACGAACCGCCCCTAAGCGCGGAATCATGATCCCCTTGAAATCCCCGACCACCACCTGCTCCACCTTGCCGGAACGATGAAGCAACACCCCTATCTGCCGGTTCAGCTCAAAGGAAAGTTCACACAGGGTCTTGGCCATCTCGGGCGAGATAACCTGCTCCCGGGCCACCCGCTTTCCGGCCAACCGCTCCAGGGCGGCGAGTTGATGCTTCTTGAGACCGCTGGTATTCCCACTGACTATGCTGATTTTATGTTCCTCCGTGATATTTACAAAGAATAAAGCATGAAAGAGGACAAGATCTTATTTAATCCTGCCCCCTTTTATGCTTTTATATTCCATGTTCCCGAAATTCCGCAACGGAGTTCCAGGAACATGCTGAATCTGCTGTCCCCGGCCCCTCCCTTCACCAGGTTTGAGTGGCAGAATCGATGGTAACGGCCAAGGTGGCTCGCAACCAACTGAATTTTGCCTTCATAAAATCATAATCCGGTCCGGATGTTATGAAGATCGCCTTTCCCTTAATCAAAAAACCTGCCCCTGCTCCGTGTAGGCCTTTCACCTTGCTACTTCCAATGGTAATCAGGACATTTGGGTTGTGGGCAATATTGGCCTCTGTCTTATGCATGTACCCTGCAGGAATGAACAATCGCTCGTCTGATGATATCCTGATATAGCTATTCCAGGTATTGACCAGGTGCTGCCCATCCTTTCCCAAGGTGGCAATGGCAACGATCCCATCTTTCTTCATAATTTCAAGTAATTTTTCCGGGATCATCGTGGCGACCTCTTGTTGTTTGGCTTGTTGGGAATTCCGGTGACAGTATACACCACCCGCATCTCGCTACGGATAACAGGGTAGTAGACGGCAGGGCATCCGGCCTCCCGTTGCCGTCTCAACCCGGTGTCTTACCACTTGAAATAACGCTCGGTTTCTTCCTTGACCACCTTGGACAGCAGCAGCAATCCGACAATATTGGGGATAGCCATCATTCCATTCATAAGGTCGGAGAAATTCCAGACGAATTCCAGCTTCATCATCGCCCCCACAATCACCACCGCCACAAAGACCACCCGGTAGGGAGCAATGGCGCGACGGCCCGCAAGGTACTCGATGGCCTTTTCCCCATAATAATTCCAGCCGATCAGGGTAGAGTAGGCAAAGAGCGCCGTGGCCACGGCAACGATCACCACCCCGCTCTGTCCCAGGGTCTCGCCGAAACTGGCGCTGGTCAATTGCCCGGGGGCAATGCCTTCCAGCCAGGCGTGACTGGTGAGGATCACCATGGCGGTCATGGTGCAGACCACCAGGGTGTCGATGAAGGTCTGGGTCATACTCACCAATGCCTGTTTGACCGGATCACGAGTCCTGGCGGCAGCGGCCGCAATGGGGGCCGAACCAAGACCCGATTCATTGGAAAAAACGCCGCGGGCGATACCATACCGCATGGAGGCGGCCACTACCGAACCGGCAAAGCCACCGGTGGCGGCCATGGGGGTAAAGGCGTGATAGAAGATCAAAGCCAGGGCGTGGGGAATTTCCCCTGCGTTAATGGCCAGCACCAGCAATGAAGCGCCGGTGTAACCGACAATCATGAACGGCACCAGGAATGAGGTAAAGCGGGCAATGGACTTGATCCCTCCCAGAATCACCAAACCGGTAAGGAGCATAAGGATGGTCCCGGTGAGCCAGGGCTCGATGTGAAAGGTCGATTGAAAGATGGTGGCCACCGCATTGGCCTGGGTCATATTGCCGATGCCGAAGGTGGCCAGGGCAGTGAACAGGGCAAAGAGCCACGCAAGCTTGGGCAGGCCGGCGCCGTTGGCCAGATAGTACATAGGGCCGCCCCGCATGCCGTGTTCACCCTTCTCCCGGTACTTTACCGCCAGCACCGCTTCCGCGTATTTGGTGGCCATCCCGACCAGCCCGGTCATCCACATCCAGAACACCGCGCCAGGCCCGCCGAGGCTGATGGCGGTGGCAACACCGACAATATTACCGATCCCCACTGTGGCCGCGAGGGCCGTCATCAGCGCCGCAAAATGGCTGATATCACCTTCGCTTCCATGCTCTTTTTGCCAGATCAGACGCAGGGCGTGGGGCAGGACACGAAACTGCATGCCGCGCAGAATCACTGTCAGATAGAGACCGGTTCCCACCAGCAGTGCCAGCATGGGAGGCCCCCAGATCCATCCGGACAGGGTGGAAATTAATAATTCGATGGAATTCACAGGGACAACCCCTCCGTGGACTGCTTATTTTTTTTTGAGCTATGAGGGCAAATCCCTTTCAGCTTTTCAGATACTGGGCAATGGAGGTGGCGATGGTGTCAAATATCTGAACGAACTTCTCCTCGTCACGCTCCAGCAGGGTGATCCGGAAGCCCTGCAACTCGGTGGCAAAGGAACTTAAAGGAACCACGCAGACGCCGGTTGACGCCAGCATGTAATAGACAAAACGCTTGTCAACGGAGGTGCCGGGGGCGGCCACCAGGGATTCGACGAGCTGCCTGATCTCATTATTTTCGATGGGCAGGGTCTGCCGGTGGTTGAGGAGCCCCTCTTCAAAACAAACACTCATGTAAAAGGCGCCATTGGGGCGATTGACCAGAATTCCTTTTACATTTTTCAGGCTCTCATGGGCGATATTGGAGCATTTTTCATAGCGCCGGGTCCGCTCCTCTAAATACCCCTGGTAGGCGGGATGGGTCACCACCTGGGGATATATCACCTGGGGCAGGGTGGTGGAGCAGACCTCAACCATCTTGGCATTGAGAATAGACTGGATATACTTGGCAAACATCGGGTCCTTGTCCCCGTTATAGACCTCGATCCAGCCACAGCGCGAGCCGGGCCAGGGCATCTCTTTGGAGATCCCACGCATGGCAATGCCCGGAACATCGCCGATCACCTCCGACAGGGAGGGAGTGGAGGTTCCATTATAGACGATGTTGTGATACACCTCGTCACAGATCACAAAGAGATCATAGCGACGGGCGATGTCAACAATGGCCTCCAGGATCTCGCGGGGATACACCGCACCGGTGGGATTATCGGGATTGATAATCAAAATGCCGGCCACTGCCGGATTGTATTTGACACTCTTCTCAAGATCATCGAGGTCGGGATACCAGTGATGATTGGGATCAAGGATGTAGGTCAGCGGCTTATCGCCGGCATGGGCGGCCTCGGCGGAAGAATGGGTGGTATAACTGGGGGTCGGCACCAGCACCCGGGCCGTGCCGCGCAAAAATCCAAATACCTTGGCAATGGCGTCGCCTAAGCCATTAAAGAAGATAATATCCTCGGCATCAATCTGAGCCCCGCCCCGTCGGTTGGTCTCGGCCGCAATAAACTCGCGGGTGGCAAGGACGCCCTTGGTGGGGCTGTAGCCGTAGGTGGCGTTCTCCATCACTGCCGCGGCCACGATCTCCTTCATCCACAGAGGAATCTGCTCGCCCTTGGCAATGGGATCGCCAATATTCTCCCAGTTCACGGTTAAGCCCAGCTTCTGCAGCTTCATCCCGACATTGACGATATTTCTGATCTCGTAGGTCAGCTCTCCAGCCCCGATGTGTACGATATCTGTTCTCATTGAACAAACTCCTGAATAAAAATTGAGGTATAAATTTTAATGTTGGGAAATATAAAAAACAACAGGCAGAAAAAGTGAAAATGTAAACCTTTTCCAGGAAACAGGCCATATGTTTTCATGCACAAAACATCATTTACCCTGCCCAGCAACGAGTTATCCGGCAACATCATAGCGCTGCAATTTATTCTGCAGAGTTTTCCGGGTAATGCCCAGACGTCGCGCAGCCTCACTCTTGTTGCCGCCGGTCTCTTCCAGGGTCTGGAGGATCATTAGCCGCTCCGCTTCCTGCAGGGACGAGGCGGGGGCGACTATCCCCCCTCCTGATCCGCTTTCCTCCTGTTTCTGAATGGGCAGGGGCAGGCTCTTTTCGCTGAGCTGATCGCCACGCATAAGAATTACCCCGCGTTCAATGGCGTTTTCCAGCTCCCGGACATTGCCCGGCCAGCCATACTGGACCAGCAGCTCCATACAGCGGGGAGTCACCGCCTCCACCGTGCGGCGGTTCTTCTCGGCAAACTTGCCGACAAAATGGGCAACGAGCAAGGGGATATCGCCCTTACGCTCACGCAGCGGCGGCACGAACAGGGTCACCACATTTAAGCGATAGTAGAGATCTTCGCGAAAATTCCCGGCCTTCACCTCGGCGGCTAGATCACGGTTGGTGGCCGCCAGGATTCGAACATCGACCTTGATGGTCTCTTCGCCACCCACCCGTTGCAGTTCGTGCTCCTGCAAAACCCGCAACAGTTTGACCTGCATGGCCTGGGTTGTCTCACCGATTTCATCGAGGAAAAGTGTGCCCCTGTCCGCCTGTACGAATTTCCCCTCCCGCCGCCGATCCGCGCCGGTAAAGGCCCCTTTCTCATGGCCGAAGAGTTCGGACTCCAGCAGGGTCTCGGCCAGGGCCGCACAGTTGACCTTGACAAAGGGCCCGTCATGGCGATCACTATTCTTGTGCAGCTCGGCTGCCACCAGCTCCTTGCCGGTGCCCGACTCACCGGTGATCAAAACCGTGGCCTCAGTGGCCGCCACGTACGAGATCATCTCCAGCAATTCCTGCATGGGCGGCGAATTACCGATGATGGAACTGCTCTGAACCGGCTCTGTATGATCCTTCGCCTTGACCTGCTGCCGTTTTTCCTCCACCTGATGATGATCCAGGGCTCGGGTCAGGGTCAACCGCAGACGGTCAAAATCAAGGGGCTTGGTGAGATAATCATGGGCTCCGTGCTTCATCGCCTCAACGGCGTCATCCACTGAAGAATAGGCGGTCATAATTACCACCGGCAGGGCCGGCTGCAGGGCATGGATGCGGGCGAAGGCCTCCATGCCATCCATCTTGGCCATCCGCACATCCATAAGCACCGCATCAAAGTCAGCCTTGGCGACTGCCTCCACCGCAGTACGGCCATCATCGGCCTCCACACATTTCCACCCCCACTCACGGAACATGGAACAGAGCATATAGCGATGCACCTGTTCATCATCCACCACCAGAATGGTCACCTGCTTTTCTCCCCTGCTCACGCTTGCTCCTTGCCTTTTTTCTCTTCCATCTTCTCCCTTCCAGCTTCTGTTCTCAGCAATCCTGCCATCTATCTTTTCCCTTCCATCACTTGTAACAGCCAGGCCATATTCTGACCAAGAACACGCATGGTCTGCATCCCTTCCTCATCCTTGGCCACCTCTTCTTTCTCCCGGCCCATGCCGATATTCCAATAACTGGAGCCAACCACGATCATCTGACCGATGAGGAAGAAGTGGTTCAGGGTGTCAAACACATGGATGGCGCCGGCCCGTCTTGCCGCCACCACTGCAGCGCCAAGCTTTCTTTTGAACAGCTCTTCGTTCGCCCGGCCAACCATGCCGCACCGATCCATTAGGGCCTTCATCTCGGAAGAGACATCGGCAAAATAGGTGGGCGAGCCAAGAAGGATGGCGTCTGCGCCCTTCATCTTGTCCAGATAGTCATTGATGCCATCCTTCTCGACGGTACTCAAGGCACAATGGCCGTCCTTTCTCTTGAAACATTCATAACAGGCAATGCAGCCCCGCAGTTTGCTACCGGCAAGCTGGACCATCTCCGTCTCCACCCCTGCCGTCTCAAGCTCGGCCAGAACGGTCTTCAGCAACAGGGCGGTATTTCCATCTTTTCTGGCGCTGCCGTTAAATGCCACAACCTTCATCATTATTCTCCTTCTGATATTATTTTTCAATGGACCAGAGCAGATCGGCTCCGGTCTGTTCTGCCCCGATCTCAGTCTCCACCGAAAATCTTTTCCACAAATCATACCTGGCCTTAAAGATTCCACTGGCCTTGAACGGATCATAGCCATAGCTGATATATAGATCCTTGATCAGCTCTTTGCCGATCATCACCGACACATCAGACGCTTCCTCTCCGCTCTCCATGTAGATGTTATTCAGCAGGAACTGATCCTCGATGCCCGAAAAGATGTCTCCCAGAATCGCTCCGCCCCGCTCAAATCCAACCCCGGCAACCGTCTCCTGCACTGTTTTGCTCACCTGATGACTGGTTTCGGCATAGGGACGTCCAGACAGCAAGGCGGTGAGAATCTCGCTCTCGGCCATGGGAGGATCAGAGAAAAGTTTCACCTCCATGTCATCAACCATTCCAGAAACCAATACCCCCACGGTCTTACTGTTACTTTTTCTCTGGGCCAGCGCATCAATCCCCGGATTAACCAAAGGGCCGCCCAAAAAGAAGAACTTTCCTCGGGAAATATCCAGAGCCCGATTTCTTACCACATAAATCCCGTCATGCACTATCAAGTTCCCCCTGCCGGTCAAGGGATGACCTGGGACAGCAGTCACTGCCACACTCCCATCCATCCGTCCCTTCACCCCAAAGGAATCGACGCTGACCTCTTTTCCCAGCTCAACATTCACCAACCCGCTTAGGGGCCATCCCTTCTTCCCTCCATCCTGTTCGTCAACTATGATCACATCATCGGAGGCGGCCACATAACCGTCCATCTTATTCACGGCAATCACGGCCCTGGGCACCAGCACCCTGCCAGTCACATGGGCGACTCCGGCATCCATGACAATATGGAGATCCGGATCAACGACAATCTCATACTCGGTCAGATGCGCCAGCTCAAACTCTTTGCCGGTGGCATGGACATCAACCCGCCAATTATCGTCCCTGCGCAAAACATTGCCGGCAACCCTGATGTTTCCAGAGCCGGAGTCAGCCGAAAGAACCACTGCCATCCCCTCCTCTTCTCCCTTCATCATAACCGAAAGAAACAATTCCTCCAAAGTTATGCCCGTTGCCGGAACAAAAACAGTACCGTCTCTCTGTCGAAGCTCTCCACTCAAGAAGGGGTTTCCCAGCCGTCCCGACAGGGCGAATGCGCCCTTTACGGAGCCAGTCGGCACGATCATGGAGTCTGTGAGAAAAGCAAGGGGAGTAAGATCCTTGACATCCAGGTCAATCTTTCCCTGCAGCGGCAAGCCATCCCACGATGAAGCAAGATCTCCGAATCCGTCAATCTGGATTGCGGCATCAATGGTGCTTCCATCCTGATAGCGGCTCTTCGCCGTTGTCGAGAGTCTGGAGTCCGCCAGTTTGAGGCTGAAAAGAGTCTCCGTCCAGCGCAAGATTTGCTCCCTGCCGTCTTCATCGGGAGCACTCATTTGCAGATCGGGAACGGTAACGCCGGCTTCCCCCTGCACCAGGCGCGCTCCCTGACCCTGCAAACGAAGCAGGGCCGAAAGCCGTCCTTCCAGAGGACGGGGGATCAGATGCCACTGATAGAGCAGGCCGCAGGCAAAGGAATCGAGCTCAGCATTGAACCGCCACTGACTGTCATCAAAGGCCCGCCAGTCACCCTCCACACAAAACGAAGCCGCTCCCTGTTCAAGACAGGCCGGGGCCAGTTCGACGCCGCTGCCATCAATCCGTAAGGGTGCCGGTTTCCTTAACCGCCACTTGCTGTAGGGATCAAGATGTAACAAGAGCTCCCCCAGCTCACCCTTCCAGGCAATGGCCTCTGTCGTCTCAAGGCTGCCATCCAGCGCAACATCCATCTCCCCGGAAGATCCTGCGAACTTGGCCTGGAGATGATGCCGAGCCATGCTTCCCCCCAGTCCCACATCCACTGAAGAAAATGGGAATGATGCCGCCCACAGCCCTTGCCCGGCAAGCTTGACCTCCACCGCACCTTGCGGACTGAAGACGCCTTTCCCGGAACCGGTCAAGGTCTGCACCATGGTCTCCCGGTAGGACAGAGCGTTGCCGTCAAGGGTGAAAGAAAACTCGGGCGCCTTTCGACTGCCCTTAACCGTTCCCTGAAAATGGCCCGTCCCCGCCGCTTCAGGCAAGAGATTGGCAAGGCTCGCCACTTCAGCGCGAACCCGGAGGTTCATCTCCTCGCCCACTGTTCCCGAGACGTCCAACTCTGAATCCCCGCTTTGCAGCCGCAGCGTGTCCACCTGCAAGCCACGTTCATCCAGCCGCAGCTCACCACTGCCGGAAAGGGGATAGCCGAGCAGATCGCCATCCAGTGCCACCAGCGTCAGTTCACCGCTGAGAACATCGCCGCGCAACCGGCCACTGGTCTTGATCTCGGCATCCATGTGCCCTGTCCATTCCGGCAAATAGGACGCAAGCTCCACCTCCCTGGTCTCAAGCTCCGCCTGCCAGTGCACATCATCCAGCCAGCTTACCATTCCCTTGGCCCGGACCTCTCCTGTTTGCGATTTGGCTGTCAGAGACGGCACCTGCAAGCCCTCGGTGTCCCCTGCAAGCTCAGCCTCAATGATCATCGGCGGCAGGGCCGCAAGATGAGGCCAGACCTCAGACTTCGTCCATTGCCCCTGCATTCGCACTGTTCCCTTATATCCATCGGTGTTTCCGGTGGCAGCAAGATGTGCCTCGGTAAAATAGAGCTCGGGCCAGGCCGGATTCACCGCCGCCATTTTCGCCTGCCAGAGCGAGAGAATCTCATTGGCGCTTACCCGGGCGACTGTGGTCTCCCCCTGCCAGCGTAAATCACCAAAGAGATCGGTACAGGTAAGGTTGATCGTGGTTTTTGCCGGAGTCTTGAGATCAACCTGGGCCACCGGATCGGTGAGAACAGCGCCAATAACAAAATCAGCCGACAGTGGGATGGCACCAGCCTCTTCCCCCACTTTAATCTGCAGACCGCCGCGCAGATCAACAGGCCATTTCCCGTCAAACTCCATACTTCCCTGGACCTGCGCAGAGACACCATCCATTCTGAACTCGCCCCCTTGCAAGAGGGCGCGACGCCGTTGGGCCGCAAGTTCTCCGGAGATCCACTCTATACGGGGAAACTCCACGCCGGTTTCGTCATGGATAAAAAAATCTTCAATCTCGAGTTTTTCCACCGCCACCCTGACCGGGAAGTTGAGGATGGGCAAGACCAGGGGTGAGGTATCCTGGGGGTCTTCCCTGATCAACAGATCAACCCCTGCGCCATGCACCAGCTCCATCCGCACTTCCCCCCGCAACAGGGCCAGAGGCAGCACCCGCCCCTCGATCTTCTGACAGCGCAGATCAAGGTCCACGGTCTGCACCCGCACTCCCTCCAGACGCCAACTCCCCAACAGCCGACCGGAAACCTTGTCAATGGTCAGGACACCGGCAGAAGACTGCACCGCCAGACGAGCCAGCTGCTGCAGCCCCCCTTCGCTGCCTCCCCAAAAAGCAACCCCGGCCAGTGCGGCCAGCAGGATCAGCAAGGGCAGCACAAACAGTCCGACAACTCGCCACCGTTTCACAGATCCGCCCCCACATTGAGATGTAAATAATAGAAGTGGTCTTCGTGCTGGAGCGGGAAGCCGATATCCATCCGGATCTGACCAAAGGGCAGGGTAATCCGCCCGCCAAAGCCCACGCTGTTCTTCAGCTTAACATCCAGGGTATCCGTGGCCTGGCCGGTATCATAAAAGATTGCGCCACTCCACAGGTCATTGATTTTCCGTTCCATCTCGATGCTGCCCACCGTCAGATAGCGGCCGCCGATCACGGTTCCGGAAGCATCTTTCGTCCCGATACTTTTATAGGCATAGCCGCGGACACTCTGGTCACCACCGGCATAAAACCGCAGAGATGGAGGAAGATCATCAATGGAATCAACAAAGGTGGCGCCAAGGGTAAAGCGGCCGAGCAGCCGCCACTGGTCAAAGGGGCTCCAGATCCCTTTGACCCCGCTTTGGGCCTGCAAAAAGGTGGCGTCGGAAAGAAGGGCCTTCTCAGCTCCGGTCACCTCCACTGAAAAACGCCAGCCATTCTCGACATTCATCCGGTTATCGGCCAACACCATACTCCAGCCACCTTTCGGCAGCAAAAGCAAACTGGAACCGCTGGTGGAGCCGATATCATAGTTTTCATCGCGAACCTCAAAGGTGACACCATACTGATACCTCGGGCCGGCATGACTGACGGCCGACGCCACAGACAGCAGATCCGTCTTGGTATCGTCCCACTCTTCACTGGCCCAGCTTCCAGCGTATTTCAGGGCATCGTATCGGGGATCATTGATGGGTATCTGATAGGCCGCATCAAACTTGCTCAGCTTTTGAGAGAGTTGCAGCGAGCTGTGCACCTTGTGGCCACTATCGTTAAACAATCGGTTTTTCCACTCTATCTTGCCGCGCGCCCCGGTATCTGTGCCATAGCCAAGACCAAAGCTATACCGATTGCGCAAGGCCGGAACAAGCTCAAGGGCCACCGGCACCCGTTGTTCCTGCATCTTATCAAACTCCGGCTCAACACTTACCCCGCTGAAGAAACCGGTGTCGTAGAGGATTGACTGCAACCGGGTCAGTGCGTGCACCGAATAAGGCTCGCCTTCCTTGTAAGGGAGATACCGGGCCAAGAGTCCCTGATTGATGATCCCCTCAGTGAAGGTGGTCTTGCCGAACAAAAAACGATGTCCGGTATCGAGAAGCAGATCAATTTCAGCCCGATGGCTTGCCCGCCGCACCCTGATTTCACTCTTGACTAATCGGGCCTCGACGAATCCGTTCCGTCGGGCCCAACTGAGAATATTTTTTTTCCCCTCTTCATAGTGCTGGTGATGGAGAACAGCGCCCTTCTGGAGAGGGAATTGCGTTGCCAGATCGGCAAAAAGGGACAGGCCGCTGCCGGGGCCTTCGACCTGCACGACCACAGAATGCACCCGAACAGGCTCACCGGGCGTGATGATATAGGAAGCATGCCAGCCCCCGCCTTCGGTTTTCACCAGGGCACTTTCTATGCGGGACGAATAATAGCCCAGGGGTTCCAGGGCAGATTTTATATCAGCGCCCGCCTTGCGATGCAGACGCCGCATCTCGCCGACACTGAGTTTCGGATTCAGGCGCTGCTGATAGATCCTCAGTCGGGCCAGAATATTGGCAGACAATTCCGGCGCAACATCACTGATTTTCACCTCAAGGGCCACTTCCGCGAGGACCGCAGGGGGTGCCAAGAGACACAGAACCAGGAAAAGAAAGCATGTAATGGTGCGCAAAAAATGCATCAAAGAAGAAGAGTAAGGGGTTTTATGGATGCAGTTTCATCCGGGAAGGGCTATAAAAAATTCTCTTGTCTGCCGCCGACACCAGACAAAATGGGCCAGTTTCAACAGATCAACTTTTCACCGTCGAAAGAATCGTTAAAGAAGAAAATGAGGGGCTTTCCCAAGGGGGAGAGCAACCACTTTTTTTCTGACTAAATACCATTTCATCAACCTCTCCGTCATTGAAAAAATGAGCGACATCCTGTTCCAGATTGAAAAAGCAGTCAATGGCGGCTACGGCCTGGCCCGCCGGGAAAACGGCCAGATCGTCCTTATCCGCCATGTTCTGCCGGGGGAAACCGTCCAGGCCCGGATCATTCTCGAAAAAAAGGGCTTCGCCGAGGCCATTCCCACCGCCATCCTTGAGGCCTCGCCGCACCGTATTCCGCCGCCCTGCCCCCACTATGGCATCTGCGGGGGCTGCGATCTTCAACACTGCGACTACGGACAGCAGCTTCAGATCAAACACGAGATCATTGGCGACCTGCTCCAGCGCGCTCCCCAGCATTCCCTGTCCCAGGCCATCCCGCTGCTTGCAGCTCCCCTTGCTTCCCCCAGGATCATGGGCTATCGCCAGCGTCTGCGCCTGCAGATTAACGACGATGGGGTGCCGGGGTTTCGCCGCTTTCATTCGCATCAGTGCGTCCCGATCAAGGAGTGCCTACTGGCCCGGCCGGAGGTAAACCAGGCTTACCGGCAACTCCAACTCCAGGCATCATTTCGTCGGCTGCTGCTCCTCAGTACCGAACTGGAGCTGCTGCTCAATCCGGCAAGCGCCAAGATCGTCTGCCTGTTTCACCTCACCCGCAAGGCACGGCCCGCAGACATAAAGCTTGCGGAAATCCTGACGGCATCAGTACCGGAACTCGAACGGATCCTATTTTGCGGCCAGGACTTCCTGCCAGTCAGTATTGACGGGAAAGGTGATGCGCAGACCTCATCGTCTCAATCATTGGAGCTGCTGCTGCCGCCGTTTCCCGGCCATACTGACAAACCAATTTCACTGGCCTGGGAGGCGGCAGGGTTCTGCCAGGTCAATCTGGAGCAAAACCTCCAGCTCATCCAGACGGTGCTCGACTTCTGCCGGGCTGACCATCGCTGCTCGGTTCTGGACCTGTTCTGCGGCATGGGCAACTTCTCCATTCCCTTGGCCATGCGATCCGCCTCCCTGCTCGGTGTTGAGGGCCAGGGCGCGGCCATCCGTCAGGCTCGCAAAAACAGCGAGCTGGCGGGCCTCACCAATACCCGGTTTGAAAAAAGCCCCATCCACCAGTATTGCCAGACCCTGGCCGCCGCCGAAGAGCGCTTTGACTGCGTGGTCATCGACCCGCCCCGCCAGGGCGCCCCGGAACTTGCCCCTCTCCTGGCAATGCTTACCCGTCAACGCCTGATCTATATCTCCTGCGACCCCGCCACCCTGTGCCGAGACTTGGGCGAGCTGACCAACGCAGGATTCTGCGTCCAAAAACTCCAACCCGTGGACATGTTTCCCCAAACCCATCACATCGAAACCGTGGCCCTGCTCGAAAGGGGAACACCGTTGTGACAAGATCTGCGGGGCCACAACAAACGTTATCTTTCAACCCTTTGGGCGGACAGAATTCCAACCTAACCACCCCGGCCTTTTCCACTCTCTGGAGGCTGATTTAATCAAACCATGCTGGTACGTTATCAGTTGATTTTCAAACTGAGATAGCATACTTTGATTTCAGTCATTCCGGTTTTCACCTTATTCAAACCATTTATGGAGGCATTAATGAAAATCAGCAAAATCTCTCTCATCGGTCTCACGGCCCTGACTCTCCTTTCATCCTCTTGTGTCGAATCAGGGATGCAGATGGGCAGTCAAAGCGCCAAAACCGTTGCCACCGGCAGCGCGGCCGGCAGTGCCACCAGCGGTGAGAGCTCGGCCCTGGAAAAATGCAGCGAACCACTGGGCACCGTCTCTCTCATCGAAAACCAGTCAGCAGGCTGGTACACGATCCTCACCAACCAATACAAACTTCCACCCACCGCCAACCTTCTCCGGTTGATGATTCAGCAGTCCAACTGTTTTGTGGTGGTAGAACGAGGGGCTGCGGGAATGAACGCCATGTCCCGTGAACGGGAGCTGCAGGAATCGGGCGAAATGCGTAAGGGCAGTAATTTTGGCAAAGGCCAGATGGTCTCTTCGGATTACGGACTTTCCCCGGAGATCATCTTCAGTGAGGACAACACCGGCGGCATGGCAGGCGCATTGGGCGGACTGGTGGGCGGTCACGCCGGCACCCTTCTCGGGGCGGTCGGCGGCAACACCCAGACCCGTGAGGCCAGCGCCTTGCTGACCATGATCGACAACCGTTCCGGTGTCCAGATCGCCGCCGCTGAAGGTAGCGCCTCAAAGACCGATATAGGCGGCTTTGGCAGCCTGTTTGGCGGAACCGGGGGCGGAGCAGGCGGGGTCGGACTGAGCAGCTACAACAATACCCCGCAGGGAAAAGTCATCACCGCAGCATTTATGGACGCCTACAACAACATCGTCCGTTCTCTGCGTCAATACAAGGCTCAGGAGGTCAAGGGAGGCTTGGGGAAAGGTGGACAGTTAAAGGTTGGCCAATAAAAGCTGAACGCTCACGGCACCAGTTAAAAGTTAATCGGGGGGACAGAAGTCATTTCTGTCCCCCCGATTTATTCAAGCTCACATCCGCTCAGGGATAATGGGAGTAGAATAGTGACGAAGAAATGGCCGGGAGGCGACTATCTCCCTAGCTCATCCAGCAGGCAGGCCGCCAGCAGGGGAATCATCAACTCATGGTGACCGGTTATATTATATCCTCTGCCGCCATTGGCGGTCGGTCGATTCACTACATTCATCAAGGGCCGGTACTGTTTCATAAAATCAAAATTGGCGGTGGTCAAATCGTCGACCTGATGGCCCAGATTTCTCACAACGGTGAGCGCTTTTAGAAATACCTCCGGCAACAAGACCGCTGAGCCGATATTGAGATAGGCTCCGCCCTGCAGCCTGGCCACCTGGGCGCAGAAGATGCGGAAATCGAGATGCGAGGTGGCGCCGATGGCCTCGCCCGAGGCAGAAGGATGGATATGGATAATATCCGTGCCCACCGCCACATGCACCGTCACCGGAATGCCCAGACGATAGGCCGTGGCCAGCAGACTTTTATCATTATGGGGGAAATTGCCGGCCACCAGGGCCGCCCCCACGGCAGCTCCCATCCCCATGTTCTTTTTTGCTCCCTCATTGATGGCGCCATTAAGCACCTCACCGGTCTCCTTCGCCGCCCCAAAGGCCCCGTCTCCTAAAACATTGCCCACCTCTTCCGAGGTAAAACCGGCCATGGCAATCTCGGCATCATGAACAATACAGGCCCCGTTCATGGCAATCCCGGTGATGATGGAACGCTCCATCAGATCAATGAGCAGGGGATTCAATCCCACTTTGATCACATGGGCGCCCATCCCCACCAGGAGCGGACAACCACGCCGATGCACTCCCGCCAACTTTCGCACCAGTTCCGGAAAATCGCGGCCCAGCAACTGATCGGGCAAAGATTCTAAGAGGGCCCGCACCGAACTCCCGGCAGGAAGGGCCTTGCCGAAATTATCAACGGTCACCTTGGAGGGCCGCCCATACAGCGAATAGGTGTGTAATCCACTAAAATCCAGGGGCTCAAGGGTCATCATACACTCACTCCAAAGATTTCCCGTTCCACCAGTTCGCAGAGCAGATGTTCCGCCCAGATATGGGCTTCCTGGATATGCGGAGTTTTATCAGACGGCACATTCAAAACAAAATCAGCCGCCCGCCCCACCAACCCGCCATCTCCTGCCAGCCCTCCGGTCAAGGCCGCCGTCACCATACCGATCTCGCGCGCGACCTCCAGGGCCTTGAGCACATTCACCGAACCACCGCTGGTGGAGATCCCCAAGGCCAGGTCTTCGGGTTTACCCAAGGCCTGCACCTGCTTGACAAAAATCTCGTCAAAAGAGAAATCATTGCCGACGGCCGTCAGTATTGAGCTATCGGTGGTCAGGGCCAGGGCCGCCATGGGCCTGCGATTAATAAGGAATCGATTGACAAATTCGGCGGCCAGATGTTGGGCGTCGGCGGCGCTGCCGCCGTTGCCAAAAAGGAGGATTTTTCCTCCGCAACGAATGGTTTTCACCATTTCACCAGCCAGGGCGATAATCGCCTCACCCTGCTCCAGGGCAAAGGATTCCTGGGCGAGAATCGAATTTTTAAGCGATGTTAGAAGAATCTGTTGCATGTTTTAGAAGAGAGAAATCAGAGGTTAGAAGTCTGAAACAAGGGGTGAGATGTCAACAACGAAAAAGCGAGAACTGCGGAAAGCCGTTCAGCTCAATGCTTAACGAGTCTAAGATATCCTGGCCGAAAAGGCAAAAAAAAAGGACATGCCAATCACAAGGATAAGACATGTCCTTCACACAAAAAAGTTCCAGGGGAGCCCTGAAACTCAATAAGCTTTCTACAAAAGGGCGATTACTTCAACTGACTGAGGATCAGGGCAGTCACTTCCTTGATACCCGCAGAACCATCAACGGTAATGACCTTGGCGCCACCCGCATTTTTGAAGTAATTGACCGCTGCCATGGTGCCGGTTTTGGTGTCATAGTAAATGTCATGACGCTTGCCGATGGCAGCCTCATCCTGATCATCGGCACGGGCACTGAGCTCTCCGCCACAAACCCGACATACCAATTTACCATCTTTCTCCACCGGCTTAATGGCATCAAAGGCAATATGGTTGGGATGGTTGTTGTCATTGGCGCACAGGCGACGACCCATGATCCGGTCCTTGGCGATCTGACGGTCAAGCTCGATCTCAATAACATAATCCAAGGCCATACCAGCCTCTTTCAGGGCCTTGTCCAGGGCCTCGGCCTGGGCCAGAGAACGGGGAAAGCCATCCAGCAGCCAGCCTTGCTCTTTGGACTTGGCAAGGGTCTCCAGCACCATGGGGATGGTAAGTTCATCGGGCACCAGGTCTCCACGATCAATGAATTCCTTGGCCTTCTTGCCAAGCTCGGTGCCGCCCTTGATATGCTCACGGAAAATAGCGCCGGATTCAATATGCTTGCAATTATACTTATCCTTGACAATAGCGCCCTGAGTTCCCTTACCACTTCCGTTTGGCCCAAAAGCCAGAATATTTACCGCCATACCATTCTCCTTGATAAAATGTTAATGATAAATTGATAACCCGTTGACAATAGAAGTTTTCCAAAAAAAAACATGCCCAGACATCCTTCAAGCCATGACCATGAGTGCTCCTATTTCCCGGAATTTCATTCGACGACCGATGAATGACTATTCACTCAAAAGAATGACTGGAAAAGATTAAACCAAAATCGAATTTATGGCCAGTAAAATTTCTCCTCTTCTTTTTTGACTTTCACTCAGAAAGAAGGTATTTTTACACTCGTTTTCCACAAGTAGACGGAAAGAAATAGAATCGGTTGGGGGAGCTTATGCCCCCCATGTTCCTCCTTCTTTTTTCCTCTGTTACTTACCCCCTACTTCAACAGCAAATCAACACACCCTGTAAAAAATCATGAAAGACATCCGAGTGGGCCTTATCGGCTTTGGCACTGTGGGCAGCGGTCTGGCTCAGACCCTTTTTGATCAAAGCGAACGACTTTTTCGAAAGGTCGGTGCAAGGATCGTCCTTTCCCGGGTGGTAACCCCCAATCTGCAAGAGCTTCCCGAACCCTTTAAAGGGACAACCCTGTCTAAAGATGTCAACGATATCTTCAACGATCCGGACATTGACATCGTAGTTGAGCTCATCGGCGGCCTGGAGCCGGCCCGAACCTATCTGCTCGAGGCAATCCGGCACGGCAAACATGTGGTGACGGCCAACAAGGCCCTGCTCTCCATCCACGGTCGGGAGATCTTTGAAGCGGCAGTACAGAATAACGTCGAAGTTGGATTTGAGGCCAGCGTCGGCGGCGGCATCCCGGTGATCAAGGCCCTGAAAGAAGGGTTGGTTGCCAACCGGATCCTCTCCATCATGGGGATCATGAACGGCACGGCCAACTATATCCTCACCAAGATGACCGATCTGGGCGCAGCCTTCGCGGATGTCCTGAAAGAGGCGCAAGCCTTAGGATTCGCCGAGGCAGATCCCACCTACGACATTGAAGGCATCGACACCGCCCATAAGCTGGCCATCCTCATGACCATCGCCTACGGCAAGCACGTCCAACTCAAGGACATCAACACCGAAGGAATCAGCAAGATCCAGCCCATTGACATTGAATTTGCCCGGGAGTTCGGCTGCCGGATCAAACTGCTGGCCATCAGCCGTCATCACGGCAGCCATGTGGAGGCCCGGGTTCATCCCACCCTGGTACCGGAATCCCACATGCTGGCCAGTATCAACGGGGCCTATAACGCCTTCTATTTCACCGGCGACACCGTCGGCAATGTCCTGCTCTACGGTCAGGGTGCCGGCAAAATGGCCACCGGCAGCGCCGTAGCCGCTGACGTGGTTGATATCGGACGCAACATTCTGCACGGCTCTATCAACCGGGTCCCCGCCCTTTCCTATCTCCCTGAAAATATCTGCGCCCCAGTCATCACCCCGATGACGGAGCTGGTCTGCCCCTATTATTTCCGAATCACCGCCCAGGACAAGCCCGGCGTCCTCTCCACCATCGCCGGCATCTTCGGCAAACACGCCATCTCCATCAAGTCGGTTATCCAGAAGGGACGCCAGCAGAATGAACCGGTCAGCATCGTCCTCCACACCCATGAGGCATCGGAGGCATCAGTACAGGATGCCATTGCCGAAATCGACGCCCTCGGAGTCTGCACCGAACCAACGGTGAAAATTCGCTTTCTCGTGGATGAACAATAGACAGGGGTCACGGCCCATGGAACTTCAAAAATTCAGCCAAAGAAACACTCAATGAAATATCTGATTCTGGTAGGTGACGGCATGGGCGACCTGCCTGTGGCCGAACTGAACCATCGCACCCCCCTTGAAGTGGCCGACACCCCTTTTCTGGATACCCTCTGCCGCCAGGGGGAATTGTTTCTCACCCACACCATTCCTGAAGGGTTCCCACCGGGTAGCGATGTCGCCAATCTCTCCCTGCTGGGCTACAAACCCGAGGAGTATTACACCGGACGGGCCCCGCTTGAAGCCGCAGCCATGGGGCTTACCCTGGCCCCGGAGCAGACGGCCTTCCGCTGCAACCTGGTCACCCTGTCCCATGAAGCGGACAATCAGGTGCGGATGATCGACTATTCGGCTGGACACATCAGCAGTGAAGAATCACACCAGCTCATTGCCGCCCTCGATGAGGAGTGCGCCACTGACATCTTTCGCCTGCACCCAGGAGTAAGCTACCGTCACATCCTGCTGGTTCAGGGTGAATCCCCCCAGATGGACACCGTTCCCCCCCACGATTTTACCGAAAAAGATGTTACCGCGCCCTGGAACCGCTATCGTCAGGATTCCCGGTGGGCAGCGCTGATGGACAAGGCACAGGCAGTCCTTGCCCACCATCCCGTCAATGGTGCCCGTGTTGCCGCCGGTAAAAACCCGGCCAACTCCATCTGGCTCTGGGGAGAAGGGAAGTTGCCCAAAATGCCGTCTCTGGCCGAACGCTTCGGCATCAGCGGCAGCCTGATCTCCGCCGTTGACCTGCTCAAAGGACTGGGAGTCAACGCCGGACTCTCTATCATCAATGTCCCTGGAGCCACCGGTTATCTCGATACCAACTATGCCGGCAAGGCCCAGGCGGCGCTCGATGCGCTGCGCCACCAGGATTTTGTTTTTGTCCATGTGGAGGCACCGGATGAAACCGGCCATCAGGGTCTGCTCAAGGAAAAGATCCAGGCCATTGAAGACTTTGACCAGAAGATTGTCGGCCCAATCTTGCAGGGCCTGCAAGCAAGTGGCGAGGATTTCCGGCTGATCGCCACCATGGATCATTACACCCCCTTATGCCTGCGAACTCACACTGCCAGCCCGGTCCCCACCATTCTCTACGATTCACGAAACACTGACCATGGCAGCGGCCTGCCCTTCAACGAACGAACGGCAGAGGCCGAAAACAAGCGACTGCACGCCTCCATGGCCAATGGAGAATTGCTCATGGAGAAACTTCTGGAACGGCGCAAGCAAGGGTTACCATCATGAGTGAGTTCATCCACCGATGCCGGCACCGCGTCCTCTATGGGGACACAGATGCCGCCGCCGTGGTCTATAATGCCAACTATCTTCGCTACTTTGAACTGGGCAGAACCGAATTCATGCGAGAGCGCATCTGCTCCTATCGTGAGATTGAAGAGATGGGCTTTATCCTCCCGGTGATTGAATGTCATATCCGCTTCAAGGCCCCTGCCCGCTATGATGATCTACTCATCATCGAGACCACCTTGACCGACCTGAAAAAGGTCTCCTGCACCTTTAACTACCGGATCATGCAGGAGGATGACAACAGTCGCCCCCGCTTACTGGCCAAAGGATCCACCGTCATGGCCTCCATCAACCGGCAAGGAAAACTGACACCGCTGCCGGATGAAGTCACCTCTAAGCTAAAGCCATTTCTTGTCCCTGCCACCCCTCCACAGAGGAGTGAAATGCCAGAATTTCCTTGACACCACCTGACAATCTGCTATATTGTCGAAATGCATCGCGGGGTGGAGCAGTCTGGTAGCTCGTCGGGCTCATAACCCGAAGGTCGTTGGTTCGAATCCAGCCCCCGCTACCATAAAAAATTCAAGGGATTCAGATACTATCTGAATCCCTTTTTTTGTGTCTTTTTATTCCACTCCCAATAGTATTCCCAACCCCCAAAACTCTTTCCAGAAAAGTTAGGGTTCTATTTTTGTAAATATCCATGAGCACCCCATCTGCTTCGTCTTCGGCCTGCTCATGAACGAACGAGTACAATTCGCAGGTCTCTTTCTCGCATATGGGGTGCTACTAAATAGTTACAATGTGTGGCTTTAGGTTCTTTTCCGACAATAAGCTGGATAGCTACCTATTTCTTAACAGGTTTTACAAGTTTGGCCGCATTGTCGCCGGCTATCCGCCCGAAAGTGATGGTCTCGGAAATTGAATTGCCCCCCAACCGGTTGGCTCCGTGAACCCCACCGGTTACCTCACCGGCAGCAAAAAATCCCGGTATCGGCTTGCCGCTCTTTGCTATCACCTGAGTGTTGGCATTGATCTTCAATCCCCCCATGGTGTAATGAATCCCGGGTTTAATCTCGATTGCGTAGTATTTGGCAGTCCTCAGGGCAAGGGGCATATCCGAACGCTTGAACTCGTCATCGTTCTTTGCATCCACCGCCTTATTGTAGGTTTCGATGGTCTGAGCAAGGATTTCAGGAGGCATACCCAGTACCTTGGCCAGCTCTTCTGGAGTATTCCCCTCCTTGACCAGTTCCAAATGGAAGTACCCATCGATCTGCTTCAGGCTTTTGCGAATCCCTTCATCCAAGACCAAAAAAGCTGACTGCCCGGTCTGGGCCAGTATGGCTTCCGAGGCCTTGTCACGGGTGGTCAGTTCATTAACGAACCGTTTGCCTTCGTGATTGACCAGAATTGCGCCATTCCCCCGCACCGCCTCGGTAATCAGAATCCGGCTCCCTGCCGCAACAGTTGGATGAATCTGGATTTCCTTCATGTCTTTTAGTTCCGCCCCGGCATTTGCACCGATCTCGACACCGTCACCGGTGGCTCCGGGCTGATTGGAGGTGGTCATACCCTTAAATTCAGGACGGTAATAGGCAACCTTTTCCGGATTTGCAGAGAACCCGCCAGCCGCAAGCACAACTGCTTTTGCCTCGATAGTGTATTCACCGCGATGCTTCCCTTGAACAACAACGCCGGTAACCTTTCCACCTTTATTTTCCAAAATCTTAACGACCTTGCTGTTGACCCGGATATCAATTTTCCGATCAGCGGCATTTTTGCGCAGCACATTGACAATATGACTTCCCACGGCAGCCCCGCCTGTTGGACGATGTGTCCGATTTACGCTTGCCCCGGCCATACGACCCACATCACTGATATCGGCGCCGATGGAGGTCAGCCAGTCGACAGAAGAAGCAGAGTTCTTGGCGAGAATTCTGGCCAGTTCAGGGTCGTTCGTATTCTTGCCCCCCTTCATGGTGTCCTCGTACATAAGCTCAACTGAATCGTTGATGTTCTTAGCCTTCTGGAAGCTGGTCTCGGCTGCATTCATGCCGCCGGCAGCGAGCATACTGTTTCCACCGGTAATCGGCTGTTTTTCAAGCAGAATCACCTTGGCGCCGGCATCATGGGCGGTGATCGCAGCGGTCATACCGGCTGCACCAGTTCCTATCACAACCACATCGCATTTTTCAACTGCCGACTTCTTCGTTGATTTGCCGGAAGGGACAACAATCTTTTTGATTTCACTGCTTCCACCAGCTATGGGCAAGTTAAAGGAGTGACAACTGTTGCAGTAGACCCTGGACTGTTCATGCCCACTATGGCATACCGTGCAGTTGATCTCACCAAGGTGTGAGCCATGGGGATTAATAGGATCCTTGGACTTGGCGGACAGCTCACTGAGTGCACCATGACACTCGATACATTTAATATTGATCCCTTTTTCACTGTCATCCACAACGATCTTTTCAGACACGCCGTGACATTCAACACAGCCGACCTTATTGGCCTTATGCAGTTCAGCCAGAGCGATATTCCCTCCGGCAACCTGAATATCTGTCTTGGCCTGAAGCAGGCCGACTGGCAACAACATTGCCAAGACAGCGACTATCAAAATAATTTTTCTGTGATTTCCCATATTTCCCCTCCTTTTTTTGATGATTTAAACCGGCATGGTGAATTGTCGGCTCCATACGAGCGATATTGCCCTCGATCTATATTTCAGCATGCAGTAACTGGACATTCCGGGGGAAAACTATGTGCAATTCCTCGTCACAGTGATGTTCTTCGCCCCTGAAATCTTCGATTTACGGCCGCGAACTATTATTCCTGATGCTAAAGATCCGCCTTCTCATCCCCCCATCAATACCGCAGCAATCTGCACAAAAAGTATTTTAAGAATGGTCATCGAGGGAAAGATCATCGCATAGCCGATATCGGGCCTGTCGGTAGGGGCGATGCGGCTGGCAAAGGCAAGAATGGCAGGATTGCCGGTGGCGCCGGATATCACGCCCATCGAGGTGTCAAAGGGAAGACGAAAAACCCACAGGCAGAAAGCCGCAGTGATCAGGACCAGCGACAGCGCGATAATGGCACCATAGAGCAGATAAGAAACACCCGTTGTCCCCACGGTGGCAAAAAACTTCGGCCCGGATGCCAAGCCGACCTGAGCCAGGAAAATGGTCAGCCCAAAGTTGCGCAGCACCAGATTAGCTGACAAAGGCATGGTCCACACAAAGGGGCCTGTCCTTCTGACCTTTCCGAGGAACAGGGCCAGGAGCAGCAGGCCGGCCAGACCCAGCGTCAGCTTGCCGATTCCTGGAACCGGGAACGGAATCAAGCCGACCAGCAGACCGAGCGCGGCGCCGATACCAATGGAGATAAAGCGAAGGTCGGCTGTCCCCTTGATCGAATCACCAAAAAATGCCCGAACGACCTTGATTTTCGACCGGTGCACCAGCACACCGACTCGATCACCAATCTCGAGGAGCAGCTCCGGGCTGGGCATCAAATCACTGTCACCGCGTCGAATCTGGACGATGGAGCACTCCACGTCCGAAGGAAAGACAAGCTCAGCGATGGTGAGCCCGACGACACCGGGTTTCGACACGAACACTCTGAAATAGTCAATATCCTGACGATCTTTGGCAATGATCCCGGTCTGCACCTCACCCAGAAGGGCCACCGTCTCGTTCAGCACACCCTTATTGATCGCTGTTGCCAGCAGTGCATCCCCTAGCTCCAGCACAAGCTCTTCGGAGGGAAGAAAATTGTGCCCCTTCCTGCGCACGGCGGCAATGGCAACGCCCGCGGGCAACTTGGCAACGAGTTCCGAAAAACGTATGCCTGAGAAGCCTGGATTATTGAACACGATTTCCGCGGTTTCGATCTGCTGCGCGGCCGGTGGCTCAATTTTGGGTTTAAGCCATGCGTTCAGTGCGTACATGCACAAGATGGGTCCGGCCACACCAAAGGGGTACGCGACGCTGTAGCCAACGGCCGCCCCGTCGGTTTTCAGGGCGGCGATGATTGCCTGCAACGTAGCGGTGCTGGTTCCAGATCCGGCGAAGAGCCCAAGGGTTTCATCAACTTGAATACCGGCCAAAGGAGCCAGGGCCATGGCTACAAACCCGGCACCAAATGACCCCTAAGGCAGCGGCGGCATTGGCCTTGAGACCCTCTGCGCTGGTGAGCCCCTTAAAAAACTGCGCGCCATACTGAACGCCCACGCCGTAGAGGAAGAGGAGCAGGCCCAAGGTTCCGAGCAGTGCCGGAGGTGCCGCCTTTGGTGCAAAGCCGCCTACTGCCAGACCAACAAAAAGCACCGCACCGGAGCCGAGGGAAAAACCTTTAATGTTAATCTCACCAACCAGATATCCCAGGGCAATCGTCAGAAAAAGAGTGAACAGCAACTGAGTTTCAAGCAGCAGCCTGATTTCATCCATAAGTTTTTCTCCAGTGTTCCATAGGTATGACATTTTGCAACATCGAGAAAGCCTTCTTCAACGACTATCGATTTTCTTATACTCTCTCAATACAACATGACAGGCCTGACCATTGTCAAACAAATTCTAGCCCCGACAAATTTTATCGCAAGTTCGACTACCTGTCCGCATCGCCAGTCTGTTTCTCAACGAACTCCACAAAGGATCAACAATAGCATGGATGGTTCAGGGCTGCCTACTGCCCTTTAGGGAAGGTCAAGGCTTTGAAGAAACGGGGATGAAAAATCGTTCATTGCAAAATCAAAGTTATGACGATACCGTACTGATGAACGAATATGACTGCCTGCATGTGGATGCCAATGCACGAGATGATAGTCGTAGTCAATCTTCCGTCGTTGACGCCGGTGTTAGAGATATGAGCCATTCTCTGCGGCAGCTCCCTCACAAAAAACCCGATTACATGAGGTACTGATCCATGGTGAAGAGTCTTTACATCACAAGTCTTGAGCAGGAGAGCGGGAAGGCGGTGGCGGCGGTGGGCCTGATGGACCAGCTGTGTGGCCATTTCAAGGGGGTGAGCGTGTTCAGACCGGTGATTACGGAAGGCAGCAGCCCGGACAATCTGATTGCAATCATGACCGAGCTCTACCTCCTGCCGTTTGCTGCCGAAGAGCTGTACGGAGTCACCTACGAGGTTGCCCAGGCGCTCCTCTCTGCCGGCAAATATGAGGAGCTGCACAATCAGATTCTGGAAAAGTTTATGGCCCTGGAGAGCCGGTGTGACTTTGTCCTCTGCGTAGGCACCGATTATACCGGGGTATCAACGGCCCTTGAATTTGATTTCAACGTCGAGGTTGCCAGAAATCTCGGGGCGCCGTTACTGCCGATTATCAACGGACGCGGCAAGGATCCCAAGGCAATTATCCGATCGATACGGGCACTGCTCGAATCCCTGGAGGTCAGGAAGTGCAACGTCCTTGCCGTCATCGTCAACCGGATCGAAGGGAATCAGCGAGGAAGTCTCCTTGCCGGGTTAAAGCAGGACCTTCCCGCCAGCAAACCGGTGTATGTGTTTGCAGAAGAACCCATCCTCGGAAAAACCACGGTGCGCGAGATTGCCACGGCCATTGGTGCGGAACTGCTCAGCGGCGATGACAACTGGATGGATGGAGAAGTAAACAGCATCAAAGTCGCCGCCATGGAGCTGCGCCATTTTCTTGATCATCTCGAGGAGGGCAGTCTGGTCATCACGCCCGGAGATCGGTCTGATATCATCCTCGGCACCCTTGCCGCCGACCGTTCCACCCGCTATCCCCGCGTTGCCGGCCTGATCCTGACCGGCAATCTGAAGCCAGCACCCCAGATCCAGCGCCTGCTCGAAGGACTACGGGTCTCCCCGGTGCCGGTGTTTGCGGTCGAGACGGACACCTTCACCACGGCCTTAGAGGTCAGCAATGTCCGGCCGGTTCTCACGGTGGCGACCAGGCGGAAAATTACTGCGGCCATCGGCATGGTGGAATCTTCCATGGACATGCCGGGACTTCTGGAGCGGGACACCCTGGCCCTTGCCGATCGGATCACGCCGCTGATGTTTCAGTATGAACTCATCCGCAAGACCAAAGAACAGCGCCGCCATATTGTCCTGCCGGAAGGCAGCGATGAGCGCGTCCTCAGGGCAGCGGAGATCATCCTTCTGCGTGACGTCTGCGACCTTACCCTGCTTGGCGACACCGACGAGGTGCGGGAAAAAATCTCCCGCCTCGGACTTTCCCTTGACCGCGCACCAGTCATCGATCCCAAAAGCTCTGAACTGCTGCCTGAATTTGCCTCCGCCTATTTTGAACTGCGCAAGCACAAGGGCATTTCTCAGCAGATGGCCCTCGATACGATGAATGACACCAGCTATTTCGGCACCATGATGGTTCATCAGGGGCTTGCCGACGGCATGGTTTCCGGCGCAGTCCACACCACGGCGTATACCATCCGACCGGCGCTGGAGTTTGTGAAGACCAAACCGGGAATTTCCGTGGTCTCCAGCGTCTTCTTTATGTGTCTTGCCGACCAGGTTCTGGTGTACGGTGACTGCGCCATCGTCCCCGAGCCCACCTCAGCCCAGCTTGCCGACATTGCCATCAGCTCCGCCATGACTGCGGCTGCCTTCGGCATTGAGCCCCGGGTCGCCATGCTCTCTTACTCCACCGGCAGCTCAGGCACCGGCCCGGATGTTGACCGGGTGCGGGAGGCGACCCGCATTGTCCGTGAGCGGATGCCTGCACTCAAGGTTGAAGGACCAATCCAGTATGATGCGGCAGTTGATGCCACAGTGGCAAAAATCAAGATGCCGGAAAGCGATGTCGCCGGCCACGCCACGGTCTTTATATTTCCTGATCTGAGCTCCGGCAATAATGCCTACAAGGCAGTGCAGCGAGCCGCCGGGGCCATTGCCATCGGCCCTGTGCTGCAGGGACTGAACAAACCGGTGAATGATCTAAGCCGGGGTGCCCTGGTTCCCGATATTGTCAATACCATCGCAATCACCGCCATCCAGGCCCAGAACCCAAAAGCGGCTTCATGACAAATATCGCAAACTACCAGGCGAGAATGAGACAATTGAACTAACCCCGATCAATGGAATTAGTGACTTACAGAGTATGTTCTTGTAAAAAAACAAGAACATACTCTGTAAGTCACTAAAAAGTAGCGCCTTCTGAAAAATTCTGGTTCATTCTGAACTGTAATCAATCCAAGAATTGAGTAGACAAGCGCACACAGTCGACAAAGGTCTTGGCTTGATTACGACGTAAAATACGACTGTGCACACGGCTTCCTGATAAAAGCCGTAGCCAAAGGCCTAATCAATGCTCAGGATAGAAAGCTGAAGTTTTAGCCCCCTGATCCGACTAAAGACTCCCACGTATTGACCACCTGTATGCATCTGGTTCTTATCATCTGGTCCATGGTGGCCTCAGCCTGCCTGACCCTGGCAGCCATGCACCTGTTGGTCTGGTGGAAAAGGCGCACGGCCTGGGCGAACCTGCTCTTTTCTCTGGCGGCAATCGCCACCGCCGCCATGGGAGGATGCGAGGTATGGATGATGCAGGCAGAGACCCCGGCACAATTTGCCACCGCGCTGCGCTGGATTCATGTCCCCATCTGGGTGGTCATTGTGGCTCTGACGGGCTTCGTCCTGATTTATCTGCAGGCTGGCCGGCTGTGGCTCGCCTGGATTGTCATTACCCTGCGCACCTGTGTGCTGCTGCTGAATTTTCTTGTGGGACAGAATCTCTATTTTCTCGAGCTTACCAATTTACGAACGATACCATTCCTGGGTGGCACCGTTTCTGCCCCCGAGGGAATTTTAAATCCGATACTCTATACCGGCCTGGTAAGCATGGTCGCATCTTGGATTTTCCTTGCCGATGCTACGCGCACCGTTTGGCGACGCGGTGACAGGCGCCAGGCAATGGTAGTGGGCGGCAGTTGTATCTTCTTTGCATTGACTTCAACAATTCAGGGTTCACTGGCTATTCAGCAGATTATCAACCAGCCGGTGATGCTGAGTCTCTTCTTCATGGGCATCATCGCGGCAATGGCCAGTGAAATGGCCCGTACAACAGTGCAGGCCTCCCAATTATCCGATGATCTGTCCAAAAATGAGACGTGGCTGGACCTGACAGCGGATTCCAACGATGTGGGATTCTGGTTATGGAACTTTAAAACCAACCTTATCTGGGCCACCGAAAGAAGCCGTCAACTCTATGGTTTTTCAACGGATGAGCAGATCTCCTTTGAGGCATTTCTTTCCAGGCTGCACCCCGATGACCGGGACTGGGTCATCCAGGCCTCCCAGAAGTCTCTTCATGAAGGAGCTGATTTCCGGTATGACTACCGTGTGGTTCTGCCCGATGGCAGACTCCGATGGTTCCGGGTGCTCGCCAAACCATTTTTTGGCCCTTCGGGGGCATCGGAGCGGATGAGCGGAATATCCATCGACATCACCCTGCAAAAACAAATGGAGATGGAACTCCAGCAAAAACGCAACGAGCTGACCCACGTTTGCCGCGTCACCACCATGGGGCAGCTTGCCTCCACCCTGGCGCACGAGCTGAACCAGCCCCTGGGCGCCATCCTGCGCAACGCCGAAGCCGCAGAACTGTTTTTGCAGAATCCATCGCCGGACCTTGACGAAGTGCGTGCCATTCTGGCGGATATCCGCAAGGACGACCAACGGGCCGGGAAAGTCATCGATCGGATGCGAGCCATGATGAAACAACGCCAAGCCGAACGGAGCCGTCTCGACCTTACCTTCATGACAAGGGAAGTCATCACTCTGGTGAAGTCGGATGCCGAAAAGCGCCAGGTACGGCTGGCAGTGGATATTCCCCTGACTCTGCCGCCTGTCCACGGCGACCGGGTGCAATTACAGCAGGTTTTAATCAACCTGCTGCTCAACGCCCTGGATGCTTTGGATAGCAATCATCGGGTAAAACCTCTGGTGACGGTGGCTGCAAAAACAGCCGACGCGGCTGTCGAGATTGCGGTGAGTGACAATGGGACTGGCCATCTCCCGCACCATCATCGAGGCACACGGAGGGCGGTTGTGGGCGGAAACCAATGGAGTAGGCGGGGCAACCTTCACCCTCTCCCTGCCGATTGCGAAGGACGGTGACTTGGGATGAATGGCACCGCTCCCATTGTCCGGATTGTCGACGATGACGCCTCGTTCCTGACCGCGGTTGCCCGGTTGTTGCGGGCATCCGGATTTGCCGTGAAGACCTTTGCCTCGGCTGCCGAATTTCTCGCCCGGCCGGAGCTGGATATCCCCGGATGCGTCCTTGTCGATCTGCAGATGCCTGGTTTAAGCGGACTGGATCTGCAGGAGGCCCTCGCCAGGGAAGGAGAGCCATTGCCGGTCATCTTTCTCACTGGTCAAGGAGATATTCCGACCTCTGTCAAGGCGATGCGACAGGGCGCAGAGGACTTCCTGACAAAACGTGCCTCAAAAGAAGCCCTGCTCGAGGCGGTGAACCGCGCCATCCAACGCGATGCCAGAGAACGAACCGAACATGGCCGGATAAAGTCCCTGAAAGACCTGTTCAACACCCTCCGTCCCCGTGAATACGAGGTGCTTCAGCATGTCGTCCAGGGAAAGCTGAACAAGCAGATTGCCTCGAACCTTGGCATCCACGAACGCACGGTAAAACTCCATCGAACCGCCATCAAAACCAAGCTGCATGTGGACTCCACCGCCGAGCTGACGAAGTTATGGCTGGAGTTCGACGGCATGCAAGGGTCATAGAATCTCCTCATCACCTTCCCTCCCCTCACCCCAACCTTCCCTAAAGGGCAGGTGACAGCCTAACCCATCCCTGTTATTACTCTTTTTATGGAGAAGGGACAAAACATCTATATCGCGGTCATTGATGACGACGACAGTATCTGTCTCTCGATGAGTCGTTTGCTCAGGGCCGCGCACTTTCAGCCCGTCACGTATCTCTCTGCCGAAGCCTTTCTCGCGGACAAAAAACGTCCGACTTTTTCCTGCCTGGTGCTCGACATTCAACTTCCAGGGATGTCCGGTCTGGATCTGAGCAAACGGCTGCAAGCGGTCCAGGACAGCACCCCTGTTATTTTTACCACCGCCCAGGACAGTTCCGAGGTGCGAGCACAAGTGGAGGCGTTCGATGGCGGCGCTTATTTTCGTAAGACCGACCCTGGTGTGGAGATCCTTGCAGCAATCCATCACATGATCAAGCTGAAAGAAAATGTTGCAAGCTAAGAAACCACCACTTGCCGTCAACATTTCATGGATTAAAGGGTTGCTTTTTTAGCTTTTTTCTGCGACAAAAAACATAAAGTAGGGGATGGCGAGTCCGCTGTGTCAATGGCAACACACGGACATAACAACCTCAAAAAATATCAGGAGTGACCCGTCGGGAGAAATCAATGCAAAAAGCCAATCATCTGATCAAATGTTCACGCGCCAATCGTCACGTCTCAGGTCTGTTGACCGCAGTTGTCCTTCTCTCCATGGCCATGGCCCTGGGAGCCTGCCGCAAAGAGGAAAAAGCGGCGGTGGCCATGGTGCCGGTGGTTGAAACCGTCACCGTCACCCAGAAGGATGTGCCGGTTAAAAAGGAGTGGATCGGCGTCCTCGACGGGATGGTGAACGCCACCATCCGTGCTCAGGTCTCCGGCTATCTTACTCGTCAGAACTATCTTGAGGGACAGCCGGTGAAAAAAGGGCAGGTCCTTTTTGAGATTGACCCACGCAGTTTCCAGGCTTCCCTGAACAAGGCCAAGGCGCAAGTTTCCCAGCAGAAGGCCCGCCATGAGCAGGCAAAGGCCAACCTGGGGCGGATCAAACCGCTGGCGGCCAAGAACGCGGTCAGCCAGAAGGATCTGGATGACGCCATCGGCATGGAGCTTTCCGCCAGTTCCTCCGTGGAGGCCGCCCAGGCAGCCGTGGAAGAGGCGCAACTCAACCTGGAATTCACCAAAATCACCTCTCCCGTGAACGGCATCGCCGGCTTCGCCAAGACCCAGATAGGTGATCTGGTGGGCCCGAGTGCCCAGGAAGAACTCACCTCGGTCTCCACCCTGGATCCAATCAAGGTCTATATCAATATCAGCGAGCGGGAATACCTGAACGCGGCCGAGGCCGGAAAACAAATCGAAGAGCTGCCTCTGGAGCTGATTCTGGGCAACGGCAGCATCTACCCCCATCAGGGACATTTCGCCATGATGGATCGGCAGATCGACCCCACCACCGGAACAATGAAGATCGGAACCCTTTTTCCCAATAAAGACAACATCCTTCGTCCCGGCCAGTACGGCCGCATCCGGGCGACAGTCCGGGTCAAACAGGGGGCCTTGCTGATCCCCCAACGGGCGGTCACTGAGCTCCAGGGAAAACACCTGGTGGCGGTGGTGGGAGCGGACAACAAGATTGATGTCCGCCCGGTGCAGGTGGGAGAGCGGATTGGATCGGAATGGATCATCGACAAGGGGCTGAACCCTGGTGAGCAGGTGGTTGCCGAAGGAACCCAAAAAGTGCGGGCCGGGATGACCGTGACCCCCAAAGCTTTCTCGCCGGATGCAACAACGGTTGCCCCTGCGCCGGCAAAGAAGGAGTAGGCGGCCATGTCGAAATTCTTTATAAATCGGCCCATTGTGGCCATGGTGATCTCGATCTTCATGGTCATCCTTGGCGTGGTGGCCATGTCGGGGCTTCCCATCGCCCAGTTTCCCAACATCGTCCCGCCGGCGATCCAGGTGAATGCCGTTTACACCGGTGCCGACGCTGTTACCGTGGAGCAGTCGGTGGCGACCCCCATCGAGCAGCAGATGTCCGGCGTTGACAATATGGAGTACATGTACTCCGTCAACGGCAACGACGGTTCCATGACCCTCTACAACTATTTTGAACTGGGTACCGACGCCAACACCGACCAGATTCTCGCCCAGATGCGCCAGAATCAGGCCGCATCGCAACTGCCGGCCGATGTCACCAACTACGGGGTCACAGTGGCCAAATCCACCTCGGCGCCATTGCTTCTGTTCGCCCTCTCTTCACCGGGCGGCACCTACGATAACGTCTTCCTGGCCAACTACTCCTTCATTAACATCAACGACCAGATGACCCGGGTCAAGGGGATTGCCAGCGTTTCGGTCTTCGGCGCCGGCCAGTACGCCATGCGGATCTGGGTCCGGCCCGACCAACTGGCCAAGCTCAACATCACCATCCCGGAGATCATCAACGCCGTCAAAACCCAGAACACCGTCAACCCGGCCGGACAGGTCGGGAGCCAGCCGGTACCCACGGGACAGGAGTTCACCTACACGGTTCGCGCCCAAGGACGCCTACAGAGCGAGGAAGAGTTCGGCGACATCGTGCTCCGCGCCAATCCCAACGGCTCCATCGTCCGGGTCAAGGACGTGGCCCGCATCGAACTGGGGGCACAGAACTACAAAATGGAAGGGCGCCTCAACGGTAAGCCCTGCGCCCTGATCGCCCTCTACCAGATGCCGGGCACCAACGCCCTGGACTCGGCCAACGGCGCCAAAAAACTGATGAAGGAGCTGCAAAAAAGCTTCCCGCCCGATATGGAATACACGGTGGCGCTGGACACCACCCTGGCGGTTACCGAAGGGATCAAGGAGATCAAGACGACTTTCTTCGAGGCGCTGATCCTGGTTATCATCGTGGTCTTCATCTTCCTACAGGGATGGCGGGCAACCCTGATCCCGCTGCTGGCGGTGCCGGTGTCGCTGATAGGGACCTTCGCGCTCTTCCCGCTGCTCGGCTTTTCCATCAACACCCTATCGCTCTTCGGGATGGTGCTGGCCATCGGCCTGGTCGTCGATGACGCCATTGTCGTAGTGGAGGCGGTTGAACACCATATTGAAAAGGGCCTGTCAGCCAGGGATGCGGCCTTTAAGGCCATGGAAGAGGTCTCCGGCCCGGTCGTCGCCATCGCCCTCATCCTGGCGGCGGTCTTCGTGCCGACCGCCTTCATCCCCGGCATTACCGGCCAGCTTTACCAGCAATTCGCCGTGACCATCGCCATTTCTGTCATCATCTCCGCCTTCAACGCCCTCACCCTTTCTCCAGCCCTCTGCGCACTGCTGCTCAAGCCAAAAGTCAGAGGGACCGGTCTGCTCCAGAAGTTCTATGACTGGTTCAACCGGGTTTTCGGCCGGGCCACTAACGGCTATGTGTCAATCTGCGGCGTCGCCATCAGGAAGAGCAAGACCAGCCTGCTCCTGCTGCTCGGTGTGACCATCCTCACCGCAATGGCGGCGAATAAAATCCCCACCGGCTTTCTCCCCGACGAGGACCAGGGCTTTATCTTTGCCAATATCCAGCTTCCCAACTCCTCTTCGCTGCAGCGAACCAGTGAAGTGGCCGCTCAGGCCGAAGAGATCATCATGAAGACACCGGGGGTCGAGTACTGCTCAACGGTCGTCGGCTACAGCATGCTCAGTCAGGTCTCTAACACCTACAGCGCCTTTTTCTTCATCTCCCTGAAAGAGTGGAAGGAGCGCAAGGCTCCGGAAGATCAGTACGAGGCAATCAAGGCCTCCCTGACGAAAAAACTGGGCGGGCTTCCCGGCGCCATCGCCTTTCCATTTCCGCCACCGGCTATCATGGGTATCGGCACTTCAGGCGGGGCCACCTTCATGCTGCAGGACAAGGCAGGCAAGGATGTCGCATTCCTGGCCGAGAATACCCAAAAATTCATTGAAGCGGCCAGGAAACGGCCTGAGCTGGCCCGGGTCACCACGACCTTCCTCCCCAGCGTGCCCCAGCTGTTCGTGGATGTGGATCGGGACAAGGTGCTGAAACAGGGCGTTGAGATCAGCGACGTCTACAAGGTCCTGCAGAGCTTCATGGGCAGCGGTTTCATCAACTACTTCAACAAATTCGGCCGCCAGTGGCAGACCTACATTCAGGCTGAAGGGGAGTACCGAACCAACATCGACAACATCGGCCAGTTCTATGTACGAAACAAGGAAGGAAAATCAGTGCCGCTGTCGGCGCTGACCTCCATCCGCAGCATCACCGGGCCTGAATTCACCACCCGCTTCAACCTCTACCGCTCGGTCCAGATCAACGCCACGGCCTCTCAGGGCTTCAGTTCGGCCCAGGCCATGAAGGCTCTGGAGAATGTCTTTGCCGAGACCATGCCAGCTGAAATGGGTTTTGCCTACAGCGGTATGTCGTTCCAGGAAAAGAAGGCCCAGCAGGGCGTGTCGCCGATGGCGATCTTCGCCTTCTCGTTCTTCTGCGTCTTCCTGATTCTTGCTGCCCAGTACGAGAGCTGGTCACTGCCGTTCTCGGTCCTCCTCGCCACCCCTGTCGCCATATTCGGCGCCTTTGCCGGCCTGCTTTTCGGTTCGTTTGAAAACAACATCTATGCCCAGATCGGTCTGGTCATGCTCATCGGGCTGGCGGCGAAGAATGCCATCCTGATCGTTGAGTTCGCCAAGATGGAGGTTGAGAAAGGAAAACCGCTGGTCGAGGCGACCCTCGAGGGAGCGCGCCTCCGTCTCCGTCCCATCCTCATGACTTCATTCGCCTTCATCCTTGGCTGCGTGCCCTTGGCCATCGCCAGCGGGGCCGGAGCCATTGGCCGTCAGGTCATGGGCTACACCGTTATCTTCGGGATGCTGGCCGCCTCGTTCATCGCCATCTTCCTCATTCCGGTCACCTTTTATGTGGTGGAAAAAATTGGGCAGGGCAAGAAGAAAGAGCCATCCGCCGGTACCCTTACGGAGAGTGGAGGTGATCATCATGCGTAAACTGTCAACCTTCCTTATTGTGTCCCTGCTGGCCGGAGGATGTACCATTGGCCCGGATTATCAGCGTCCTGTCGTGGACACGCCGGCAGAGTGGCGGGTAATGACTCCTGATGCCAAAGAACTTGCAAACACCGCCTGGTGGCAGCAGTTCAATGACCCGGTGCTCAACGACCTGATTGGCGTGGCCCTCAATGATAACAAGGATCTCCTGATAGCGGTGGCACGCATCGAGGAGTATGCCGGACGTTACGGTGTTGTCCGCGCCGATCTCTTTCCACAGCTGGGCGCCTCGGGCGATTACAGCCGGGGACGGATCACCGAGGCCGGGGCGAATCCCCTGTCTCCTGGGTATAAGGTTACCACCGACTCGTTTTCCGCCACCCTCAATACCAGTTGGGAGCTTGATCTCTGGGGCCGGGTCCGTCGCAGCACCGAGGCGGCCAAGGCCCAGTTTATCGCCAGCGAGGAAGGCCGTCGAGCCGTCATCCTGTCTCTGGTGGGCAACGTAGCCACTGCCTACATCAACCTGCGTGCCATTGATCGTCAGCTCGAGATCAGCCGCAACACCGCCAAGAGCCGTGGTGATTCCTACTCCCTATTCAAGGAGCGGTTTGCCGGCGGGGTCATCTCCGAGCTTGAATTGAGCCAGAACCGGTCCCAGTATGAAGAAGCACTGGCCAGTATTCCCAGCTTGGAGAAGGCGGTCACCCTCCAGGAAAATGGCCTGAGCATTCTGCTGGGCCGCAATCCTGGGCCCATTGCCCGGGGCCTGAATATTGACGAGCTGATCCTGCCTGCCATCGTTGCGGGGATGCCCTCGGACCTGCTGGAGCGCCGTCCGGACCTGCGCCAAGCAGAACAGACCCTGATTGCCGCCAATGCTCAGATCGGCGTGGCCAAGGCCGCCTATTTCCCCACCATTTCCCTCACCGGCTCCTTTGGTTCGGCCAGCGGTGATCTCAGCGACCTGTTTAAGGGGCCGTCCAAGATCTGGCAATACGGCGCCCCAGTCAGCCTGCCGATTTTTACCGCCGGCAAGATCGCGGGTGGAGTCAAGGAAGCCGAGGCCATTCAACAACAGGCACTCCTCGGCTATCAGCAGGCCGTGCAAAATGCCTTTCGTGAGGTCAATGACGCCTTGACGGATCAGACTCAAACCAGCAAACAGCTGACCGTCCAGAAGAGCCAGGTCGAATCACTCCGGCAATATGCTGGCATTGCCCGTTTGCGCTATGACAATGGCTATACCGACTATCTGTCCGTCCTCGACGCGGAGAGAAGTCTGTTCAACGCCGAGCTGGCCTATACCCAGACCAAAGGGGCCCTTTATATCTCTGCGATTAATCTCTACAAGGCCATGGGTGGGGGCTGGATCCAACAGGCCGACCAGCTCGCACAAACGCCTGTCGCACCATTAACGGAGAAGAGAGAAAAACAATAAAAGGAAGAAGCACCAAGGAGGAAGATCCCGAGCCAGCAGCCGCTTGAGCGGGATTATCGTCCTGGGACCGTCAAGGCTGAAGTCTTTTTGGCCTTGAATTCAACGATATAAAACAACATTCCGGAGGAACGTATGAAAAAAAAGTTACGGATTGCGATGTTAGTGCTGCTTGCCACAAGCATGGCTGCCTGTGCCGATAAAGATCAACAGGCCAATCTCAAGGCAGACAATGCTGCCAAAGTGGAGCAGCCCGCCACTCCCCCACCCGCACCAAGCAATCTCAGCGTGGAACGCTCCGCAGTGAGCACCACCGTTGCCACCATTGAAGCCATCAATCTGAAGACGCGGATGGTCAAGTTGCGCAGCCTTGAGGGCAAATCCTTTACCATTCATGTGAGTGAGGAAGCGGTCAATCTTCCCCAGGCAAAGGTGGGTGACAAGGTGGAAGTCACCTACGCCCAATCCCTGGAGGTCCGAATGGCCGAACCGGGCGAGGTCAGGAATGAAACCGGAACCCTTATCGCTGGAGCAAAGCCCGGCTCCAAGCCGGCAGGAGTCGAAATCACCGAGACCGTTATTACCGCCACCATTCTTGATCTGGATAAAGTCAATGAGCTCGCCACCCTGAAAATGGCGGACGGCTCTGTGGCAACAGTAAAAGTGCAAAATCCGGCCAATCTTGACAAGGTCAAGGTCGGTGACATTATCGCCATCACCTATATAGAAGCTGTTGGAATTAAGGTTACAGGTAAAAAACGCTGATACAACATAGTGATCACAACCATTAAACGGGTGTGATCACCATCTGGATAAAACAACACGTCAACCCTCTTAAAAACAGGAGAACACCATGATGACAGAAAGAGCAACAGAGATACTGAAACCAACCTTGCGGCAAACCATGCGGTCAACATGCATTCGTCTGGGAGTCCTGATGGCCCTGATGCTGCTGGCCATTCCCCAGAACTCGCAGGCCGAGACGGCCGCTGTAATCAACCGGGACGTCACCAATGCCTTGAATACATTGTACAAAACGACTCCGGCCGCCAAGAAAATGTCGGAAATTGCCAAAGGCGTACTGGTCTTCCCCAGCATCATTAAGGGTGGATTCATCATCGGCGGACAGTATGGTGAAGGGGCATTGCGCGTTGGCGGCAAAACAACCGGGTATTATCAGACGGTTGCCGCTTCCTATGGTTTGCAGGCCGGGGCACAATCCTTTGGTTATGCCATGTTTTTCCTTTCTGATGACGATCTGAAGTATCTGAAAAAAAGTGAGGGCTGGGAAGTCGGCGTCGGACCCACTGTTGTGGTTATGGACGAGGGCCTGTCCCGCTCGTACACCACCACCACTGCAAAATCAGGCGTTTACGCGTTCTTCTTTAACCAAAAAGGCTTGATGGCGGGATTGGGAATTCAAGGCAGTAAGATCAGCAAAATTCAACCAGACAAATAATCAGTGGATTTCATCCACCTTTCATCAATAGAGGGCAAAGCTCATGAAGAAAAAACGATATATGACCACCGGCCTGCTCATCGCTTTGAGCTGCTGCGTTCTCTCCGGTTGCGCCTCCACCTCCACGGTGGGCCGTTCCGGATTTCTCAAGGAATATCCGACTTTTCAGCCGGGACCGTCAGACGGCGCCGACCTTGTCTACGTCAAGCCAGGCACGGACTTAAAAAAATATAACAAGGTAATGCTCGACAAGGTTCAGTTTTTCATCAAGAAAGACGCCGACTATAAAGGCATTGAGGCCACCGAACTGACCGAGCTGACGAACTCATTTCATCAAGCAGTCATCAATGCCCTGGGAACGGCCTACCCCATCGTCGCCCAGCCGGGGCCCGACGTCTTGCATGTTCGCCTGGCGGTCTCCGATATTGAGCCGAGCAATCCGGCCCTCAGCGGCCTGACCACCGTGCTGCCGGTGGGCCTGGCAGTCAGCGCCGTCAGTAAAGGCGCCGGCGGCTCGCACACCGGAGTGGGTGGGGCAAGCATGGAAGTGGAACTTGTTGACTCCATTTCCGGCGAACGCCTGGGCGCCGCCATCGATACCTTTAACGGTTCTAAACTAAGAGGTTTGAGCAAGTACGGAGCGGCCAAGGAGGCCTTTGAATTCTGGGGCAAACGGTTGCGGGTGACCCTGGACAAAGCCCACGGTAAGACTGCCCAATAACTAAGCTCTCAACACGTTCCAAGAATAAAGCAGTTAAAACAGGAATAGGAGAAGAAATGCAGCAATTGAAGAAGATCAAACCAATGGCACTGGCTATGGCTCTCACCGGTACCATGACGCTTTTACCGAATACACCGGCCAAAGCTGCCGGTTCCCTCGAACTTGAGTTGGAAGTCCCCACTGTTATTGGTTTAGCCGTGGGAGCCATGCCGGACTATCGCGGTTCCGATGACTACACTCTGGGCGTTGCCCCGATATTCCGCTATACCTTTCATGGCCAGGAGCGTTTTGTCCAGTTGCTCGCCAACGAGCTGACGGTGAATCTGCTCAACGATAAAATGTTCCGCTTTGGGCCCCTGGTCAACTATCACTTCGGTCGCACCGACGATGTTGACGATGAGCAGGTCAGCCGAATGACGGAGATTGACGATACCGTTGAGGCCGGTGCCTTTGTCGACATCGTCTGGGCTGATTCTAAAGACAAACGGGAACGATTCATCCTTGGCGCCAAGCTCTTTCAGGATGTGGGTGATGAAAGCGACGGCTTGCGGGCCAATATCAGCGCTCGTTACTGGCATCCGGTGTCCAAGCCTCTGGATCTCGGGATTACCGCTGGCGCCTTCTATCAGGATGACGATTACGCCGACCACTATTTTGGGGTCAATGCCGAAAATGTCGGCTCCTCCGCTCTGCCCTTCTTTACTGCTAATGGCGGAGTGAATGAGTATTACGTGGTCGTGGGCGGCATCTTCTATCTGGATCAACATTGGTTGATGACGGCAGGCGTTCGCGGCTCAGTCATCGCCGGTGACCCGGCCGACAGCCCCCTTGTCGATCAGCAGGGCGATTCAACCCAATGGATGGGCGGAATGGGAGTTGGCTACGCCTTCTGATACACCCTTTGCCTGAAGCAGGGGCTTGTAGTTGCGGGAATGAGAATCCATCATCCCGGATACGGCCCCTGTTGTCCCTTCCAACGGGCATCGTCAGCACCGAAGAAGTATTTGCAATACTCAATCAAGATTGAAGCAACTTTGCATGATCATGGGAATTATGGGAGCCATTGGAACGAGAACTCATTCCGAGACTACTCATAATTCCCATTGTGAGTAGTATCAAACAGACTTCGCACCTTCTGTCATTCTTCAATTTCGGACATTGCGCCCATGATTTTTCATCGCATCCAGCAGCTATTGCGCAAGCCCAATGCAGCAACGCCTCAACCGGTGCCGCTGGAAGGAAGCCCCCTTGCCTCCGGTCTGGCTTTACACATCGGTTCTCACACCGTTATCGCCTGTCACGACTGCGACCTGCTCAACCGGCTGCCCGAAGGCGCAACCACAACCCTGCTTTGCGCACGCTGCGGTGCCGTGCTCTACCAGTATAAACCAAACAGCATTGATCGCGCCCTCGCCCTGACCCTGGCAGCCTTGATACTTTTTATCCTGTCCAACTGCTTTCCCTTTCTGGCCATGAAAAGCGGGGGGTTCATCCAGGAGACCACCTTGTTGACCGGCATTCACGAACTCTGGAAACAGGAGCTGTATGGGCTGGCATTCCTTGTCCTGCTCACCTGTGTGCTGGTGCCTTTGCTGCAGATGCTGGGGTTGCTATACATTCTGGCGCCGCTCAAGCTGGGCCTTCGTCCGGCTGTTCAGGCCGCCCGGGTTCTGCGTCTGGTGCAGGAAGTTGCCCCCTGGGGCATGATGGAGGTGTTCATGATGGGGATCCTAGTCGCTCTGGTCAAGTTGGGGCATATGGCAACCATCATTCCAGGTATATCGGTTTTTTCCTTCGGGGCCTTGATTTTTATCATGGCCGCCGCCTTTTCCAATCTGGACCCGGCCCTGCTTTGGGACCGACTGGATCTTCGCCGATATGCATAAATCTGCCGCCACCGCCCGCCAGATGGGCCTGATCACCTGCCACGACTGCCATCTAATGATTCCAGAGGAGCAGTTCCAGGGGCACCCGCACTGTCCACGTTGCGGCGCTCATCTGCACCAGCGTAAGCCCAACAGCTTGACACGCACCTGGGCGCTGGTCTGGACGGCCATTATTTTAATCATCCCGGCCAACTTCCTGCCCATGACTATCACCACAACGCTTGGCGCCAAGCAGGGCGACACGATCATGAGCGGGGTTATTTATTTCATGCAGACCGGCTCATGGGAGATCGCCTCGGTGATCTTCATTGCCAGCATCTTTGTTCCGTTCTGCAAACTGCTTCTCCTGATTTTTCTGTTGATTAGTGTGCAATTTAAATCAAGCTGGAGACCAAAAGACCGTACCGCCCTGTACCGTTTGACCGAACTGGTCGGCCGCTGGTCGATGGTTGATATTTATGTGGTGACCATCCTGGTGGCCCTGGTTAAACTCGGCGCCGTGGCCTCCATTGAGGCCGGCCCGGCCGCCGTCTATTTTGCCGCTGTAGTGGTGACGACGATGTTTGCCGCTGAAAGTTTTGACCCCCGACTAATCTGGGATGTTATTGAGGAGAAAATATGAACGACCGCTCATCCATCGAGCAACATGCTGCTGCTGCCGAAATCCAGAAGAAACGCGTTTTTTCCATCGTCTGGGTCATCCCTCTGGTGGCCCTGGTCATCGGTGGCTGGCTGGCCTTTAAAGCCATCAGCGAAAAAGGCCCGACCATTACCATCACTTTTTCCACCGCAGACGGTCTTGAGGCCGGTAAAACCAAGATCAAATACCGGGAGGTGGATATCGGCCAGGTGGAGACCATAGCCTTGAACAGTGATGTCTCCAAGGTCATGGTCACCGCCAAGATGGTCAAGGGCTGCGAGTCCTATCTGACCGACCAGACAAAGTTCTGGGTGGTTCGCCCGAGAATCAGCGGCGGTTCCGTCTCCGGGCTGAGCACGATGCTTTCCGGCGCCTATATCGGCATCGATGGCAGCGAGAAAGGCAAACCAACCCGTACCTTTATCGGGCTTGAGGTCGCGCCGGTGATTACCATCGGCCAGCCTGGCCGGCATTTCATCCTGAAGGCCGAAATGCTTGGCTCCCTCGACATCGGGGCCCCGGTCTATTATCGACAGATCCCTGTGGGACAGGTGGTGAGTTACGGCTTTAATGAGGATGGCAAGGCTGTTGATATCAAGATTTTCATTGAAGCGCCGCATCACACCAAGGTGAGTGAAAACACCCGTTTCTGGAATGCCAGCGGTTTTGATGTCACCCTCAACTCTCAAGGCCTCAAGGTTGATACCCAATCCATGATTTCCATCATCAGTGGCGGCATTGCATTTGACGTGGTCAATAACGCGCCGCCTGGGAATGAGGCCCAGGAAAATACACCCTTCTACCTGTATGCCGATCAGGCAGCCATCAAAGAAAAAAAATACTCGATTCGTAATTACTGGATGCTTCAATTTGATGAATCGGTTCGAGGACTCAGCGTGGGGGCTCCTGTCGAGCTCTATGGGATCAAGATCGGCGAGGTCGTTGACCTTAACCTGGAATTCGATCTTGACAAGAAGAAGTTCCAGGTCCCGGTCATCGTGGCCATAGAACCGGAACGAATAGGTTCCACCCAGAAAGAGGCAGCACTCAAGCTCTCCAAGGATGATCCGGAAGCGCTCATGAGGATAATGGTGGAACAGAAAGGTCTCAGGGCCCAATTGCAGAGCGGCAACCTGCTCACCGGTCAGCTCACGATCAATATGACCTTTGTGAAGGATGCCCCAAAAGTCAGCTTGAGCCATTACGCAGGGTTCCGGGTGATACCGACCATCCCCGGTTCCTTTGAAAAGCTGCAGGAAGGTCTGAGTAAAGTCATTGCCAACCTTGAAAATGTCCAGTTCGACCAGATCGGCTCCGATCTCCAGCAGGTGCTGAAAGAGGCGAAGACCGCTGTCGCCGAGATCGGTGATTTAGCCAAAAAGATAAACAGTGAAACCTCGCCCCAGTTGAACACGACCTTGAACGAACTGCAAAAAACCCTGGTGGACGTCCAAAAAGGGGTGGGCGCTGATTCTCCCCTGAACTATAACACCACCAAATCGTTGGAGGAGCTGTCCATGACCCTTCGTTCCCTGCGTGAATTGACCGACACCCTGAAGAACCAGCCACAGTCGATTATTTATGGAAAGGAGAAAAAAGCCGATGAATAAATTCCTCAGCATCCTCGTCTGCCTGGTATCTTTCGGACCGGTTGCGTTCACCCTCACCGGTTGCAGCCCGGTCTCCCCCCCGGTCGCGTACCACAGCCTGGCCGGATTCGACCTGGCGCAAAATCCGACCGGAACGCAGGGTCAATTAGCGATCCTGGTGGGACCTGTCTCAGTTCCCGACATCCTCAAGAGCTCCCAAATCGCCACCGGAACTACAGGCGGACGGTATCAACTCAGCGAGCAGCATCGTTGGGCCGGTGAAGTCAACCGCGATTTCTCCCGGGCCGTTGGCGAGCAGTTGGCTGGCAGCCTCGGAACCGAGCAGATAGCCATCTTTCCCATGGGGCAACATCTGACGGCAACGCATCAAATCATCTTTGACATACTGACCATGGAAGGGGATCTGGGAAAAGAAGCAAGCCTGATCGTGCGGTGGTCTCTGGTTGAGCCCCAAAGCAAAACGGTGCGGATAACCCGCCGCAGCGCCTTTAGCGAAAAACCATCCGATGACGGTTATGATGCCTGGGTCACGGCCCAGCGTCACAATATCACCCGGCTTAGTGAAGAGATCGCCGCCGCGATCAAAGCGGCACCTTAATCCTGCCCAAAGCGGCTGGGTGATTTACCGGCGAATAATAAAACAGGCGGGAAGAAGAACTGTTTTCCGGAGGAAATACGATCCTGTCTGACAACGGAGGTCTGAGCAATTATGACCATGAACCAACCCACCGAAATTGCCCGCTCCACCCTGGCCGTTCTGTTTATAGGCCTGCTTATCACCTCCTGCCTTTGGATCTTGAGGCCTTTTCTCTTTTCCCTGGGCTGGGCAGTGATGATCGTTGTGGCGACCTGGCCATTCATGTTGAGTATCCAGAAGCGATGCTGGAACAAACGATGGCTGGCCGTTCTGGTCATGTCACTGGCCCTGCTCCTGCTCCTGGTAATTCCCCTCTCGTTTGCCATCCTCACCATTCTCGAGAGAGCTGGTGATCTGATTACTCTCCTCAAATCACTGAAATCCGTGCGCATAGCCCCACCACCGGACTGGTTCGAGAAGGTTCCGTTTTTCTCCCAAACCCTGATTGATCGCTGGGAGCAATTATCGATGATCAGTCCCCAGGAACTCTCCGAAAAACTGGCGCCGTATGTAAATACAACCTTAAAGTGGTTTGTCGGCCAAGTCGGCAACATCGGGCTGCTGGTGGTGCAATTTTCCTTGATGATCATCCTCTCCGCCGTTCTCTTCGCACAAGGCGAAAAAGCAGCGAATCTGGTCTGCGGGTTTGCCAGGCGTCTGGCCGGAGATCGCGGTGAAGAGGCAGCCATGCTCTCGGCTGCGGCCATTCGCAGTGTTGCCCTCGGCGTTGTCGGCACGGCCTTCATCCAGTCAGCCCTCGGCGGCCTTGGCTTGATTGTCGCCGGAGTTCCATCGGCGGCTCTGCTGATAGCGGTCATGATGATCCTTTGTATCGCCCAGATCGGGCCAGGCCTGGTCCTCTTTCCCACAGTGATCTGGCTGTACTGGAGCGACCAGACGACCTGGGCGAGCATCCTGCTTGTCTGGTCGGTCTTTGTTGCTCTCATTGATAATTTTGTCCGGCCGTTTCTCATCAGACAAGGAGCCGACCTGCCCATCATCCTGATTATAGCCGGGGTCATCGGCGGCCTTCTCGCCTTTGGGGTAATTGGCCTGTTCATCGGACCGGTGATGCTGGCCGTCACCTATACCCTGCTCCTTGCCTGGATGAAGGGAGCGGAACGCAGCAATACGAACGGCAGCGACAAGATAACAGATCTTCAATAAACCCTGGCGCATCCTGCAATGAAGGATGCAGCACCAGATATCAGAGCAGACACCACATGCGTTCAACCTGGTTAGAACAGCTCCAATGGCAATACACCTTACCAGAAACCTAAAAAAGGAGGGGTACTATGAAAAAAGAAAAGGGAACAAAAGAAGAGATTACGGAGCAAAAAACAGAGATCAATACGGCCGCACAAGAGACCGGCAGCAAAAAACTCAACCCGAAAACCTATGACAAAGAATTGGCCAAACTGCATGGAGAGCTGGTCAAGCTTCAGCAATGGGTGATCCATAAGGGCCTCAAGGTGTGCATCGTTTTTGAAGGCAGGGATGGCGCTGGAAAAGGCGGCACAATCAAGGCCATCACCGAGCGGGTCAGTCCCAGAGTTTTCCGGGTTGTCGCCCTGCCGACTCCGTCGGAGCGGGAAAAGTCCCAGATGTACGCGCAACGCTATATTCCCCACTTTCCAGCAGCGGGCGAAGTGGTCATCTTTGACCGGAGCTGGTACAACCGGGCCGGCGTTGAGCGGGTGATGGGTTTTTGCGCTGAGCAGCAGTGCAAACGCTTCCTCGAGGTGGTCCCGGCCTTTGAAAGAATGATGAAAGAATCCGGCATCATCCTGCTCAAGTTCTGGCTGGAGGTGAGCCCCGAGGAGCAGACCAGGCGCCTGACTGCCCGCATCGATGATCCCCGTAAAATCTGGAAGCTCTCGCCCATGGATATTAAGTCCTATGACATGTGGAATGACTATACCCGTGCCCGTGATGACATGTTCAATGCCACCGATACCCCCTGGGCACCATGGCATGTAGCCCGTTCTAACGACAAGAAGCGGGCCAGGCTGAACATCATCACCCATATTCTCAACGCCATCGAATACAAGGAAATCAAGGGAGAGAAAATAGTATTGCCCAAACGGAAAATCGACAAAATCGCACCGGGCAAAGAGTACCCCTTCAAGTTTATCCCGGAGATATACTAACCCCGATGAACGGGATACGTGCCTTTTGCAGATTATTTTCTTGTGAAAAAACAAGTAAATAATCTGCAGGTCACTCTTTCTCAGTTGCATTCGCGACGAAGCAGTACTGGAAGTTTGGTGAAGTGTCACGCTTCATTGCCACAAAGGTGCTGACTTGAACGTACAATGGAAGAGATCACCATGGTTTTTTGCCTATGAAACACTGGCCATGTGCCCTGGAGGAACAGTATGCCGGAGAAGAAAAAAGCCGACCGTGCAACCATTGATAAGCTCAAACGCGCTTTTGCCTACAAACTGTTCTTCCAGCAGGGGGTACTTCCCTTCACCGCCTCGTTGAACGATTACTATCTGGCGGTGAGTTTTGCCCTGCGCGACCGCATGCAGGGATTGTTCATCAATTCGGTGGCAGCGCTTCGTGAGAACAAAAGCAGAGTCGTCTGTTATCTCTCTGCCGAGTTCCTCATGGGGCCCCATCTGCTCAACAATCTGATCAACCTCGGCCTGGATGACGAATTTTCTCAGGCCGCCGAGGAGTGCGGGCTGGATCTGCAACAGATTATTGACCACGAGGAGGAACCAGGCTTGGGCAATGGCGGCCTCGGGCGTTTGGCGGCCTGCTACCTTGACTCCCTTGCCAGCCTGGAGATCCCAGCCATTGGCTACGGGATTCGCTACGAGTTCGGAATGTTCGATCAAGCCTTTGATGAGGGCTGGCAGAAAGAGTTGAGCGATCGCTGGCTGCAGCCGGGCAACCCCTGGGAATTCAAGAAACCTGATATTGCGGTGACAGTGGGATTCGGGGGACACACCGTTTCTTTCTTCGATGACGATGGTCGATACCGTGTGCGCTGGATCCCGGGACTGGTGGTCAAGGGCATCCCCTATGACACCCCGGTGCCCGGATATCGGGTCAATACGGTCAACATCCTCAGATTGTGGAGCGCCGAGGCGCCGAGAAGTTTTGATTTTGATGACTTCAATGTCGGCGACTATTTTGGAGCGGTGGCGGAGAAGATCCAGGCCGAGAACATCACCAAGGTCCTCTATCCCAATGACGAGCAGTTCCAGGGAAAGGTGCTCCGCCTGCGCCAGCAGTACTTTTTTGTTGCCTGCTCTCTGCAGGACATGATTCGCCTCCATCTCCTCCAGCACGCCAAACTGGACAATTTTCACCAGCATTTCGCCGTCCAGCTCAATGACACCCATCCGGCCATCGCCGTTCCTGAGTTGATGCGACTGCTGATCGATATCCATAGGTTTGATTGGGAGCAAGCTTGGGACATCACCTCGTCCACCTTTGCCTATACCAACCACACCCTGCTGCCGGAAGCCCTGGAGAAATGGCCGGTGAGCTTGCTGGGCGGCCTGCTGCCTCGGCACTTAGAAATCATCCTTGAAATCAACCGCCGATTTCTTGACCAGGTCCGACTCCAGTTTCCAGGCAATGAGGCAATGATACGCAATTTGTCGATCATCGATGAATCCGGCGAGCGCTCTATTCGTATGGCCAACCTCGCCTGCATCGGCAGCCACCGGATCAACGGGGTGGCTGAGCTACACACTCGCCTGCTTAAGGAGCATACCCTGGCCGATTTCCACCGCCTCTGGCCGGATAAACTGGTAAATATTACGAACGGGGTAACGCCCAGGCGCTGGCTCGTACTCAGCAATCCCGGCCTGAGCGGGTTGATCAGCGAGGCCATCGGGGAGGGCTGGATTACCGACCTGGAACGGTTACGCGATCTGGAAGCATTGGCCGACGATCCAGGCTTTCGGGAAAAATGGCGGCAGGTTAAGCTGGCCAACAAACGTAAAGCCTGTGATCTCTATTCAACCGATGCCTGCCTGCGCCTGAACCCTGAGGCCATGTTTGATGTCCAGGTCAAGCGAATCCACGAATACAAGCGTCAGCATCTCAATCTGCTCCATATCATCACCCTCTATCACTGGCTGAAAAACAATCCGGGGCTCGACATCCCGCCGCGCGTTTTCCTGTTCGGCGGCAAGGCCGCTCCCGGCTATTTCATGGCCAAGCTGATCATCAAGCTGATTAACGCCGTGGCCGAGGTGATCAACAGCGACCCTGCTGTCAATAACCGTATTCAAGTCTATTATGTTCCCAATTTTAATGTCCAGATCGGGCATGTCATCTATCCCATGGCCGATCTCAGCGAACAGATTTCCCTCGCCGGCAAGGAGGCATCCGGCACCGGTAACATGAAATTTTCCATGAACGGCGCCCTTACAATCGGCACCCTGGACGGCGCCAATGTGGAGATCCGCGAGGAGGTCGGCGCCGACAACTTCTTCCTCTTCGGCATGCAGGTGGAAGAGGTGCAGGCGCTCTCGGCCGCTGGATATCGTCCCCGCACGGTCTACGAAAAAAATGAGCACCTGCGGGCGGCACTGGACCTGATTGGCAGCGGCCATTTCTCCCATGGCGACCGTGAGCTGTTCCGCCCCCTGATTGATTCTCTGCTTTCCCACGATCCCTTTATGGTGCTTGCCGATTATCAGGCCTATGTCGATTGCCAGCAAGGGGTGGGGGAGATCTTTCGTAACCAGGAACGGTGGAGCAAAATGGCCATCCTCAATGTCAGCCGCATGGGCAAATTTTCCTCTGACCGTTCCATTACCGAATATTGCAAGAAGATCTGGAGGGTCAAGAGTGCACCCGTGGCCCTCCGATGGGAACGTCTGCCCAAGGAAGGGATTGTCTTCCCCAAGGTCAGGTCTGCCTCCCGAGCCTGATCTTTCGACTCATTCATCACCCAGGACTCAATACACCTTCTTGAGAAAAGCCAATGCGACACTCAAATCCACTCACCCAAACCAGGAACATCATGAACTGGATTACCCGTTTTCTTCCCGGTCTACCAACGTTTCTGCATTATCAACGGGCCGATTTTCGTTTTGACTGCGTCGCCGGACTCTCGGTGGCAGCAGTGGCCCTGCCGGTGGGCATTGCCTATGCCGAAATTGCGGGAGTCCCAGCCGTGTACGGCATCTATTCGGCATTCATACCTCTCCTGATCTATGCTTTTTTTGGTTCCTCACGCCAGCTCATTGTCGGTCCGGACGCGGCCACCTGCCTGATGGTCGCCTCCGCCCTTGCGCCCTTGGCCAGCGGCAATCCGCAACGCTACATGGAGCTGATGATTTCCATCACCCTGATTACCGGCGTATTCAACATCATCTTCGGCCTTTGCCGCTTCGGCTTTATGGCTAATTTTCTATCCCATCCTATTCTTGTTGGCTATCTCAACGGTGTCGCCCTGATTGTTTTAGTGGGACAGTTACCAAAACTGTTTGGCTACAAGGCTGAAGCTGGAGATTTTTTTGGAAAATTATTGGAATTCTCTCAAAAAATCGATACGATCCACCTCCCTACCCTGATCCTCGGCATCGTCGCCATTATCCTCCTGTTTGCCTTGAAACGCTGGGCTTCTCAGTTGCCGGCCGCCCTGATAGTCGCTGTCCTGAGCATCATCACGGTCGAGGTTTTCCAACTGCATGCCCACGGCGTAGCGGTGCTGGGAACAGTCCCGTCCGGATTCCCAACCTTGCATCTACCGTCCTTTGATCCGGAACGATTTAAAATTCTTGTCCAGCACGCCGCCAGCATCGCCTTGATCAGTTTTACCAGCGGTGTCTTGACCGCCAAGAGTTTTGCCAGTCGCAACCGCTATTCCATTGATGCCAACCAGGAGATGATCGCCTTCGGGGCCTGCAATATCGTCTCCGGGCTTATGCAGGGCTTTCCGGTCACCGGCGCCGATTCTCGAACCGCGGTCAACAGCGCCATGGGCGGCAGAACCCGGCTAGCCGGGATCATCGCCGCCGGTGCGATGATTCTCTTTCTCCTCTTTTTCACCTCCCCTCTGGCCTCTCTCCCGAACGCGGCCCTGGCGGCTATTATTATTGTCTCCAGCATCGGCCTCTTTGACTTCCCCTCGCTGCGGGAGCTCTACGCCGCCAGTCGGCGTGAGCTGAGCTTCTCACTGGTGACCACGGCGGCCGTACTTTATTTTGATGTGCTTCCTGCCGTTTTTTTCGCCATCCTACTGACCTTGCTGTGGATGCTGCTGGCCGCCTCCCGTCCCCATGACGCGGTTCTCGGACGTGTTCCCGGGATCAGTGGCTACCATAACATCAAGGATTTCCCCAATGCAGTCACCTTCCCCGGACTTCTGCTCTACCGATTTGACAGCAGTATCCTGTTTTTTAATGTCGAGTACTTCAAGGAACGTATCCTTAAAGAGATTGCGGCATCGCCCACCCCCTTGGAATGGGTCGTGGTCGATGCCGCCCCCATCAATGCCATTGATATTACCGCCCTGCATCATCTCAGGGATTTAATTGAGGAGCTTAACGGACGTGGGATCACCCTCCGTTTCGCCCGAGTCAAACAATCCCTGTGGACTTTTTTCAGCTCCTCCTGGGTTGCCAGTCAATTCCAGCTTAAAAAGCGAGTCCGCTATAATACCCTGACCTCGGCGGTGGAGGCCTTCAAACAAAGAAAACAGGAAAATAACAGTGAGTGAGTTACAGATTCTTTTCTTGTTTTTTAAAGAAATAATCTGCGAACGGCACTTATCCCGTTCATCGGGGCTAGAAACACCCCGAAGCAGGAGACCGGCCCGGGGCTGACAACCTAAGGTGATTCAACGGAATAGCATCTCCATCATGGGCAAGGAGGGCAGAACATGAACGAACAAATTGAAGGAACAGGGATCGGAGGCTGGATCGGCAAACTCTGGCAACAGCTCCAGAGTTCTTCCACTAAAAATGACCAGGTCACCCTGGCAACCGAGCATGTCGTGGAGATCGCGGATCCGGTTATCCGCCAGGCCAGGCGTTATCGGCAGGTTCTGCGTGACCCCATCGCCGGCGCCATGACCTATTTCCAATCACTGACCGAAGTTATTCCCGGCCCGGTCGTCCTCCATCGCAATCGCTATTATGACGACCCTCTGGTCAAGGCACTGTTCGCCTCGCCCGACGAACTTGAAGAGGTGCTCCGGCTCAGCCCGGAGGTCAACGCCCTCCGTCAGCAGGGACACACAGGTGAGGTGGTGGCGATGATGACCATGGTGCAGAATGAACGGACCATTTTCGGCAGCAAGCAGGAGGGAGAGATGCTCCTGCGTGAGGTTCAGATGCAGGCGGTGAGTTTTTCCAGTCACAGGGTGGTGGCCCCGGCAGGCGATCTGGAGGTGACGAAAACCGGGATCGTTGAACGTGGCCTCGAGGTGCTGGCCAGTGTCGCCATGGAGAAAATAACTACGTTGCGGGCAAGAAAAGCCGAACTGACGGGGAAAAGAGAATATCTCAAGGGCATGGCAAAAATTTACAGCGGTAAATCCTATCGGCAGGCGATGTTTGCGCCTCCCGACATTCAAGACCGGGAAGAGCTGCGCAAGATCGAGCAACTCCTGGACGAGGCAAATCGTGAGTTCGAGGAGCTGCAGGCTCAGATAGCCCTGCCGGAGCAGTCTCTGGGATATCTTGAGGCAATTATGCGGGAGCCCGATAAGATGCTGTTCGCCCGGACTCAAAGTCTCCGGCTCAACTGGATGGGCGTACGGGTGGACAATGATCCGGACAGCAAAGGCAACGACATCAGGCTTGCCGAGTTTTCCTTGCAGGAAGAGCTGCGACGCTCTGCGGTGCTGGTGAGCTTTTCTCTTGATACAACCCCTGCCCCATAACAATAAAACCAGTTTGCCAATGGCGACCGTTCCATTAGTGCATTGAACAGCCGCCGCAAGGGATCCTGTAATGGCGATTTTCCCCAGAGAGGAAGCAGGCAAAGAGGTGCAATTGAATCCATGGAGATCATGCGATTCAGGCCGTTTTATTCATCAACGCGTACAATTGAGTTATCACAGGAACAAGACCCACCATTTTTCCCTCATTAAGGAGGCACACCATGAAAACCCGTTCCATTCTTTTTATGCTGACGTTTTTTATTCTCCTGGCTGGAACCCGGCTCGCCTTTTCGGACCCCTTGCCTGCCGATGATCCAGGCTGGCCGAGAGTGCTCAAGAAGAACGGCAAGGAGCTGACCATTTATCAACCCCAGGTCGATTCCTGGCCGGAGTACAAGAATATCCATGTCCGGTTTGCCATTGCCGTCAAGGATGGGAAATCCAAGAAAGAGACCTTCGGCGTGGCCGAACTGGATGCCGAGACCGTCGTCGACCAGTCCACCCGAGTGGTGGCGGTGCTCCCCAAAACACGTGAGCTGCGGTTCCCAAACACCACGGATGCGGAAGCTGCCGGTCTGCGAAAGGTGGTTGAGGAGCTGAAGCCCTTTGGTCAGGCAATGACCGTTTCGCTGGACCGCATTCTGGCCTATCTGGATCCGGCACAACAGCAGCTCCAGCCACCGGTTCCCTTGAATCTGGATCCACCAAAGATCTTCCACAGTAAAAAGCCCGCCATTCTGGTGATGATTCTGGGCGAACCACAGCTCCAGGCCGTGGTCAAGGACAAGAGCGAGCTGATGTTTGTGGCCAACACCAACTGGGATATCTTCTATGATACCGGTGAAAAGCGCTACTACCTCCTCAATCAGCAGAGCTGGTTGAGCACCACCGACCTTATCAACGGCCCCTGGACTTCGGCCGAAGCCCTGCCCAAAGGACTCTCTTCCCTGCCGGCGGATGACAACTGGGCCGAGGTGCGCAAAAATATTCCAGGCAAGCCTGACAAAAACTCACCGGTTGTTCTGGTCAGCAAGGAAGCGGCAGAGTTGATCCTCACCCGCGGCGAACCGGCCTATACTCCCATTCCCGGCACCAAACTCCTGCGCATGAGCAACACCGATGCCCCGGTCTTTCTCAACTCCGGAGACGGCAACACCTACTTTCTGACTGCCGGACGCTGGTTCCGATCCACCAGTCTGGACGGTCCCTGGACCAGTGCCAGCAGCGATCTTCCCGCGGACTTTGCTCATATCCCGGATAACGACCCCTCCGCCTTTGTCAAGGCCTCGGTACCGGGAACCACCGAGGCGAAGGACGCTGTCCTGCTGGCCTCCGTGCCGGAAACCACGGCCATAGATGTCAATACCCCAGCCAAAGTGGAGGTGACCTACAACGGCCAGCCAAGTTTTCAAGCCATCCCATCCACCACTGTCCAGTATGCCACCAACACCGCCAGTGCCGTCTTTCTGGTGAGCAACGCCTACTATTGCTGCCAAGGGGGCGTCTGGTACACCAGCCCTGCCGCCGGCGGTCCCTGGACCTATTGCCTCAACGTGCCGGCCGCCATCTATGCCATTCCTCCCAGCCACCCGACCCACAACGTGACCTACGTAACCGTCCAGAGCAGCACCCCAAGCACCGTGATCTATACCCAGACAGCGGGCTACAGCGGCGAATACGTGGCGGCGAACGGAGTCCTGATGTTTGGTGCCGGGATGATTGTGGGAGCCCTTCTCAACGATCACTACAATGATTACTACCATTATCCCGTCCCCTACTCTTACGGTTGCGGGGCACGATACAGTTATGCCTACGGCGGCTATTATCGGGCGGCACAGGTGTATGGTCCTTACGGGGGGGCAGGGTATGGGGCAGCCTACAACCCCAACACCGGCACCTACGCACGCGGCGCCACTGTCTATGGACCCGGCGGCAGTGCCTCAGCAGGACGGGCCTATAATCCCTATACCGGGGCCAGTGCCGCTGGCGCCCGGGTGGATACCGCCTATGGCTCAGCCGGAAGAGGGGCAGCGTATAATCCCAGCACCGGTACCGCCGTGCGAGGCGGATACCGCAGCAATGAGAATGGAACCGTCGCTGGTGTCCAGACCAATAAGGGAACAGGTGCCGTTGCCTGGGACACCAAAAACAGTCAGGGCGCGGTTGTCAAAGGCAAATCAGGGGACGTCTATGCCGGCAAGGACGGCAATGTCTATAAACGAGACAGCGACGGCAACTGGAGCTCTAATTCCGGCAGCGGCTGGGAAGATGTCAATAAACCGGAGCCCAGAAGTAATGCTCAGTCACAGGCGGAGACCCGCTCCAGTGCCAGCCAGACCGACCGGGCCCAACAAAAGCAGGATGTCTCACAAAACAGTGCAGCCAGGGCAAATACCCAGCCACAGACCCAGACTCGCGCCGGCGCCAGCCAGACCGACAGCGCAAAGCAGAAGCAGGATGTCTCACGGAGCACCCAGAACAGCGCAGCCAAGGCCAATGTTCAGCCACAGGCCCAGGCTCGCACCAGCGCCAGCCAGTCCGACCGCTCAGTCCAGAGGCAGCAGCCATCACGCGACAGCCAGTTCAGCTCACGTGCGGGCAACATGGAGTCCCAGGCCCAGGCTCGTTCTCGCGGCAATCAACTGAGCCAGAGCAGCCGCGACTTTGGATCACGATCAGCTAGTTCTTCGGGAGCAGGAGGCGCAAGCAGGTCGGGCGGCGGTGGCGGCGGTGGTAGAGCCGGTGGTGGAGGCGGAAGAAGATAATCTTTCTCTCCATGAAATCGCTCCATATTTTCCCTTGCGGGAAGTGAGCGCCAGAAAGGTTTTTCCACGTTCTGAGGTGACAGTGTTGATTTTCCAGAGACTGCTTGCAAAATCAGCGCTGTCACCGGTATTCGAAGAGATGCTCAGGTACTATCCAAACCAAAGGAGAACAAAAATGAATATCAAGGGCACAAAACACCTGTTTAAAATCATCCTTGCGGGGGCAGTCTTCTGCTGCTCTTCCCCGCCAGTTTTTGCCGCAAGCGGGCCGGACCTCATCGTCGATAAGGTTTTCCTCAAAGACAAGATCAGCAAACCGGGCTGGGCCTGCATGGATATGCGATTTCCCGATGAATATGCGGAGGGGCATATTCCAGGGGCGGTGCTTATGCCGGGATGGATTTCCACCCTCTACGCCGAAGACACCAAACGCTCAGAGACGTTGCTCCCTCGCCTTGAAAAAGAGCTCGGCGCCCTGGGGATCAGCAACGAAAGCCATGTCATCCTCTATGGGGCCGTAGGCAGAACAACCTGGAATGCGGTGATGTTCTGGGCCCTGGAAACCATGGGATGCAACAGCTCCCTTGCCAAGTGTACGGTGCAGTTTTATGACGGTGGGATAGAGGGCTGGCAGACAGAGGGGGAAAGTCTCGAAAAGACTGCGGGAAACCCAGCGGCGGCCACGTTCAAGGCGGTACCGGAGACCAAAAGAGGGGTGAAAACCGACGAGCTGATGCAGGTGATTGAGGGCGGAAAAAAAGCGGTCATCATAGACGTAAGAACAGCCGGCGAGTTTCAGGGGACGGATATTCGTGCCCTGCGCGGAGGGCACATGCCGACGGCAGTGAATGTCGACTTTTTCAAAAACTTCAACGCCACCTCGTCTCGCATGCGCCCCCTTTCGGAGCTAAAATCACTGTATAAGGATATTCCTGCCGATGGCCGGGTTATCACCCATTGCCAGACCGGTCAGCGGGCTGCCTACTCCTACCTCGTTCTCAGGACACTGGGCTATGAAAACGTGGCCATTTATCATGACGGTTGGAGGGTCTACGGCAGCAACCTCAATCTCCCCGTTGAGAACGAAACCTGGTATGATTTTTACAAGATCAACACCACCATCAAGGCAGTCCAGGAACTCAAGGAGAAGATGTAGTCATTCCTTTCCAACCGAATCCCCGGGAACAAATTGTTTGTTAACGTTTTGTCTATATTTTTGATTGATTTCTGGCTGTTTCAATTTAGATTTTTCAAAAATATGTAGACATTGTCTAACTTTAACAATTCTTCTTGTCTCCCGGAGGAACGGCCATGGAAAAAATCAACGGCTACAGCAAAGCCACCATTGAGTTTACGCTGGACTGGCAGAGCAATGGGGTGCGACATCAGGACAGCCTGTGGACGGATCAGGTCAACATGTGGCGCGACTGCTTTGTCCCTGGGCTGGCCTCGGCCCTGAACGACACAGGCGAGGGAGAAGCGGCACAGGCCCGGGTCCCGGCCGATGTCGTCCCTGCCCCGTATTTTCAGAATAAACTGGTGAAAATCCGACCCCACCAATTTTACGCCCCGGGAAGTCCGGCAAAAATCCTCTCTCCCCATACTGGCCGCTTTTATCCGCAGGGTTTTCTGCACGGGGTCAGCAATGTCTTTCAGGTCTCAACGGCCCCGGCCCGATGTGTTGGGCAGGACGAAAAACTCCTCTTTGATCTCAATCATCCCCTGGCGGGACACGATCTTGCCGTAAACGCAAAAGTCATCCAGATTCATACCTCCGGGGTGGAGCGGGGCGGGCGATGCGAGGACTGGCTGGCCCTGATCTGTGAGAATGGTCCCGGCATGCAGGCCCGCTACCAGAATATGGCCACCGATTTTTTCCGCCCCGAAGGCAGGCAGCGGCAAGACGAGGGTCCCGACCAGCTGTTTTATGGAGGGCCCCGCATGGTACAGCACCTGGACTCCACCGCCAGGGCTACGATTCGCGATCAATACGCACGACTTATCAACCCAGGGGCCAGGGTCCTTGATCTTATGGGCAGCTGGGATTCCCACCTGCCGGAACAGCTCCCACTGCAGACACTCACCGTTCTCGGGATGAACGAGGTTGAGCTTGCCGCCAACAACAAGGCCAGCACGACAATGCTCCATGATCTCAACCATACGCCGGACATCCCCCTGGCCGACAACAGCATGGATGCCGTCATCTGTACCGCCTCGGTGGAATATCTGACCGACCCGCTGGCCATCTTTGCTGAAATTAAGCGGGTCCTGGTTCCCGGTGGGGTGCTGGCCCTGGCCTTTTCCAATCGCTGGTTTCCCCCCAAGGCCATCAGGATCTGGTCTGAGCTGCATGAATTTGAACGATTGGGGATGGTACTGGAGATGTTTCACCAGACCGGCGGATTTACCGAGCTGGCCAGTCTGAGTAAACGGGGGTGGCCAAGGCCCGAGGATGATCCGCACCAGGAGCTGCCGTTGAGTGATCCGGTTTTCATGGCCTGGGGGAAAAAGGCCTGATGAACCCCGACATTCAGGTCTACAAGATTGGAATCCAGGCCCGGGAGTGCGGCATTTCGCCGCACTTACTCCGGCCCTGGGCAGAGAGCGTGCTCCTTAAGGCTTGCGCAACAGGACCGTCTTGCTCACCGTGGCCTACGCCCTGGCCCGCCAGGGATGGAATGTCGTGTTTCTGGGATCGTCCATGCCTCTGTCGGCGGTGGAAGAGAGTATCCGGCAGATACGACCGGAGAGTATCTGGCTGTCGGTCAGCGATCCGGTCCGGTTTCAAAAATATCGCACAGACTTAGCCGCTGTCAACAATCGTCTGGAGTTCGGCCAGGGGATTCATGGTGGTTTGGATCTCCCCTATTCTTAGAGTTGACGGAGCAGGGTGTCCACCGCCATGGTCGCCCCCACCGTAACCCCGGCCACGGATTGCCCGGGGAAGGAGTTGTCTCCCACCAGGGTACAGTTTTTGAGGCCGAACAGGTTCTGCTTTGGGGCCTGCAATTTGGTCTGGGTGTAGCCGCCGACAAGCCCGAGATGGCGGCCGGTATAGCGGGCATAGGTCACCGGCGAACCGGCCAGGCAGAGATCCATGCCTCGACGCATCCCAGGAATGTAGCCTTCGGCGACATTGAGCGCCGCTTCGGTGTACTCGGCTTTCAAACTCCGATACGCCTCCTTGCCCTGCCCCCAGGCCTGCCACCAGGGGCCGACCTTGGTGTGGGTGGAGAGCGTGATTGCCCTTTTGCCGATGGGCGCCCGTGTGGCATCGGTCAACGGTGAGGCGGAGAGAAAGAGAGAGTCGCCTTCGGCCAGACCGATGCTTTCCGGTCGAAGCAGTTGCAGATGATCCCCTGGCCGCTCGGCCATAATGGTGTCTTCCACCCCCAGATGAAGGACAAAGGCGCTCCAGGCGGCACGGCCGGAGACGTCCCCGCCTCCCACACCGGCAAGTTGTTTGCCCAGCAACGAGGCCAGGGTCACACTGGAACCGTTGAGTACCACCTCTTTGGCCCGGTAGCGTCCTTTCTCGGTCACAACCTCGCTGATCTTTTTCCCTTTGAGGGTAAACGACTGCACCTTTTCTCCCAGTCGAACCTGCCCGCCGTTTTTGACCATGGCCTGCCGGATCAACTCCGCAACACTCCCAATGCCGCCATCAAAGACGCAGGGAGACCGCCTCGGCAGATCCAGGGAGAGGGCTGCAAAGAGGGCGTTACAATTCCCCGCCGTAGTCTGGGCAGAGATCAGCAGCTGGGCGTCGATGAAACGGCAAAAGGCCTTATTGTCGGCCAGCCCATGCCCCTTCAGCCACTGCGCAACCGACATCAAGGCCAGCCGTAGGAGCCGGACATCCTTGATCCTGGGCAAGAGGCAGGCCCCAAGGGAGATGGACTGCTGCATCCGCCCCTGACCATAAAGGGCGAGCAGACATTCCGACAAATCCCAGAGGCTGTCGGCGAGCTCCGCCTGTTCCCGCCAAAACCCCCTGCTTTCAGGAAACTGCTGGAGCAGGCTGATTCTGGCGGGATCAAGGGGAAGGTTCAAAATCCCATCACAATACTCCCAAGCCACCGGCAGAGGACGCAAGGGCCAAGTGATATCAAGTTGCTCGGCCAGCCAATGCATGGGCCCGCCGCGATGGAATCCGCAGCCAATGGTGGCACCGGCATCAAAACGATAGCCGCGATGGGAAAAGGTGGCGGCACAGCCTCCAACATGGGCGCCCTGCTCAATCAGAAGCACCCCTGCCCCGCTGCGAGCCAGAAGCCCGCCGGCTACCACACCGCCGATGCCGCCGCCAACAATGATCACATCATATTTTTCCACAGCACTCCCTGATTCGTCGCTGGTTGTCTCTGCCATACACCATCAATCAGTCTTACTGAAGGGCGATCTCTTCGCCGCCGATCAGAGCCAGGACTTTTCCCACCCGGAAACGAACCAGAAATTTGTCTCCCTTGGCCTTGTCCTCCTCCGGACTGAGATGGCGCCTGGTCATGGAGGCAATCAGCTCCTGATCCGTACTCTCATCAACCTTGGTCAAAAACATGCGGGCACCAATATAGCCCCGACCATCTTCAAGAAACAGATAACTGGCATGGCCGTTTTCCTGCAGGTTTTTGTGGGTGAGGCGATCACGCATGATAAAGACAATGGTGTCAATGCCTTCAACATGGGGTTTTGAGTAAATGGCGGTATCCACCACTCCGGCAGCATCGCTGGTGGCCAAGACCCCGACACCGGTATGTTCAGAAAAATATGCTTCAAGATTCATGACTCACTCTTCTCCCCGGCCGACCAGAAGATTTCCTTCTCATTGGTCAGCCTGTTAAATTTTAAGAATCCGCCCATTAGGCAACGGCACAATCAGGGTCATTCGCATGGTACTTTCCTAAAAAAAAGGCGCCGTCCAGACAGACGGCGCCTTTACCTTTGGTTCGTTATTGTTTCCCCACGCTGGTATTATCCAGATCGGGTGCCAAGGGGTCTTCTGTCTGAAGACTTCTTAACCCGGTGTAATCCGAGCTTCCCTAACAATTTTTACTGCCTTGCAACAGCTGCTGAAAACATCTCCCCCGATGAACGGGAGAAGTGCCTTGCAGGTTATTTTATTGAGCAGCTTACCAGTTTCCAATCACGGTACTGAGATCGGTACAACCAGCCAATTCTGCCTCTGACATCTCTTCTTTGGTTTTAATCTTTCCTTTCAAGGCATCAACGGAGCAAGCATACTCTTTACCGTCCTTGTCCCGTACCCACACCAAATCACCGTATCCAGCTTTTTCATCACTCATGATTTTCTCCCTTATTAAGTTTTAAGACTTCCTTTCCTGTTGACCTGACAAGCAATTTAAAACAACATACTCACGTCCTTGATCATCAAGCCTACCAGTTGCCAATCACGGTACTGAGATCGGTACAACCGGCTAACTCCGCCTCTGACATCTCTTCCTTGGTTTTGATCTTTCCCTTCAGGGCATCGATAGAGCATGCATACTCCTTGCCGTCCTTATCCCGCACCCATACCAAGTCACCGTATCCAGCTTTTTCATCACTCATGATATTCTCCATTGCTAAGTTTTCAGACTTCCATTCCAGTTGACCTGACAACTTCATCAAAACAACATCCTCACGTCCTTGTTTATCACCCTACCAATCACCAATCACAGTGCTGAGATCGGTGCAACCGGATAACTCTGCCTCCGACATCTCTTCCTTGGTTTTGATTTTTCCCTTCAGGGCATCTATGGAGCAGGCATACTCTTTGCCGTCCTTGTCCCGTACCCATACCATATCACCATATTCACCTTTTAAATCGTCTCTCATAATGTCCTCAGTTGTCAAGTTTTTGGTCTTTTTTTTCCTTTGATTTAATAATAGTTGTTTCAATATCGAAAAACAATACTGGTAAAATAAGGTTATAATGGTAACATAAGCTACCATTATAAGGAGGTTTCCCATGGACAGCAATATGTATGAAGTCATTGTCAATTCTCTCTCCGCCCATGTGGCAGTCCTTGACAATCAAGGGGTAATCATCGAGACCAATCGAGCCTGGCAAGGTTACGCTGCGGAAAACGGGATGCAGGGAAAAACAGACTGTATCGGAATCAACTATCTTTCCATCTGCGATACCGCACGGGAGGCAGGAGAGCGGGAAGGAGACATTGTCGCTTTAGGCATCCGCAAGGTACTCCAGGGCGAGCTGCTGGAATTTGTGACCCAGTACCCCTGTCATTCCCCCACCAAACGCAGGTGGTTTACTCTTCGTATTCTGCCCTATCTCGCAAAGGATGTGCACCGGATCATTATTGTCCATGAGGACATAAGCCCCATCATCCTGGCACAGGAGAAATTACAAAAGAACGAACAAGAAATCCGAAACAAAAGCGAGCAGTTGGAGGAGATGAATGTGGCGCTCAAGGTACTATTAGAACACCGTGACCGCGACCTGAGAGACCTGGAACAGAGGATGATAGCCAATATCCATGAGTTGGTGCTGCCCTATGTGGAGAGGTTGAAAAAATCCCTGCAGGGAGGTCGTGAGCAAACCCTGATCGACATAGTGGAATCCCACCTCCATGACATCGTCAGCCCCTTCCTCAATCGCCTCTCGTCCATCCAGCTTCTGCTCACCGCCCAGGAGGTAGAGGTGGCCTCCCTGGTTCGCCAGGGGAAAAGCAGTCAGGAGATTGCCGATGTACTCCGGGTATCGGTGGACACCATCAGCTTCCATCGAAAGAACCTGCGCCGTAAACTGGGCCTGCATGACCGGGCAATGAACTTGCGCACCTATCTGCTCTCTCTGCAATAGAAGGTTATTCGACCACGGCCGGCAAAAAACTGACCGCAGAATACGCAGGGATTGCCAAGCAGGATCAAAAGGAATGGAGGAACCGGATATCTTTTATGAACAGCAGAATCTTCATCTGGAAAACTTGACTTTTCCCCCACTTTCCGCCATGCTGACGACCATGAAAGAAAATACCACTCCCTCACCCCAGACCATCCTTATTGCCGATGATAACAAGGTTATCATCAGACTGATGAAAGAACTGCTGACCAACGCCGGGTACCTGGTAGCTGACGTGAGCAGCAGCGAGCAGGCCCTGACGGTCATCGCCACGATTCAGCCGGATCTAATTCTTCTCGATGTAGACATGCCGGGCGTTTCCGGGTTTGAAGTTTGCCGAGTCATCAAGCAGAACCCCCTGACCAAAGAAATTCCCATCCTTTTCGTCACCGGCTGTGCCGAGAGAAAGGATATTATCGCCGGATTTGACGCCGGCGGTCAAGACTACATCCTCAAGCCGTTCACCAAGGAAGAGCTGTTGGCCCGGGTGCAGACCCATATCGCCCTGAGCAAGGCGCGACAGGAACTCCAGGCAAGTGTACTCCGTTATCGGAACCTCTCGGTTCTGGACGATCTCACCGGCCTGTTCAATACCCGCTACCTCTATCAAACCCTCGACGAACAGATCTGCAGTCACAAGCAGCATCCCATCTCCATCATTTTCATCGACATCGACAATTTCAAGAAAGTGGTGGACACCCACGGACACCTCAATGCCAGCAGCACCATTGCCGAGCTTGCTGAAATCATCATGCAGGGCTTACCGGAAAACAGTTACGGGGTGAGTTATGGTGGCGATGAATTCGTCGTGGTCCTGGCCAACCACGACCGAAAGCAAGGGGCTCTGGTGGCGGAACAGCTTCGCCGTGCCGTCGAAGAAGCCCGCTTTCTCACCTTTTGCGATCTCGCCGTCCATATTACGGTGAGTTGCGGCGTGGCCACCTTTCCCGATGATGCCCATACCCTGACAGAATTGCTCGACAATGCTGATTTGGCCCTGTTCGAGACCAAACGCAAAGGGAAAAATGCGATCATCAGTTTTTCAGAAATCACAAACCCCACCACTTTTTGTTGATTCATAAAGATCCCTTCCCGTTGACAGGCGTAGCAATAACAATCAGTCGGAGATAACCGCCAGTCGTCATTGCTACGCCTGGAAACTGATTAGCCAGCGGCCGCACATCATGGACATTTCAATGGAGTGTAGGTCAGGAAAAAAGGGACGGGAAGAAAGAAGCCCTGAAAGACGACAGACAGTTGCGATAGTATTCGTTGCGTGGGGGGATCGGCAGAAGAATCGGTCTGCGGCAAAGCAAACCAATTATGCAAAAAGGGCTTGCGCCCGAGCCCGGGAAATACGGGATAGCTTCTGCACAAACTCCAGTGAAATCTGAGACAGTCCAAAAAGCCTTTTCATATCCTCAATCATAGCCAGCCAGAGTCGCCCGGTCATCTCGGCATCGGCCAGGGCCCGATGAAAAACCCCACTTACCGGCAGTTTTTTATATCTGACCAAGGTCTCCAGCTTATGACTGGCGATATGGGGATAAATGCGTCGCGCCGTCTTCAAGGTACAAAGCAGTTCATTGTTTTTTGTCTGGCCGATCCGTGCCAGTTCGGCATCGAGAAATCTGCCGTCGAAAGGGGCGTTATGGGCCACCAGCGGGTAGTCCCCGATAAAATCTAAAAACCTCATCATGACCTCGCCCCCTGACGGAGCATCTTCCAGCATCGCATTACTGATACCGGTCAACTGCTCAATAAAGGGGCTCACCACCATGCCCGGATTGATCAGACTTTGGAAACGATCAACAATCCGGTTCTCCTCAATGAGCACAGCACCGATCTCAATGGCACGATCTCCACGCCGGGGCGACAAACCTGAAGTCTCAAAATCAAGGACAATGACGGCGGTATTTCCCATAACCACTCCTCCCCGGGCTCTTATCGAGATCCGGTGGCAATCGACCGCTGCCGCAACCTGGATTCTTTTTTCAGATCAGGAAGGAATACGGCAAGCAAACCAATGGCAGGCAAAAACGCGCACTGGCGATAGACATAGGCAAGGCTGGTCAGATCGGCAAGATGCCCAAGCACTGCCGCCGCTATCCCGGCCAGACCAAAGGCGAAACCAAACGACATCCCGGCCACCGTGCCGACCCTGGACGGCAGAAGCTCCTGGGCATACACCACAATAGCCGGGAAGGCTGAGGCAAGAATCACGCCGATGGGCACAGTGAGCGCCACGGTCCAGAAGAGATTGGCATAGGGCAGGGCCAGGGTAAAAGGGAGCACTCCCAGAATGGATCCCCAAATCACCACCCGCCGACCAAACCGATCCCCAATGGGCCCCCCGGAAATCGTCCCCACTGCCGCCGACGCCAGAAACACGAAGAGATAGAGTTGGGCACTGCGCACCGGAAGATCAAATTTATCGATCAGATAAAAGATATAATAATTGCTCATGCTGGCCATATAAAAGAACTTGGAGAAGATCAAGGCCATCAGGACGGCAAGGGTCTGCACCACGGTCCGGCGAGACTCCGGCGCCTCAGGCTCACCCGCCACTGCCCGTGATGTCAGCCGCCGCATCCCATGCCGCTTGTACCAGTGCCCAACCTTAATCAAAAGGTAGATCCCCAGCAGAGCGGCAATGGAAAACCAGGCGATACTGCTCTGGCCATAGCGCAAAACGATGAGCGCGGCAAAAAGCGGCCCCAGGGCCGACCCGGCATTTCCTCCAACCTGAAAGAGCGACTGCGCCAGACCATGCCGGCCCCCTGAGGCCATGCGCGCCACCCTTGATGACTCCGGATGAAACACCGATGACCCAGTCCCCACCAGTGCCGCTGCCACCAGCAGCATCGGAAAACTTCCCGCCCGGGAAAACAACACCAGCCCCGTTAAGGTAAAGCCCATGCCCAGAGCCAGGGAGTAAGGGCGGGGATGGCGATCTGTGGAATACCCGATGATGGGCTGAAGAACAGAGGCCGTCCCCTGAAAGGTCAGGGTGATCGCGCCGATCTGGGCAAAACTCAGGTTATAACTGGCATGGAGTAGGGGATAAATGGCCGACAGCAGGGTCTGCATCATATCGTTGAGCAGATGACAGACACTGATAATGATCAGGATGGTAAAGGCTGTTTTTTCTGCAGGCAGGTCAGTAGCAATACGCGGTGAACTCACAAGAATTTCCTTTCCGGCGGCGATCTCGTCCCTGCTCAGGGGCCGGATGAAGAGGGAGAACAAAGGTTGTTTGAGAATTATGTCAAGAGGCTCGAATTCTTCTGCATTCCTGAGCTAGGGGAAAAGGCCTTACGCATTTTTTTCCAGGGATTGCAGGCCCCTTAGTAGGGGCTCTGGCCGATATAATTGCCGGGAGGATCATAATTACAGACGACGACCAGATTTCCCCGACACACCGAAGTGGCACAGCCAATCTGCCTGGTATCCCGCCAGACGATCTGGGTATAATGGCCAACCCCTCTCCAGGAGGCCTGATAGGGGCCGCCGGGATAGAGCTTCTTTTCGTCCGCCCACTCCTTGATCGCATCGGCGATGCCATAATAGCCGACGGTCCCCATAAACAGGTTCTCACCGTACACCCGGCGCCACTGGCCCGAGCGCGGCCGATGCTGCAGTCCGCAGCTGGTGGCCGCCAGATGATCGGCCCACTGCTGGGCATGGTCGGCCAGCTGCTCCGACCAGCGGACCGGAGGAACGCCGACTTGCGCCCGCACCTGGTTATGCTGGCTGACCATTTGTCTGGCGTCTTCTTGAGAAAGAGGAGAGCCAGCCGCCAGATTTTTTGCTCTGGCTGTAGAGGCCACTGGCGCGGACTGCTGCCCTCCATACAGAGGGTGATCAGGAAAGAGCAAGGCGCCCAGAAGAATCATGGCTGACCAATAACCCATTTTCATCCCCGGCATCCAATCTTTAGCCTTTTCCCGCTTACTCACATGAATCCGGCTCATTTTGCAACTTTTCCCCTTTTCGGCTGTAACTTGACATAAATCATAATGAGCAGGGCGGATACGGCAAGGACTCCGTACAGGGCCTGATGGGAATACTTCACAATCAGTTCCTGATTACTGCCGATAAAATAGCCGATCCAGGTTAGGATCGTCACCCAGATCCCCGCACCGAGCAGAGTATAAAGGGAAAACTTCAGGTGATTCATGCCGGCAAGGCCTGCCGGCAGGGAGATTAGATGCCGTACCACCGGCAGGAGCCGCCCGATAAAGGTGGAAATCTCGCCGTGCCGCAGGAAAAAGGCCTCGACCTTCATAAACTTCTCTTCGGTGATCCAGACATAGCGGCCATATTTGAGAATAAGCGGCCTACCCAGATAGCGAGCAGCAAAATAATTGGCATAGGCCCCAAAAAGGCTGCCGAAGGTACCGCAGAGAATGGCGGTGAGCATATCCATCTTGCCTGCCTGAACCAGATACCCGGCCGGCGGCATGATCAGCTCGCTGGGGATTGGAATAATCGAGCTCTCCATCGCCATCAGGAGAAAAATCCCAGGATAGCCCATGGCCCCAATGCTCTCGACGAGCCAGTTAATGATGTTATGCATGCAATGTCACCGTTTTTGCTGAGTTTACACTCTCACTGATCCGATATTTATTACGGTAAACAGGAACAACGCCATCCTTGTTTGCCCCGTTTATCCCCATTTCCTCGCCTATAAAACTGTCGGTGCATACACAACAAGCAGAGTTTTCTGCAGACCATGGATCATGGCATCAGCCAGCGAACCAAAGAAAAACTTTTTGACCCCTTGGCTCCTCACTGTCCCCATCACCACCAGATCATAGCCTTCGGCCTCGTCCTGAATGGTCTGCACCCGGCTGTCGGTGGCCACCACCTTCACAGGGATATCGGCCCCCCGGGCCGATATCCACGCTAATACAGCCTGTCTTTCAGTTGTCATCCGATCTTCCCGAGCTTCAGACGGGAGGAGATACAACAGTTCAAGTTGATGCGCACCAATGGCGCTGAGAGCTGCCACCAGTGGATACACTGTTTTCAGTTCATCCAAATCAACAACCGGCACCAGAATACGCTCTAAATGAAGCTCCCCGTAGAAACGAACCACAATCACCGGACACTGGACGTTTTCAGCAACCACTTCAAGCATTTCCTGGAATTGACCATCCTCACCTTCCGGAGGATAACCAAGAAATACGGCGTGGGCCATATTATATTCCACTGCCGCCACCAGTCCGGAGGCAACACTGATATCCGGCACCATCTCCGTGACCAAAGGATAGCCCATACCGGCGACCTCCTTCTCCTCGCTCTGAAACTGCAGGGCAGGCTCTTTCTCCCCTGACTTCTGCACCCTCACTGCCATAGGCAAGGCATGACAGTAATGGGCAAAGATTGTGGCCAAACGGGCAAGTCCAGCCGTTGCATGATGGGCGGCAGCAAAGACAACAACCCTCTGAACAGCATTGAACGGGACCAATTTGCCCCCCACCCAGGGCGGAACAGACACCCCTTCCGTCGATTTCAGATGGAGAACACAGGCCTCAGCCGTCAGCCCGTCACAGGTGTCAGGTAAATGCTGATTACTCCCTGCACTTGCCTCTCCCGACCGGATCAGGGCTGAACGCAAGCACGAAGAGCCAAACAGCTGGGACAAAAAAACCCCGGTCAAACCAACCGGAGTCGTAATGGCTGAATACGCCGCCAAAGCAGGATCACCTGTCAAAAAATAAAGCAACCCAACGGCAACACCCGCCTGCGGCACCAAAGCCACCCCCATGTATTGCCGCACAACCGGCGAGGCCTGTCCCAGTCGCCCGCCCACTTTTACCCCCAGGATCTTGCCGCAGATCCGGGTGAGGAAATAAACCACTCCCACCAGACCGGCCGTACCCAGGAGCTTCAGGTCAAAGCCAATGCCAACCAGGGTAAAAAAAATCACATATACCGGCGGCTCAAAGAAGTTCAGGGCACGGAAAAGTCGAACATCACGCTCCGCCCGGTTCACCAGGGTAAAGCCGGCAGCCATCCCGGCAAGCAGCGGTGAGAGTCCCAGATAAACGGAGCCCTCACTGCACAGCAGGAGCAGGGCCAGCCCGCCGACAAGGATTTCGCCTCTATTTTTGAACCTCTTGGCCGCCAAATCAAGGCTAAATCCGGTGCCAACGCCCAGAATAAGGGAGGCCACGATTTCCAGCAATCCGTTTCCCGCAACCAACAGCAGCGAACTTCCGGCCTGCCCCAGGATACTGTGCACCAGAGAGACGGCAAGGCCAAGAATCATCAGGGCCAGACCACTGTCAATGGCCACCATCGCTAAAAGACTTGTGGTGAAAGGCCCATGGGCCTTCAGTTCTCTCACCACCAGCAGTGTGACCGCCGGTGACCCGGAGGCCGCCACCGCTCCCAGAAGAATTGAAAGCACCAGATAATCCGAGCCGGCCCATCCCTCGATCTGCAATCCACTGAGCTGCATGACCAGAAAAAGCGCCAGGGTCACAAGAATAAAAGCGCCAAGTGCCTCGCACACCGCAATCCAGAGAACACTGCGCGCCTGTCCCCGCAGGGTCTTCAGCTCAAGATGTTCACCAACGCCAAAGGCAATGAGCATCAGGGCAATATGGCTGAAATGATCGAGCCCGCCACCCAGAGACTCACGGGTAACCAGGGCAAAACCGCTGGGGCCGAGGAGAAGACCAGCCAGAATATAGGCAGTGACGGAGGGAAGGCGCCATCGCTGACACATCTTGGCGGCCAGCAGGCCAGCCGCAAGAAGGACAGCGATGGTCATGGTGGTCATCACCGGAAATTACCTAGCGGCGATCACCTCAAGGCCTTTGGCGAGATAAGTAAAACTCAGTTTTTTCCCCTGGAGATCAACCCTGGCTTCACCACCCCGCGTCAAGGCGCCAAACAGGATCTCATCAGTGAGCACATCCCCGATTTCGGCCATGATCAGCCGCCTGAGCGGCCTGGCTCCATAATCAGGATCATAACCTTTGCCAGCCAGATGCTTGCGGGCAGCAGGACTCAGAGAGATGACCACCTTGCGCTCGGCCAGCTGTCCCTGCAATTCAAGAATCATCTTGTCCACCACCTTTTCCACCGACTCGGCACTGAGCGTGCCAAAGGAAATGGTGGCATCCAGCCGGTTGCGGAACTCTGGTGAGAACAACCCCTTGACCGCCTTCTGATCGCGGCCCTTTTTATCGGCCATAAAACCAATGGGGGTCGTGTTCATCTCACGGGCACCGGCATTGGTGGTCATGATCAGGATCACGTTGCGAAAATCGGCCTTGCGCCCGGAATTATCGGTGAGGGTTGAATGATCCATGACCTGCAGGAGAATGGAGAAGATATCGGCATGGGCCTTTTCGATCTCATCAAGCAGCAGAACGGAATAAGGATGCTTGCGGATGGCCTCGGTGAGCAGGCCGCCCTGATCAAAGCCCACATATCCGGGAGGCGCACCAATAAGGCGGGCCACCGCATGTTTTTCCATGTATTCACTCATGTCAAACCGCTCAAAGTGGATCGCCAGACTCTGCGCCAGCTGTCGTGCCACCTCGGTCTTGCCAACTCCGGTGGGGCCGGCAAAGAGAAAACAACCCGTGGGCGACTGCGGATGGCCAAGCCCGGCCCGAGCCCGCTTAACGGCGGCGACCACGGTGTCAATGGCGGCATCCTGCCCAAAGATCACCCCTTTCATGGTGCCAGCCAGATCCCTTAAAGACCCAAGCTCATTGCTGCTGCCGGTCTTGGCGGGAACCCTGGCCATGCGTGACACCACGGCCTCCACGTCTCGAGTCGTCACCGTCCTGCCGATTTTCCCAGCCAGGCGAAAAGAAGAACCCACCTCATCCATCACATCGATGGCCTTGTCCGGCAGAAAGCGGTCGTTAATATAGCGACCAGCCAACTCTGCCGTGGCCTTAATGGCAGTGGCAGCGTAACGCACCTGATGATGCTGCTCATATTTTTCCTGCAATCCCTGGAGAATCAAGCGGGTTTCCTCCACCGATGGCTCCTCCACATCGATCTTCTGGAAACGGCGGGACAGGGCCCGATCCTTTTCGATATGGTTTTTATACTCTTCATAGGTGGTGGAACCGATACAGCGCAAAACCCCGGACTGCAGGGCCGGTTTCAACAGGTTGGAGGCATCCATGGAGCCACCGCTGGTCGCACCCGCACCAACGATGGTGTGCATCTCATCGATGAAAAGAATGGCGTTCTTCTTGCGTTCCACCGCCTCCACCACACTCTTCATCCGCTTCTCAAAATCGCCCCGATATTTGGTGCCGGCCACCAGCGTTCCCATATCAAGCAGATAAATTTCCACGCCCTGCAACAGATCGGGGATCAGCGCCTTATGGCCTGCGCTCCGGGCCACACCGTCGTCATGAATCCGCAGGGCCAGTCCCTCAGCAATGGCGGTCTTCCCGACCCCGGGTTCCCCCACCAGCAGGGGATTGTTCTTTTTGCGCCGGCAGAGAACCTGCATCATCCGATTCACTTCCTTCTGCCGACCAATGAGGGGGTCAAGTCGCCCCTCTGCCGCCCGACGGGCCAGATTAACCGTAAAATCCTGCAAGACCTTTTCGTCTTTTTCCATCTCCCGAGTCTCGGCATCGGCCCCGGGGCCACCGGGAGGCCGCGGCAAGGGCTCCTTCTGCAAGCCCTCAGAGGGAAGGCCGTGCGAAATATACTCCAACACCGCCAGTCGCCCAACCCCTTCCGAGGCAAGGAAATAGACGGCATGCGACTCTGCCTCGGCGAAAATGGCAGCCAGGACATCGCCGCTATCCACTTCATTCTTGCCGCAGCTCTGGACATGGGAGACCGCCCGCTGCAATACCCGATTGAAGGCGACGGTCTGGGCCGGGTCACTGGCATCGTCAGCACCCAGAGTGGGCAGCTCGCCGGTGAAAAAAGCCTCCAGCCGTTGCTTCAAGTTATCAATGGAGCCCCCGCAATGGCTGATAATATGGTTCGTCAGCTCATCATAGAGCAGACCGTAGAGCATATGTTCCACGGTGACATATTCATGCCGATATCCCTTCGCCTCTCGAATCGCCCTTACGAGCGCCATTTCCAATGTTTTATTCAACATTTTGTTCACCATTTTTACTGTCAAAGAGGGGAAGCTATTCCCCATTTATCTTCTGAGATCAGAGGGCTGTCTCAAACCCCGCAACCAAATACAGTCCCTATATTTTCTCCATGGAACAGCGAAGTGGAAAGCCATTCGTCCGGGCCAGATGATGAACCAGCTCGATCTTGGTTTCACAAATCTCACGGGTATAGACCCCGGCAACACCAACTCCTTCCTGATGGACGTCAAGCATGATTTTTGTCGCCATCGAAGTGGATTTGCCAAAGATATTTTCAAGAATCGACACCACAAACTCCATGGAGGTATAATCATCATTATGGAGCAGCGCCTTATACAAGGATGGCTCACGCGTCTCCTCCCGCTCCCGGGTGGCTGCTGCTGTCTTGTGTTCCTCTTTTACCTTGCCCATTCCCATCTCTCAAAAATCACATCAATAAAGGTCTGTCTCAATACGGAGTCGCGATTATCCTACTGATCCGCCTTCTTTTTTCGATAACATGGCAAGAAAGAGCTCTTCCAGAAACAGGGTGGGCGGCAGAGGTGAGCCTTTCATCTGATACTCGGCCTTCAAGAGAAGGGCCATCCACTCCTTGAGCACCGAACAGGAAAACTCTTCCGCCTTCTTGAACCCCATATACAAGGCGTAAGGGTGAACTTTCAAGAGCTCAACCCACTCCCCCTTTTCCTTGAGTGCCGGCAGATAAACATCTTGAAACGCCTTGGCTTGCATTCCCCGTTGCCAGGGGGGGCTTGCCTGCAGCTGCAGGGAACGAAAGATGAGCATCTTCCGTATATAATTACGCATGGTGGCAAGAATGGCAAGGTCATGAATTCCATTTTCCAGCAGACGTCCGAGGAGCACCAGGGTTAAGGCCAGGTTTCCATTCCCGAAAGCCTCCGTTAGGGTAAAAAGGGCATCCTCCCGGGTCCGGCCAATCATGGCGTCAACATCCGTGCAACTGATCAGGGGGCGATCAAGGGCAAAAAGGGCGAGCTTTTCCAGCTCCATGACCACAGCCACCGGATGAAACCCCACCCGCTCAAAGAGCATGTCCAGAGCCCGGGGCTCCATTTTCTTTTGAAAGGAAAGCAAGGTCTTCTGGGCCAGCTCGCGCAGCACCTCTTTCTGTTCCTTCTGGGCTGCCGTCGAGCTGCTTTTTGTCTCAACAAAACAGTCCACAACCAGGCCATGTTTTTTGATCAAGGTAAACAGGGCCTTCCTTTTGTCGACATTTTCAGCGCTGAGAAGAAGATAGTTCTGTCCCGGCAGCCCCTTCTCCAGAGCACCAAGGTAGCGATCAGCGATGTTTGCCGCCTCCCCACCCTTCCCACCTGACGGGGAGACGCCCTCGGCAAGGAGCCTGTCAGTCCAGGCCAGATCGCCACCCGGTTTGGCAAAACCAAAAAGCTGCTGCCATTGATCCGCGCCGAGATCAGCCAGGGATTCTCCGGCCTTCAAGTCAGCCAAACCGGCAAGACTCTTGAGCTGCAATCGGGCCGAACCTGGTCGCCCCGCCTCTTGCGCCTGAACCGCCTTATTCCAGATCTCTTTGGCCACGGCCCGGGAGTGAAAAAGCCGGCTGTCCGTGACCCGATAGAGCTGTCGGCCCGGCAACAGACTGAAATTCATAAGCTGGCCCAGGGTCCGGCTCGGATCTTCCTGATCGCCATCTATCCCATGCACCATTCCCCCACCCCTGGCGAGCAGAGCTCGTTCCACCAGATCAGCCGCCTCGCGGCACAGATACCTCTCCCCGAAAAAGAGGAAGACCCGGGCATTATCGCCCGGATCTTCCTGGGTCAGCCAGGAGGAAAGTTCTATGCGCTTGATCAGGCCCACGATCAGTTGCGGTTGGGATCCAAATCTACGGATGGCCTCACTTCCAGCCCTCCCCCACTCTGTATCTCAGCCTGCTTACCGCCCTGGCCTCCGGCCTGTTTATCAATCTGTTTCTGATCCATGATCTTGTGCAGGATAGCCGGCAGCGAGCCGGGCTGCAGGTAATCCTCTCCCATCCCATGCTTGAAGATCACCGCGGCCTGATCACTGACCGCCTTCCAGCTCAGAGTATCGGAACGGGAAGCAACCAGCTCAAATAGGAACTGATTGTAAGGATCATTGATAATGGCCTTCCCTGTGCCCACGGTGGCGAGGATATCGACCTTGTTGTGGAAAATCATGGCCAACTCAGAATACACCCGAATCCCGCCACAAGAGCCAAGGCTTAAGAACCGTTGCTTACTCATCAGATCCGCCTCGGTCACCGCACCGGTCTTAAGCAGCTCCTGCAGAGGGTCGAGTAACTGTTCCTTTCGCCAATAGCTGTGGCCGCGTTGGACAAACATCTCATGGCCCCCCTTGAGGAACTGCCGGAGCAGCTCCTGTTGATGGCTGACATCATGATAGACCACCACGGAGTGGGAGATTTCAAGACCATTCACACTCTTTACCCAGTCCACCACCAGGGGATAGCGAGCCTGCATCTCCTGAATCCCGCCCAGATTCTGCGACGGCGCACCGAGCAGGCCCTTCAGTTGGGCCCCGGCAGCTCGCCCCTGGGCGCTGTCGGCCGCCATCAGAGAAAAAGAGGTGGAAAGCCGCGGCCGATAGCCGTGCGCCATCAAGGTCTGACAATTGGAACGATAGGACTGGCTGCCGTCATCATCACTCTGAAAGATGGACAAACTACTCAATTTACTATCCATCTTCCACTCGGCAAAACTGGTCTTGACATACTGATCCAAGGCAAGCGTCCCGTACTGCGACATCATCAACCTGATTCTAATCTTGTCCACCTCACCGACTAATTGCGGATACTCCTGGATATAATACTGGAGGATGACCCGCAACTGGGTGCTGAAAACCGAATCTTTTTCACGAATGGCGGTGAGCATCTTGGCAATCAGGTAGGTTCGTGTCTGCGGCTGAATGGTCTCCAGCAGGGTCATGAAGGTGGCCGAAAACAGGATCAGACTTTTCTCATCCCGGAACGCGGACCGCGCCACCAGATCAAGCACCTGCTCCTGTTCAGCCACCGATGCCGGAAAAAATACGACAAGCTTTCCTTTCTGAGCCAGACTGATAATAAAGTCAGAGACATGAACACCTTTCTGATCAATAGTCTTAAGAAAGGCTAGAAGGTTCCCGCCAGAACGACTGTTTATCCGGTCCTTCAGTACCGGCACCAGGATCTCCCGGAAAGAGGAATCATAGAGATCGCTGCCCCGGGAGAGCAAGATGTAAGCGTTGGCTGTGGTGCAATCTTTCGCTGCCTGCAACCGGGCAGCTGAAGTGGCACGGCGTAGCGCAGCAATGGCCGGTCCCCGGCCGGCATCAAGACCTGCCGAGAATTCCCCGTTGAACCTGGCCTGGACGTTGCCATCCAGGCGCTGAAAAATCTCTCGCAAGGTACTGAGCGGGCAGGAGGAAAGAACACGAATACCTACTTCTTGACCATTGATATCAGTAATGTCATGGAGGTTATTGATCTTCCAGATGAGATATTCAGAACCGTCGGCAAAGGCAAGCAGGAGCTGGCTTTGCTGTTCAGCGTTCATGGAAAAGAACAGGGCCTCCTGATTCTCCTGAGCAAGCAGAAAATAATTGGTAATCCAGGCCAGAGAGGCAGCCGGGGACATTCCCGGGAGCTGAAACATCGAGCGCGCATTGGAGGCATTGGTGTTGGACAGCCTGGGCAGATGGCTCATATTGAGCAAGGCCAATTCAGGGGTCATACCGGCGATCTTGTTACTCATCTCGGCTGCCCAGCACTGCTTCTCCGTCATCTGGTCAATAAGCAGCAAACCTTTGTCCACCGTGTCCGCCGTCTGGCCAGGTACCTCAAGATAGGCCTTGAAGGCCCACAGGCCAGGCTCTCTCAGGGATGCCAGTCGATCAAGAAGGGCCAGCATGACCCTTGGCTGCAGATTCTTCGCCTGACTAATGGCTAAGGCCACCCGTCCCGAGACATAATTTAACCCACCGAGCTTCTTCAGAAGGAGCCATGCCGTATCTGCATCGACACCGGGAAGGGCCACAAAATGCTCCAAGATAATCAGCTGGTCATACGAGATCTGCGACTGGGGCAGTCGGCGCAAGGCATCCATAATTCCCTCTGGAGTTATGGATGACAGACCGCAAAAAACGCGAAGAATCCGCATATTGGTATAATTCAGGCCCTTGATCACCTCTTTAGCCCGGGCGAGTTGCTTTTCATCCAGCTTGACCTTGGCCACGGCCGCTTCCGTCTGCACAATGGCCTCTTCCAAGGCAAGATCACCCTTGGTCTTGCTGACGCCTTGTGCCTTGGGAGCAGCACTCACACCAATATCTTTGCGAACCGTCCCCTCTTCAAAATCAAGGCCTGCAGAAGCATCCGTTGGCCAGGGCAAAAGCAAGGCCAGAGCGAGAAAGACAAACACACCCGTCCGCACCAGACACGATCCGACGTCACTTACGAAATATAGACTGCGAAAAAAAACTCCCTGCGGGAGAATGGAAGAACTCTGAGCGTATGACAACTTTGTAAAATTTTGCATTCCCACTTCATCACTTTTATGGTTACCTGTTTGAGGGTCGGAGCACACCGTAGCCCACGTTTCCCCCCTTTATTCCTACAAAAAAGAATAATAATCAATTCTCTGAAAACTGTAATAAAAACTTTTCATGCACCAACATTCTCCCCGACTCCTTCCCCTCGTAGGCCTGATTCTCGCCATGTTTCTCTGGGGCAGTTCGTTTGTTGCCATGAAACTGGCCATGCAGGAGTATCACCCCATGGTGATCATCTTCAGCAGAATGGGGGTTGCCTCGCTGGCCTTTTTGTTCTTTCTCCCCCGATTTCAAAAGATCCGGATTCGTCGTCAGGATCGGCACCTCTTTGTCATCATGGCGATGAGCGAACCTTGTCTCTATTTTTTCTTTGAAGCCCTTGCCCTGCAAAACACCAGCGCCGCTCAGGCATCCCTCATTACCACCATGCTGCCACTGTTAATCACCATTGCCTCTGTCTTCTTTCTTGGTGAGCGGGCATCAAAGCAAACCCTGATCGGCCTTTTTCTGGCCATGGGCGGCGCAATCCTGCTCAGCCTCGGAGGGTCACCAACTCTCCTGGCACCGGCTCCATTATTGGGAAATTCCTATGAATTCATGTCCATGCTCTGTGCCACGGTCTATACCATCACCATCAAACGGCTTACGGCATTTTACCCCGCACTTTTTCTCACCGCCATCCAGGCATGGATCGGAGCACTTTTCTTTGCTCCATTCCTTGCCCTGCCCCAGGTCCCGTTGCCCCAAGCATTTCTCATGGTCCCTGTAACAGCCATTTTCTACCTTGGCCTGGCAGTCACCCTGATCGCTTATAGTCTTTACAATTATTCACTGGCTCACATGGAGGCCAGCAAGAGCTCAATTTTCATAACCCTGATTCCTCTTTTCACCCTGCTGCTCAGTAGACTCCTGTTTCACGAGTCGTTTACCGCCTTGCAGTACCTTGGCGGCTTCACCATATTCTTAGGAGTCATCATCAGTCAGGACCTTTGGCGCTCAGGAAAGAGAAATACGGTGACAAAACATGACTTGTCTCTTAACCAGGAAGGTGAGAAATAGTTGCAATGTGCCAACAGATCACTCCCCGAAAAGACGGCACCCTGTTCTGGACATAAAAAAAGCCCACAACTTTCAACAAGTTGTGGGCTTAAAAAAATGGTGCCGCAGGCGAGACTCGAACTCGCACGACCGTGGGCCACTACCCCCTCAAGATAGCGTGTCTACCAATTCCACCACTGCGGCGCACTTCTTATTTTTACTTTTATTTAGTGCTTCCCTGTCCAGGTGCAGCCGAACTCTCCGCCCCTGGTGAAGCAGACTTTTGATCCTCCGAGGCCGGTGCAGGCATCGGAATAACTTTTTCTTCTTGTTGCGCTTTACCTTCTACTTGTTGAACGCTTGTTGCCCCCGGCTTGGCCACCTCACTCATAACTGAGCTCGTACTTTTGCTGGAAGAAAAATATGCCAATGCAACCGAGGTCATCATAAAAACAATGGCCACGGCAGTGGTAATTTTGTTCAGCAAGGGAAGCGGTCCTTCTGATCCAAACAGGGATTGACCGGAACCACCGAATGTTGCCCCGGCATCGGCTCCTTTGCCATGCTGAAGCAGAACGATCACGATCAAGAACAGACAGACCGCCACATGCACAACTGTTAATAAAGTGATCATTAAAAACTATTTATATCTCTTGAAAGTGAATTATTCGTCCAAAGGACTCGACATCGAGGGCCGCACCGCCTACCAGGGCGCCGTCAATATCCTCCTGCGCCATCAATGCGTCGATATTGTCAGGTTTAACCGAACCACCATACAATATTCGTATCTGATCAGCAATATTTTTTTCGTATATTTCAGCTATCAGGTTTCTGATATAAAAATGCACCTCCTGGGCCTGCTCTTTACTCGCTGTTTTACCAGTCCCAATCGCCCACACCGGCTCATACGCGAGAATAACATGTTCCATATCCCCTGCCACAACTCCTGAAAGGCCCGCCCGAATCTGCTTTTCCAGCACTGCAAAGGTCCCCCCATCCTCTCGCTCGCCCAGTGTTTCACCGACACAGAGAATGGGCATGAGTCCAAACGCCAAAGCACCCCGGACCCGTTTATTTATCAGGACATCATCCTCATGAAAAATCTGTCGTCTCTCTGAATGTCCGACAATGGCCGCAACGCCTCCAGCATCTAGTACCATCAGGGGAGAGATCTCGCCGGTAAAGGCCCCTTGCGCTTCCCAACAGACATTCTGGGCAGCAAGATAGATGCCACTCTCGGCCACCATATGGGCAACCTGATTGAGAACGGTAAAGGGTGGGGCCAACAGAACATCACGGTCTCCAAGACCGGAACAGCTTTTGGCAATATCTGCAGCCAGATGACAGGCGTCAAGGACAGTCGTATGCATCTTCCAATTACCGGCAATCAATGGTCTTCTCTTCATAACTCGCTCCAGTAAAACATTGCCGTTATCGGCGCTTAACCAGCACAGCTAAACCATGTCAGCCCGCCACAACATACTGTCAAATAAATTTTCTCCGGCATGGCATTTCCGAAGATGCGAATCTGCTTCTCGGATACCTTTCAGCCCAGGGCGTCAACACCAGGCAGGCTCTTTCCTTCCATCAACTGGAGAAAAGCACCGCCACCGGTGGACATATAGGAAATATTCCCAGCCTCACCGGATTTTTTCACCGCCGCGTTGGAATCTCCTCCGCCCGTCACCGAAAGGGCATGGGAAGAGGCTATGGCATGACACATTGCCATGGTCCCCCGGGCAAAGGAATCCATCTCAAATGCACCCATGGGCCCATTCCAGACGATCGTTCGAACATCGGCCAAGGCCTCCTGAAAACAGATGGTGGAAGCGGGACCGATGTCAAGGGCCATCCACCCCTCAGGGATATCCTGGGCGGTCACATTCTTCACCACCGCGTCCGCCGCAAAACGATCGGCCACCACAAAATCCACCGGAAAATAAAGTTTCACCCCCTTTTCCTTAGCCATCTGCACCAGTTGACGGGCGGCATCGAGCAGGTCATCCTCAGTCTTTGAGGCACCAACTGCAACGCCCTGACTCTTCAGAAAGGTATTGGCCATGGCCCCGCCGATAATCATCCTGTCGACCTTATCAAGCATATTCTGCAAGGCACTGAGCTTGGAGGAGACCTTTGCCCCTCCGACAATGGCCACTAAAGGGCGAACCGGCTCGGTCATGGCCTTGCGAAAAAAATCCAGCTCCGTTGCCAGGAGAAAACCAGCGCCTTTCTCCTGGATAAGCATCGGAACCGCAGCCACCGAGGCATGGGCCCGATGGGACGCGGCAAAGGCATCATTAATATAGACATCCGCCAATTGCGCCAGCTTGGCAGCAAAAACAGGCTCGTTTTCCGTCTCTTCCTTATAAAAGCGAAGGTTCTCCAAAAGAAGCACCTCACCTGGTTGCAGAGTTTCCACCATCGCCTCCGTGGCATCCCCTATACAATCAGGCGCCAACTTCACCTCCTGGCCTATAAGGACAGAAAGATGGGCCGCAACCGGAGCAAGGCTGAAGACCTCAACCCGCTGCCCTTTGGGCCTGCCCATATGGCTGCAAAGAATCAGTTTCCCCTTTTGTTCGAGGACATACTCAATGGTGGGCAGCACCATGCGAATCCGGATATCGTCAGTAATATTTCCCTGCTCATCCATGGGGACATTAAAATCGACACGAACCAGCACCCGCTTACCGGCAAGCTTCAGATCACGAATCGTCTTCATCGCATCTCTCCTTTCCTCGTTGGCCAGAAACTTTCTTGCCTTTTATTACAGCATCTTGTCGGCAACCTGCACCGTCATATCACCCAGCATATTGGTGTAACTCCCCAACTCATTATCATACCAGCCATAAACCACCGCCTGAGTCACCGGCACGCTGAGGGTCCGCTCACTGCCGGCCCCAAGAGTACAGGCCTTGATCCGGTCCAGATTCACGGCAATGGAGGCTGTACGGGTATGGGTCTCGGTCCCTTCAATGACCGCAGCCGCCTGAGGCAGCCCAATGATGTCAGAAGAGACATTCTGCTCTTCGGTGTATTCCAGATAGGCTGAATTCTGGGCGTAATCGCGATAAATGGCATTGATCCGCTCCCGCTTAAGGGGATTCTCCAGGTCATCCTGGACATTTAGCACCAGTACAATCAGGGAGCCGGTGGAGGTCGGGATACGCACTGACTCCGCGATAAAACCGATGGATTTCATCTCCGGGATGACCAGCGACAAGGCCTTGGCAGCCCCGGTCGTGGTCAGGATAATATTATTGAGGATGGAACGGCTCTTCCGCAGATCAATGGCTCCAGTTTTAGGCAGTCGGTCAAGCACCTGCTGGCTGCCTGTTGCCGCATGGATCGTCACCATGGAGGCAGAAAGAAAATTTTCGGCCCCGATACTCTCCATCAATGGCTTAATCATATACGACAGACAGGTCGTGGTACAAGACGCAGCGGAGATCAATGAGTGCCGGGAAGAATCATAGTCCTCATCATTAATTCCCATGACGGTGGTCACCGCATCCGCTGGCATCTCCATCCCCTTGGACTTGATCTTGAAAGGGGCTGAAAGCAGAACCTTTTCAGCCCCGGCCTGGAGATGACCGCGCAACGCCCCCCACTTGGCATCACTGTCAGCCGTGGGATCAGTAAAGGCCCCAGTGGTATCCACGACCAGCTTGACGCCATTGGCCTGCCAGGCGATATCTTTCGGGTCACGAGCGGTGCGCAGAAAAGTGACCGGCACGCCGTTAATAACCATGGTGCCCTTTTCCTCATCGAGGTTCTCAATCACCCGGCCGCCCTTATGTCCATGGAGATAACTGGTAAGGCGTCCATAGGTGGAATCACGCTCAATACAGGCTGCCAGATCTGGCAAGCCCCGACCGATCTCCCGGCCGACATTGATGGTCAGTTCTGAAAAATACTTCCTTGAGACATGGTGCCAGAGTGACAGCTTCCCAATCCGACCAAGGCCGTTTATCCCTAATTTCATGGCAATGCTTCTCCTTTACGGGTAAAATAAAGTTCAAATCAGCACATTACATGCAAATATAATAAGACAAGACGAATAAAAACCTATAGTTGAAAGAGGTAGAAAAGGTTTTTGTACTCTTATACCGTATTCCCGCCTATTCTTCAAAGACTATAAAGATGATGCTTCCAAAAATTTCCCATTCATTCCTTGCCCAAGAATGAAATTCAATCCCCCCTTGCAATCGGCAACCCTTCTGAAGCGCTACAAACGTTTTCTTGCTGATGTCAAAATGGAAGACGGCCGAGAGACCACCGTTCACTGCCCCAACTCAGGCTCCATGCGCGGATGCTCCACCCCTGGAAGCCAGGTTTTTCTCTCCCGTTCTGAGAACCCCAATAGGAAATACCCATACACCCTGGAAATGATCCTGAACGGGACAACTTGGATCGGAGTCAACACCATGCGCACCAACGCTCTGGTGGCCGAGGCCATTGCCGCAGGACGAATTAGCGAATTCCAGAACATGGACAGCGTCCAGTCAGAAATCAAGACATCAGCATCAACGCGGCTGGACCTGCTGCTCACAAAAGATGCTCGCACCATCTATATGGAGATCAAAAGCTGTAGCCTGGCAGAAAATGGCTGGGCCATGTTCCCGGATGCCGTCACGACCCGAGGCACAAAACATCTGCATGAACTTGCCGACCTTGTGGCCCAGGGCAATGAAGGGGTCATCTTTTTCTGTGTCCAGCGCCTGGATGCAGACCAGTTCCGACCTGCCGTCCAGACTGACCCGATATATGCCGCGACCCTGTCGCAGGTGCATCGACAAGGGGTTCGGATTCTGGTTTATCAGGCAGAAGTCACCCCGCAGGAAATCCATATCTTCCGCCCCCTTCCCTTTTCTCTCACCTAACATTCAGCCATGAAACAAAAGCCTACGTCTGTAAAAAAAGGAGTCGTTCTTCTCAGTGGCGGCCTTGACTCCACCACGGTTCTGGCCATTGCCAAGGCCCAGGGCTACGCCTGTTATTGTCTCAGTTTTCGATATGGACAACGCCAATCCATCGAGTTGGAAAAAGCCAGCCACATCGCCCGCACCTTCGGTTGTGCGCGGCACATGATCCTGCAGCTTGATTTAGGAAAAATAGGAGGTTCTGCCCTGACCACCTCTCTCAGCGTCCCGAAAGATCGAGATCTTGACCAGGAGACGGAAGAGATTCCAGTCACCTATGTGCCCGCACGGAACATGATCTTTCTGGCGCATGCGGTTGCCTGGGCCGAGGTTCTGGGTGCCACCGATATTTTTCTGGGGGTCAATGCCGTTGACTATTCAGGCTATCCTGATTGTCGTCCGGAATTTTTAGAGGCCTTCACAAAGATGGCAGACCTGGGAACCAGGGCTGGTGTGACCGGCAAGACAGGATTCACCATCCACGCCCCGCTGCTCTCTAAAAGTAAAAGAGAAATCATCGAGATAGGAATTGGGCTGGACATAGACTATCAGCTCACCCATAGCTGTTATGACCCGCAGGACGACAAGGCATGCGGTAGATGTGACGCCTGCCTGCTGCGTCTCAGAGGATTTGCCGAGGCCGGGCTCAAGGATCCGGGAAATTATGCCTGATCCGGCACTATCTCCAAGGAAAAGATGCTGAGTGTTTAGTCCGGGAGATCAGTATAGGTAATGCGTCCGCCAAGCAAGGTCAATACTGCCTTGCCCTGCATCTGCCATCCCAGAAATGGAGTATTTCTGGACAGCGAAACAATTCTGTCCTCAGTAAAAAGGAACTTTCGATCCGGATCAATGACGGTGATATCAGCGACATCACCAATGGCGAGTGTCCCGCCCGAGACACCTAAGATACGGGCTGGGGCGCTTGACATCAGCTCAACCAGACGCCCTTCATGAATCACCCCTGCACGAACCAGGGCCAAGGTCAAAGACAGAGAGGTCTCAAGCCCGATAATACCATTGGCCGCATGGTCAAACTCCACCTGCTTTTCTAGAACAGAATGGGGTGCATGATCTGTGGCGATGGCATCAAAGGTACCATCCTGCAGCCCAAGGCGAATGGCCTGACGGTCCTCCTCAGTTCGCAGAGGTGGACTCATCTTGGCATTGGTATTGTACTCCCCCACGGCCTCTTCGGTCAGGGTAAAATAATGGGGCGTGGTCTCGGCGGTGACCCGCACGCCTCGTTTTTTTGCCTGCCGGATAAGATCGGTGGCCGCCCCGGTGCTGACATGGGCAATATGAACATGGGAACCGGTCAACTCGGCTAAGGCCAGCTCCCGATAGACCATAATAGACTCGGCAGCCCAAGGGATTCCACGCAATCCAAGGCGGGTAGAGACCTGCCCTTCATTCATGGAGCCATTGCGGCTCAGTGAAAGCTCCTCAGCATGGGAAATAACAAATAATCCATGGCTTGCCGCATATTCCATGGCCCGCCGCATCAGCTGACTATCCACCACCGGCTGCCCGTCATCACTCAAGGCCACCACCCCGGCGACTGCCAGCTCACCATATTCAGCCAACCCTGTTCCACCGCTGCCCTTGCTGATCGCTCCCACCGGATAAACTCGGGCCGAGCCCTTTGCCGCCTGCTCCAGGATAAACCGAGTGACGGCAGCCGTATCATTGACCGGATTGGTGTTAGGCATGCAGGCCACTGCCGTAAATCCTCCGGCAGCCGCAGCGCGCGTCCCTGAGGCAATGGTTTCCTTATACTCTTGACCGGGCTCGCGTAGGTGGACATGCATGTCAATCAACCCAGGAACCACCCACTTTCCTTGGAGGTCAAACTGCTTAGCCCCTTCCGGCACAGAGGATTCCGGCGCTACAATCCGGCCGTCCCGCAGCCACAGGTCACCTTGCGCATCAACTTTGTTTACCGGATCAATAATCCGGCCATTCTGCAGAATAATTGTCTCACTCATCTCAGTCATGATCCCCGTCATTACGTTGTGGCCGCGCCCTTATCTCCGCCCATAACCAGATACAACAAGGCCATGCGAATGGCCACGCCATTGGCGACCTGATCAAGAATGACCGCCCCGGGTCCATCAGCCACATCCGGACTCATCTCAACCCCACGATTAATGGGGCCAGGATGCATGATCAGTACATCCTTTTTGGCAAGTTGAAGTAACTTGCGATTGACTCCATAGAATCTGGCATATTCACGCAGGGAGGGAATCAATGGGTCATGTTGGCGTTCCTGTTGAATCCGCAGGGCCATCACCACATCAGCGCCTACCACTGCCTCGGCTGCGGAGGAGCAGACCTGCGCCCCCAACATGTCAAGCCGGGGCGGAATAAAGGTTGCGGGCCCGGCAACTCTGACCTGGGCGCCAAGCTTGGTAAATCCAATAATATCAGAATGAGCCACTCGGCTATGGGCGATATCACCGATGATCGCAATGGTCAACCCTTCGATACTGCCCTTGTGCTCCATCACGGTCATCAGATCAAGGAGTCCCTGGCTGGGATGCTCATGGGCACCATCTCCAGCATTAATTATGGAGGCATTGATATGCCGGGTCAAAAGTTGGGGCGCACCTGAACTAGGATGTCGAAGGATAATAACATCGGGATTCATGGCTTGAAGATTACGAGCCGTATCAATAAGGGTTTCCCCTTTTTGTGCCGAACTGGTTGAAGCGGAGATATTAAAGGTATCCGCACTCATCCGCTTAGCAGCAATCTCAAAGGAGAGACGGGTGCGCGTGGATGGCTCAAAGAAAAAATTGACAATCGTCTTGCCACGCAGAGTCGGAACTTTTTTAATGGGACGCGCAGAGATTTCTTTGAATGAGCGAGCTGTCGCGAGGACATGGAGAATGTCTTCCACTGAAAATTGGGCCATCTCCAGAATATGCTTATGTCGGAAATGATATTTTTTTTTCACGTCCGTATCCATATTGAAAACTATTAATTATTCTTCTCGCAGAAAGTCGGAACTTGTATTTTGGGTTCGAATACTTTCTGTCTGCTCCATGCTGCCGAATCTTAAAAAGTCTTGCTACAAGATCGTCACAGATTCCAAGGAAAACATTAATGGACGAAATCCCCAAGACGATCCCAGCGAATGGACGTATAGCGACTCAAAGAAAAAAGAGCTTTGTCCACATCCCAGGACCAGTAAATGATCAAAGCCTTCCCCAGGACTTCCGGCAGATCAACAAAGCCCCAGAAACGACTATCATAGCTATTGTCACGATTATCACCCATGAGAAAGATTTTCCCTTCGGGAACCGTTACCGGACCGAAGTTGTCCCTGGGCCCACCGACTGCACTCATGATGTCACGAGAGGTATAATGGGCATAAGTATCCGCAATCTTTTGCCCATTCACAAAAACCAGTTTATCTCTAATTTCTATGGTATCTCCACCTATCCCTATGACCCGCTTGATATAATCAAGGGAACGATCACGAGGAAAACGAAAAACCACCACATCCCCACGGACTGGCCCAGGACGCGAAAACAGAACAGTACCGGTTATCGGTAACCTCACCCCGTAACTAAATTTGGTAACCAGCAAATGGTCGCCAATCTGTAATGTCGGCAGCATGGAGCCGGAAGGAATCTTAAACGCCTGAACCACAAAGGTCCGGACAAAAAGAGCTAAAAGCACTGCCACGATGATGGCTTCGACATACTCTCTGAGAACTGATTTGTTCTTGACCACGCTGCTCAATCCTATTCTAGAAGATTCACGGCAAAAATACCGAAACAATCATAACTCAATGTTGAAACAACTTTCCCGTCACTGAATACTTCAAAAAACCTCTATTTTCAAGGAAGTTCCACAAGGAAAAAGATATTGACGGGTAACAGAGTCCACCCCTTCCAGCAAAAAGGACCATTACACAACTTAAAGGATATTGAAATATCTTCAACATCAACCTGTTGTACCCATCCATTCAAGAAAAACCGAAGAACCTCTTTACCCATTTATTTTATTAGAAATAATAAACTATTTTTCCAATAAGTTTTCTTGACAAAGGTTTTTTTTTATGGCCTTTATGTAAAACAGGGTTGTAATCATTAGTAAAATACTTGTATGCAGTGTACCTAACAAGAAAATTAAGTATGATCGAGCAATAATGAAACTGCCTTTTCTCTCCACAGAAAAATTAGCCCTCGGCTTGGATATCGGTTCCCATTCCATCAAGGTATGCGAATTGAAGCTCACGGACAAAACCTATTCCATCGTCAATCTTGGAAGCATCATTCTCCCTGAAGGAGCCGTAGAAGATGGCTCACTGCACAATCCTGAAGCCGTTGGTTCAGCCATTACCGAACTCCTGAAAAATCTGAAAATTAAACATAAAAAAATAGCCATCTCCATTTCCGGTTATTCGGTCATTGTTAAGAAAATCCACCTTGCGGTCATGGAAGAGAAACAACTTGAGGAATACATTACGGCAGAAGCAGAGCAATATATTCCTTTTGACATTGATGACGTCTATCTTGATTTTCAGGATCTCAAAACCAACTCCGAAAACTCAAACTCGACTGACATCATCCTGGTGGCAGCCAAAAAAGAAATTGTAGATGAATATCTGAGCATGCTTCGAGACCTTGGACTCCAGCCAGTGGTTGTCGATGTGGATGCTTTTGCCTTGGAAAATATATATGAATCCAATTATCCACTGAATGAGAATGTTGCCATTGTAGATATCGGAGCCACGAAAATGCATATCAACATCATCAGCAATGGCACGTCCGTGATAGCAAAAGATATTGTCATGGGAAGCCGACAGTTGACTGAACAGATTGCAGAAGCATTTGATATCAGCACAGAAGAGGCCGAAGCATTAAAGATCGGGCAGACTCCAGCCGAAGACAAACAGGAACAAATAGGAAAAATCTTTACCTCCATTTGTACTCAGTGGGTTTTAGAAATAAAAAAAGCCATTGACCTGTATCACTCCAACAAAGCCAATCAGCAACTGGACAAACTGGTGTTGAGTGGTGGTGGATCCAAAGTCGCTGGACTGATAGAGTTTTTGCAAAAAGAAACGAACGTGCCGGTTGAAATTTTCAACCCTTTCATGAAAATGCTCAAGAATCCAAAACAGATAGATACAGAATACTTGAATAATATTGGCCCGGAAATGGCCATTGCGGCTGGTCTTGCCATTCGTACTTCAGCTATTTAGAGTCCGTAAAGCAATGCGTCACGTTACTTATTTCATTTTTTTCGGAGCCTCATCTAATTTATAGGCAACGTTCTTTTTATTTATTATTGCGGCTTAGGTTTTAAACATGCTCAAAATCAATCTGCTTCCCATCCGGCAGCTTCAAAGACAAGCTGGAGCCCGTAATGAGCTCTTCAGTTTTGTGGCATGCTTTATCTTAATTTTGCTCATTCTTGGAGCCATCAGTATGGTGCAGGCCAATAAAGCCAGCGCAATTCAGACAGAAATAACCAGACTGAACCAGGAAAAACAGACCTATGATAAAATTCTGGCTGAGATCAAAAAACTAGAGGCAGATAAAAAAGAACTGGAGAACAAGATCAGCATAATCATACAGTTAAAGACAGACTCCTCACTCACTGTTCATGTCCTGGATGAGGTTGCTAGAAAACTGGACAGTACCAGAATATGGCTTACAGCCTTTGACCAGCAAGGCGGATCCCTTTCCCTGAAAGGGATCGCTCTCGACAATAAAACCATCGCTGAATTCATGAACTCACTGGATGCATCCGATTTTATCAGTGACGTAAATCTTTCCGATTCATTACTCACAAAAGTAGCAGGACAGGATCTGAAGGCCTTTTCACTTCAATGCGCAGTTGCCACGCCCACAGAAAAAACTGCCAAGACAACTCAACAGAAAAAATAACCCTATTTATCTCTGTATGAAAATAAATAACCAGGCATTTGCTACCTTTATAGAACAGAAATATCTGCCTCTAGAAAGGAAGCCTAAAATCATCGGGGCAGCAGTACTGCTGCTCCTGCCACTTATTATTTTTTTCTTTATATGGTATCAGCCCAAGAGTAAAGAAATAGCAACACTGACTCAGCAACAAAATACTGCCGCACAGGAACTTGAAAAAGCCAAAACCACTGCCGCCACTGTCAATAAACATCGAGCAGAGATGGTCAAAGTTGAAGAACAATTTGCAGAGACAGCAGTGCTTTTCCCCAAAGAAAAAGAAATTCCCCGCCTTTTGACGGACATATCGGCAGAAGGACAAGGGGCCGGTCTTGAGTTCCTCACCTTTAAACCTCTTGCAGCATTACCCAAAGATTTTTACTCCGAAATTCCAGTTGATATCCAGGTCAGAGGACCTTATCACAACCTGGGGAGTTTTCTTGACCATGTCAGCAAACTTAATCGCATTGTCAGCGTCTCCAATGTTAAAATCAGTGCTCCCAATAAAAGTGAGGGTGAAATTATCCTTGATTCTTCTTGTCGTTTGGTCACATATCAGTTTACCAACAAAAAACTGGAGCCACCGCCAGCCGCAAAGAAATGAAAAAACTGACGCCATCTTTTCTGAAAATGCTAAATAATATAAAAAACTTATCTCTCTCATTAAGTTTCATCTTTACCATCGGCTGGCCAATGTCCATTCAGGCAGTTCCTGAAAGCGTGAATGCTCCAGAGATAACTTCTGCCAACGGACAACCCTCTCTGGATCTGCCGTTGACTCCTGATGTTTCGTCGACAGCCTTCTCCTACCAGCTGGAAGGACGCCCGGATCCCTTTCGCCCTTTTATTACAGAAAAGGCAAAAAACGACACCAATATGGATGAATTAGTCGAGAGCGAAGAAACGCTTACCGGCATGCAATTATTTGAACCCAGCCAATTAAAATTAGTCGCCATTGTTTTTGAAGACAATGCCGAACTGGCCATGGTAGAAGATGCTTCAGGACAAGGATACGCTATTCGCCCCGGAATGAAGATTGGCAAAAAAGGGATTGTCGCATCCATTGACCCCAATCAGGTTATCATTGAGGAAACATCCCTCACCCGTGCCGGCAAACAGTTAACTAACAACACCGTTATGCATTTAAAGAAAAAGGGAGAAGAGTAAACAATGTATCCAAAACTCTTTAAATTCCAACCGACTGTTCTTCTTGTCTTTTGCCTTCTAATCGGCTTTAGCGCAAGACCGGTCATTGCTGAGAGTACACCAAAAACGCCAGCCAGCACGTATCTCATTCAGGCGATCAAATCAAATCAACAGGGAGATGCCTTAAGCATCGAGATTGTCGGTAACACCCCCCCTGTTTACACCATGTACGAATTATTTAATCCAGCCAGGCTAATTCTTGATATCGCAAACGCTAATCTTGACAAAAAAATCAACACCGGCACTCTCATCCCGGAAAATAGCCTTGTAAAACTGGCAGTTAAACCCCTTGCTGATCAAGATCCCCCCATCACCCGTTTTGAAATGACCATTAAAGAGAGTCATACTTATACCGTTGATCGGGACAAGAACAACCTGCTGATTTTGATTCACCCAAAAACAGACCCCACACAGGCAGCTAAATCCGCAACCGCCAAAGAAGTGACGTCACCAATAGCCTCCACAACACAAACGGATGCGGCCTTTGCTACATCACCTTCACAAACAACAAAGAAAGACGTCCAGGCACCACCAATCGCCAAAGAAAACAAAACTCCATCTGATCCGACTCTGGAAAAGCTCATTGCCTCCTCCACGACGGCTTTAAGTAAGGGAAAAACTAAAGAACAAAGTTCCGCAGAAAACTCCAAGGACTCCCTGAAGAATTCATTTGACTTTGGTCAATATAAAGGCGCAAAACGGATCAGCGTCGATTTTTACAAGATTGATCTGCACAATGTTTTTCGCCTGTTCCGGGAAATCAGCGGCATCAACATCATCGTTGATGAGGCCGTAAAGGGCTCGCTTACCCTGGCGCTGAATGATGTCCCTTGGGATTTTGCTTTGGATATCATCTTAAACCTTAAAGACCTTCGCAAAGAAGAACGCTTTAACACCATCGTCATTTATCCGGCAGACAAGGCCTTTGTCTGGCCTGAGCGAGCTCAGGACAATCTGACTGTGGAGGCTGATCTTGAGATTGTCCAACAGGAACAGAATGCGCTGGTGATTGAACAGTCTGCTGCCCAATCAGAAGAGATGACACAGTCGAAGGAGTTCGTTCGCAAGGGAAGGATTGAGGAAAATGCTGACAATATGGAAAAAGCGGCTGCCTTCTATGAACAAGCTCTGAAACTCGATCCTAAGAACGCTAAGTTGACAAACCGTTTGGCAGCGCTCTATCTGGTAAACTTGGGTATGAATGCCAAGGCTGTTCATTTTGCCAAGGAAGGTTTAAAGATACAGCCTAAAAGTACCCAGGCTGCCCTCTATGCAGCCATTGGCCTGGCGAACATGAACCAGACTTCTGAGGCCACGGGCTATTTTGCGCAGAGCATCAGCGACCCGACCCCGATGAAAGAAGCCCTGATCAGCTACGCAAGCTTCAGCGAGCAAAATAGTCAACCGGAGAACGCCCTGAAGCTTCTGACCCGTTACAATACCCTTTATGGCGAATCTGTAGACACCATGGTTGCCAAGGCCAGGATATATGACCAAGTCGGCCAGAGGGACAAGGCTGCCGAACAATATCGCGCACTATTGGCCTCCGGCTACCCATTACCCCCTGGTTTGAAAGAGTATGTCCAAAGTCGACTTGGCGGAGATACTGTTCCTGGGACATAAGGTTTACTTCCCAAAAGAGCAGGTGCAAAGTGATGATACGTTAAACACTGTACGGCGGACCTGCAGAAGGTCTGATCTAGTTACTTAAGATATTAAGAAAATCAAGTTTTTACAGGTTCACTCCATGCAGGTTAGCACAGACATAACACGTTTCGCTTATTCTTTAATGGTCAAGAGGTTTTTCATGAAACTTAGCTCACAACTCGGATCGCAAGTCACTTCACTCCTTGCTCTCTTCCTTGTTTCTTTTACCTTTTTTGCCTGTACCCCAACTAACGATTCCGAAAAAGCCACTACAGAAGCGATAAAACCTGAAGCTACTTCAGCCATGCCAGTCACCAGAGACATGACTCCCCCTTCACTACCGGTTCAATATCAAAAACCAGCCTACACGATTGATTCACCCAGCAAAGATGAACTAAACAGTCAAGCAGATGATGCAGTCCTCAAGGTAGGGGCCAGGATCAACTCCACAAAGAAAGTTGCCTTGCGAGAAATCATGAAACCCTTGGCAAGCCAGAAAAGGTTAAATATTTCATGGTCCAGTGACGTCAATCAAGATGCCTTGGTGGATGTGGACATTAAAGCCGATGATGATTTTTATAAGGCCATCGATAATATTCTTCGTCAGGTTGATTATTTCTACGAACTGCAGGGAAGTACCATTGTCATAAAATACCGTGAGACCAAGCAATTTCAAGTAGCCATGCCTTTTACCAAACAGTCATTCAGTACAGGGACTGGGGGTAATGTTCTGGGTGGCGATGTAGGCGGAGAAGGAATCGCCAAGAATGTTGAAGGAACGATTAAGCTCGTCAGTGAGAAAAATGAATTTGATATTTGGAATAACATTAAAGCAAACATGGAGAGCATTCTCAAAGTTGAGCACACCAAAAAAATTACTTCTTTGAAAAATCAAGGTGCTCCGGAGAGCACAGGTAAGAATCCCTCCACTAGCAATAAACCAAAAGACAGCATAAAGGAGAGTGCTCCGAATGTTATGTCTGAAGAGGTCGAAGTGACAGGTGGTGCAGAAAACTACTACATGATTGACAAGCCAGTTGGCCTGGTAACCGTAACTGCCCCACGGCCCGTCATCGAGAAAGTAGCTGCATATTTTACATCTCTCCAAAATGAAATTTACAAGCAGATCTCCATAGAGGCTAAAATCATTGAGGTCATCTTAATTGACAACTCCTCCATAGGCATCAATTGGGACTCTGTTCTGAAAAATTTTCAGGTGACGGGTCAGGTTGCTTTCGGAAATGGCGGTTCAATCTTTACTTGGGACCCCACAACCGGTTCAACCTCTAATCGCATCGTCTCCAATGTTAGTATTAATACCCTTAATTTTGAGGCTTTCCTGAATGCCCTTAAAACGCAGGGAAATACCAAAGTCCTCTCTAACCCAAAGATCAGCGTCCTCAATGGGCAACCAGCGATGATCACTGTGGGCCAGAATATTACCTATATTGACAAGATTGAGGTTGATGTCGACACAGAGACGAACACAAGAACCTATACTGCAGAAACTGCTAATATTCTTTCAGGTGTGGGGATGGCCTTGACTGCCACCATTCTTAACAATAATGAAATCATCCTGAATCTAGTTCCTGTCACCTCTGAGTTGCAGGGAGAGATTGAATATAGAAGTGTTGGGGAAGGAGAGGTAGGGTTACCCGTGGTCAATGTCCGGGAAATGAGTACCACTGTTCGGGTTAAAAATGGTGACATGTTGGTAATTGGTGGTCTTATTAGTGATGTGAACCAGAATGATGACAACTTTGCCCCGGTGCTTGGTGATATTCCGCTGGTTAAATATCTTTTCGGCCATTCAGAACAGGTCAAAAGTAAACGAGAACTTATTATTTTATTAAAGCCACGCATCATTTAATTTTTTTTAAAGTGAAAAGCTTAAAGAAACACCTTCTTTACAGGGAGAACATTATGAAGAGGTTGCACTACGCGCTGGTTGGCCTGACGCTGCTGCTGCTTTCCGGTTGCGGACAGACCGTCGTTGAGACCCTCCAGGTTCCGCAAGAATCCGGCCCCAATGCCGCCGGCAGAGGGAAGACTATCGTCATCTTGCCCTTTGCCGATTATACTTATGCCGACTCTCTTTCCTCAGCCTATCGACGGGAAATGGCCATCACCGAATCTTTTACCGACCGCTTGGTTACCAATGGCTTCAGTCTGCCCATTCAGGAAGATGTCTTTGACTATCTGATTGATCAGTCTGTCATCAGCCTGATTCCCTATGACCAGAATCGTTCCATCTCCATGAAAAATGAACTGGAGAGCGAATGGTCGGATGTCATGAAAGATCAGATTCGGGGTTATATTGCCGAACAACAAACCCAAAGCGACAATCAGGTAGCTGCCAGTCCAGGAACCCATGGGCTTACAGCACAAACCATCGCCAAGATAGGTCGTAAATTTAACGCTGACTATATCGTCAGGGGTCGAATTCTTGAATTCAAGACCCGACAAGAACATACCTGGGCCCCCTGGAAAAGAGGCATCCTGCCGTTTGTCTCTGGTACCACCAGCCAGATTGCCTTTGGTTTTGCGGACACCAGTCAATATGACAATATGAATAATATGGTTGCCGGCGGCACCATAGGCGCCATTATCGGGCACAACGTCAACGGCCCATGGGATTCCGATGGCAGCAATACCATTTTTGGAATTTCTGGAAGCCAGACTGCCAACACTATTCTTTGGGGAGCAGTTGGTGCTGGCCTGGGGCAACAAACGACAAACAGCGGCAGAGTCGATCAGGCCGTGGTGCAAATGCGCATCTGGGTTCAGGAAACTGCCACTGGAAGTGTCATTTGGACTAACCGTGTAGATGTTAAAGTTTCCCCGGAATCAGTCCTTGCCGATAGTCAATATGATGCATTATTTAATCAGGCCATTGAGAAAGGGAGCACCACCCTTATTGACAACTTTATCACCTCTGTTTTTCACGTAGCCCCTGTTAAATTTGTACCACCACCTGTTAGCGACCCAACTATACGCGAACAATAATCAATTAAAACCTGCAAAGTGACTGGTAGCACAGGCTAAAACCTTAGCCTGTGCAGTAAAAAAATAAAGCAGAAAGGCCGGAATTTCTAAAAAAGAAATTCCGGCCTTTCTGCTTTTAAAACTAAACCAATGTCAATTCGGCGGATAGCTATAAGGCACTTCCATGCGAAATGATATCCCGTAAGTCTGTAGTTGCAGTTAATTTTCCTGCTGAGCAGCTTTCTGCTGCTTGGAATTCTGATACAGTCCCATAAAGTTAATCGGTTCCATCAGAAAGGGGATAAAGCCGCCATCCACAGAAATCTGACTTACAATCTGGCGGGTAAACGGGAAAAGCAGGGTGGGGCAATCTACACTGAGAACCATTTCCATATGCTCTTCAGGGATATTCTTGAGCAAATAGGCCGCCGCATGCTCAATCTCCAGGATAAACATGGTCTTGTCCTCGTTTCCCTTATCCAAAATTTTAGCAGTAATTTGGAGACTTACCTCGAAATGATCGTCACCCAGTTTTTTGTGATTCAATTTCAGATTCACATCAACCTTGGGTTCTGAATTCTGCAGCCGGTAAACTTCAGGGGCATTAGGATTTTCAAAAGATAAATCTTTAACGTACATCTTCTGCATCCGAAAAACCGGATTTTCACCGGCGCCGTTACTTCCTTGTTCTTCACTCATCGTTGATTCCCTTATTTTATAGAAAAGATTGTGCATCGTCAGATGCATTTATAAATACCCAAATCAGTGAAATACATTAAAGCAAATAGAAAAAGGACGCAAAGAAAAACCTGCGCAATGACCTCATTTTAACAATCTCCACATATATGACTGCATCGGTTAAACAAGTACCTGGCCCAAAAATCTGCCGGTATGCGAACTTTTTTCAGCTGCCACATCTTCCGGGCTGCCACATATCACAATCCTGCCCCCCATATCGCCACCCTCCGGCCCGACATCAATGATCCAATCAGCGGTTTTGATAACATCCAGATTATGCTCAATCACCACGACCGTATTTCCTTGATCCACCAGGCGGCCAAGAACAGCCAAAAGATGTTCAATATCAGCAGGGTGCAACCCCGTCGTCGGTTCATCAAGGATGTACAGCGTCTTACCGCTGGCGCGCCCCGACAGTTCCTTCGCAAGCTTGACCCTCTGGGCCTCGCCGCCTGATAGAGTCACCGAAGACTGGCCTAATGTAATATACGCCAGTCCCACATCAGAGAGGGTTTGCAGGCGATTTTTAAGCGGAGGAATATTCTGGAAAAAGGCCAACGCTTCTTCCACGGTCATGGCAAGGACATCATGAATATTCTTATCTCGATATCGAACATCAAGGGTCTCATGATTATACCGTTTCCCTTTGCAGGCATCACAGACCACGTAAACATCGGGGAGAAAGTGCATGGCAATCCTATTCACCCCTTCACCCTCGCAGGCCTCACATCGCCCACCCTTCATGTTGAAGCTGAACTGGCCGATCTTATATCCACGCGCCCGGGCCTCAGGTAGCCTGGCAAAAAGCTCACGAATGGGAGTAAACACACCTGTATAGGTCGCCGGATTTGACCTGGGGGTCCGGCCAATGGGACTCTGATCAATATCAACAACCTTGTCCACCAAATCCAGGCCGGAGAGAACAGCACCGTCACCCTGCACTCGTGGAACCCTCTGTTCCAGTCCTTTTTTAGCCAGTCGAAACAGGGTCTCCATCACCAGCGAGCTCTTTCCTGACCCTGACACCCCGGTCACACAGGTCATCACACACAAAGGAAAGGCCACATCAACCTGCTTCAAATTATTCACTGAAGCCTTTTCAAGCTGCAATGCATGCTGTTTCCCCTTTCGAGCACCTCGACGCTTGGCGGGCAGGGCAATCGCTCTTCTCCCTGACAGATACGCCCCGGTGAGGGACTTCTTACACGCCAGTAGCCCTGGAACCGATCCGTTATAGACTACCTCACCACCATGCACCCCGGCACCCGGCCCCATATCAAGGACATGATCCGCAGCAAGTATGGTATCGGTGTCGTGCTCAACAACAATGACACTATTGCCAAGATCGCGTAACTCCACCAGGGTCTTGATCAGTTTATGATTATCCCGTTGATGCAGCCCGATACTGGGTTCATCGAGGATATAGAGCACTCCGGCCAGCCGTGAACCAATCTGGGAGGCAAGCCTGATCCGTTGCGCCTCTCCGCCAGAAAGAGTCCCAGACCGTCGATCAAGGGAAAGATAGCCAAGCCCGACATCTTTCAAAAAAGAGAGGCGATCCCCAATCTCTTTTAGAATAGGCTGGCCAATCTGCTGTTCACGAGGACTAAAGGGAAGCAAAGGCAAATCTTGCAGCAAGGCATCAATGGAAAGAGTTGTCAGGCCATGAATTGACCAACTGCCGACCCGCACGGCCAGCGCCTCGGGCTTCAGTCTGGCGCCATGGCACTGGGGACAGGACTGTTCATTCATGTATCGGCCCAGTTCCTCACGCACCATGGCCGATTGCGTCTCATGATATCGACGATCCAACTGGGGAATAACCCCCTCAAAACTCTGTTCAGAGCGCGTTGTTTTTTTCCCTTTCTGATAATGAAAAGAAATCTCCTCGCGCCCTGAACCGTACAAAACGATCTCCCGGATTTCAGTCGGCAGTTTATTGTAAGGTGTCACCATGGAAAACTTGAAATGAGCAGCCAAGGCTGCCAAAATCTGACCGGAAAATGAATTCTCAATCCGTTTTCCCCAAGGGGCGATGGCTCCATCCAGCAGGCTCAAGCCTGGGTCCGGAACCAGTAGTTCGGGATCAAAAAATTGTTTAACCCCAAGGCCACCACATTCCTCACAGGCACCTTGCGGATTATTAAAGGAAAACAGCTGGGTTGAAAGGGCCGGCATGGAAATTCCACAACGATGACAGGCAGCAAGTTCACTGAACAACTGCTCCCGGCTTGTATCGGGAAAGCTCACCAGCAGAAAACCTTCGGTTAGTTTGACCGCCGTCGTTATCGAATCCGTCAAGCGACGGGAGTCTGAGGCTTTAAGCACAAGTCGGTCCACCACCACCTCAATGGAATGACGACGGTTCTTGTCCAGCACTTCCGCCTCATCGGCGTGGAGGATATCGCCATCAATCCTGACCCTGACAAAACCTTCCTTCCGGATTCGCGCCAGAACCTGTTCATGACGGCCCTTCTTGTCAATCACCAGCGGTGCGAGCAGCACTAGTTTAGTACCCTCAGGCAGGGCCAACAGGCTGTTTACCATCTCTTCTATGGATTGGGAACGAATCTCCTCACCACATTGCGGACAATGGGCATGACCACATCGGGCAAAGAGCAAACGCAAATGATCGTAGATCTCGGTGACCGTCCCGACCGTTGAACGAGGATTCTTGCTGGTGGTCTTCTGTTCAATGGATACGGCCGGAGAGAGTCCTTCCAGGGAGTCGACATCCGGTTTGTCCATCTGGCCAAGAAACTGCCGCGCATAGGTGGATAAGGACTCCACATACCGGCGCTGTCCCTCCGCGTAAAGGGTATCAAAGGCAAGGGTTGATTTTCCGGAACCGGAAAGGCCAGTAAAAACCACCAGGCTATTCCGCGGCAGATCTACGTCGATATTTTTCAAATTATGCATTCGCGCCCCGCGAATGCTTAAGAGCTTTGGTTCCATAAAGACATCAGCCTAAAATAAAGGAAAACAAAAATGCAGTCTTAGTCAGAGCCAAACTGAAGATGATCAATCTTAAGACAGCGATCCATGATAACAACAAGCCCGGCCTGCTCGGCAAGGGCTGCTGCTTCATTATTGACGATCCCCTGTTGCATCCAGATTGTTTGTGCTTTGATACGGATAGCCTCTACAACCACTGGTAGCACCTCCTCCGAACGCCTGAAGATATTCACCACATCAACAGGTTCAGGGATAGAGCCAAGATCCGCGTAGCACGGAACGCCACAAATCTCGCTATGACCTGGATTCACTGGAAAAACACGGAATCCAGCCTGAATCAGATAACAGCCGACGAGATAACTGGGCCGACTCTTTTTGGGTGAAAAACCAACCACCGCTATAGTTTTAGCAGTACGCAAAACGTCTTTAATCTGAGCAATCTTATCGAAATGAAACATGGAAGGCCGTCGTCAAAAATAATAAAAGGATTTTCTCACAAGAGTCCCCCATTTTGGAGCACTCATGCGAGAAAAGGATTTACCACACATACAGGCTATGGTATTTTAAGGCGTTTTGCTGACAGGCTAAAAAGAATATACTCTTTTACCCCATACTTTTCCAGATCATCAAGGAATCCCCAATGAATTTTCAAGATATCATCCTCGAACTGAATCATTACTGGGCAGATCAGGGATGCGTCATTCAACAACCCTATGACATGGAAGTTGGTGCCGGCACCTTTCATCCTGCCACCCTGCTCCGTTCACTGGGCCCGGAACCGTGGAAGGCGGCATACCCCCAACCATCAAGACGTCCAACCGATGGGCGCTATGGCAACAACCCCAACCGCCTGCAACATTATTATCAATATCAAGTTGTCTTGAAACCTTCTCCCATTGATGTCCAGGAACTTTACCTGCAAAGCCTGAAACGTTTTGGACTCAATCTCCTTGAACACGATATCAGATTCGTGGAGGATGACTGGGAATCTCCCACATTAGGGGCCTGGGGCTTGGGCTGGGAAGTTTGGCTGGATGGTATGGAGGTAACTCAATTTACCTATTTTCAGCAGGCAGGCTCCATCGATCTACACCCTATTACCGTAGAAATCACCTATGGCTTGGAGCGGCTGGCCATGTATCTTCAAGGTGTTGATAGCGTGTACGACATTGCCTGGAATGATACTGTAACCTACGGCGAGATTTTTCATCAGGCAGAGGTTGAATTCTCCACCTTTAATTTCGAAGAAGCCAATGTGGAAAAACTGGTCTCATTTTTTGACATATACGAGCAGGAAGCACTGAAACTTGTCGACAAAAAGCTTATTCTTCCGGCTTATGACTATTGCCTGAAATGCTCGCACACCTTTAATCTTCTCGATGCCCGCAAGGCTATAAGCGTTTCTGAACGAACACGCTACATAGGAAGAATCAGGAATATTGCCAGAAAAGTGGCAGAACAGTATATTATTCAAAGAGAGGAAATGGGATACCCGCTGATTAAAACACTAGAACGGGCGTAAATCCCACCGTATTGGAGAAATATCTCTTAGAGAAATGGCGGAAGTGCATGGGAATCGAACCCACCTGCCAGGCTATTAACCCGACACACCGGATTTGAAGTCCGGGAGGGCCACCAGTACCCTGCCCACTTCCTTAACTACTCACAAAAAACAAAATTAACTTAATAGATATCTGTTACAAAAACAACTTTTTATTATATTTTCTTGATGTTAAAAAGCAACAATCAGTAATTACACTAATCATTTAAACCCAGATTAACGATTCAAGAGACAATACTATACACACCATGCAATGTGAAAGACTCATCAAACAGATAAAAACATGGTATCTTCATGTTCAGAACGAAACCATGGCGCCTGCCCGCATGATCAGCTTTATCGAAAGTCATGCCAGTCAATGTGAAGTATGCCAGGCCGACCCCGATCTTCAGGAAGAAATCAGCAAAATTACAAAAATAATTCTTCCTGAATCCATGATCCCCAAAGCCGTTCGGTTACAACATGACTTCGCCGAGGAAGGAGACGAAGGAGAGGAAGGAGAGGAAGGAGAGGAAGGAGAGGAAGAAATAGAAGAGGATGAAAAAGAGGAAGATGAAGAATCCGAACTGGAGCTTTTTGACCCTGATGATGAAATCTAAGCTGAACAAGCTTTGATCATTCAGAGAATCTAAAAGGTTGGCCGACTAATAAATCAGGGGTGATGCAGAATACAGAATCCCTGATTTTAAGTTATACCCATGCAGGCTCGCGAACAAATGCGGTAACTAATAATAATTAATAAGACAAAGTGCGCTTTCCCCCCTTCCACAAATGCCGCCACATCTGATCGCCTAACATTCTGCATGGACTATTTCTCAGAAATTCAAGAAACACTCGCCGCCCACCCTCTCCACTTCTGCATTACTGCTTAAATCCTTTCAAGAGCTACTTCATCAATTCCCCATTCAACATTATTCTGGGCAAACAACAACAATCAATAACAGTTCGCTGCTAAATGGTCTCTGGAAGGTAGGCAGGAAGCCGCAGAGACAACTCTCCATGAGAGAGACACACCTGTCAAAATACAATCAAACCTATTGATTTGTGTTCACATAAAAAAAGCCACTGATATTGAGTTACAATATCAGTGGCTTTTATGTAAAATGTTCTTGAGCTGCCAAGAACACAGCAAATCTGGTGGCGATACAGGGAATCGAACCCCGGACACTACGGATATGAGCCGTATGCTCTAACCATCTGAGCTACATCGCCTTTAATTTTGAGAGAAAATTAATACCCCATCTCTGCTCTACTGTCAACTGCTTTCCCTGCAAACTGCCCACAGCAAGGTAAAAAAATCAATAAAACTTCAAAAAGAAAAGGGTCTCATGTTGAGGCCCTTTTCTTTTTTACTTCAGATTTTTTCTGTCAAACAACCAATACAGAAAAAAATTTATTACATCATTCCGCCCATACCACCCATGCCGCCCATGCCGCCTGGAGGCATACCCATACCGCCAGCGCCCTTCTCTTCTGGGATTTCAGCGATAACACACTCGGTGGTGAGCAGCATTCCAGAAACAGAGGCTGCATTTTGAAGAGCAGTTCTGGTAACTTTGGCAGGGTCAATAACACCAGCCGCGATCAGGTCTTCATACTGCTCAGTGGCAGCATTAAAGCCATTGGCACCCGTCAAACCTTTCACATGCTCAACAATGACAGAACCTTCACGGCCTGCGTTGTTGGCAATCTGACGGATGGGCTCTTCGAGAGCGCGACGCAGGATGTTTTTACCCAACTCTTGCTCACCAGGAAGCACCAAGCCATCAAGGGCCTTCAGGCAGCGCAGATAAGCAACGCCACCGCCAGGTACAACGCCTTCTTCAACAGCGGCACGAGTAGCGTTCAACGCATCTTCTACGCGGGCCTTTTTCTCTTTCATCTCCATCTCAGTGGCTGCACCAACATTGATCACCGCAACACCGCCAATCAATTTAGCCAGACGCTCCTGCAACTTCTCTTTATCATAGTCGGAGGTAGAATCTTCAATCTGGGTACGAATCTGTTTTACCCGTGCTTCCAGCTTGACCTTATCACCAGCGCCATCAACGATGGTGGTATTGTCTTTACTAACCACGACCCGTTTGGCCGTTCCAAGATCACTCAAGGTTACATTCTCAAGCTTGATCCCCAGGTCTTCGGTCACAACCTGACCACCGGTGAGAATAGCAATATCCTCGAGCATGGCCTTACGGCGATCGCCAAAGCCTGGGGCCTTGACGGCAGCAACATTGAGGGTACCACGTAATTTATTGACAACCAGGGTTGCCAAAGCTTCGCCATCAACATCTTCTGCAACGATGAATAATCCGCGGCCCATCTTAGCCACAGATTCAAGTACTGGAAGCAGATCCTTCATGCTGGAAACCTTCTTCTCAACAATAAGGAAATAAGGGTCTTCCATATTCACTTCCATCCGATCGGCATCAGTCACAAAGTATGGGGAGAGATAACCGCGATCAAACTGCATTCCCTCAACCACGTCAAGAGTGGTGTCCATGGACTTTGCTTCTTCAACGGTGATAACGCCTTCTTTGCCGACCTTGTCCATGGCCTCGGCAATAATATTACCGATGGTCTCGTCACTATTGGCAGAGATGGTGCCAACCTGAGCGATCTCTTTCTGCTCTTTGGTTGGAGTTGCGATCTTCTTGAGCTCAGCAACAATGGCTTCGACACTCTTGTCAATACCACGTTTGATCTCCATGGGATTGCCACCGGCAGCGACCAACTTCACGCCCTCGGTATAGATGGATTGGGCAAGAACAGTGGCAGTGGTGGTACCGTCGCCAGCCACATCAGAGGTCTTGGAGGCAACCTCGCGAACCATCTGGGCCCCCATGTTCTCAAACTTGTCAGCCAATTCAATCTCTTTGGCTACCGTTACACCATCTTTGGTGATGGTAGGGGCACCGTATGATTTCTCAATCAGTACGTTACGGCCCTTGGGACCAAGAGTTACCTTTACTGCATTTGCCAGAGTATTGACCCCAACGAGGATGGACTCGCGTGCCTTTACTCCGTATTTAATATCTTTTCCAGCCATTATTTATCTCCTTTTATCGTTCGCATCTCGCGTCATACGAGACAGTAAGCTTACACAGCTCTAACCCCATTTTTATTCGATAATACCCATGATATCATCTTCACGCATGATCAGATAATCCACACCGTCAAGTTTTACTTCCGTGCCGCCGTATTTTGAGAAAAGAACACGATCCCCAGCCGCCACCTGCAAGGCTATGCGATCGCCCTTCTCATTCACCTTGCCTGGTCCAACGGCAATTACTTCACCCTCGGCTGGTTTTTCTTTGGCACTGTCAGGAATAATAATTCCCCCTGCGGTCTTGGTTATTTCTTCCAGTCTTTTTACCAGAAGACGATCATTCAATGGACGAATTTTCATGTATTTCCTCCTACACGATTTTAATTTATAGATTGGGCATCCGCCCCCTGCACATTAATAAAAGGGGAATATTACCAGAGAAATCCGGCACCCCCAAAACTTGGCGAAACTATAGGCTGGCTTTTCCAAAAATCAAGGGGCGAATGCCAAAAAAAACATTCGCCCCTTTTTTACATCCAGCACTCTTTTTCACGGGAACAGCCAGAACCAAAGCCTCTTAGGCCTGCTAACAACTTACCCGACCCGGGTCATCCACTTGAAAGGGTCTTCCAGCTGACCGCTCTGAATTGCCTGAAGTTCATCAAAAAGCCGTTGCGAAAGCGCTCCGGTCTGGCCGCCATTAATCACATATGTTTTATCCTGATAACAGAACTCTCCCACCGGCGAGATAACTGCGGCCGTCCCCGTCCCAAAGGCCTCGGACAATGTGCCATTGCTACTGGCTTCGATCACCTCATCGATGGTGATGGGTTTTTCTGCTACCTTCACCCCCCATTTACGGGCAAGCTGAATGACAGAATCACGGGTAATCCCAGGGAGAATAGAGCCGCCAAGGGGAGGAGTTACAAGCTCGTCATTTATCATGAAAAAGATATTGGAGGTCCCAACCTCTTCCACATACTTATGTTCACAGGCATCAAGCCAGAGCACCTGGGTATATCCAGCCTGGTGCGCCTCCTGGGCCGCCATAATACTGGCTGCGTAATTCCCGGATGTCTTCACATGCCCGACCCCGCCCTTCACCGCCCGCGCATACTTATCTGTGACATATATTTTTGTCGGGCCAAACCCTTCCGGGTAATAGGAACCAACTGGACACATGATAATAAAGAAATAATATTGCCCGGATGGTCGAACTCCCAGGGCAGGCTCCACGGCAATCATGGTGGGGCGAATATACAAAGTGGCTCCCGGCACCGTAGGTATCCAGTCACGGTCAAGATAGACCAGAGCCTTTAAGCCTTTAAAAACCTTTTCCACCGGCAAACGGGGCATACACAGCCGCAGGGCAGAAACATTCATCCGCTCGATGTTATCCTGAGGCCGAAAGAGATAGACCTGTTCCTTGCTTCCCTTGTAAGCCTTCATTCCCTCAAAGATTGCCTGGCCATAATGAAAGACCATGGCCGCCGGATCCAGCAGAAATTTATGATACGGACAGATCTTCGCGTCATGCCACCCACGCTCTCGATCCCACTTCATGAAAAACATATGATCCGTAAAATGGGCCCCAAAGCCAAGACCATCCTGAGAAGGCTTTTCCTTCAGTTGTTCCTGACTCGCCTTCTCCAGCCCTATTTCCAGATTTTCCCACATAACAATTGCCTCCTTTCAAAAAACCTTACCAAATAACTCAATCCATTCCATACCATTTCATTGCAAGAATGAAAAACTGCCGGAGGTCACTCCCAACCAAAACAGCTCCTGGCAGCCTGCAGTAAAGTACATGCTTCCTATCGCCAATCTTGAAATTTTGACCTTTGCGAAGAAAGGTAAACTTATTTCTCTTTTCTTCACGGAAGTTAAACTATATACTAAAAATCTTTTTATTTCCAAAGTGAATAGCGCACCCTTGCAAACCGTAATGAGATACCCAGCTCCATGAGAAATTGCAACTTTATTTCTCATTTTCCTACCACCAACCAGGCCTGCTTGATCTACCATGAATAAGGACCAGTGCTCAAAATCTCCAGATCTCCAGCATCCTGTCAGCCTGGAATCCCGTTATTTCCTTCTGATTTTTTGTATTTCAGCGATCTTTCTGGGACGAATCCTCTGGCCATTCTGGTCCATACTGGTTCTTTCGTTTCTTATTGCCAGCCTGTTCAGACCCACCTATTTGTTCCTGCGCGTCAAAAAACTTTCCGCTCCCTTTGCCTCCATCCTTACCTGCATCCTGATTGTGATTATCGTCTTTATCCCCCTGCTTCTTTTCATCGGTGCCCTCTCCAACGAGGCCTTAAGTATGTATCACTGGGGACGGGATACCGGCCTCGGACTCAAAATCCATTCCTTTCTCCAAGAAAATCCAATGGCTAACCAGCTTCAGGTCTATCTGCAGGGACTTGGCCTAAAATTTGAGGCGACCCAACTGACAGACAATCTCTCCTCTCTCGTCAAAACAGGAGCCCTTTTTCTCTATAACCAGGCAAGCTCCTGGGCAGCAAATATTCTCCAGTTTCTTGGCCTATTCTGTATGATGATCCTCATCATTTTCTTTCTACTTATGGATCAGGAAAAACTTGTTACTTTTCTCATCCGCCTCTCACCGCTCCCTGACCATGAAGACCGGCTCCTTCTTGCCAAATTTGAAGAAATCGCCAATGCCATCCTGAAAGGGAACATTATCTGCGGACTTATTCAGGGTGTTATTGCCGGGTCACTTTTTGCTATCCTTGGCCTCAATGCCCCCATTCTCTGGGGATGCATCATGGCCGTCCTCGCCTTTCTCCCCATCTTCGGTATCGGCCTGGTTATGATCCCTGCTGCTCTGATCATGGCTATAAACGGTAGACCAGGGCTCGGGCTATGCCTTTTCCTGTTTTATATGCTTCTCTCTTTTTCTGTTGAATATGCCTTGAAACCCAAAATGGTGGGCGATCAGGTCAAGATGCATACATTGTTGGTGTTTCTTTCTCTCATGGGAGGAATCGCCGTGTACGGTGTGCTGGGCATCATTTACGGGCCGCTGATTATCACTGCCTTTCTCACCCTGTCGGATCTCTATTTGGAGCGATATGATTTTTCCCTGCAAAAAAAATTGTGAAAAATCAGGCCAAATCCTGTAAATGTGTCCCTGCCTTAACGGCACCATTAGACTCAAAAGCTTTCTTACCTCTTCAACCAGTTTGCACAGTATGACTCATTCATGACAACACCTGGAAAACTCATCGAATACCTGGACGGTGGCAAGTTTATCTGTGCCTTTGTCACCGAGGCTCAGGATAAACGGCTGCGCCTGATCAATCAAACCGGACGCGAGATCAACCTGCCGTCCTCCCGCGTTCTTCACGCCTCTAAACGGACCTATTCAGTCACCGGCAACCGGGAAGAGCTGTTAAAACAACTTCAGGGGAGCGCAGACAGACGCAAGGGACTGACGGAGGCCTTCAACCTCGAAGAGGCCTGGGAGCTCACTACTGATGAGACAACTCCGGTCTTTGAACCGCTGTTTCTAGCAGAACTGGTCTTTGGCAGTGAGGTGGACGACGACATGGTGGCCGCCTGTATCCGTCGCACCTTCTCCGACCGTTTCTATTTCAAATTCAAGGAAGGGGAGATTCACGCCCACTCCCGGGAACAGGTTGAACAGCTCCGGCTCCAGCAGGAAAAGGAACAGAGCAGGCAGGCCCTGCTGACCAGCGGCGCCGCAGCCCTGATCAGGCTGCTCCAGGATGAACCGATGGACGCCACACTGTGTGCCGAATTCAAGCCCATCCTTGATCAGTGCCTACCGGTACTTCAGGATTTTTATCTTTTTGCAGGCGAGGCCCCGCAGGCCGCCATGGCCCGGGAACTGCTCAAAACAGCCGGCCTGAACGACCCCCATGCCCCATTTCACCTCCTGGTGAAGGCCGGGATTTGGGATCGCAACGAGAATATCCCCCTGCTCCGCCAGGAGATATCCACCACCTTTCCCCATGCTGCCAGGCAACAGGCAGAACTCCTTCTGCAACGGGGGACCACCGAGTTATTCAACGATCCAGGCCGGGTTAACTTCACCGATCTGGCCCCGATGACCATTGACGGTCCCACCACTCTGGATTTTGACGATGCCCTGAGCATTAGCGAAGAAGACGGCAATTACCTGGTGGGCGTCCATATTTCTGATGTCGCCCATTATGTTCAGCCGGAAGATCCACTCTTTCAGGAGGCCCTGCAGCGCGGCACCTCCCTCTATTTTCCGGAGGGACAAATCCCCATGCTGCCGCGCCACTTGTCCCAGGGAATCTGCAGTCTGATTCAGGACGAGGTCCGAGCCACCCTCAGTCTCATGATCCTGCTGTCGCCCGAGGCCGAAGTCCTGCGGGTGCGGATCAAACCCTCCATTATCAAGGTGGCCAGGCGCCTCACTTATGAAGAGGTGGACCGACTGATTGCAGAAGACACCGTCAATGAAACAGCTATCGGAGACTGGGAACTTAACACCTTGAACATGCTACGGGTCAAACTCCGGGCCAGACGGGTGGCGGCAGGCGCCCTGCTCCTCCCCTTTCCTGACGTCAACATCTCGGTCAACGGCAACGGCAACAACGTCCAGATCTCCTTGAGTGACACCGATACCCCCGCCCGTACCCTCGTCTCCGAGTTGATGATTTTAGCCAATACCGAGGCGGCACGATTTGTTGCCGACCGGATGGCACCGGGACTCTTTCGGGCCCAAGGTCCGCCCCGCAAACGGATCGTGCAGGGACAGGACAACGACCTCTTCCTGAACAGCCTGCAACGCAAGCAGCTCTCCCGCGGCGAGCTGCTGACTTCTGCCAAAACCCACAGCGGCCTGGGAGTGGAGCACTACACCACCATCACCTCACCAATCAGAAGACTCTTGGACCTTTTGATGCAGCACCAACTCCACTCTCTGGTCAGACGGGAAGATCTGCGCTTCAATGAAAAGAGCTGTAAGGATTTTACCGCCGTCATCACCCGTACCATGACGGCCGCCAATGCGGTCAAACAGCAGCGCCACCGCTACTGGCTGCTGAAATACCTGGAGGCCAGAAAAGGAACCCGCCTACCCGCCCTGGTCCTCGAGTCCACCCCCAGGCGAATCTTCCTCCTGCTCACCGACATCCTCATGGATATTGATCTTCCGGCTCCCAATGGGCCGGCACCGGAACCGGGGATTACGGTTGAGGTTACTGTTGCCAAAGTCGACGCCCTTGACAACAGCGTCCGCTTTGAATGGTAACCCGCGACAAACTTCCCGGCAGCAAGCTTCTTCCTTTTACCTATCGAGCGAGGCCTTGACCACCGGCAATTCTAGCCAATTGGTGGTGTACGCCGGAGACTTGTATGACTGGCGCATCTCCCAGGATTTACCAGCCCCGGTCACCCCGTAGCGGATGGTGTCGGCCCCCCACTTGCTGTTGATTTGATCGAGAGCACTCATCAGCGGTTTATTCTCTGCCGTTGCCGGGGAAAACAAACTCGGCTGGCGAGGCCCCTGCGGCACCAGACCGGTCAACAGGACTCCGGCCTTCTGATATCGATATCCCGACTTGTAGATTCCTTGCAGACAGTCCAGGGCTGTGGCGATCAAGGCCGGGGTACTTGATGTGGGATCCGCCAGGGAGATGGTCTGGCCGTTGGAATAGAGGTTTGATGGTTCGCCGAAACGACTGGTGGTGAGAAAAAGATGCAGGGCACCGGCCTCAAGCTGCTGTTCCCGGAGCTTGACTGCCGCCCGTGAGGCAAAGGTGATGACGGCTTCCCGGAGATCGCTGATGGCTGTGACCGGTTGCCCGAAGGATCTGGAGGTGACAATGGATTTTTTACTGGCCGGGGCCTTGTCCAGGGGAAGGCAGGAGATCCCGTTTAACTCGAGAACAACCCGCGCCCCCACCACGGTCAAATGCTTGCGCACCCATTCAGGGTCCGCCTTCTTGAACTCCAGCCCGCTATAAATCCCCTGCCTGTTCAGCCTTGCCGTAAACCGGCTGCCAATCCCCCAGATATCTTGAACATCGGTCTGCCGCAAGACCTCATCTGTTTGCTCTTCGCCTGCAAGTTCAAAGACACCCTGATGTCGGGAACCGGTTTGAGTTTCTTTCTTGGCCACCCGGGCCGCGATCTTGGCCAGGGTTTTCGTTGGCCCGATACCAATGGAGACCGGAATCCCCACCTCTCTTCTGATCCGCTCCCTGAGCTCTGCCCCATAGTCCAGCCGGTCCCAGCTATCGCCACCCGGCAAAGACAGGAAGGCCTCATCGATGGAGTAGACCTCCAGCTCCGCCTCCATCCGGTGCAGGACATCCATTACCCGGGCAGACAGATCGCCGTACAAGGCATAGTTGGAAGAAAAAATATGGATGTTTCGCCGGAGAGCAAAGGATTTAAGCTTGAAATAGGGTTCACCCATGGGGATTCCCATGGCCTTGGCCTCATTGGAACGGGAGATGACACAGCCATCGTTATTGGACAGCACCACCACCGGCTGGCCGTTCAGGGCCGGACGAAAGAGGCGCTCACAGGAGACATAGAAGTTATTGCAGTCAACCAGGGCAAAGACTTTTTTCACAAGACTCTCTCTAAAAATGGCTCGGCAGAAAAATCACACGAGAAAAGAGGTCAAAACTGATGGATGACACTGGTAACAACTCCCCACACCTCACAGCCGGATTCTTCGGTGATCGCAACCTCCGGATAGGCGGCATTGGCCGGCACCAGCCACCATGCCGAATCCCGCTGCACCAGTTGCTTGATGGTCAGCTCACCACGAATAACGGCAATCACCATCTTGCCGTGGGCCCCTTGCACGGATCTGTCCACCACCAGGATATCCCCATGATCAATCCCGGCCCCGGTCATGGAATCCCCTGCGACCCGCACAAAAAAAGTAGCCGCCGGGTTTTGGATCAGCAGCTCATTGAGGTCAAGCTTCCGGTCAATATGATCTTCAGCAGGGGAGGGAAAGCCGGCTGAGACTCCACTGGAGAAGAGCGGACAAACCACCCTGGTCTTTTGTTCAAGACCATAAATGGCGGCAATGGTTGCATCAGATTTCATTATACCTTCAAGAAAAAAGCTCTTTAATCGCAGCCCCCTGCCATTAAGGATCATCCAAAAATGGCAGGGGGAAATTGCAAAAGGTTGTGAAAGTACAGAGTCACCAAGGCATCAGAAGGTATAGGTCAGTCCCACGCTCAGAAGATGGGCGGAGGAATCGGTAAAGGTACCATCCACACCCCGGGCATTGGTCACTGAACGACTGTCTTTGTCATCGTAGAGATACCCGGCACCGACCTCCATCTGTTGATTCACCTGGTAGCGTACGCCCACGGAATAGAGAAAGGCGTCGGAGTCAGGGAGATCAAAGAGCAGCGTGCTGTCCGGCACAGGAGTTCTATCATAGGCAAAACCCGCCATCAGGGTCCAGATCTCATTAAGGGCATAGGAGAGTCCCAGGCGATAAGCATCACTGTCATCCCAGCTTTTATCAACAGTACCACCGAAAACCGCATTGAGCGTCGAATTGGTCAGGGCGGGATCATACTGAAAGGTAATATCTTCATAGTCCGACCAGTAGGTCCGCTCCCAGGTCAGCTCCACGGTCAACTTCTCAAGGGTATAGGCACCGGAGATAGCCAGCACCGCCGGGGCCGGAACCGACACACTTCCACCAGCAGATACAGAGGCCGGCGTGGGGTAATTTGTCCCCAGCAGCGCATCACCCTCCAGATCAATATCGACCTTGGAACGATAGGTCAGGGCCAGGTTCAGATCCTTCATCGGCTTGGCCGACAGGGCGGCGTTCCAGCCAAATTCGGTGGAATCCCCTTCCACCAGACGACTCCCCGTTATCGTCACAGGAAAAACTGGCGGCCTCCGAACAACGCCATTACTGCTCACCTGGGCCGAGCTGTAGAGCAGGCGAGGCCCGGCGGCAACGGAGAAGTATTCACAGAACTTATAGGCCACGGTGGGGTTGATATCAAAAACCTTAAGACTGTACTCTTCGGCAAAGGTTCGGGGATAGGGCTGCTCCCAGCGCTTGGCCAGGCCATAGGGGGCGGTCACGGAAAAACCGAAGCGAAAATTATTAACCTCGGGTGACACCATAAATACGGTGGGCAGCAGAAAATTTTCCTTCTTGGACTCTCCATCATAAGCAGCGGTGCGATTATCATCATAGCTGATCGATGGCAGATGGATATAGGTCAGGTCCCCCTCAACCAGCCATTTATCCCCAGCCGTCCAGGCCATATTGGCCGGATTATAATAACTGGTATCAGCGCCATTGGCAGAGGCGATATTAGCGCCCGCCTTGGCGGTTGAATCTACCGATTGTTCAGGAATCCGGTATCCGGCGGCCGAGGCTGACCCAGCACTCCAGAGAACTGCCAAGGCAGCCACAGCGATTGTCTTCTTCATTTTACTCCTTTCAAAATAGTAGTTTTCAACCAGCCGGAGTATCCAGCCAGCCATTGCATATTCACAGATCGACATGGCTTATGAGGTCACAACTTCATATTTCCACCGCTATACAAATAGCGCTTGATCTTATGGGTGGCGGTCTTGATAAAGGGTTCCTGACGTTCAAGGATTCTTGCCAATCGTGCCGCCGGCGACACCTGCTCATTGATCTTTGTCCGCATCTCGGCCAGCAGCGCCTCGATATATTGATGGCGCTGAGATCGCCCCTGGCCCACGGTGGCGGCGTCAATGTACTCATAATCGGGATAGACCCAGGCCTCCAGGCGGCCATTATTCTCAACCACCAGAGACTCCACCACCCAAGGGGTCACATTGATCTTATGCTCAATGGCCTCGGGATAGACATTTTCTCCGTTGGACATGACAATGACATTTTTCGATCGCCCCCGGATATGGAGGTTCCCGAAATCATCAATAAATCCCAAATCACCGGTGGCGATCCAGCCATCAGCGGTAAGGGTTTCGGCCGTGGCATCGGGATCATTAAAGTAGCCCTGCATAACATTGGGGCCCTGCCCATAAATTTCACCAATCCCGGTGACGGGATCAGGATGGACAATCTTGATCCTCACCCCGGGAACCGGCTTGCCGGTGGAGCCAACCACGATACTCTTGTCACCGGGCGGCCCGCCGGCCAGCAGCGGGGCACATTCAGTCAAGCCGTAACCGATAAGATAGGGGAAATCGGCATTATAAAGAAACTGCTCAACCTCTGGGTTCAGAGCTGCTCCACCTATCCCCATCACCTTCAAGTTGCCGCCGAAAAACTCCAGAAGCTTGGCACCGATACGCTTATGAATAAACCTTCGTCCCAACTCGACCTTGCACAACAGGGACAAGGCGAAACTCTCGGTAATTTTAGGAAGCACCCTTTTCTTATAAATCTTTTCCATCACCAGGGGCACCACGAAGATGGCATAGGGTTTTTCATGGCGGCAAAGTTTCTGCAGGATGGCAGGCGTCGGCGTTTTGCCGGCATAGGCTATCCTTGCTCCCCGCAGCAACGGGAGGATAAACCCCACGGTAAACTCATAGGTGTGAGACATGGGCAGGATGGACAGAAACACAGCGCCGGGCTCAACATCGATCATGGACGAAGCAGACTGGGCATTGGCGGCCAGATTGCGGTGACTGAGCATCACCGCCTTGGAGTACCCGGAAGTTCCCGAAGTGTATAAAATAGAGGCCAGATCGTCGGCCGTAACCGTATCAAAGACAATGGGCCCTTTTCTTTCCGCCTCGTCCCGCATCTCCATGGCCTCGGCAAGATAGTCGGTAAAAGGCTCGACGGCCAAGGCATTGAAACTTGCCACCGAGTCATCCAGGGTGATAATCCGGCGCAGTTTTTTTTGCTTGAGCTCATATATTTTTTCAATCTGTCGCTCAGTGGTAAAAAGAACCGGCACCCGCATCTCGGCCAGGATATGATGGACATCCGCTTCCGGCAAATCCGGCAGAATGGGGACAGCCACCGCCCCCAGGCGGACGATGGCAAAATAGGCCGCCCCCCAGTTCGGGGAATTTTCGGCCAGGATGGCGACATGATCGCCTTTTTTCACCCCTTCCCGCGATAAACGCAAGGCCAGCGCAATGATCCGCTGATAAAATTCCTGATACGTTAAAGGAATATCAAGGGCCATACCCACTGCCGGAAGAGCAGAGAATTTTTCCTGACTTACATCAAGAATATCATTCAGGGAACTGTTCACGCCGATCTGTTTCTCCATGCAATACACTCTTCCTATTGTGCTGATATTATTACAATAATTATTAACAAAAAGAATGACATAAAGGCTACTCGATACTTTTATGCATGCGCCCGATCTTACCCTAAAACCTTTTTTGTGGTCAACCAAGAAGAGGTCCCTAAGAGGCAATGGGAATAATTAATTTGGATTCTATGAGAAAAGATCCTTTAAATTCTTGACAACAAACATTGCATTATATAAAAATAATAACCAGTTACAATCTGTTGTCGTGACAACTTACCCATCTGTACTCCCGTTGTCTCCTCCAAAAGGGCCTCCTCTATGAAACATTCTCTCTCTTTTTTACTGCTGACGACCGTGCTGCTTTCTCTGGTTGTAGTCGGAATGTTCGTTGCTCCAGCAACGGCAGCCCCCCTGGTACGCGATGACAAGGCCAAAAAGACGGTGGTCACCGACCAGAAGCAGACGCCCGCGAAGAGCACCATCAAAAAGAATGTTTCCACAGGGGAAAAAGTTCTTGCGAAGAACCAAAAAAGCTCGGTGTCCACAAAAAAAACCAGCCTCACAAAGCCTCAACCTGTTGCTACAGCAGCAACTAAAAAGGTTGCGACAAAGAAAAAAACTGTTGCAAAGAGAACTGCCCCCAAGATCGAAACGGTTATGGCTGCCATCCAGGATGACAACGAGCAGCTCAGCAACCAGATCTCGGCCAAAAGCGCCATCATCATGGATGCAGACAATGGCCACACCCTTTTTGCGGTATCTCCCGACGCACCTCGCCAACCCGCCAGCACCATCAAGATTCTCACCGGCCTGATTGCCATCAAGTCCCTGGATTTCAACGAGTCTGTGGCCGTAAGCCAGAAAGCGGCCGAACAACCAAGCTCTAAAGTCAATCTGCAACAACAGAAACGGTACAAGGCCGACGATCTGATCAATGCCGTGCTCCTCTCTTCCGCCAATGATGCAAGCGTGGCCCTGGCTGAAAAGATTGCCGGATCCGAGCAATCCTTTGCCCGAATGATGACCCTGCGGGCCAAATTCTGCGGCGCCCAGAACACCGTCTGTAAAACCGCCAATGGCCTGACTGCAGAGGGACAAAGCACTACGGCCAGGGATCTGGCCACCATCTTCAGACATGCCATGCAGGATGAGGAATTTTCTCAGAGGATGAAACAGGTAAAGGCCCATACCGCCGAGGGGAAACTACTCAAAAATCACAACAAGGCCCTCTGGCAGATTCAAGGAGCGGAAGGCGGCAAGACCGGCTTTACCAATGCGGCCGGCCAGACCTATGTGGGGAAATTTAAACGGGGTGAAAAAGAGATCATTGTCGCGATCATGGGCAGCCACACCATGTGGGCGGATCTTAAAACCTTGGTGGAATATGGATTCGCCCAGCCGCCGTCAACGATCGCCAGAACTTCGGAACTACGCGAGAAGTCAAGATTTGTCGCTGCCGTCCCGGGAATCACCCGCCAGCAGTAAGACAAATACTAAAAGACAAGGCTTAGGCCCGTTGTGCCTTTCGCCAGCCATCTGCTTTTAAACGGGCTATCCTGGCAACCGCCCACTCCGTAATGGCCGTGAGGTACTCCTGGGGATCCCGCTCTTTAATGGCAATAATCCGCCGGCGCTCTTCGGCTATGTCCCTGCTCTCCCCCGGATACATCTCCTGCCAGGCAACATAGCCCTCATCAAAAATAAAACCGGGTTGCACCTGCGCCGGCTCCAGCCCTAATTTGGCAATGGCATACATCCGGGCCAGATCCATATCATATTCGATCACCCAGCCGTTATCCGCCACCATCCGTTCCTCCTCAATGGCTACCGTCCCGGAACAGGCGGGACAGAACAGACGTTCAATCACCTCCTGACTCATCACATTATCACGCAGATGAAAAGAGGCTTTCTCCTTGCCGCAACTACAATTTTTCATTACTTCCTGACACATACCAGATCCTCCATCTCAAGACTTATTCTTCTTTCCCTTCCCAAAATCCTTGCGAACCGCCGCTTTCTCACTTCCGGGTCGGCCAGAAGGCTTCATTTGTCTCTCCAGCAGACCACGCTGCTTTTTCCTCTCCGACTGGTTGCGGGCAACCGGGATGGGCTGATTCGTGTCCCGATCCAGACCGGTGACATACATCGCCGTCGACAAGGTTCCAGGGGTCGGGGTAAAGTCCTGGAACTGTTTGACCGGCAGATCAAGAGCCAGTAGCTTTCCGGTCATGGCCTCCGTAGCGACGGCCGTGCAGCCGGGATGGGAGGCAATCAGATAGGGGGTAAAGATGATTCGTTTCCCCAACTCCTTTGCCACCTGTCGGCAAAGCTGGAGAAATTCAATCAGCAGTTGATGGGACTCCTTATGCATCAGTCTCAGCACCGCGTCCTCGGTATGTTCTGGCGCAATCTTCATCGTCCCCGGGGTATGACTGCGGATAAGCTCCCGGAGCAGGCGCGGAGTCTTGAGTAGCAGCCCCATGCGCAGTCCTGAGGAGATAAAGACATGTTTCACCCCTTCCATCCCTTCAATGTCTGCCAGAAGCTTGAGGAAGACCTCCTCGTCCACCTGCAGATTGGGACAGAGCTTGGGGTAGAGGCAATCATGGCGGGGACAGGAACCGATCTTGCAACTGGTTCCATAGAGATTGGCGGTGGGTCCACCCAGATCAGTGATCACCCCGGTAAAATTATCCATTCCACTGACCAGCCTGACCTCGCGCAAGATCGACTCAGGGCTGCGACTGCTGATAGTGGGTCCCTGATGGCGGGTAATCGAACAAAAAGAACAGTTCCCGGAACAGCCGCGCACAATGGTCAGCGAATGGCAGATCATCCGGTAGGCCGGCACATCGACACTTGCCGGATGCGGCTTACGGCTGTAGGGCAGCTCGTACATGTGATCCAGCTCGGCCGTTGACAAAGGCTCCGCTGCAGGATGCTGGACAACCCAGGCGCTCTGCTGATGCTGGGCAAGCAGAGCGGACAGACGCCCCCGGGCATGGGCATCAATCATCTGCTCGGCCTCCATAAACCGGCGCGAATCCTGCTGGATGGCCTCCCAGGAAGGCAGGATAGAGCAAGCGTCATTGCCCTTGGCCGAAGGTTCTGGAAGTCGGGTCGCAAATTGTGCCGGGGTCAGCCGTTCGCAGCTCCCGGCGATCCCGTCTAACCCCAGGCCTGCTTGTAACCGGCCGGCAGCCTCCACCACGGCCCGTTCCCCCATGCCATAAATCAGCAGATCGGCCTTGGCATCGGTCAACAGCGAACCACGCAGCATCTTCTGCTGATAATCGTAATGAACAAAGCGGCGCAGCGAAGCCTCCACCCCGCCCAGAACAATGGGAACATCCTTGCAGGCGGCACGGGCAAGATTGGCATAGATCAGACTGGCACGATCAGGCCGGTAGCGATTCTTCCGGCCCTGCTCACCATCACGCCAGGGACTGCCGTGCGGCGAGTAGGCATCCTCAGCACGGACCTTGCCGTTACCGGTATAATTGGCGACAATGGAATCCAGGTTGCCGGCGCTGATCCCGAAAAAAAGGCGGGGCGGGCCGAACTGCAGAAAATCATCCAGGCGATCATATCGGGGCTGGGCGAGGATGGCCACCCGGTAGCCATGACTTTCCAGCAACCGGCCAATAAGGGCGATGCCAAAGGAAGGATGATCGATGTAGGCATCCCCGGTGACAAGCACCACATCCACAGAATCCCAGCCGCGACTGATGCACTCGGCCTGTGATCCTGGCAGAGGCAGAATCGGACTGTGTCCGCCATGGGAAGCCTGGGGCGGCTGATTGGGGCGGCTAAAAAGAGGGAAGTGTTGATGTTTCAAGATATTTTTAAAGAGGACAATGTTGTGTGACCGATGAAGCGTAATCTTCCAGGTTCACAGAAAGGGGATATTGGTAAGGTTAGGGTCGGGCCACTTTGAAAATTCCCTAAAACCAATCAGGGCGGCATGACTCCGGACAAATGGAAGAGATACCGCAAAAACAGGCTCCGGTGCATTTTGCTGAGTTCTACTTTGTCACATTACCTTAAATGGCAACCACTCAACCACCCCTAACCCCGACCACCCCTTCCCCTCCTTGATAAGGAGGGGAAGGGGTGGTCGGGGAAAATGTCTCCCCCCTGATTTAAGGGGGATTTAGGGGGGTTAAAGGGCTGCCGGATACGACGGTGAGACAATATGACAAAGTAGAATTAGTCATCTCACTAAAATTAGCGGGCCACCCAAATTTATACCCTCACTAGCAAGGGCAGGAAGTCAAGAATTCACCCAATTTATACCATGAACCCAACAATGGGGAACAGTAGTTTTTTGATTCTTCGCTCTTTCCAGTGGGGCAACCCGAAGAATCATAAGCACCTTGCCACTTGACCGAAACTCCTGGTTTAAAAGATATCCACCCAAAAACGAGCTTACCAAACAACTGCCCGAAGCCCATGCATTATAATCATCCGCAACATTCATCTATGGCACAAACCCACACCCTGTATTATATTTATTGAAAAAAATATGGGGCCTTCTTCTGTTCTCTTGCGAAAAAGGTTTTTCAAGAAACTCAACGAACACCTTTTACCTTATGACCATACGTACAATTTTAGAATTTCCTGATCCCGTCCTTCGTCAGCAGGCAAAACCTGTAACTGATTTCAATGCAGGCCTTGAAGAACTGGTCAAGGACATGACCGAGACCATGTATGATGCCCCCGGCATCGGCCTTGCCGCGCCCCAGGTCGGCGAATCCATCCAGTTGATTATTGTCGATGTGAGTAAACTTGAGCATGCTCAAAAGACCATGGTCATGATCAATCCTCGCATAATCGGCCATGAAGGACACCAGGTCGATGAAGAAGGCTGCCTGAGCGTCGTGGATCTGACGGCCAATGTCAAACGTTTCCAAAAAGTCACAGTATCATTTCAGGACCTGGCCGGAGAAGCAAAGGAGATCACCGCTGAAGACCGCTTTGCCGTTGTCCTTCAGCATGAAATTGATCACTTGAACGGCATCCTCTTTATTGATCATCTGAGCATGTTGAAACGCGCCCTGTACAAAAAAAAGGTTCATAAGATGCTGGCCGAAAAAGAAACACCAACCGAGGCGTAGAGATGCCAAACAAGAGCTTTCGCATCATTTTCATGGGCACACCCGATTTTGCGGTGCCGGCCTTGCACAAACTGTTGGATGGGCCTGACCAGGTCGTCGCCGTCATCACCCAGCCTGATCGCCGCAAGGGTCGAGGCAAAAAGCTGAGCCCGCCACCAGTAAAACTGGCTGCGGAACAAGCCGGAATTCCGGTGCTGCAGCCGACCAAGATCCGCACAGAGGAGTTTCTCGACACGCTCAAGGGGTACAACCCGGACCTGATTGTCGTTGCCGCCTATGGCCGCATCCTTCCCAGGGCCATTCTCACACTTCCCCCTTTAGGCTGCATCAACATCCATGGCTCGCTTTTGCCCAGGCACCGGGGAGCAGCCCCTATCCAATGGGCCATCATCAAGGGTGACAGTGAAGCCGGCGTCACCATCATGCAGATGGATGCGGACATGGATACCGGTGATATTTTGCTGGCAGCGGCCATTCCGCTCACCGATGACGAGACGGCAGGCAGCCTTTTCGCTAAACTTGCCGATCTGGGAGGAACCACCCTAACCCAGGCCCTTGACCTGTTGCGAATGGGCCGACTTTTCCCCATTGAGCAGAACCACAACCTGGCCACCTCCTCCCCACCGCTGACCAAGGAGGATGGCTGCCTGAACTGGCACAAGCCTGCCCTTGAACTGCATCGGATGGTTCGCGGCCTCGATCCCTGGCCGGCGGCCTACAGTTTTATCAACGGTCAGCGTTTTCGGCTTTTTTCCCCTGAGGTTGTCCACAAAGAAAGCGACTATCCTGCCGGCACCCTTATCCTGGCCGACCAGCAAGGCCTGCTCATCGCCACCGCCAAAGACTGCCTGCTCATTCAAGAGATCCAGCCGGAGGGAAAGAAACGGATGACGGTCGAGGCGTATCTCTGCGGCCATCCCTTGACACCCGGCCTTATGCTCACCAGCCAATAAGCCGTCGTAAAGAAATAACTATAACATCCTCACTTCGTAAGCGGCATAAGGGGCCGTAAAAAAATGGACAAGAATGTAATGGTTATTTTTAAACGGCCCCTAAGAATCCAGCTCTTGATTCAGCGGTGAAATTTTTCTCCCTCCCCACTTCCAGCCAATCTTTCAAAAAACCATGAAGATCGCCTATACCGACTGTTTTTCCGGCATCAGCGGCGACATGTTTCTGGCCGCCCTGCTCGATGCAGGGCTTGACGAAAATCTCCTCCGCCAGGAACTGGCCAAACTCAATATCGGCCCCTTTGATCTCACCATCGCCACCACCAGGCCCTCAGGCATGAAGGCCACCAAGGTCACGATCAGCGCCAGGGCCAATCAGCAATTTCGCAACCTTGCCGCTATTCTTGACATCCTGCACGCCAGCCCCCTTATGCCAGCCATTGTTGACCGGGCGAGTATGGTCTTTCAAAATCTGGCCGAAGCCGAGGCCAAGGTTCATGGGCTGCCCGTCGATACCATCCACTTTCATGAAATCGGGGCAATCGATACTATTATCGACGTGGTGGGGGTTGTGGTTGGCCTCCATCACCTGGGCATAGATCGCCTGATCAGTTCGCCGCTGCCATGGGGACACGGCTTTATCGACTGCGATCATGGCCGCCTGCCGCTGCCCGCCCCCGCCGTCTGTGAGTTGCTCACCGGGGTACCGGTGTACGCGGTGGATCTCTCTCAGGAATTGGTGACCCCAACCGGGGCCGCTCTGCTCACCAGCCTCTGTCAAAATTTCGGGCCGCTGCCGGACATGACCATCGCCAGCACCAGCTATGGCGCCGGAAGTCACGAGCTTGCCAACCGGCAACCCAACCTGCTGCGCCTGATTATTGGGGAGGCAACAGCGGAATGCCAAGAGGCCCAAAGCGTTGAGATCATCGAGACCCACCTTGACGACTGGAACAGTGAAGGCTTCCCCTATCTCTGTGAGCTCCTGCTGAAACAAGGCGCCCTCGATGTCAGCCTGACCCCGATGCTGATGAAGAAAGGACGCCCTGGTCAGCTGCTGCGCGTCGTCTGCCAACCGGCTCAAGGGATGCCGCTGAAACAGACAATCCTGACCGAGACCACGGCCATTGGCCTGCGCTTCCGCACCGAATCGCGGCTGACCCTCCAACGAGAGCAGGTGCTGGTGGAGACCCCATGGGGAAAGATTGTGGCCAAGAAGGTCCATACGCCGGTCGGCCCAAGGATATATCCGGAATATGAGGCATGCCGAGAAATCGCCGTATCCGCGCAGGTTCCTCTGCAGGCCGTGTACAATGCGGTGACTGGAAATCAGAAAGAAGTAGACAGAAGACAGAAATCCGACGACTAAGAGCCCACGTCTCAATCCCAATGGCGGCACAAGCGGCTTATCATCAGCCCTGCGCTCCTGCAATGGCTGGACTCAAGGGATAGAACAAGCAAGGAGAGAGGATGGATCGAGTAATTGTTGCCCTGGCGACTGGATTTTATACGGGCAGACTGCCGATCTGCCCTGGTACCTGGGGCTCCCTGGCCGCCATTGTCCCCTGGCTTTTTCTCCGCCATCTCAGCATCCCCGCCTATCTGCTGATGCTGGCCCTGGTATTCGTGCTTGGTTTTTTTGTCTCGGGGTCGGCGGAGAAAATCCTCGATCAACCCGATGCCGGCCCCATCGTCATTGACGAGTTTCTGGGCATGTTCATCACCCTGACCCTGGCCCCCGACCATTGGGCGGCATGGCTCCTGGGTTTCTTCCTGTTCCGTGCCTTTGACATCGTCAAACCCTTCCCCTGTTCCTGGTTTGACCGTCGTATTCACGGCGGTATCGGCATCATGATGGACGATGTGGTCGCAGGTATTTATGCCCTGGCCAGCCTGCAGCTTCTCTGGTTGATAGTCACCTAGGCATGGCAAGCGGGTACCATCGAAGACCAATCAGATCCTCTCTGATTCCGACCGGAAATCATTTACGGAGTAGGCTCAGTGGCTAGACGATGGAGGATGGCAAAAAGGGCGGAAGGCTCCATTTTGGCTGACCCGGCAATCTCGCGAATGGTCTGATCCGGCCGGGCAGAGATATTTCCCCTGGACAGCCCCTGAATAATTCTGGCCGGTTGAAGGGTATAGATGGTGCAGATCTCTTGCAGGGTCTTGTTGCCAAACCCTGGCATCGGCGCATCCGGAAAGGTAAGAGCAGCACCTTCCACCACCGTTGAGGCAGGCCTGATGATGTCAAACAGGGCCTTGGGGGTCATCTTGTTTTGGGCTGCAATGGCGGCCACGGCCTGTTTCTCATCCTTAACAATAATCCCAGCCTTCCCCATGAGTTGCCTGGCCTTGACCGGATCGATCTCGGTTTTCCGATAAAAAGAAACCAGAGGAGACAACTCGGCGTGGCCATAGGGCGGTTCGCCGTATTTTTTGGCCGCTGCATCCTTGAAAGAATGGCCAAAATTTAACACCATGGACATAGGTGGAATCTTCCAGTAGGTGCCAAACCCCACCACCAGAATCAGGACCAGGGCGACATTAAAGCTGGCGGTGAACACTTTGAACTCCCGGGCCCTGTTTTTCATGTAGGCCGCAACCGCATTCCAGTTGTAGAAGAAGTGCAGCAGGCCGGCAATGAGAAATAGGAAACCCAGATTGATGTGCAAATCGCCCCATTCGGTCTTGCTCAATCCCCACAACCGCCAGTCCGCCCAGTAGGCAACCCGCCCCTCAGGAACGATATAGAGGATACCACTGGTGAACAGACAGAGGACAAAGGAAAGCAGCATGGTCAATGAAATAATTTTCCGAAGCGTCATTGCGTTTTCCTTCTTTGCATAAAAGCCAGGGAACAGCCTGATTTTCGCTAAAAACTGAAAAAATTGCCCCCTGAGTTTGAGCTCCTGGGGGCTGGCATAAGCAAGGTCGAAGCCCTCTTTTTGAGGTAAATCTCAGAAAATAACCAGCAGAAAAAACAAAGAAAAGACAAACCAGATCAACACAGATCTTCCCTTGAACCAAATGGCAATGGCCATTCTCCAGCATGCCGTCGCCCTTCATCTACCTTTCATAATTTTTTATAAACCACAAGCGCGCTCCATATTTAATCGTTCTTCTCCTCAACTCCTGATCATGTCGGCAATCTGAAAGGCCACTTCCAGACTCTGCTCGGCATTCAAGCGCGGATCACAGGTGGTCATGTAGTTGTTCGCCAACTCCGCATCAACAATATTGCGGGCCCCGCCGGTGCATTCGGTGACGTTGTCGCCGGTCATCTCCAGATGGATCCCGCCGGGGATCGTCCCCTCGGCCCAGTGGGTCTCGAAAAAGCAGGTGATTTCAGAAAGAATATCATTAAAATTCCTGGTCTTGTGGCCGGACTCAGCGGTGTAGGTGTTGGCGTGCATGGGATCACAACTCCACACAATATTGAAGCCCTCTTTTTTCATCTCACGAAGCAAGGGAGGCAGCACCTTTTCAACCTTTTTCATCCCCAGACGGGTAATCAGGGTCAGCCGGCCTGCCTCGTTCTCAGGATTCAAGGCGGTGATCAACCGCTTAACATTATCCAGGTCATAATCCGGGCCGATCTTAACCCCGATGGGATTCAAGACCCCGCGCAGAAATTCCACATGGGCGCCATCCACCTGCCGGGTCCGCTCACCAATCCATAACATATGGGCGGAACAGTCATACCAGCCGCCGCTGGTCGTGGAATCCTCACGGGTCAGGGCCTCTTCATAGCCAAGGAGTAAGGCCTCATGCGAGGTGAAGAACTGGGCCTGATTGATCTGGGGATTGTCGGTGGCGATACCGATGGTCTCCATGAACTGAATGGCCTGACTGATCTGCTTGGCCAGACGTTCATAGGAACGGCCCATGGGTGACTGGACGACAAACTCCTGATTCCAGGCATGCACCCGGTGCAGGGCGGCAAACCCTCCACGGGTATAGGCCCGCAATAGATTCAGGGTGGATGCAGCCATATTATATCCCTGCAAAATCCGGTTCGGGTCAGGAATTCTGGCCTCCATGATGGGATCCGGGCTGTTGACCATATCTCCACGATACGAGGAAAGCTCCACCCCGTTGACCATCTCCGTATCCGCTGAGCGTGGCTTGGCAAACTGACCGGCAATGCGGCCCAGCTTGATCACCGGCTTGCCGCCTGCATAGGTAAGAATAACAGCCATCTGCAGGAGCACCTTCAGGGTTTCCCTAATCTTGGGAGCCGTCACCTGTGAAAAATCTTCGGAGCAATCGCCGCCCTGAAGTAAAAAGGCATCGCCAACCACGGCCTTGGCCAGCATCGCCTTCAACTCCCGTATCTCGCCAGCAAAAACCAGCGGCGGCAGACGGGAGAGATTGGCCAGCACCTTGTCGTAGACCTCTGTATCCGGCCATTTCGGCTGCTGCAGGGCCGTGAAATTGTGCCAACTTGTTTTCGTCCAGTCTATCGGGCTATGTTTTGCTGCTCCCCTTGCTGTTCCCATTGTTGCTCCCATTGCTATTCCTTCTGATGAAATATAAAAAAACTGTTTCGGTGTCCGTTAACCTCCGCCGAAGTCCTTCCATAAAAAAAACAGGATCTGAAAGGTTCTCTTGGTGCGGGTCATTATTGCTGTTTCTGATGCAACTTTAGCGGCCGGCATTTCCGTTACGCATTCTTGGCAAATCTTTTCCTGTAGGCCAAGTTTGACATTTTACCATGATCCGTTTTATTGTCAAACAGTTACAATATATCGCCACGAACGATCAGACCCTGCCGGGGAGTACAGTCGTAGGCCGCCTCCTGCTACCGTCTTACAGCCCAGTCCCCAAAGATTCATGCTAACTCTTTTACTATGGTGTGAAAACTTGTTGCAGAAATCGCAAGAAACCCCAGGTATTCCAAGCCCACAGAGTAGTCGGCAGGCTAAGTGTCCAAGTCCAATGGCGTGAAACTGCCTGCTCATCCAAGACTGTGTAGGCAGCCTGTGAATAAAAAAGGATGATTCCGAGAACTCCAGTTGAAATAAACCGGCTTCAAAAGAAGCCCTCTCGCAGAATGATGAAGACGTCAGGCTTGAATATTCCGGCTATGTCCCGTATATTGCCAAAAATTCTTCCCAGCAGAAAAAGAAGAGGTCGAAGGAAGAGGTTTAATGCGGTGACGCGACACGTCCTTCACCGACAAATCCAAGAAAGAGGCGCGGGTCCATAATGGTGTTATCCGTTTCAAGGCAGAACTATTATGCGAAGGTCGGCGGACGTATCAATCTCCCCGTACTTTTAGGACTGCTGCTACTCCTTTCTTCCTGTGCAGGCAGCTATCGCGGACCGGATCAACTTCATGGTGAGTTGGTGACGTATCAAACCACTGTCGACACCTCCCGTGCCAGTCATTTTGCGCCCCTTTTTCTGGTGGAGGAAAATCAATCCCCCTATAACCGTCCCGGCACTCCTCAACTCTACCAGAGTGGCGATGGAACCACAGCGGCCCTAGTGGATCCGGGCCAGCCGACACTCTATTGGCAGGAGACTGATTTTCAGGGCCGGTTTGGAGCGTACCACAATTTTATCTACCGGCTTCATTTCAGCGAGGTTCCTCCCGGTCACCTAACCAGCGGCAAAAATGTCGGCCTCCTGGTTATTGTGACACTGGACTCCCAGGATCGCCCCGTACTTTATACCCTGGTTCATACCTGCGGCTGCTATCTGGCCATTATTCCGACCTCTCACCTACCGAAACATGCCTTTCCGGAGGGATGGAAGACAGAGGCGGGGGACGTTTACGGCGAACTGCTGCCGGGGCTTCTCCTCCTTCCCGCAGAGGACAAACCCCGGCACCTGCTGGTCACCCTTCGCTCGGAAACCCATCGAGCCATGGATGTCCGTCTGGTTCCCTCAAGGCCCGCCTCAGGCTCCTCCTCCCTTACGCTGCAACCCATGTCGGCCTTGGAGCAACTGCCGCTGGCTGGATCAACGAGTTCTTTTTTTGAAGACAGGGGTGCAAGAAAAGGCTATGTCAGAAACAGTCACAAGCTCTGGGAACAGCTGTTTATGAGTTGGTGGGCCCTGGATGGAAAAGTCGGGGAGGACAAGGCCCTGGGGCCGCCCCAGGAGACTGGCGTTGTCTTCTATACCAGCCTGAAACCCTGGGCCAGAGAAGCATCAAACCTCTGGGAGTTCCATGATTTCCTGACCTACTGGGGCTGGTCCCTATGACCTGAGAGGAGTTTTCGAATAACAACTGTCCACTTTTTGTATATCCCTTTTTTAAGGTGTTTTCTTCAAACATGAATCATTCCAGTGGAAACCACATTTCCGCTCACTGTATCTAAGGAGGTAACGTTTTGCGTTTCCCAGGATCAAGCAAGAAAAAAAATGTCTTCTACGAATTACTGGAAAAACAGGCGAAGGCTGCGCTGTTTGCGGCTCGAACTTTTCAGGAGTTGATTAACGATTTCGAAAATCGTGCTCAATATGCAAAAAAAATCAAAGAGATCGAGAACGAAGCCGACCAGGTCGCCCGGAACCTTGCCAATCTGGTCGACGCCACCTTTGTCACCCCGCTGGACAAGGAAGATCTGCATGCCCTGTCCAGTGAACTGAATGATGTCACCGAATCCATTGAGGCCTGCACCGGTCGCCTAGCCCTTTATCAGTTCGCCAATGTCCGACCGGACATGGAACTCTTGGTGAGCCATCTGGTGCGGATCACCGAGGCCACCCTGGACGCTGTCAGGGTGTTACGAACTCAGCCCAGCCTGGAAAACATTCAGGGGATCTATAAACACATTCATCAGATCGAAAAAGAACACGATGGAGCCTTTCGCCGGGCATTGGCCAACCTGATCAACGCTCCGAACGCAGACCCGATCAGGGTGATCAAGTGGAAAGAGATTTATGACCGGATCGAAGCCGCCGTGGACAGATGTGAAGATGTTGCCCACACCATCGAGAGCGTCGTCGTGAAATATGCATAGCCTGACACTTCTTCTTGTACTGGTGGTCGTCTTCACCCTGCTCTTCGACTACATTAACGGCTTTCACGATACGGCCAACGCCATTGCCACCGTGGTTTCCACCAGGGTTCTTTCCCCCCGTAACGCCATTATCATGGCGGCGTGCCTGAACTTTCTGGGAGCCTTGTTTTCCACCCATGTCGCCGTCACAGTGGCTAGTGGCCTTGTCGATACCGCCCGTTTTCAGATGAATGATCTGCACCAACCGGCGGCCTTCGCCACGAAACTGAAAAGCCAGGCTGATCCGGTTTCCCGTTTTCTGGTGGAACAAGGCTCGCAGGAAACCAGGAACCTCCTTGCTGACTATACCCCCGACTCCACCCCCGTACCTGCCTTGCAATCAGCTCTTCTGGACGACCTGAACCACATCCTCACCCGCACGGATTTTTACACGGCAGAGCGGTTCACCGGGATCAGCCTGCCCGAGAAAACTCTCGGAAATGCCCTGAAAATCGCCACCCTGAAACCGGCAGAGAAAACTAACACCAATCGTGCCCTGCTGGAAAAGGCCTATGCCCAGGAACTCGGTTCAAACCAGCACGCCTTTCAGGTGGTCATTCTAGCCGCCATTGTCGGGGCCATCATCTGGAACCTGATCACCTGGTACTTCGGCATCCCCAGCAGCTCCTCCCATGCCCTGATTGGTGGCCTGTGCGGAGCGGCCATTATCCACGGCGGCCTCCATGCCGTCCTCTGGGGTGGGATTATCCGCAAAGTCCTGATCCCCCTGGTGGGCTCCCCGACCATGGGCTTTCTGCTCGGTTTTCTGATCATGAGCCTTATCTACAAGTCCCTTTCTAATTTACACCCAGGGCGGGTAAGCTCGATCTTCCGCCATCTGCAAATTGTTTCCGCTGCCGCCATGGCCTTTACCCACGGTCTCAATGATGCCCAGAAAAGTATGGGGATCATCACCATGGCCCTGGTCAGTGGTCGAATCCTTTCTGAACCTGTGGTGCCGACCTGGGTGGTGCTGTCCTGTTCCACCGTCATGGCTCTGGGAACGTCCGTAGGCGGTTGGCGAATCATCAAGACCATGGGCCACAAGATCATCCGCCTGGAACCGGTACACGGCTTTGCCGCCGAGACCACCGCCGCCATCGTCCTCTTTGTCACCAGCCATTTCGGGATGCCGGTGAGCACCACCCATACCATCTCGGGCAGCATCTTTGGTGTCGGCGCCAGCAAACGCCTGTCCGCGGTGCGCTGGGGAGTGGCCCAAACCATGCTGATGGCCTGGGTTCTAACACTTCCAGCCGCCGGACTTGTGGCCGCGCTTGCCTATAAAATCTTTATGTTCCTTGGACTTGGCGGATAAAAAACATTCTTGTTCAGATCAGGTGGGTGTCCCCACTCCAACGCTCTGAGAATAATGGCTCTGCACCTTTTCTTGTCCTCTTCTTCACCTTGCCACCTCGAGAATTCAATGGAACAGGAGAAAACGATCCAAACTGAAACTGAGACCGTCACCGAGGAAGATATCAGCAGGCTGGTGCGGAAATTTTACGCGCGCGCCCTGGGCGATGAAACCTTGCGGGGGATTTTAGAGGGGGCTATCCATGACTGGAAGACACATCACCAGGCAGTGGAAAATTTCTGGTCTAATACGCTCTTGCAGACCGATCGCTACCAAGGCAATATGTTTGACCTGCATGCGGCATTGCCGTTACGTCTGGAGCATTTCGACAGTTGGTTAACCCTGTTTCATCAAACAGCCCATGAAGTGCTGCCGGCCGCTGCAGCTGCCAAGGTGATCAACCGCGCCGAGCATGTTGCAAAACGATTCAAGGCCGGCATGTTTCACAATGGCGTTCCCTTGCCGAAACTCTCTCAACTATAACCGACACCATCGCAAGTTGTCCTCGCAACACCCATTTCCTCCGGCTTTGCGCTACGATCGCTGTGGTTGAAACGACGTTGAAAGTCAAGGGAGACGAGGGAACAAAGCCCTGCACTCTATTCATTTCCTGCAATTCTGGTGAATGCGAACATTAATCTGTCTCCTTGTCCTCTTTTTCCAGAAACACAACAACACCATATTTTTTTCTCTTTTCTGCAATAACTTATAGCATGCCATGGACGTGAGGTAAAAAAGGGTATAAAACAATTGAAAAAGTTGTAATCAACTTCCTACTACCTCCAAAGGAAAAGCAAAAATGGAACAGGACTCAATAAGTTTGTTTGGTGAAGCCAGGACTTTGCTATTGGCAACGGATGGTTCCAGTTTTGTCGATGGGGCTATTCAGGAAGCAATCTTTATCTGCCAGGCACGTAATGCCCGCCTCATTGTCTTAAACGTAGTGAGTATTGATGCAGAATCACAAAGCGCCGCCCATTCCCGGCTTATTCAACGTAAACAGGAGATAGAACCACACCTGTCGCAGATTCGCAAGATGGCCGACGATAGCGGCATCACCATTGAAGTTCTATTTATAAGAACCAGCAACCCAGCAAAAACCATTGTTGAGCAGGCACGATTACACCATGCAGATGTGATTATCATGGGACGGCATGGCAAGGCCGGCCGACTGTCACTTCTGGTGGGAAGCATGACGACCAAAGTCATTAACCAGGGATTTCCTTTGGTCTTGGTTGTTCCCAAAGATTTTATTATCAAGGGTGTGCATGTGCTTCTGGCTGTTGATGGTTCTCCCAACAGTGTTATGGCTGCCCGGGAAGTCTTGAGCATTGGAACGCGATGTCTCACGTTGCAACGAATAACCGTTATGTCCGTGGCTAAACGTGCGGCTGATCTGCCACAAGCGCAACAACTGGTCAATGAGGTCTGCCAACGGACTGGTGAGAATGGCTCGAAGGTATCCTGTGAGCCGCTGGCCCTCGTTGGGAACCCCGTTGACGCTATTGTTCAGTTTGCAGAAAAAGAACAGGTGGATATGATTCTTGTCGGTGGGCAAGGAAAAAACAGCATGGCAAAAATGCTCTTGGGACATGTGACGGAAAATGTAATCGGACGTTCGCCATGTGCGGTATTGGTGGTCACAGCCTGAGAGTAGCAAGGAATTCCAGCTATTCTCTATCTTTGTTATGTATACGATTCATCTTATAGACAGGATGGTATATGAAGAATAAAATGATAGTGCGATTTTTCCCTTTCCTGGCCTGGTTTCCAGTGTCTTTTTTTATTCTGCGCAGTGACCTCATTGCCGGCATTACCGGAGCCCTTGTCCTCGTCCCCAAGGCGATGGCCTACGCCCAACTTTCCGGCCTGCCCCTTTATTTTGGTCTTTACACCGCCTTTATTCCTGCAATCGTTGGCGCGTTGTGGGGTTCATCCCGGCAACTGGCCACTGGACCGGTTGCCATTGTCTCACTCATGACGGCTGCCGCTGTCACCCCCCTTGCCATCCCTTACACTGATGAATATGTGGCACTGGCCCTGCTTCTCACTTTGCTGGTGGGTCTTATTCAGTTTAGTCTGGGAGTAATCAAACTTGGCAACATCGTAAACTTCGTCTCCCATCCTGTTATTCTTGGATTTATGAACGCCGCCGCCATTATTATCGGCTTGTCTCAATTGGACATGCTCCTGGGAATCCCCAAGGGGCGCAGCGATTTTTTCCTCAAAGATATTTGGGAGATGCTGGCCTATCTGCCCCAGACACACCTGCCCACCGTGGCCATGTCCTGTTTTGGCCTGGTTCTGATGCTGACCTTAAAAAAAATACCGGCTTTGGCCAAAGCAAGTGTGCTGATCGCCGTTGTTGTTACCACTGCAGTCAGTTATTTTTCCGGGTATGAACAGAAATGCAGCGCCCCACCATCCGCCATTCATACAACAACAGCCAGTGAACTGGTTAACAAGTATGATAATGTGCATCAGCAGATTGTTGCCCATTCCATAGATCTCACAAAATTTTCCACCGAGTTGCGCCAGGCTGAAAAAAAACATGACGCCCGAATGGTGGCTGATCTGGGGTACAAAATCGATTTATTACTTCTTGAAATCGAAACCCTGAAGACGGAAGACAAAAAACTCCTTCATGAAGTTCATCTGTTGCGTTTTGTTCGTGGTAAAGCAGGAGACATTAAAAGTCAGCCTTTATATCAGTTTGGCCAGGTTCCAGATGATGTTGAAACGGAAAGTCGCCAATGGCACATCAAGAAGCTTGAACATGGCGAAATGATATTAGTTAGTGGCGGCGATGTGGTCGGGAAAATTCCCTCCGGAGTCCCCTCGTTTAGTTTCCCCACCCTGAATCTTGATGCGATCATGCAGCTCTTCACAGCTGCTCTGGTTATTGCTCTGGTGGCCTTTATGGAGTCCATCTCCATGGCCAAAGCCATGGCTAGTAAGGATAAACAGCGCATTGACCCCAATCAGGAGTTGATCGGTCAGGGATTGGCTAACATCGGCGGTTCTCTGTTTCAAGCCTATCCGGCCTGCGGATCATTCACTGGTTCAGCGATCAATATGCAGGCAGGAGCCAAAACTGGATTTGCCATGGTTTTCAATGGTGTCTTTGTGGCAGCCACCCTGCTTTTTCTGACCCCCTATTTATATCATCTTCCCAAGGCTGTCCTGGCTGTTATTATCTTGCTGGCAGTCGCAGGCCTCATTACCCCCCAGGCACTCAAGCATACCTGGAAGGCCAGTCGCCCCGATGGGATTGTCGCCCTGGTGACCTTTATTGTAACCCTGATCGCGGCCCCCCATCTGGATAAGGGGATTATGACCGGAACAATCTTGGCTCTGGGGTTGTACCTTTATCACACCATGGCTCCACGGGTGGCTATTCTTGGTCGCCACGAAGATGGAACCTTGCGTGATATCCAGGTCAATCCCCTGCTGGTGACCTCAACCCAGTTTACGGCCATCCGTTTTGACGGCTCCCTCTATTTCGCCAACGTCGCCCATTTTGAGGATGCGGTGCTGGCTGCTGTGGCTGATCACAAAGAGGCGAAATATCTACTGGTGGTGGGAGATGCCATAAACTATATTGATTCATCGGGCGAGGAGCTGCTGCATCGTCTGGTGCTTCAGCTCCGGGAAGCGGGGGTAAATCCTGTTTTCTCGGGTATGAAAAAGCAGATCCTTGATGTGATGCGGTCCACCGGACTCTTCAAGGTCATTGGTACGCATAATATTTTTGCCACAGAAGATCAGGCCATAGCCTCGATTATGCAACGACTGGGACCAACTGTTTCCGGCACTTCTTAAGCTGGCAGCAGGTTTTTTTCAGATGGGTTCGAGATGGAAAAAAAGCAGGGATTTTGGGCAGGCCATTCTCAAGCAGTGACCATTCCCAACCCATGGAGTTTAGGAAATTTCTTCTCTACTTTTCTGACTGGATTCTCCGTAATTTGACAACTCGATGAGATTTCCATCCGGATCGCGAAGGTAAATCGAGTCTATCGTGCCTCGCGCTCCAGTCCTTTGCACGGGCCCTTCCAGAATATCAACTCCACACGCCTGAAGATGGTGAGCCACATCCTCCAGCGGAGTCGAAGTTATAAAACACAGATCAGCCGAGCCCGGCATCGGACACTGTGCTTTTGGCTCAACCTCTCTCCCGTATTGATGCAGGTTTATTTTATACGTCCCAAACTGTAATGCCTTCCTGCCTTCACCGAAGGTAACCTCCTGCATTCCAAGGACCTGCGTGTAAAAGGAACAAGTCCTGACAATATCAGCGACTGTCAAGACCAGATGATCGAGAAATTCAATTTTCAGCTTTTCTGTCATTTCATTCTTATACCGATTCAGTTTAGCACCCCAAAACCTGATTGCCAAAAGAACACTGGAGATAATCCAGGACAGCAACACAACCCCGTCCCCTCTTCTCTTTCATATGCTTTTCAATGGGTTAGGGCGGGACTCTTCAAGAGACACATAGCACTCCTGAGTAAACGGCGGTGTGCAGATGCAGTAAAAAACAAGCTCGTCAGCACCGATGTTGGCTATGCGCTGAGGAGTCTCCGGTGGAATTCTTACCACATCGCCAACAGAGACTTCAATAATCTCATTTTCCCCGAGCTCTACTCGGCCAACGCCGGCAACAATCAGATATCTCTCGGCAATCCCCTTCAAGCAGTGTAACGCCGTCGTCACTCCCGCCTCAACCGTCGCGCGAGCAATGGACACAAACTCGTCACCAGAGTCATTGGCGACCTCCAGGATGCGGGGCAGCGCTCCTCTGTCTCGAATTCTTCAGCTGCGGTCAATTTCCGCACTTCAGCACGCAAGGGCTCCTCCAGATATTGATGCTATACACATTAGAAAAGATGGAACATTAACACAGAACCATTTTCTGTCATTCAGGTTATTTTTTTATTTCCAGACTGAAATAAAAAATTTTTCCAAGTCTCTTGCTTTCAATTATTGCTTATGCAACTAAATGAAAAATCATACTTTTTCCGTATTGTATAGTGAAAAATTACGATGTAGTTTGTTTATTATATTTTCATTAGGGTATTATGTATTGATTTGACGGGTTAGCATTTTGCAGACGAGGTTGATCATTTCATAAATCAGGCCAAGTGTAAAGATAAAGAGGTTTCAAAACGGTTTGGGCAGGGCGGGCTCCTCATTTTCGGGGACGTTCGTTGTTCTTATGACTAATGCTATGGAGGACGGAAAATGAAAAAGGTTTTACAAATTGCAGGGATTGTTGGATTAATGCTGATGACTGAATCAGCGCTTGCCTCTACGTATAACATTTATGTAGAGAATGCTGGAGATGTTGTCTCACATCGGTATACGTCTTATTGGGGCAATGGTAGCTGGTCGGAGGTCGGTGCTAATCCCAATACAGTCTATCATTCTTATGAGCCTGGAAATGGCAACATGGCTAATACTTCGTTACATTTTGACTTGTCATCCATTGCTACGATCTTTAATGACGATATCCTCTCCGCAACACTTAATTATAATGTTCTCAGCACCTGGGGCAGTCGTGATGATGTTGCTACAACTGGCTTTGGAACTGTGCTACAATCTAATGGGCTGGGCTGGAAAAACTTCACCATAACTGACATCTTCAAGAATACACGCCTTGATGGTAGCCCACTTTCGGCTGATTACAGCTTTTCATATACGGGTTATTCAGGGGTTACTTTTGGCAGTGCTGAAGGTGGATCTCCTGCATATATACAAATCACAACTGCTGCCGCTCCTGTCCCCCTGCCTGGAGCCTTGCTGCTTTTAGGTTCCGGCATAGCCGGTCTGGCTGCCGCCCATCGGAGAAAAAAGTAAGCCGAGCAACACATTTCTTAAGTATCGCACCCCATTACCCCGCATGCCTTTGGCAGCGGGGTTTTTTAATTTAATGAAACAATTGAATGAAAAGGGGATAGAACTATTTTCCATTACACAAACCCCTCGATTCCAAAGCAGCACAAACCTTATTTCCGGCAGCAGATTTCCACATCAAAGGCATTAAGAATCCGCAGCTCCCGTTCCCGCTTGGTATCATCCAACCGCTCACGAAAGACCAGACCAGGCAGAAGCTCCCGCGCCTTTCGGCAATCGGGGATGGCCGCCATGCCGGTTTGCAGGACTTTACCATTGGTGGTATCAAGGAGTTCTGCATCCCGGCCATTGGTCACCACCGCCAGAGGGATTTGATATTCCTCTTCCATTACCCGGGCTGCGGCAATGGCCGAACGCTCACGGCTAACGAGAGAACCAGGGGCATAGCGGATCACCATGATCCGTTTTCCCTCCAGGCTGACCGTAAGCGTTATATTGGAGCGCACAAACTCGGTGGCAAAGAGGGTTTCAATACAGCGGCGGGGCTCAAGATCTTCCTTGGCATAGCCCTTTTCCTCCACCATCATGCGGGCCAGATCCTGCCGGGTACGTTCGTCATCGGTATCCACCAGCTCCTCACCTGTCAAATAGTCGTGCAGGGTTCCATAGACGATATGATGTGATGGGGGGCACCGCATGGTTTAGACCTCCTTGTATGATCTACAGCAGAGCAAATTTGCTGCGCGCCACGCCATGAAACAGCCGAAAAAATTGCTGTTTCGTGGGCGCGGCATTAGAGACCGTAAATGCCTCAAGCAAGGAAAAGACTTTGCTTGAGGCATTTACGGTCTCTAAAAAACCAAAACCCCTTAGCAAAGCTATGGGGTTCGGGGACAACAGGAATGATGCCAATCAGCTTTTACAGGTCAAGCCAGGACTCGGAGAACACCGCCTGACCAGAGAGTACCTTGTAGGTCTTATAATGCTGCAGGGCCTCGTCTTTCAAGGTTGATGAATCGGGATCATCGCCGTCCATCATCGCGTGCACCATATCCACATGGCTCTGCCGTTCGCCTTTGCAGATGGACATGAGCTCGGTATCATAGGCATTGACGATGGCAGTACTGATGCCGTATTTCATCAGCATGATCAGATAGGTCCGATCCAGATATTTGCGCAGGTGCTCGGCCACGCCGTTGGAGACATTGGAAAGTCCGACGGTGGAACCAGCTCCCGGCGCTATATCTGCCAGCATCATCATAAACTCAAGGCCGGAGGCGATCTGGTCGGCGCCCAGGGTGATGGGGGTGCCGATGGGATCAAAGAGCATCTTCTCATTGGGAATCCCGGCCTCACTCAAGGCCATCATCAGATCAACGGCCATGGCGGCACGTTCATTGGAATCACGCGGCATGCCATCAGGTCCCCAGAGCAGGGCAATGACATTGCAGCCAGCCTCGGCCGCCACCGGAATCAGGTTCTTCATCCGCTCGGGCTGGGCGGAAATGGAGTTCATAATCGCCAGCTCTCTATTCTTCACCACCTTGAAACCGGCGGTCATGGCATCCATATTGGTGGTGTCCAGACAAAGGGGGATGTCAACCACGGACTCCACGGTCTGCACAATCCAGGGCATCAGCTCAACCCCGTCTTTACGGGCGGGGCCGATGTTAAGATCAAGGTAGGAAGCACCGGCCGCTGCCTCTTCTTTAGCCATCTCCTGAACCGGACCGGCAATCCGCTCTTTCATGGCAGTGCCGCTGCGTTTCCCCATGATATTAATACTTTCGGCAATCGCCATTACTTTCTGTGACATGCTGTTCTCCTTATCGCTTCTGGTTATTTTTGTAACAATAATAAATATTCACAAAACCTTTATTTTCTACCCATTATTCAAGACTCTGTCAAGACAGGGCCTCCCACTGCACCAGACGCAACTGACCCGCCCTTATCTCTGCTTCACCGACGGAAAAAGACTCATATCGGTGTGCGGCAAAAAGAGTGCTGCAACATAATGATTCATAAAATCAGGACTTTCCGACAACTCAATATTGGTCATGAGTTTACGCACCTCAACCCGCCCCCGAAAACGGTGATGATCGAGCAGGCTGATCTGGCAGCCGAGGAGGGAGGCGTTGCCGAGATAGTAAAAACGTTCCCGCTCTATATCCGGCAGCAGACCGATACGAATGGCCCGTTCAAGATCGATATAGGCCCCGAAGTTTCCGGCCAGAAGAATCCGGTCGAGATCACCAAACCCCAGGCCCACAGACTCAAGCAGGGTCTGATAGCCGGCATACATGGCCCCTTTGGCCCGCATCAGGTTGTCCAGATCCACCTCGGTAATCACGACATCCTCTCCGGTCATGGAATCCCGTCCCCAGGCCAGCACATACTCCCAGCGGTCGGCGCCCTCACGGATACGGGGATGATCCAGCTCACGGTTGAATTTTCCCTGCTGATCAATGACGCCTGCCTCAAGCAGCTCAGAGACGATGGAGATCAGGCCGGAGCCGCAGATACCACGGGCTTTTGTCTGACCGATGGTGACAATCATCGGGTCATAGGTCTCGGAATGAATATGAAAATTCTCAATGGCGCCCTGGCTGGCCCGCATTCCGTGCTTGATACCGCCCCCCTCAAAGGCCGGACCGGCAGAACAGGCGGCGCAGACCATCCAGTCCTGATTCCCAACGACAATCTCACCATTGGTGCCGATATCAATGAACAGGGAAATCTGCTCGCTCTTATGCATCTGGCAGGCATGGGCGCCAGCCACTATATCGCCGCCCACATAGGAGGAGATGCAAGGATAGAGGAAGAGCCGCACCGATGGATGGGCCATGATCCCAAGATCCGCCGCCTTGGTCAGCGGGAACTGGCTGACGCTGGGCACATAGGGAGCCTCACGGATATAGCGGGGGTTGATGCCGAGCAGGAGATGGGCCATGACGGTATTGCCGGCAGTCATGATATAGCTGATATCACTGGGGCTGATGATCATCTTGCGGCACATCTCCTCAATGATCCCGTTGATGGTATAGACCACCTTTTCCTGGAGGCCCTTCAGCCCGCCGGGCCGGGCGGCATAGATCATCCGGGAGATGACGTCCTCGCCGTAGCCGATCTGGGAATTGTACCCTGATCCTTCGGCGATGACCTCGCCGCTGTTCAGATCAATGAGAACCCCGTTCACCGTGGTAGTGCCGATATCAACGGCAAGACCATACAGGCGGTCGGTGCTGTCTCCCGGCTCCACTGCGATAATCCGGTCCGGCTCACTGGAGCCCTTGCCGTGCAGGAGGATAACCGTGACCTCCCAGGCCGCCTCGCGCAGAAGTCCGGACAGCTCTCGAATCAGCTGGGGATGGTCATAGCTGGGCTCGGGACTCTCAGGTAGGGCAATCTTAATGCCCCGCATCAACCGTTGCATATCGGAGATATTATCATCGATGGTTGGCGGCGGCAGCCTGAGAAACAATTTCCGCACCGGCGGGTCGATCTTCCAGGTGCCGACCAGGGCTTCCATGGAGCGGGCCGAGATGGCTCTCGTGGTCTTGGGCTCCCGTTTCAGGGCCTTGCCGTCTGATGTGATGGTATCGGGAATACGCACCGTCACATCGGAAAGCACCCTGGTTTTACAGGCCAGCCGAATGCCATTGTCATAGTCGGCCTGCTTGAGAGTGGAGGCAGGATCGCACTCCACTTCACCCTGTTCGAGGTGCACCTTACACTTCCCGCAGACCCCTTCTCCGCCGCAATAGGCATGGATATAAACCCCGGCCGCAGCAGCGGCGGTGAGTAAATTTTCTCCAGGCGTTACTTTGACACGGATATCATCGGGTAAAAAGTGTATGGTGTGTTCCATGAAATCTGCCTTTTTTTAAATTCAGAGTTCTTCTCATATTTTATTTATAATGATGAAAAAATAACAGCTAGCAAGACCTTGTCAAGAAATATCACTGATAGTATTAATAAAAAAATTTGATCTAAACAAAGAATCCGCCTTCTACGCAGGAGAACCACCCCATGACCTCATCGTCAACCCAGCCCCGCCAGTGGCTCAAGATTGCCATTCACACCAATCCGGCCTTAACCGATGCCATTGAAGATTTCATGATGGGAATAAGCGATGCGGGGGTAGAGCTGACCGTGGATCAACCGGGAGAGACGACTCTGATCAACGGCTACTTTGACAAAAGCCAGGCCGATCAGGAAGAGACTGAAGGGATCATCAAGCAGCTCACCGGCTATTTGCAGGAACTGGCAGAGATCTTTGAAGTCGCGGTGCCCACCATGACCACCACCTTTATTAAGGACGAGGACTGGTCGGCCACCTGGAAGGAACACTTCAAGCCCTTCGCCATTATTCCGGGACTGGTCATCGCCCCCACTTGGGAAGAGTATCATGGAAAAGAAGATGAACAGGTGATCGTCATGGATCCAGGCATGGCCTTCGGCACCGGCCATCACGCCACCACCAGCCTTTCTCTGCAGCTTCTGCGGGATGCACTCGCCGGGCGCTCCGCCATCAGCGTTCTTGACGTGGGCACCGGCACCGGCATCCTGGGCATGGCCGCGGGCCTGTTCGGCACCGCCAGGGTCATGGCCATCGACAACGACCCTGAGGCCGTCTCGGCAGCATCGGAAAACTGCGTCCGCAACAACCTGCAGGGGATCATGGAAGTCGCAATCACCCCGCTGGGCTCTCTGTCAGAGCCTTTTTCTCTGGTGATCGCCAATATCGTCCATGACGTCCTGTTGGAACTGGCCCCTGATCTTACCAGGCTCACCGCCAATGGCGGCCAGCTGATCCTCTCCGGCATCCTTTCCGGGCCGCAGGTGACAAATATCATCGCCTGTTTTGCCAACCTGGGATTTTCTCTGAACCGGCAGGAGCAGCAAAAAGAGTGGGCCGCCCTCCTTTTCACCAAAGGATAATCCTTTGGTGAAAATATTCCGGCTATTCTAAGCCAGTGGCAGACTGTGTATCCGCTCTTTTAATGGGAGAGACCTGATAGTTCTGATCAAAAATCACCGCGACACCCTTTTCTTCCACCCGAATAACCACCCCGGTGGCGGTCACCCAGGCCCGTTCACTCTGCCACATTTTAAGGCTTTCCCTGGCCAGGATAAAACGCAGCTTGGCAAGCTCATCCAGAGAAAGAAAAAACTCCAGCCGGACCTTGCTGGCCATGGGTAAAGGACGGCTGGTTTCAATGAAGGCGCCGCCTGCACTGATATCGGCGGTGACAAACTCAAGCAAAGGAGTGGCTCCGGTGCCGGATTCAGCCATGACCTTGGTCTGCAAGTGGAGAGAAAAACGTTCCTGTTCCCTTCTGTCTTGTTCTGCCATCCTGCTCATCCTTTTTTTTGAGATTTCCCTTCTTTTTCCCCCCACAAAGGATCGCGGCCAAAACGATCCATCCACCAGTCTTCAGGATCAATACTTTCTCCATCGCTGGGCACCAGTGGAATGCGAAACTGTTCACAGTAGCACATGAGCAGGTCATAACCCCGGGTCAATTCACGAATAAGAACGGCATCCTGTACTGACTCATCGCCAGCGGCATCGGGGTGATGCTGTTTGCACATCTTCCGGTAGGCCCGTTTAATCTCTCCCAGGGTGGCGCGCTCATCCAGATGCAATAACTGCCGGGCCGCATCAATGGCCTGCCACTCCTCTCTGGTCATGCCTTGCCCTTCCTCCAGGTCTTCTCCTCACCCCGCAGCAGTCGACCGACATTGGAGCTATGCTTGCACCAGATGAGAAAGACAATGGCAATGGCAGCCACCAGGATGGGAGAGGACTCACCCATGATCCAGAGCCAGAGAGGAATCAGGCCCGAGGCAGCCAGGGAGCCCACCGACACATAGCCGGAACCGGCCACCGCAGCAGCAAAGACAAGCACACTGATCAGGATGCTCCAGGGAGAAAGGGCCAGAAAGACTCCCAGGGCGGTGGCCACGCCTTTGCCGCCCTTAAATCGGAGATAGAGCGGAAACATATGGCCCACGACGGCGGCCAGGCCGCACGACACCACGATCAGTTCCCGATTTGCGGATGAAGACGGAAGCAGATGGGCCGCAGCCCACACCGGTAGAAAGCCCTTGGTCACATCGCAGAGCAGGGTGAGGATTCCCAGCTTCTTCCCCAATACCCGCCCCACATTGGTCGCGCCGATATTGCCGCTTCCTGCCATGCGCACATCCGCGCCGACAAGCCTGCCGATAAGCAGCCCAAAGGGAACGGCCCCAATCAGATAACTGGCCAGGATAAATGCTATTTCCATAATCATTATACTATTTGTTTTTGGTATCTTGAAAAATTCGCGTCCGGTGATGCCACCCACAACTCTGCCCACAGATTTCTTTTCAGCCTACCGCACTTTTTCCCTCTTGGCAATTAGAACGCAATTCCAAGGGGGTAGCAGCGACAAAGGGCAGACTGCTCAGCCCCTTTTGCCTCCTGTCGTGAACAACCCAGAAAACCGTTCAATGCCCCAGGACTGGACTCGATCCAAATAATAATAAATCACCGGGGTAATGTAGAGGGTCAGAAGCTGTGACAACAGCAGGCCACCCACCACCGCCAATCCCAGGGGACGGCGGGCCTCCGCCCCGGCACCGATGCCAAGGGCAATGGGTAGAGTTCCCATGAGCGCCGCAAAGGTGGTCATCATGATTGGCCGGAAACGCACCAGACAGCCCTGGAAGATGGCCTCCAGCGGAGCTTTACCCTCCTTACGCTGCACCTCAAGGGCAAAGTCGATCATCATAATGGCGTTTTTCTTAACAATGCCCACCAACATGATGATGCCGACAAAGGAGTAGAGGTTCAGCTCCTTGCCGAAGACAAGCAGGGTCAAGAGGGCCCCGATGGCGGCGGAAGGCAGGCCTGAGAGAATGGTCAGGGGGTGGATATAGCTTTCATAAAGGATGCCAAGGATGATGTAGATCACCAGAATAGTCAGCACCAGCAGCAGCGCCAGTCCCTTGGTGGACTGCTGATAGGCTTGGGCCGTGCCCTGAAAACTGGTGGAGATTTCATCCGGCAGCCCCCGCGCCTCCTCTTCGATGGCAGAAACCGCTTCACCCAAGGGGATGCCCGGCTTGAGATTGAAGGAAAGGGTCACGGACGTGATCTGGCCCAGATGGTTGACCGTCAGCGGCCCAAGCCCCTGTTTCATCTTGCCCAGGGAAGCAAGCGGCACCATCCGGCCAGTATCCGAGCGCACAAAAAGCGCCGCAAGCACCGCCGGATCCTTCTGATACTGGGGATCAAGCTCCATGACCACCTTGTACTGATTGGTGGGCGAATAGATGGTGGAGACCTGCCTGGAACCATAGGCCAGGTAGAGGGTGTCCTCAATCTGCTGGGCGGTGACCCCGAGGCTTGCCGCCCGGTCACGGTCGATTTCCAGGGTCAGCTCCGGGTTTTTGATCTGCAGATCGCTGGTCACATCCTGGAGCATGGGCAGATGGCGAATCTGCGTCTCAAAGGCGGTGGCCTGGCGGTACAACTCTTCGGTGTCAGGACTTTGCAGGACAAACTGGTACTGGGCCTTGGACGAGGTGGTATCGAGCTGGATGGGCGGCGGGTTCTGCAGAAACAAATTGATTCCCGGTACACTCATAACCTTGGGCCGGAGTTTCTGAATGATCTGGTCGGCACTGAGCTCCCGTTCGTGGCGCGGTTTCAGTTTAATGAACATGAAGCCGGTGTTGGAACCGACCCGGGTTCCGCCACTGGCCCCCACCGAGGCCATAAAGGCCTCAACATTGGGCTCCTGCAGGACGATATCCACCAGCTTCAACTGATTCCGCTTCATCTCTTCAAACGAGGCGCCCTGGGCACCCTCGGATATGCCACGCAGGGCGCCAATATCGTCAGGCGGCAGGAGCCCCATGGGCATCCGGGTAAAGAGCCAGACCGCGACAAAGGTGGTTGCCACGGTAAAAAGGAGGGTTGCCCGGCGATATCTGAGCACTGCCGAAAGCGACCTTTCATAGAGACGCAGCCAGCCGTCAAAAAAACGCTCCATGAAATTATACAAGGCGCCATGCTGCTCTTGTTTCGGCGAACGGAGAAAACGGCTGCACAGCATGGGGGTCAGGGTCAGCGACACCACCCCTGAAATCAGAATGGCCACACTGATGGTCACCGCAAATTCATGGAGCAACCGTCCCAGCATCCCGCCCATGAACAGCACCGGGATAAAGACGGCCACCAGCGAGATGGTCATGGAGAGAATAGTAAAACCGATCTCCCGCGCCCCGCGCAGGGAGGCCGTATGCGGATCTTCCCCCTGCTCCATGTGGCGGACGATATTCTCGAGCATGACAATGGCGTCATCAACGACAAACCCCACCGCCAGGGTGAGGGCCATAAGGGTGATATTATTGACCGAAAACCCAAACGAATACATGGCGGCAAAGGTGCCGATGATTGAAATGGGCAGGGCAAGACTGGGGATGATGGTGGCGGAAAGCTTACGCAAAAAGAGAAAGATGACCAGAACCACCAGGGCAATGGTCAGCAGCAGGGTAAATTTGACGTCGGCCACCGATTCCCGAATGGTTTCGGAACGGTCAAAAAGGATTGCCAGTTCCACCGCCCCCGGCAACTGGGCGCGGAAGGCGGGAATCTGGGCGCGGATCCGGTCCACCACCTCGATGGTGTTGGTGCCGGGCTGGCGCTCGATGGCCAGAACAATGGCCCGGGTAGAGGTGCCCTTGGTGTTGTACCAGGCGGCAATCTTGTCGTTTTCGACGCTATCGGAGATGGTGGCCACCTCGGATAGCCGCACCGGAGCGTTACCGCGCCAGGCCACCACCATCGACCGGTATGCCTCAGCATTAAAAAGCTGACCGCTGGCAAGCAGGGTAAAGCTCTGTTTGTCCCCCTGCAGTCCGCCGGTGGGCAGATTGACATTCCATTTGGCAATGGCCGCCGCCACCTCTTCCAGACCAATGCCGCGACTGTTGAGGGCCTGGGGGTTAACCTGCACCCGCACCGCATATTTCTGCAAACCAAAAACCGAGACCTGGGCCACCCCATTGATCATGGAGATGCGCGGCGAGATCAGGGTCTCGGCCAGTTCGTTGACCTCGGACAGGGGTTTGGTCTGCGACCGGAGGACCAGATAGAGCACCGGCGAATCAGCCGGATTGACCTTCTTGTAGGAGGGCGGACTCGGCATGTCCTCCGGCAACTGGCGGGCCGCCTTGGATATGGCGGCCTGAACATCCTGGGCAGCCGCATCAATATCCTTTTCCAACGCAAACTTGAGCACAATGCTGGAGAGTCCCTGCCCGTTAATGGAACTCATGGTATCAAGGCCGGCAATGGTGGAAAACTGCTTCTCCAGCGGCGTGGCCACCGCCGAGGCCATGGTCTCGGGGCTGGCCCCCGGCAGGGTGGAAGACACCTGAATTGTGGGATAATCAATGCTCGGCAGGTCATTGACCGGCAGTAGACGATAGGAGAAAATGCCGAAGACCACCACCGCCAGCATGACCAGACTGGTCATCACCGGCCGCCGGATAAACAGTTCGGAGACGTTCATTTTCCAGGCACCGCTTGAGGGGCGGCAGCAGGAGATGGGGCAGATTCCGGCGTCTTGCCCTTTCCGCCCTGATCCACTTTCTTTTCTGCCTTGATCTCGACCTTCCCCCCGGGAATCACCCGCATGTGGCCATCAATGACCACCGCTTCTCCTGCTTGCAGGCCCTGCTCAATCACCATGATCTCACCGTGCGACGGGCCCGGCACAACAGCCCTGACCTCGGCGTTGCTGTCAGACGAAACGACAAAGACAAACTGCCCCTTCTGCCCGGTTTGCACCGCCTGAGCAGGAACCACCACGGCCTGCTTCTTCACCTCCAGCAGCAGCGACAGGGTGACAAACTGGCCCGGCCACAAACGCTTCTGCTCATTGGCGAACTGCCCCTTCAGCCGGATACTGCCGGTGGCGGAATCCACCGCATTATCCACAAAGGAAACCACTCCCTGTTCCGTAAACCCGGCTGGACCGGGCACTTCCGCCACCACCGTCATCTCGCCTGCGGCCAGTCGTTGCTGCACAAAAGAAAGGCTCTGCTCGGGGATGGTAAAGGAGGCACGAATGGGCGTCAGCCGGTTAATCGTGACAAGATCTGTCTCATTGGCTTTGACCACATTGCCCCGATCCGCAGCCAAGCTCCCCAGGCGTCCGCCGATGGGGGCCTTGATGGTACAGTAGGAAAGCTGGGCTCGGGCATTGTCCACCGCCGCCTGATCCGCGGCAAAATCGGCAGCTGATGCCTCCGCCCTAGTCCGATACCCCTGCGCCTGTTCCTGACTGACCAGGCCAGTCAGGGCAAGCTGCTGGTACCGCTCAAAATCCTGCCGGGCATTGTCCTTGATCACCCGATTGCGAGCCTCACTGGCCAGGGCCTTATTCAACGCCGCCTGATAGGGGCGGGAATCGATGGTGAAGAGCAGCGCCCCTTTGTTCACATCCTGGCCTTCCACAAAGCCCACCGCCACCAGCTCACCACTGATCATCGGCTTGATGGTCACACTCTCCGAGGCCTCCATGGTACCAAAGGTCTTGAGCTCAATGGGCACATCCTGCAGGCGGGCCGCCGCCGTCACCACCAGGGCCTTCGGCGTGGCCCGTTTTTTTTCTTCCTTCCCAGGCGAACAGGCGGAAAAGGTCAGGCCCAGAAGACAGAGAACAGACAACCAGCAACAATGACGGCAAAGACCCATAACGCTTCCTTTCCAATAAAACGGCAGATATTCTGCCCAGAATATACAAAGACAAATTTTCAAAAAAAACTGATAAAGACTGCCCTCGGTCATAGCAGGCCCAAGCTCCTAAATTGACCCTGAACTTACTGGAAACACCAAGAATATTCAACGACAGAGACAGACATAGCGGGATTATTCCCTCAAGACAAAAATACGGCCAGAGCCCTGGGCGACAAGACGGATTCGGCATGCAGCACCATTTACAGATAAAGATTGGCTCAATCTGACCGATTATTATAGAATTGAGACTAACTTTTTATTCTAACTTATCTTCTCTATCTGTTACTATGAGTACATGAAGCACCGCTAAACGTTCTTTCTCCAGCGAATCAGGAGGCATATGCTATGAGTTCTCTTCTTGCTCCAAAAAACGTCCTTCCATTCACCAACCGGCAAACAGTCAAAACGCCGGCTACCGCACAGCAGACCTCCAAGAAGTTTCAGGAAGCACTGACAAAAGCCACAGAATTACGGAGCAATACAAGTACAAAAACTACCCAGACCACCCCTTCAGAGAACACCTATGCCGTCCTCCAGGGCGACACCCTCTCCGAGATCGTGGCCTCTGAATCGAAAAAACTCGGCATCAGCCAGTCAAGATCAGAACTGTATGCCATGGTGAATCAGATCGCCGTCCACAACCACATGGCCAATCCAGACACCATTCTTCCCGGCCAGCAGATTGATCTCGGCAAACTCGGCTCCGCCAACTCCACCCCAGCGACAAATCCTGCCTCAATGTCTGAAACCGTCACCCAACAGGTATCAGCCCTGCCGACGGAGACTGGATTGCAATCCCCGCTAACGGGAAAAATCACCTCGCTGTTCGGCATGCGAACCCATCCGGTCCTAGGCGAGACACTGCACCATGACGGCATTGATATCAGCCAGCCCACCGGGACTCCGGTCAAGCCCCTCTCTTCCGGGGTCGTAACGTTTGCAGGAAACAATGGCGGCTATGGCCTGATGGTGGAAGTGGCCCATGCCGATGGCCTCACCTCCCGATACGCCCATCTCTCCTCTCTCTCTGTCAGCAAGGGAGATCAGATCAGCCAGGATCAGGTCCTCGGGGCGGTCGGCCAGAGCGGAATGACCACAGGCCCCCATCTCCATCTGGAAATCTTTCGTCAGAATTCCCCCGTCGACCCCCTCACGGTCCTCGACCGGAGCCAGATTGAGCCCACATTCCTGGTGGCAGGAGCCCGAAGCAGCCTGAGGATGTAACAACCTTCTGCTTTCTTTGACTGTTGCAAGCCAGAGACTCCTCGCTCTTCACAGATGAGACCTCCCCTCGGATCCTGTTCCAGCCCTCATCCCCTGTCAAACATTGCATCCGAGAAGCGCCTCGGCTATAATAAAAAATCTTCGAAGGAAATTGCGCCCACTGCCGGAGAAACGGCTTCTGTACCCAAGGGAATCCCCATGCTCGACCTGAACACAACCCTGGCCTTTGAGGTCAAAAAAGAACTTGCGGATCGCTATTTCGGGTTCCGTAAGATCATTGAAGAAGATACCAATGCCTATCAAAAAAATGTCATTGCCTCTGCCCTGGAGTTGGAAGAAAGAATTGGCTTCGACCTGATCCGCATCTATGTTCTGTTGCAGAACGATGATCTGATTCGAGATTTCTTCATGCTCACCGGCCTGGGCGAGATTATTTTTTATGACCAGTACATCAACAAGTCCGCGACCATCAGAAAACAGATGCTGGCAGATATTCGCGTCCATGGCTTTACCCGGAAGATGCGCTTCTCCAATATGTTTTTTGAACTCTATGAGATGCTGGAAAAAGATGTCATCGATTACCGGCAACGTGTCATGGATCTGGCCATGGATCAAGAGACCATCGAGGAAGAGATCAACCTTTTTTACCAGAAGAATGACATCAGCGGCATCATGTTGTTTTTGCGTGGCATGGACGGAGCAACGAGCGGCAGTTCCGGCCCCATGGCGGGTTCCATTGACACGGTGAGCGCCATCAGCATGGAAGAAAAAATGCGGCTTCAGCCACCACAACCCATCGAAAAACTGCTGCCGATCCTCCCCCTGATGCCACCGGCCAAAGAGATCCGCAAGGAGTTAAAGGAACTTGTGAACACCGCCTTTGCAAGACAACCCGAACTCGATGTCAGGAAATTATGATTATCTCCCTCGTCAAAGCAGCCAGGGGCGCCAGAAAGAACCCTGAGATACAAGGGGCTCCATAATGGACAAAATCCTGCTGGTCGGACTGGACTCGTTTGCTACTTCCGCAATAACTGCTGCCGCCCCGACGCTGAAGGCCCAGATCGTCGAGGCCGCCGATGCTGCAGAGCTGGTTCTTCTTGTCAAGAAGTATGAGTTTGCCCTTCTTATTCTGGATCAGTCCATCGCGACGACAGCCCGGGAATTGGACGAACAATTGCAGGCCCTCTCCCTTTCGACTGCGACCACGCTGCTGGTCATTGTCCCCTCCGAACAGAGCCCGGAACTCTTGCATACCGGAGTACCGGGAGGGTTTATTGATTCCATTGCCCACCCCCTGACGGCCGCTCTCCTGACCGGTAAAATCCAGCCCCTGCTCCACATTCACCACCTGCAACAGAAGCTATTCTCCTGTCAATCCCTCCTGCAGGAACAACAGAGCAAAAATCATCAATGGCAGCAGTCCCTGGCTCAACAAAGCCATTACCTGAATATGCTGTCCGTGCGGGATGGCCTGACCGGTCTTTTTAACCGCAGACAACTCGGGCTCACCCTGGAGGAAAAGCTAAGAGAGGCCAGGGAGGAGAACACCGATCTCTCCATGCTCCTGGTTGATATTGATTATTTCAATGAAACCAACAGAGTCGCCGGACAGCACTTTGGGGACTCCATCCTCAACCAGTTTGCGGCACGACTCACCCAGAACAGCCGCGATGAAGATCTCTGCTTTCGTTTCGGAGGGGCTGATTTTATTGTCCTGCTTCCTGGAATGAATAAGGCGGCGGCAAAGGAACAGGCAGAGAAAATCCGCCTGGCCTGCTCCGAGCATCCCTTTACCAGTGGCAATCACAGTCGCACCGTGACCGTCTCCATCGCCATCGTCACCCTGCTTGACAATTGCCCTAAAGATGTGGATGAGTTTCTCACCATGGCGGACAAGGCCATGTATCAGGCCAAATCCCAGGGACGAAACCGTATCGTTGTGTATGACCTCGATCATTCCGGGCAAAGCGGCAAGATTGATTCCATCTCCCTGCTCCAGGAGACGTTGCTCCGTATCCTGGAAAAGACCAAAGACAGCTCCATCGCCTCGATCCAGATCCTCACCCAGAATGTCACCGGCACCCCCCAGAATGACCATGTCCATCTGGCCGCCCAATATATCCACCTGCTCTGTGGGCGCTTGGGCCTGCCCAATACCATTCTTGACACCTTTACCAATGCTCTGATTCTTTACAACTGCTTCCGTTCACTGCTCTATCGGGAACTCCTCACCAAGAAAGAAACGTTCAGTCGCGAAGAACGCAAGCTGCTCCAGGATCTCCCCTACAAACTGGCGGAGCTCACCCAGCACTTTGACTATTTCGCCAATGAGCGCACCATGCTGCTCTGCCAGGGAGAGCACTATGACGGCAGCGGCTACCCGGAAGGTTTGGCAGGCGATGAGATTCCTCTGGCCTCAAGGATCTTCAGCCTGGCCGATTCCCTGGCCGCAATGAATGCCGACCGGCCGCACCGCAAGCGCCTCACCCCGCACGCGATCATCGAGGAGCTCCGCAAAGGGGCTGGAACGCAATGGGACCCATCACTTGTCTTACTGTCCCTTGACATCATGCATGAGCAGCAGCTCATCCCCCTTGATGAAAAGCTCCTCGCCCAGACCAAATTGCAGATCACCCAGCAGATCACAGGCTGCGCTTCGCAGCCAAAGCCCTCTCTCCCTCAAACGAATTCCGATACCTAGAGTATGAGCTCAGCTAATACCACAACCATTCTCAAACAGATCGATTCTTTCCCACCTCTTCCGGCCACGGTCAACCGGGTTATGGAGATTACCGGCAACCCGGAAAGTTCCGCCAATGAACTGATGCAGGCCATCCTGCCGGATCTTGCGATGTGTGCATCCATTCTCAAGACAGCCAACTCCGCGTTCTTTGGCAGGCCGCGCTCGGTTTGCTCCATCCAGGAGGCCATCGTTGTCCTCGGATTCCAGGAGATCCGCAATATTGTCCTGACCCAGGCGATGTTCAACTCCTTTCAGAAATTCAGAAACACCAACAAAAAAAACATCGACGCCCTTTGGCAGCACTCCCTGACCTGTGGACTGGCAGCCAGAATTATTGCCTCCCACAATCGGCAAAACAGGCACCCACCAAGCCAGCTTTATATTGCCGGGCTCATTCATGATATCGGCAAGCTGATCATGCTCAGCGCCCTGCCCAACAGCTACAACCAGGTATTCGAACTCGCTGAAAAATTGCGCTATTCTTTCTTCCCTGAAGAAGAGGAAACCTTCGGCATCAGCCATGATACAGCCGGCATGCGCCTCCTGAACCGCTGGCTGTTCCCCGACCAGTTCTGTTTTTCGGCCGGCTATCACCATTGTCCCGATCATGCTCCCGAAGGGGCGACCTTCCCGCTGATCATCCAGATGGCCGATATCCTCAGCCATATTCTGCAAACCGGAGAGAGTCTTGATGGCAAGGAACTTCTGGAGATGATCCATGATTTTACCCCGGCAATCACGCAACTCTGGGTCCATTACGACCTCAACTGGCAGGCCGAAGATATCGATATCTGGCTGAGTGAGCTGCGAGCCAGCCTCGAAGACGAATCCGTTTTCAGTCTCTTCAACGCCTGACAACAGCAGTTTCTGCAAAAATCCCGATGAAAGTCCTGCAACTCAGACAGACCCTGCGCAGCACCCGCCGACTGGCTGAAATCCTCAAGGTTTTATCCACATTCGGCTTCCGGGAAGTGCTTGTTGATCTGGGGCTCTCAACTGGAACCACAGGCCACAAGCAAGACGACAAGCCCGATCTCCCTGAACAGGAAACAGCCATCCTTGCCCGCCCGGTGCGGTTGCGGATGGTTCTTGAACAACTGGGACCCACCTTTATCAAGCTGGGCCAGATTCTGTCCACTCGGCCGGACCTTATTCCGCCGGACTGGGCGGAAGAGTTCAAACAGCTTCAGGATAACTGCCGGCAGGTCTCCTTTGACGAGATCCAGAAGGTTCTGGAAGACGAGTTTCCAGGTCGCCTCAGCCATCTCTTCTCCTCCATTGAACCGGTAGCACTGGCCGCAGCTTCCATGGCCCAGGTCCATCGAGCCAGACTGACCGATGGCAGCGAGGTGGTACTCAAGGTTCTGCGACCGGGAAACCGGCAGCTGATCGAAGAGGATATGGCGCTGCTGGAAGGCATGGCTCAGTTCGTTGAACAGTACTTTTCCGACCTTGGCTACAGCCCCGTCGCCGTTGCCAAGGAATTTTCCCGGGAGATCTTCAAAGAGGTCAACCTGATCCACGAAGGGCAATCCACGGAGCGGCTGCGTCGTTATTTTCAGAATGACCCCAACATCTGCTTTCCCAAAGTGTATTGGGAGGCAAGCACCAGAAATATCCTGACCCTGGAAGAGATCCACGGCCGCCTGCTCTCCACCCTCACCCCGTCGCAATTAAGCGCTGAGACCCGCCGGGCCATTGTGGCCAATAGCACCGACGCCATCTTCAAGCAGTGCCTGCGTTTTGGTTTTTTCCATGCCGACCCGCATCCCGGAAATATTTTTCTGCTGACCGGCGACAAACTCTGTTTCATCGATTGCGGAATGACCGGCCAACTGGACAAAAGAACCACCGACCACCTGATCGACCTGGTGGCGGGTGTCACCACCGGCAATATTGAAAAACTATGCCGGGTAACCATCGAGCTCACCGATATTGACCCGGCCCTCACCGATGGGCGGGAGTTCCGTTCCGACCTGCAACTTTTCACCACCCACTTTCAAGAATCCGACCTGCAGCACCTGGATATCACCAAGCTGCTGTCGGATTTTTTTGCCATGCTCCAGCGCTATCATGTGCGCTGTCCCAGCGACCTGCTTTTTCTGGTCAAGGCCCTGACCACCATCGAGGGAGTCGCCGAGCAGTTCGATCCGCAATTTGATGTCCTGGCCCATGTGGAGCCGCAGATACGGGAGATTGTCACCAAGCGCTATGGCTTTGCGGCAATGCGCCAACGGATTGAGAAAAGCATGGGCAGCTACCTCACCCTTCTTGAAAACCTGCCCCTGGACATCCAGCGTTTCCTTGACCAGTTCCGCTATAACCAGTTCACCCTCAACCTGGAGATAAAACGCCTCGATCATCTGGCGGAAAAAATGGACAGCTCCAGCCGGCTGATGGGGATCTCCATGATTATCTCGGCAATGATCGTGGGTTCAGCCATTCTCATTCTGGCTGACCGGATATCCGGAGCCCCTGGAATCCTGGGCACCTTGGGCGTTATCGGGCTGATTATGGCAGGAGTTTACTCGGCGGGATTTGTGGCCGCTTTTCTTTGGCCGAAGAAGAGGAAATGAATAAGTGTAGTTGTTCAACAATCAAGATTTTTTTAAACGATAATGAAGTGTTTTATCTCTCCAGCCCATCGGCTCTCTGCTCCCACCGACTCCGCAAACGCGTCAGGACTTCCGCTCAACCCACCAACAGACCCGCCCACCATTTTACTCCTCGTCCGTGATATCCGGCGACGTCACGCCCCTAGTTTTTCTTAGCATTACGACGCTTATTCGCTCGAAATTGCAAGTCCTAGGCAAGAGAGAACCGCCAGTGGCACTCCTCTCATGCCTTCGCATAATGCTGTGTTAATGTTTGGGGGCGGAAGTCCGTCTTTTACATCATCCCTGATTTCTACGTAAGTACCTATGATTATATCATAAGAAAAATATTAATCATTTTATCCACGGCAGACCTATTTTGTAAATTGCAAAAACATTCAAATAACTTGACAACATTGTGTTGAGATTATTTAATACAACTACTGTTACGAATATTTTCAAAATCGTGTCACAAATCCCCCCCCTATAACTACGGGCGGCAACTTCTTTCAGGAACAATGAGGTCGCAGTGATGAACAAGAAACCCGGTAATGAAAAAAATATCTCGTGGGGGGTGGGGAACTCCACGCCACCTGAAACCCAAAATGTCGCTCCGGACTCCCGACGCCTGCGGTTCGACCGGGTTGAACTGGCAGGTGCTTTTGGCGATCTAGGCACCATGCTGCCCATAGTCTTGGCCATGATTTTCATCAATAAGTTGAGCCCTTCTTCGGTTTTCTTAACCTTTGGACTCTTTTACTTGGTCTCGGGATATTATTTTCGCTTACCAATACCTGTACAACCCCTGAAAGCGGTAGGCGCCATCGCCATTGCATATCCCACGATTATCACTGAATCAGTTATCGGTGCTGCAGGAATTATTTTTAGTGTCTTTCTTCTGGTGTTTTCCCTATCTGGAATGATCGATCAACTTGCCAAACTTTTTTCCCAGGCCGTTGTCCGGGGCATTCAGTTGACACTGGGACTTATCTTTCTCAAGAAAGGCATCGAACTGATTATCAATAAAGATCTGTTTATGTCGGGAGCGCAGGGAAAATTTGCAGGATATCCGGTTAATTTGATTCTAGGTATCGTGGTCTTTGGCCTGGTTCTGCTCCTTCTTGACAACAAGAAATTTCCGGCAGCCCTAGTTGCCCTTGCCGTCGGTATTGTTTCTGGAGTTGCCCTGGGCGGTTTTTCCATGCTCACACTCTCCCTGGGACCGACAGAAATGCATCTTATCAAACCCACCATGGGGGATTTCTGGACTGCCGCAATAATGTTGATCATTCCGCAAATTCCTTTAACCATCGGTAATGCCTGTGTCGGCACTGCGGACACCTGTACCAGCCTCTTTAGGGGCAACACTGAACTCCCCAAGGCCAAGGCGGGGAAATTTGCTCTATCCATGGGGATAATGAATCTTCCGGCGGGATTATTGGGAGCAGTGCCCATGTGTCATGGAACGGGTGGGTTGGCTGCACATTTTCGGTTTGGTGCCAGAACTGGTGGTGCACCCATTATGATTGGCATTTTTTTTGTTGTCATAGCCCTGATCCTGGGTGAGTTTGGATTATCGTTGCTGGCAATCATTCCCCAGTCAGTGCTCGGTGTCCTTCTGGTCTTTGCCGGGCTAGAACTTTGCCCGCTGCTAAGAAGCCTGAAGACAAATGAGGAATACTTTATTGCACTGTTAATAGCTGGTATCGCACTGACCGTACCCAATATGGGGTGGGCATTCGGCGTAGGTATCGCGACGGATGTTTTTATCCGAAAAATGAAAATTAAGATTTAACCTTGGCGGAAGAGGGATAGGTGTTTGGGCAGATATCTGCCAGGGCCTGGAACTATGTTGATTCCCCTTGAGAACATCGCATTGTGCCCTCAAGCCGGTTGGAACTGATCATTTTTTCGATTGGATATTTTACTTCATAAAATTAGGGAGAAAGTTTGTCATGTGCTCAGAAAAAGATATCGACATGATTCTTGAACAACTCCAGCAATGCCATAATCGTGAAGAAAAAAAAAGGATACTTGAACAATTGCATAGCTGTGTAACCTGTAAAGAAAAACCGGCAGTTTTTTGCTCGCGGGTAAACGCGCTGCAAATGCGAATTAGAGCAATATGCGAAGTTTCACAATATCTTTGAGATATGTAGCAAGACCTCGCACAGTCAAGAAATAGCCAGACAAAAAAGAGCCTGATTTACTATCACGAAAATAGATCTCTGTTCATCGTAAAATCTGCCATCATTGACAGGAGTCAAGGACTCTTATCTTTCACTTTACAAGTGTTGATGAACCTTTGCGAAGTTGCCCCCCAAAAAAACGACTGCCAGTGAGACTTCTTGTTTTGGTTCAGCGTGAATTGGACTTTTGGTTCGTTTGTGATAAACAATCACAAACGGAGGAAAGTCTATGCGAAAGAAACGTTACAATTATTCTTCAGAAGAAAAAGTTTCCATTTTACGGCGTCACCTGGTCGAGCATATAGCGGTATCGGACCTATGTGACGAGTATCATCTTCAGCCCAGGATCTTCCATAACTGGCAGAAGCAGTTTTTTGAAAACGGAGCAGCTGCATTTGTCCGTGGCAACCGTCCTCAAAAACGTATAGAGGATCTGAAGATCCAGCAGCTTGAAGCCAAGTTGACCAGAAAGCACGAAGTTCTTTCTGAGCTGTTGGAAGAACACCTCAAGCTAAAAAATGAACTTGGTGAGCTCTAACCGGCAGCTGGGTTCCCCATGATATTCGTGATGCCGTCATCGATTATGTCAAAGGGTGGAGCGTCAAAACAGAGATTCCGTTGAAACGGTTTATCTCTTGGCTGTCCGTCTCAAAGAGCAAGTTTTATACCTGGATCAAACGGTACGGTAAAGTGAACGAACATAACGCTTCTATCCCCCGTGATTTTTGGCTCGATCTCTGGGGACAAGAAGCCATTGTCAAGTTTGCCGAGAACAACCCGCTTGAGGGATACCGTCGACTGACCTTTATGATGCTGGATCAGAATATCGTGGCAGTCAGTCCCTCAAGCACCTGGCGTGTTCTCACAAAGGCTGGCATGCTGCAGAAGTGGAATAAAAAGTTATCTCTTAAAGGAACAGGGTTCATCCAGCCGCTGCGTCCCCATGAACAATGGCATGTGGACATTTCGTATCTCTCAATATCCATGGAACCTTCTATTACCTGTGCAGCTTTCTGGATGGATGCAGTCGCTCTATAATCCATTGGGAGATCAGAGGGCAGATGACCGAAACAGACGTAGAAATAATCCTTGAGCGGGCCAAGGAGAAATACCCTGAAGCCAGGCCCAGGATTATTTCGGACAACGGGCCACAGTTCATTGCCAAAGATTTCAAGGAATTCATCCGGATTTCAGGGGTGACTCATGTGCGGACTTCGCCTTATTATCCACAATCCAACGGGAAGCTGGAGCGATTTCACAAAACCATCAAAACTGAATGCATTCGTCCCGGGGTCCCACTTTCCCTTGGCGACGTCCGAAGAATAGTCGAAAAATACATTGTTCATTATAATACCGTCAGGCTGCACAGCGCCATTGGCTATGTCACTCCAGTAGACAAGCTGAACGGCAGAGACCAGGAAATATTCAAAGAGCGAGATAAAAAGCTTGAGGAAGCAAGAGAACTGAGAAAGCAAAAACGACAGAAAGCCATCCCTGAAATTATGCGCTCAGCAGAACATCATACACACTTAGAGCGAACGGCCTGAAAGTCCATTTCCGACTGAGGCAAAACATTCTTATGGAATCACCGTTAAAAACCAAAAAAATCAAACAGGATTCAAAGACCTCACTATTGGAAGAGAATAACCACAAAAATCTCGTCTCCTTGGCAAATGGAGACGAATGTCTGGACACCACACAGCTAAACCAGATAAAACAAGCATTCCAAGATTGGGCGGACCGCTCATCTCGATCCGATGTGCGCTCTTCTCGGCAGCGTATTTTGCTTATTTTTCTTTTAATCCGATACACAGGTGCCAAGTTGAGTGAAGTGTTGGCCTTGAACCCCTTTGAAGATATCGATTGGGTTCGCCATTTAGTCATCTTTCGTGGAATCGCAGGAGGAACGAATACAGAACCGAGGGAAGTTCAAATCTCGGCGGCACTATCCCGCGAAATCCAGGACAAGATAGGCGACCCTCAATTTCGAGAGCACTCAGAGGCTCTACTGGACTTAGATCCCGGTTTTGTGCGCCGAAAGTTCTATGAACGTGCTCAGGCCTGCGGCTTTCCCAAACAGTTGGGCGGCCCGGAAACAATCCGCAAGGCCCGAGCTGTGGAATTGATCCAGAGCAACATGCCATTACCGGCGGTTCAGATGATTTTAGGGCATTCGACTCCCAATCAGGCTTCGTCTTATGTCTCTTTTTCTAAGGAAGAAATTCAAATCCTTGCAAAACGCTTCATGGAAAAAGAATCTTTGCGCAAAACCAGTGCGCGAAACTCTTTTTTCGCAAAAGTCCAAAGCATTGTACGAGGCGACATTCAGACACGTGTCAACCTGACAGCCATTGATGGTCATGCAATCACCACCGTGATTACCAATGATAGTTTAGAGAGGCTTGGCTTAACTCAAGGTCGGCTGATTACAGCGGAGGTCAAGGCTCCCTGGGTGATCCTCCAAGGCGGTGAATCCGAGCCTGCCTGCAGTGCGGAAAATAGATTTAAAGGGGTTTTGTCAAAGATAACAAGGGGAAAGATCAATACAGAATGCGTTGTCAGAATCTCGGATACAACTGAAATATGTGCCGTTGTTTCCTCTGCGGTCAGTTGGATTCTTGAGCTTAGCGAAGGGGACAGCGTTTGGGTACTGTTCAACTGCTTTTCTGTGATACTGCATGTGGACTGACCATTAAGAACCGCAGGCATAGATAATCTTTTGATTTTGAATAATTTAGAAGCAGGAGAAAAAGGGGGCAGAATAAATTTAAATCTTTCTTCAACATATGAAAAGCATAGGCTCATAGGTGGATGATTTTTTTTGCAGATCACTTTCACTCTGACCCCTATTACTCGCTGACCCCTATTACTCGTGAGGTGTTGAATCTTCCTCCAAGAAGCGGAATAATGTGAGTAAAAGATACGCACCTGATTGAGAAATGGGTTAAAAAGGTGGCAGGTGTCTTGATATTTAACTCCTGCCAATTATGGCAATATTCTTGTCATTTTAATGTGTTATAAGATTAACAGTATATTGGCACAATTATTGGAGTATAGAATGAAAATGAAATAAACTTCATTTCTCCCTCCCCTCCCCTTAACGCCTGCTCATTGTGAGCGGGCGTTTTTATTTTCATTCTACAAAATATGACCGTAAAACCTTAACGTAACCTTACCACTGTCAAAACAGTCGCCATGTCCAGCAACACGCTGTTTTAATTAAGTTACGAGGTTATTATGACCGACTTATGCCTTTGCCATCTGCTCACAAATGTCAAGAAACGAAAGCATTCCCAAGTTGTCCTAAAAAACAAACACCTGCTTCTTCTTAAGGTAGCTGCTTTTTTTATTTTTTGAGTCGCTAAAGGGCAGTCATAGGAAAAAAGCAACGACTCTTCTCTCTTGACCAACCCCTCAATAAATAAAAACACCTCAATCGAAAGAAAGAAACTTCTTGGCCAACTGTCATTTTTTAGTGGGCCACCTCATTGTATCATGGGCTTGGTGGCCTGCTCGCTCCCGGGGTTACCCACAGATTATGCAGAGGAGTCAGAAGAGTTTAATGCGTCGAGAGCATCTCCTTAGGGTCAAGGCCAATGATTAAAGCGCCCCAATGCTTCTTATCGATATATATCGGCAAGGAGAGATCATTCAAGATCTGACCGGTGTCACGCATATAGGTCTGCATGAGAAGAGGGTCTGTATGGGTACAGCGCCTCTTCTCTGTATCATTGCTGAGGAAAATTCTCTGATGGCGACTGTTGACCAGATCGTGGGCGGGGTTGCCTGTCATTGGTTGGGAAAAGGCGGCATGATGGACGGGAAGGTAGCCATTTTTGTCGATAGCCAATACATAGATCGCATTGGGAATTTGCTGTTTTGCTGATTCATAGAGCGGAAGCAATTCACTTAAAAATGCTTGGCTAAAGGCTGTCATGTATTTCTGTGGATTTGTATTTGGAACCTTTTTATAATTTGTATCAAAAACATTGACGCCTTTATCCTTGAGCTGTTGAATTTTCTTCTCGTAAACCAATCGAATTTCCTGAGCCATTGTGATGACCTGGTCAAGCGGACCTTCGCCGGTCTTTACAACAGAAACCATCTCGAGCATTTTTTCGGTTGCATGGTTGAGTGTGCCGACTAAACCATCAGATTTCTCCATCTCGTTGGCAATATCTTTGGCAAGCGTATCTATGCTCACAACTTTGTTAGTTATTTCGCTGTTATTGGTGGACAATTCCTCGATCGCAGCGGCAATCTTCATGAGCTGATTGTCAGTTGTTTCAAAATCACAGATCATTGTCTTGAAATTGTCTGTCGTCTTTCCAACAACCTCATCGGTCTCCTGGGAATATTTTAGAATTTCTGATGTCTCGCTCTGCGTTTTGGCAACGATCTCAATCATCAAATTAATATTTGCAGAAATCTCTTCAGTTGCTGGCTTTATCCTCCTGGCCAGGCTACGTACTTCTTCAGCGACAACGGCAAAGCCCTTGCCCTGCTCCCCAGCTCTGGCGGCTTCGATTGTGGCGTTTAGCGATAGCAGGTTGGTTTGCTCCGAGATGCTGTTGATTATGTGCACAATCTCAAGAATATTTTTCGAACTCTTCCCCAAGTCATCTACAGTGTTGATAAATGAATTAACGGTTTTGTTTATCCTGCCGATTTTAGATGTAACGTCAACCATTTCATCGTAGGATTTCTTTGCCATTTGCAGGTTATTGGTGGTTCTTACAGAAACGTATTGAGCATTCTCTGCTACCTCGGCAATGGCGGCGTTCGCTTCATTGGTGGCCGCTGTCGCCGACTCTGACAATTCTCGCTGTTCCATGGTTTTATTGGCGGTTGCCGAAACAGTTGCGGCCACATACGTCGAGTCTACAGCAATACCGATGCCTATCCTTCGGATTTCACCAACCAGTTTCCTGATGGATGCAAGAAAAACCTCATAACTCTGATTTATTTTCTGGGTTTCCGGGGTGCTGAACGTTTTATTGACCTTGGAAAGATCGGCCTTGCCACTTTCCATGCTCGAGAACAGCGAAAGTATCTCAGCAGTTGATGCATCGTTACTGGATTTCAACACTCTGGAAAAAGCAAGCCCGAAAAGAATTGCGAGCAGTCCCAATCCAATGACAAAAAACATCCATTTGCTGACCAAGGGGGAGCCTGAAAGGAAAAAGGCGCCAATGCTTGTCAGATTAAAAAACAGGAGGATACTAATTGTCCCGTTAACTTTTGCGGGGAAGGTCGGGAAAGTACGATCCAAAAGATTTGTTATAATATCTGAATTTATCACAACTAACCTCACGGGCTAAATGGTGAATTCGGCAGTTCACCTCTGATTCCCTCAATGGGACTCGCATCAGGTTTAGTGGAAGATTTTGTTCCCCTAAAGGCCGCAAAGCATGTAGCCCAGGATTGGCTGGCATTTGTTTTTACAGCCGACATAGAATTCTTTGTGGTACTTTGTAGAAGATTTGTTTTCCTTGCCGAAGTAAAATTCAGTCAGTCCGAGAGGCATCAGCCCGCTTTGGGCGGCGGCATGGAGGAGTTTTGGGGCGCAGCAGTCGCCGGATCCGGTGGGAATTCCCCGGTCTTCATAAAAAACATTCAGGATGGAATGCCGATCACCTTTGAAATTCTGGAGTTGATACAAATCCTGAAAAACAAACAGCATGGATTGGGAGTATGTTCTCCGGCTTTTCTTTGAAAGCTCAAGCGCTTTAAATGCCTCTCGCATCTGCCTGCGGCAATCTTTCTGTGCCGCACGACCACCAGAACGCATGGCTTCTTCGAACTTCAGTTTGCACTGGTCTGATTTTTGTTGGGAGGACTCAATTTCGTCGGTCATTTGCTGGACCGACGACTCAATTTTTGGCAGAATCTGGTAGTATCCATCCAGGTCAAACGTCGGTGGAACCCAGCCCTCTGCTTGCCAGCGGGTATTGAACTGTCCGGAAAATGCACGTAGCACTACAGTCTTTCCATCGGCATCGACACATTCCAACACACCAAACATCTGCCCGCCTCTTTTTTCCCAGAGACAGTCTGTGGAGAATATTGGCTCCGGATCTGGGGAGTGAAAGTCAATCCGTTTGTTCTGTTCGAGTTCTGCCATCAGCTCCAGAGCATATTTGCGGCTATTTCCCTCTGTCAGATAATGAACTTCACCACAAGCTGTACAATACCCGTAGCAGGTCGCGTCTTTGGGAAGCGCAGCAATCAAGTTACCGATATCGATACTATTTTTCATGGCAACAACATGATCCGGCGTCTGGCAGATATCATACAAGGAGCTGTAAAAAAATAACATGGCCATGTTATTTTTTTACAGCGGATTAGAACAGCGGTTCCGAGTTGAATTCGAGACTCTCACCAGTCCTCGGGTGGGCAAAAGAAAGATAGCAGGCATGTAGCTTCAGCAATCCCGGGCCGGTTCCAGTTCCGTAGAGCGGATCACCGACAATAGGAATTCCGAGACCGTGTTCGGAAGCGGCGTGAACCCTGAGCTGATGTGTTCTTCCGGTTGTGGGTTTAAACTCGATTCGTGTTTTGCCGTTCTTTACCAGAAGTTTTTTCCAGTGGGTAATTCCCACCTTTCCGTGAACCGGATCGTAAATTTGATGTGGTCTATTATCAATATCGAGGCGGAAAGGAAGCTCGATACTACCCTCCTCGCCATCTAATTCGCCGTCAAGAATGGCGATATAGCATTTTTTCACCTTACTCTCTTGAAACTGAATAGAGATGTTACGCTGTGCTTCTTTGGTTCGAGCGACCACCAACAACCCCGAAGTGTCCATATCCAGACGGTGAACTGAGGGCTGTTCGATGCAGCCCGGATACCGTGCTTTTACCCGCTCGCTGACACAATCCAGGTTTTCCGGACCACGTCCAGGAACAGAGAGCAGCCCACTTGGCTTTACGACCACGACAAATTCGGGTTCTTCGTGAATTACGTACATTTCTTTCAAATAAACTAGACCGGCAGATAGGAGATATACTTCCTACTGTGAATCAGATATTCAGTAGGAAGATTAACCCGATGACAGTTGAATAAGATTAGATATTCGATGTGGCAATATTAATGACCGACCTCACCAGCGGCGGCCACTTTTAATGTCCTCTATTTTTTACCAAAAAGTGGTAACTTAAAAACCAAAAGGACTTCTATTAACGTGGAGGAAAAAATGGCTCGTAAACTTAATCATGCCACACTTATGGATTTCGTGCAAAAAGCGGCACCAGGCTACAGGCGGTTATAGTGCCACGCCGCTACTACCCGCCACCGTCGAAGACACTTTCCACTAGTCGGCCTTACCCTTCATCTGTTTCAATGAACTTCTTTGCTCCTGGTTTGCGTTGAATCATATAGTAACCAAGAGAGAGCGCCAGAATGATCGATGCTATTCCCATCAGAGACTGTCCGGAGTGTTTCTCAACGTCCAGAATAATGACCTTACGGGCAATGGCGATAATGGCAACGGCCATGACAATTTTTGCATGGTTAGCGTTTTGGTTGGCATAGGTCTTGGCAATGGTTTCCAGGAGTTCGATACCGATAAGCACCAGCATGAACAAGCCGAATATCTCGAAAAACTCATTGATTTCAAGAAGAAAAAGTGGCGGGGTGATAATATCTTTATATGATGATCCACCCCAGTTCAATGGTTGCAAGCAATACAACCAAGGACATCATGATCAGCAGACTCGAAAAAATGATTCTCTCGAATTTCTTGATGGCTCCTATCATTTCATCTCCTTCGTATTAGTGCTTAGGCCTACACTTCCACGATTTCTAATCCACTTGTCAAGCGATATCACCGGCAGCACCATTGCTCCGACGCCCATTGCATACATCCAGGCCCGGCCATCGAGCGCCGCCGAGTCAAAAAGATTCTGCAGCGGTGGCAGATAAATGAAGCACGCCTGGAGTATCAGGAGGATGCCGACGCCAATAAATACAGGAGGATTGCTGAAAAATCCCTGGGTGAAGAGCGAGGAGTGCAGGGACCGGCAGTTAAGCAAATAAAAAATCTGGGTAAAGGTAATGCTTGTCACACAGAGGGTCTGCGCTTCGGAAAGGGCCAGAGCATGCCTAGCGCTCGTCACTGGCTCCGGGCCGACAATTCGATAGTACTCCCAGAGGAACAGCCCGCAAGCACCTGCCGCCATGAGGACTCCGACAATAATCAAGCGAGTGACAATGAAGCCCGAAAACACAGGTTCGTCGGGAGAGCGCGGTCGGCGCTGCATGGCGTTGGGCTCCAGCACCTCAAAGGCCAGGGGAATTGACAGGGTAACACTCGCCACCAGATTGATCCACAGGGTCTGGCTGGGGGACATGGCCATAAGGAGTTCATTGACGCCATCAACCTGAATTGTCGGAAAGAAAAACATCGAGACCGACAGGGTGCAAGCCAGGCCAAGATTGGTGGGCAGCATAAAGGCCAGGGATTTAATGAGGTTGTCGTAGACCCGCCGTCCCTCCTCCACCGCTGCAGTGATGGAAGCGAAGTTGTCGTCCATAAGTACAACCTTGGCTGCTTCTTTCGATACCGCTGTGCCGGTTATACCCATGGCGATACCGATGTCGGCACGCTTGAGGGCCGGTGCATCATTGACACCGTCACCAGTCATGGCAACGACATGGCGTTGGGCCTGCAGGGCCTCGACAAGCTGGATTTTGTGCTCCGGAGCCACTCTCGCAAAGACATTGGTGCTCATGGCCGCATCCTGCAACTGCTTTTCCGAAAGACCGTCAAGGTCACGGCCCGACATGGCACTTTGTCCCTGCGACAACAGACCGAGCTGGCGACCAATTGCCTCAGCGGTCACAGGATGATCGCCGGTTATCATCTTGACAGTAATTCCGGCACTATGGCAGACCCGGATGGCGTCCATCGCCTCGGTCCGGGGCGGGTCGATCATGCAGAGTAAACCTGCAAACAGTAAATCACCACGGACAGCCTCCGGTTGGATCTGATCCACAGAAACGTTCTTCTTCATCGCAAAGGCTATCACCCGCATACCCTGGCGGGCATAGGTGGCCATGGCGTCATTGATTCGGCGCAAATCAGGTTCATTTAAGGTGCAGCGCTCAAGGACTGTTTCCGGAGCACCCTTCATAAGGATATGGCTCTCCCCGTCGATCTTGTGCAGGGTCGCCATGAATTTGCTGTCCGACTCGAACGGGATGACGTCCAGGCGAGCGTGGTGACTGCGGAGATCCTGGCACGAAAGGCCTGCTTTTTCGGCGGCAGCGACCAGCGCCGCCTCGGTTGGGTCACCGGTGATCGTCCAGATGTTTTCCTCAAGACGCACGACCGCATCATTGCAAAGAAGGGCTATGATGAGCAGATCATGCAGGGCGGTCGGGAGTTCGGTCAGACGGGCACCATCGCGTTCGACTTCCCCATCCGGGGCATAGCCGATGCCGGAAAACCGGTATTCCTGTCCATCCAACCATGCCACCTGCACTGTCATCTCATTGCGGGTCAGGGTGCCGGTCTTGTCAGAACAAATAACAGTGGTGGAGCCAAGGGTTTCTACCGCCGGGAGGTGGCGGACGACCGCATGCCTTTCGGCCATGCGTCGAACACCTATGGCGAGGCATATGGTAATGACTGCCGGCAGACCTTCAGGGATTGCGGCCACCGCCAGAGAAACTGCGACCATGAGAGATTCGCCCAAGGGGGCATCTTTCACCCAGATGCCGAAACTAATGAGGACAGCTACTACAGCCACCACGGCTGCGGTAATGCCATTGCTGACTTTGGCCAGTTGACGAGTCAGAGGGGTCTCCAGCTGCCTGGTCTGATTGAGCAGGGCATTGATCCGACCCAGCTCTGTGCTGCCGCCGGTGGCGACCACTACCCCGGTGGCAGTGCCTTGTAAAACAAGCGTTCCGCTGTAGGCCATACCGAACCTGTCACCAAGAGGCGCATCATGGGCAACGGCGGCGCTTCTCTTTGCCACAGGCAGTGACTCACCGGTGAGGGCGGCTTCTTCGACCAAGAGGTTTTTCACCCTGATCAGGCGCAGATCGGCAGGAATCTTGTCGCCGCTCTGCAAGGTCACGAGGTCGCCAGGGACCAAGCTTTCGGCGGGAACGGCAATTGACTGCCCGGCTCGCAAAGCGGTTGCAAATTCGGGTATCATGGCAGCAAGTGCTTCGATGGCCTGTCCTGCCCGGTATTCTTGCATAAAACCAATAACAGCGTTAACACCCACCGCACTGAAAACCACCAGGGCATCGGTGATTTTTTGCAGCCCGATCGCCAATGCACCGGAAGCAATTAACAGCCAGCCAATCGGGTTATTGATCTGCCGCCAGAAAATCAGCCAGGGACTATCGCTTCCCTTGCGAAGGAGTATGTTAGCGCCATAGTGTTGTAGCCTCTCGGCTGCTTCACTGCCACTCAACCCGTTGAGGCTGGTCTGTAACTCGGACATGACATCCTGATCTGATGAGGCATGCCACAGCATACCATCTGGTTTTGTAAAATTATCTTGCATCTTTAACTATCTCCTAAAGAGATCAACGTTGCTGCTACAGTGCGGAACTGAACATCTATTTGTGGCCTGCCCCGAGGGCTGCCAGCAGATGATCTCTCAGTATTGAAGACCTTCCAAAAGTTGCCAAGTTTAACAACTAACACAACACCCCATAGAAGAATGGAGATACCTGTTAGCCGCAGCAAATATGTCCTTAATTACTTTTATTTTCTGGTTTTCCTTTGTCTCGATGAAATCACATAGAGCCTCTATGGCACGGTTGAATATTTCAGCGATGAGCGCCAGTCCGTTGGCCGCCAAGATAAGAAGAAAAGCAATCCATCGGCGGAGAAAAAAGCAGGTCAGGAGCACTACCAGAGAAAGATAGACCTGCAGGCAACGCTGAAATCATAACGGATGGCATAGTGCAGGCCCGAAAGGCAGGCCTGCACTATGCGAATTGGCTGACAACCACCTTCTCCTTGACCGAGAAATTTGTTTCGCATGGTTAGTTAATACTCCTTTGCAACTTACTCTTTCTAAATGATATTATAGCGTTGTAAGCAAAGATATTATTTCCTCTGGAGCCATGGCAAGGGAGGGGAATTATGAACCGCACCGCTGATACAATCAGAAACGCTAAAACCATCCCTGCCAACACATCAGAAAAGTAGTGCACCTGAAGGTAGATACGCAAATATCCAACAATGCCGACAAAGAGTAGGCTCAATAAGGCAAGAAGGCTTGCCCAGATTGGTGGCAGGAGCTGGAACGCAACAAGCGTTAACGATAGTAAACAGGCAGTGGCCTGGGCTGTATGAGCGCTCGAAAATGACCATCAGAAGGCATCGTCACAAGGATTTTGGTTGAAGATGGTCGCGGTCGATGAAACATCAGTTTAGCCACATGGACTGAAACTGATCAACATTACTTGCCCGGATTTACCAGACCAGAGCAGCACAGAGAGTGTCAAAAAAATACAACGAGCCGAGCCAAGTTATCGTTGTAAAAAAGAAGTCCATAGGCTAGTGAGCGAAGGTGGTATCTTTTTAAATTCTTGAGGCTTTCCGGCAATGGAGGCCGTTATATTACTGTAACCTCGGCAAAGAGTAACTGCAAGACCAGCCAAAAGAAAAAGCAATGAGCGGTGGTGTAATGTGTGAGCGACAGAATGGGGTAAAGACTCTGTACGTCCAAATGTGACATGAAATGTGCATACCTTGGAGATGAACCTCAGGCAGTGCTTTGTGGGGGGAAATCAATTTGCCACCGGCGAAAACGGACAGGCCTGTTGCTTTCCAATAATGATTACTTAGATTAGTAGCGTTATCTCATTGGTCAGCCTGAATTTTACTGGAAACAGTAGGCCAAAACCACAAAACCAGCTTTCCCCCAAGAGGTGCCATATGTTTGCCGTCTATAATGAACAGGGACGAACGTTCCGCAGTACTCTCGAAGACCTGTATCTTGTGAAAGGGATCAAACCGACCAAGAGATTGAAGCAGATGGCACATGGCGTCGGAGATGAAAAAGAACTCGCCTCGCAATCCTATTACAACAAAGAAGCTATAAAAACTTACAAGCAAATGATCCAAGCTAAACATGAGGAGACCATTTATCACGTCTATCAAATCATGAAGCGCCCGGTCATCACAATCCTTGACACGGCACCGATCACCGATTGCTACATGCTTCTTGAAGAAAATCGCATCCGGCAACTCCCCGTCATTAATACCCAGAACAGCCCGATAGGATTGATCCGCAAGGAAAAAATCCTCGAAAAACTCATCATTGAAGATAATGTCATTCGAGAAGCCAAGCCAGCCTCTGTCAGGGAACTCATGGACTATCCGATAATTACCGCCGACCCCTTATCCGATATTCGACGAGTGGCGAAAATAATGTATGACCAAGACCTCAACTGCATCCCCATAACCAATGAAGCAGACATGTTCGTCGGCATCCTCACACGCACCGATCTTGTTTTTGCCGTTTCCAATTTTCCCGGATTAACCCTGCGCGCTTAGAAGCCCTTTCGATATGGCACGAACGTTGGCAGCCAGGCTATCGACGTTCACCAGCTGGTTAAAATCGGCTTCCATAAGCACTTCTTTCGCCAATAACTGCTCGACAATGCCTTCAAGTTAACCCTGGCGCTCCCTGAGCATCGATAAAACATGCTGGAATTTTTGCTCGAGAATGATTTTGACCTCAGTATCGATCTCGGCCCCAGTTGTATCATTAGAATCCTGCCTGCAACTATAGCCGCCATCGGAGTCCAGAAAGACCGGCCCCCGCTGTCGCGGAAAGGTGGTAAGCGACAATCCTTCTTTTCATCAGTATTAATCTTCTAAGAATTTATCCGAGTTTTACGTTCCATTGATCTCTACCAGCTCGGACGGCATTCCAGATAGCCACTACAGCTGGGTGCTTGATGATCCTTTCCACGGAGATTGCATAGAAACGTTCCCTGACAGCGTCTGATCTCCCGATGATAGTGACATTATGTTGCAGACACACTTCCTGCTCTATAATAGATGGTACAGAAAAAATGCCGTCCCCCGCTTGACCAAATACTTTCATCAAAGCATGATCGTCGAATTCTCCTGCAATATCAGGCCGGATGCCAAGTGAGCTGAACCATTGATCAAGACTTCCTCTTAATGCTGACATTGGAGATGGCAACAACATGCGCACATTGTTTAGTGAGTGTGGAAATCCCTGTCTCAGTGGCTTGGCCAAAGACTCTACAGCACAAAAGCTCACTCCGCATTCTCCCAACAAATGGCTGTACGCCTTGACGCTTAGTCCCGATTTAACTGGAGTGTCAGTGAGAACAAGGTCTAAATTGTGAATAGCCAATTCAGCCAGGAGTTGCTTCTCTTTTCCCTCGTGACAGACAAGACGAATTCCTTCAGGAAGAGCCAACGCTGGCTCCAGAAATCTTCTGGCCATCAACTTGGGGAGCACGTCCACTATGCCAACTTCAAATCGGAGCGGTCCGGAAACTGCCCGGCCTCGAACTGTATCGAGCAGCTCAAGGCCCAAGGCAAAGATCTCGTCGGCATAGCGGAAAACTACTCGTCCCAGTTCCGTAAGCTCCAAGTTTCTCCCCACTCTCCGGAAGAGCTTGCCGCCCAGCGATTCTTCCAGTCTGGTGATTTGCATGCTGATCGTGGAGGGGGCCAACATGAGACGTGCCCCAGCCCTGGTGATACTCTCTTCCTTAGCCACAACCCAAAAGTAGTGGAGGTGATGATAGTTAAGCCATTCCATTATGATTTCGATTTAATCGAATACAAAGCAGATTATTATCTATTTGTCCTGAACATATCCCCTTGTTATTATATCTCACAAGAGCATATCAGAGGAGGATTAAATGAGCATTGATGTTAATTGGAGTGCGCTTGAATTCAAGAGGAAATCAAACCGTATCATATCCAGCAAGTTGCAAATTTTTATGTGGAGATTCCGTCCCTATATCTTACAGGTTCAGGTTCGCTTTTCGGATGTCAACGGCCCCAAGGGCGGTACGGATAAGAGATGCACCTTTTCCGCAGAGTTCACTTCTCCAGGGGACGTCACCATCATAAGTGAAGGAATGGAGTATATTGTAGCCTTTCAATCTGGCCTTGCCCGACTTGTTCGTTCCGTTCATCGTGAGATTGCAAAGCAGCGCGAGAAGCCGATTCGAATTAATCGTAGAATAAGATTTATAGAATTAGAAAATTAGAATCTTATGGCAAGTCCAGGGGTTCTGCACGAGAAAAGCTCCTCGTCACACTTGCTTCCGACTTAGAAGATTGCTTACTGACAATTTAACACCAATAAGGATTCATAGAGCATATGTTTGAATGGATGTTTATGCCAGAGGCCTGGGTGGCGCTGGCAACCCTTCTCGCCCTCGAAATTGTTTTAGGAATAGACAATATTATTTTCATCACCATTCTGGTCGGCAGACTTCCGCCAGAGCAACGGGATCTGGCGAGATCTTTGGGGATCGGTTTCGCAATGCTCTCCCGCCTCATCCTGCTTTTCAGTCTGGCGTGGATCATCGGCATGGTAGAACCCTGGTTCAGCCTGTTCTCACAGGAGTTTTCCGGCAGGGATCTGGTCCTTATAGGAGGCGGACTCTTCCTCCTGGCAAAAGCGACCCATGAAATTCACAACAGCCTGGAAACCTTCAGCGATACGGATACGCCACGAGCCGGCTACGGCGGTTTCTATGCCATCATTGCCCAGATAACCGTGCTCGATATCGTCTTCTCGCTTGATTCGGTAATTACCGCCGTCGGCCTGGTACAGCATATTTCGGTTATGGTAATTGCGATCATCGGGGCAGTTATTGTCATGTTGTTCGCGGCCAGACCTATTGGGAATTTTGTCGATGCAAATCCGACGATCAAGATACTGGCGCTGTCTTTTCTCATGCTGATCGGCTTTACCTTGGTGGCAGAGGGATTTGATGTGCATGTGCCGAAAGGCTACATCTACTTTGCGATGGCCTTCTCAGTAGCAGTCGAGATGCTCAATATCAGAGTCCACCGCCACAAGAAAACTCAACCAGTGAAACTGATTAAGCACCTCGAAGGATAACGAATTACAATATAGTAAATAGGCCTTCCTACCCAGGTTTACGGAGGAAGCGGAATTACACATTCAAAACTGGAGGTTAACATGTTTCGCATTGTGCTGTTTTTAGCAACCAACATGGCAATTATTGTTTTACTTGGCATAGTAATGAGTATTCTCGGGGTTGATTCCCGGAGCACCTCCGGACTGTTGGTGATGGCGACAGTATTCGGCATGGGTGGATCATTTATCTCTTTGGCTATGTCCAAATGGATCGCCAAAAAATCTACCGGTGCCCAGGTTATCGTCAATCCAAGCAACCCAACAGAACAGTGGCTATATGATACTGTTCACCGTATGGCTCAACAGGCTGAGATCGGGATGCCGGAGGTTGCGATCTATGATTCTCCTGACCTGAACGCATTCGCCACAGGCATGAAGAAGGATGCTGCCTTGGTGGCTGTCTCCACAGGTCTGCTGCAGAACATGACCAAAGATGAGGCTGAAGCAGTCATCGCCCATGAAATTAGCCACATTGCCTGCGGAGACATGGTCACTATGGCCTTAATCCAAGGTGTTTTGAATACCTTTGTTATATTACTGTCACGGCTTGCCGCAAATGTCATAAATAATTTTTTACGCGGCGACGAAGAGGGAGAAGGACTTGGGTTCTTTGGATATATGGCAGTAACTATCGTACTGGAGATATTTTTCGGACTATTTGCCTCGATGATCGCGATGTGGTTTTCAAGAAAGAGGGAGTATACAGCCGACCAAGGAGCGGCCTATTTGACCAGCAAGGGGAAAATGATAAGCGCCCTGCAGCGATTGCAGATCCACCAAGAACCGTCGCACCTGCCAGACCAGGTTGCAGCGTTTGGTATCAGACCAAAAGCAGGCGGTCTTGCTAAGCTTTTCAGAAGCCATCCACCTTTTGAGCAACGGATCAACGCACTTCGTAAATTATAATATAAGGAACAGATGGCTGAGGAATTCTTTCCAGCCGCCCAGCTTTTTCTTTTGTTCGTTACCTGAGAGCTTTTAAAAACAGTCCTTTGTCTACACGAAGACCATCGGTATCAGCCAATTCAAAGCTGGGGCGGTCAAATGAAAGCAAGGCAATTTGCTAAACCCCTTTTTTCTGGGAGTCTGTCGGGACGAGAGTTGTCCATATCATTGAACTTTAGGATGTTCCTTTTTAAAAATTGGTGCTATGCCCCAAACTTTATTCCGGTGTGGTGAGAAAGGCCGAAGAAAGCTGTTCATATCCTATGATACAGCCCTATTGAGTACCTTTTTTTCCTGAGTATAGGTTCTTTTATACGTCATTGGGTGCCCATACATCTTACAGAGGCGAAAGAGGGACGCGATGCACATTTAACTTTGCAGAACAAGCGTTAATAAGTATGGTTTACGACTGTATTGGCAAGCAGGTACTGCAGCGGATGCTGCAATACCCCATACTGACTGGCGACGAAAGGACTAAGAAAAGGAGACCTCACGATGAAAAAAATGTTGATGACTTTGGCAGCAATCACTATTGCCTGTGTTACCCATGCTCAGGCTGCCGATGTGACCTGGCAGAAAGATATAAAGCCGCTCTTCGACAGTAACTGCCTCAGTTGCCATGGCAAGGAGAACCCGGAGCATGACGAATTCGCCAAAGACAAGAAAGGCTACACTGAGAAAAACATCGGAATGCGGATAGACACCTACAGCCATTTGATTACCTACGTCGGTTGGCCTTACACCGGTGCCCTGATCCGTCGTCTCGACGACGGCACCAGCCGCGAAGACAAAAAACCGGGAAACATGTATGAGCATCTGGGTGCCACCGATGCTGAGCGCAAGGCCAACCTTGCCACCTTCAAAGCCTGGGTCGGCAACTGGAGTGTGAAACGGTGGAAAGATATCACTAAGGAAGAGCTGGATGCAATCCAGGCGAAGTACTGATATCTTCATAAGGGAACAGAAGGGCATTCATACAAATTTACTTTGCAGAATCGGGTAGCCGTGTGTGGGGGGCCTCCAGCCCCCCACACCACTTGGCATGTGGGTCCGCACCAAGCGGTTGCCAATCATTTTTTTGGAGATGATCCGCGCTTTAGCCGAGATAGATTTGACATGGCAAGGCTCGGTTTGAAAGCCCGCCTCAAAATTGAGACTATTCCTGATAAGGTTTCGCTCCGTCTGGGTAAAGATACTTCCAAAGATATTGACAGGATGTCACAAAATATCCGCACCAAACTACAACTCACCAAAGTTTTCCTATCAAAGCATGATACGCTGGCTCAATGCGACAAGTAACAAGCCGGAATCAAGATTGAAGTGCAACTTGTTATACGTTCTCAGCATGGAACTCCATGTAGTCTACACCCTCGCCATAACTGGATAACTTTTCCCTCAGCGAGTCGGTTGTATTTACAGAATGGAAACCACGGCGGCGCCAATAATTCGCAGATGCCTGAACTGCTATCAACATTGCTCGATGGAAATTGAGCTCCTGCAGCCGAGAGAAGAACTTGTTCACAAGGGCTTGCCCCGCACCAGTTTTGCGTGCTGTGGGTGCGATGGCCAGATCATGCAGGTACAGACAGTCGGGGATTGCGGGTATTTCACAGTCGGGAGCATTCAACATGGGCGGTGCTGCAATTATCCATGGCAATGATATTAAATACCCAACCATATCGCCTCCAACACATGCAACAAAGCAAGTCGATGGAGATGCAAGCAACTTCGAGCTAAACGATCCCTTCGATTCGGGCTCAATCTCCGTATAGCATTCGCCTTGAATATAAAGCACTGCCGTGAGATCTTTTCCGTTCATGTTTCTGATTGTCAGCGTGTTGTCCATTCGAGATTGCACACATCATACAGGGTATAAGCGACGAGCAGCCTGGGTGCGGAGCAGGGGCCACCACTACCGACAAGGCCAAGGCCCTTGCCATACGAAGAGCCTCAATGATGAACTGCTCCCTGTTGTGAGCGGAGCCCTTTCAAGCACCGGCCATTGCAAGAATCGCCTGGCCATAGTCGGTTTGCAGGGACTGGAGATACTGTGGATCAATAGGGCCTTTCCAAGTGGTGATTTCGCGGAACCGTTTAGGGATGGTTATTGAATCGGGCTGGAAACCAGTGGCGACACGGGTCTGCCATCGCATCTTTTGGATATCTCTGCCGCATTCAGGTATGGTGTCAGCCAGTTTGTCATAACCGAGCGATTGCAGGCACTCTGACAGCAGTGCATCGGTATAGACATTACGAGCAAAAAGACAGGCCACCATGGAAGTCATGAAGACACGAGATGCTTCATCTCGGAGAAGAAACTCCACCGCAGCATTTACGTCTTTGTCTGCATGCTGTTGATCGTACGAGTAAGCGCCACTATCCAGATGTGAGTGACGGAACCCGAGCGCTTGCGCTGCAAAAAACACCTCGCCGGTGGCATAACCAGCCATTTCCTGGCCAAGTACGCAGGCAAAATCTTTTCCACCATATACTTCGGCTGCCTTGAGGGTCCCTTGGCCGAGAAGTCGGTAGAAGGTGTTAGCTCCGGCGCCAAAGGAGACGGCTGCCTGTCGGTAACCGGCGGAATCACCGAAGGTCAGTGGCACCAAAGTCTCTTGAGCAGAAATAAAGCCCTTTTCCGTGGCTTCAGTTGCCCAGGCAAGGGCCACGCCGGCGGACATGGCATCCATGCCGGCTTTTTCGAACAGGTCAAGGATGGTGAGCACCGCAGACCTGTCCGTCACTCCCAACATGGTTCCCAGCGAAAAGATCGTTTCATAGTCATAGGCGACCTGCCGGTAAAGGTATCTGTGGCTGTCCATAAATTTTTCCCGGACAAATCCCACATGAATGCAACCTACCGGGCATCCAGAGCAGGCGGAGTTGCGCAACAGTGCTTCATCGGCGAACCGCTCGCCAGAGATGCAGTCAACTGCCTCGTCAGCCGTCGCCTGAAGATTACGCCACGGCAGAGATTGAATATCGTTGAGTGTCTTGAGATTAGCTGGAGTGCCGAGATCGTGGTATTTCTTCATCATCCCGCTGGCCGTGACCTGACTGTGAACCTTGGAAAACAACTTGGCATAGTGGTTCCCATTAGGCAGCGGCAAGATGGCGTCACCATGGATGATAATGGCTTTGAGGTTTTTCACCCCCATTGCTGCACCACCTCCCAGTCGTCCAAAATGGCGAAGAGTGTCAACATTGATACCCGCTATGGCTGCGCCGTTCTCTCCCGCAGAGCCAATACGCAGGATGGAACGGTGACCGGAACCTTTACTCATGCGCCTCAGGAGCTTGCCGGTTTCGAACACGTCCTGACCCCAGAGGAACCCGCCATCTCTGGCCTGAAAGTGAGTGCTGCTCACCTCGAAGAAACAAGGCGTTGGTGATCGGCCAATCAACACCAGAGCGTCGAGGCCGGTCAGGCGCAGCGCCATCGCGCTACGGCCGCCACCGTGGCTTTCGGTGTATTGATTATGGTAGGGCGATTTAAAGGAACAGATCGTCTTGCTCATCAAAGGGAAATACCCAGTGAGCGGGCCTATGGCAAAAATGAGCGGCTGACCGGGGAAATCCCAAGGGGCGTTCGGTTGCCCATATCGAGTGAACAGCAGTGCTGCCAGGCCGCTGCCGCCAGCGACTTGGTCGCGGCCATCCACCTGGGCATACTCCCCTTTTCCGGTGGTCAGGTCAAAAATTAGAACGTTAAAGTGATCCCTGTTCATGATACAGGCTCCGTTGAATTGCTGGGGGATGGAAGTCGGAGGCTGCTAACCTCGGCCAGTTCCAGGCAGTCATGCGGACAAGAAGGGACGCAAAGGCCACAGTGCAAACAGACAAAAGGTTCTCCTTCCTGATCGATAAAGATGGCCTCAACCGGGCAGGCGGCTGCGCACAACCCGCAGTGGTTGCACAGCTTTTTTTTGACCACCACCCCTCCGCCCTTGCGCGGAACAAGGGCGCCGGTAGGACAAGCTTCGGCACAGGGAGGTGGAGCGCAGGCCAAGCAATGAACGGCGATGAATCCAGTGGTCAAACCACCGGAAGAATGAATCCGAATCCCTGCGGTATCCCAGGAAAGACGATGATGAACCAAGCGAGCGCAGGCCAGAGAACAGGAATGGCAGCCAATACATCGGTCCATCCTTGGTGCAGTTAAAATTTTCATAGTATTTCCAGAATGTTGACAAGATCATCGTTATGGAGAGTAAGGGATAGGCAGGCTTAGAATGAAACCTTGGGTATTAGAGCTTTATCGTTTTCCCTATATAGAAAACATACCCAAAATATTCTTTGTATTTGTAATATAATTCAGCTTCATGACGTTGGTTTGTTATGAGTTCTTCAGCTCTTATTACCTTTATATTTTTCCAGGAAATTCTGCTGTGACAAAACTTGTGGAGTATAAAAATGCTCCGTCCAACAATTTTCAGGCAGTATAAAAGTAGCCATTGGAAGATATCCGGCAGCTTGCATTTGTGCGACTTTATTAGAAACAGTATCTATCTCGGGATAAGCGTCCTGCCAAAACTTGTCGATTTCAAGAGGTCGTTTATCGGTAAACCACGATGCCTCTGAAACGGCAATGTAGCCTCCTGTTTTCAAGAATTTATGCCATTCTTTCAGGCCACGTTCAAAGCCGATATTATAGATTGCTCCTTCCGACCAGATGAGATCCAATTCCTCATTATGAAATGGAAGGTTCTCCATTGAGCCCACGATACCGCTAACTCTATCTTGCAGATTCAATTTCTTAGCGTTGAGGTTAAACAAGTCTATAAAAGTGGGAAACAAGTCAATGCCCGTAATGTGTCCTAACGTATGATGTGCTAACACCATTGTCTGACCACCAGTTCCGCAACCAATATCAGCAATCCGCGAATCAGCAGTCAAGTTATCAATAAAGCTCAAAGCCTTAATTGTTACCTCTGGACTCCCAGGCCCTTGTTGGTCTAAACTTGAAAAATATTCGCAGATTAAATTAAAGTCAAAATCATGAATTGTTTTATTTTCATCGCTCATCATATTTCCACTTTATTGAGTACTTAAAAAAACAATATCGTCCCCAGGAAGTCCTTCTGATGTCTAAGCTCAAGGGTACGGAAGCCGGCTTGCCGGCGAGGCCTTCTTCAGAGCGTAATTTTATACAACCTTCTTAACCCGCCTTTGTCGCCGCGTCAATTCGAGCTGCAACAAGCAGGGGTAAAAGTGTGACTATAAGCACGACAGGCTAAATGTTCCAGCCTTTGAACGCGTGAGCTTCGAGCATTTTCTCCCAGGAGTTGCACAGATTAAGCAATCATCCTGCTATGGCTCTTGCAAATATGTTTTTGGGCATATTCCAGAGCCTGATCGCATGAGACGGGGCGCTGAAAAAAATATCCCTGGGCCAAATCACAGCCCATAGTTTTCAACATAGACATCTGTTCGGCCGTTTCGATACCCTCGGCGATGAGTCCAAGACGTAAATTATGGGCAAGTGTGACAATGGCGTTGACAACAGCGGCATAGTCTGGATTGTCAACGACGTTATTGATAAAGGACCGGTCGATTTTCATGCCGGCAACGGGGAAATTATGCAGACAACTAAGTGAAGAATAGCCGGTACCAAAATCATCAATGTGCAGATCGATGCCAAGGTCACGGATCTGGCCCAGGATAGTCACGGCATGGTCCATATCTTCCATGATGGCGCTTTCGGTTATTTCGAGCTTGATGGCGCTGGGTGGGAGGCCGGCCTGCTGGATTATGTCACGGATACTTTCGACCAGATGTGGATGACCAAGCTGTTTCCGCGACAGGTTGACGCTGATAAAAAGATTGCCGAGGTCCGGTAGGCGCCTCCACCGTGCCAACTCCAGACAGGCCTCCCGCAAAACCCATTCTCCTATGGGCACGATAATACCGATCTCTTCGGCCAATGGGATGAAGTCCAGTGGCGACACGACACCTTTCGTTGGGTGCTGCCAGCGGACGAGGGCTTCGAAGCCGTAAACGCAGCCGCTGCCCAAATGGACAATCGGCTGGTAAACCAGGCGGAGCTCCGCATTCTCAATGGCCACCCGGAGATCGTTCTCCATGGCCAGCCGAAGAAGAGCATCCTCGTGCATGCGGGTGTCGAATATGACAAAGCGATTCTTCCCGGCAGCCTTGGCACGATACATGGCCGTATCAGCATCGCGAATCATCTCGTCCAGTGTCGCATATGATTGGGCGCTGGTGGTGATCCCAATACTCGCCGTGATCTTGATGGTGTGGTCGTCCACCTTGAACGGTTCGGCCAAAACACCCAACAGTCGTTCAGCGACAGTCATTGCATCGTGGTAATGCTTTATCCCTTCAATCAGTATAAGGAATTCGTCTCCGCCGACACGAGCGGCTGTGCATTCAGTCATTGAAGTAATGACATCCTCTTTGCGATGCGCTTTGCATAATCGTTCAGCAATACTAATAAGCAGCCTGTCACCGATATGATGACCAAGGCTGTCATTCACGATTTTGAAACGGTCGATATCAAGAAAAAACACCGCAAACATCCGCTGAGGGTCCCGCCTGTGTAAAGCAATGGATCGTGAGAGAAGGTCATTGAAAAAAATACGGTTTGGCAGGCTCGTCAAGGTGTCCCGGAGGGCCACGTCGCGCAACTCAGCGGTGCGCTTTTCGACCAGTACTTCCATATCGTCAATCTTGATTTGCGCCTGCTGTGTTACCAGCCATTTACCAGTCATTGCCGAGGCAAGCTGACAGACCTCGGCATCGTCAAAGGGTTTTTTTAAAATGAGAAGCCGATCGGTGATACCAAGCTTCTCCACAATCTGGTCCCAGGAGTAATCGGAATAGGCCGTGCAGATGACCACCTGCAAGGAGGGGTCGGCCTGCCAGAGACGTGAGATGGTTTCCACTCCGTCCCATCCCGGCGGCATCCGCATATCGACGAAGGCCAACTGATACGGACGGCCTTCACGTAAGGCGGCCTCCACCATAGCCAACCCGAGATGGCCCTGGGAAGCCGTGTCGATGTCGAATTCTCGGGATTGCGTCTCGACGACGGGTTGAGAGCCGAAAAGAAAGGCTTCATCGTCTTCAAGATCAACTCCAAAGGATTTACGAGAGAGAGTCTTGCGGAAATCTTCATGGATGTCGGTGTTATCGTCGATGACAAGGATACGCCGAACACTTTGGTCTGGGGTTTGTTTCATGAGCTCCGTTCCTTTTGATGAGGGATATCGAGGGTGAAAACGGCCCCTAATCCTGGCCCGTCGCTGACAACGCTGAGAGTGCCCCCCATCTCGCGGGCGGCGTTGGCTGAACTGTGCAGCCCAAATCCGTGCCCATCTTTGCGCGTTGTAAAGCCGTTTGAGAATATTTTGGTCAGGTTTTCAGGTTTGATGCCGGCACCATTGTCGGCAATTTGAAGGCGAATCTTGTGGATGCCGTTAATCTCAAAAGACAGTATCCTGGCGACGATGCACCGTTCGTTCAGTGGATTAAGCTTGCAGGCGTTCTTTGCATTGCTGACAAGGTTAATGAGAATCTGCAGGACCTTGTGCTTGTCAAGACTGACAAGGCCGATCTCCTGGAACTCTCGCTGCACCTTAACGTTGTGCCGGTCAAAGGAAATGAGATTGACGCGCAGGGCATCTTCCATAATATCCGCCGGCCGAACAGATTCAAAGATGCATGTGGAGCGCGCATACGACTGCTGCATCTGCACGATCTGACGAATATGGTCGATGCTGCGTTCCATCAACCGAAGCTCTTCGACGACATTCGTCTGCTCCGCAACCAGAATCTCGCACAGTTTGGCCAGGTATCCCGGCAGTCGTTGTCCCCGTTCATCAGAGGTGAAGAACGTGCCAAGATCGGCCTCGTTTTCGCGAATCATGGCCAGGGCCTTGCCGAGATTACTCAGCTTCGATTCCTGCAAAGTGCGGCTCATAACGGCGGCCGAGACATTGACGCTGTTCAACACATTGCCGACATTGTGGAGCACACCAGTTGCAACCTCCGCTCGACCTGCATCCCGTGATGCGGTGACAAGTTGTTTGTGCAGTAGCTCGCTTTCTAACTGGGCGGCCAGAATTTCCTGCTGCTGCAAGTTAACTTCTTCAATGGACGCCGACAGAACCTCACATTGTTGAACCAGCAGATCGTGCGTATCGAGAAGAAACCAGGTATCTTCACTCTGGACTAAAACAGGTTCGTAGCGGTACTGCGCGGGACGGCTCAGGGTAATAGTTACTGCTTTTTCGATCGTTTCGGTGCTGTTGATCCTCAGAACAGGGTTATTACACATTTTCAAGAATGCTTCCACAGGCCTATGCTTATAAAGATCGCAGGCAAAGGGACGGGTAAGCTCTTGGGCTAAGATATCTCGAGACACAATCGCGAGCGGCTCTCCAGGTTTGTCCCAGATGACCACAGCAAAACAACAGGAGTCTGTCTCAAAACGTTTCGTTAGTGCAGCCAATGAATCATGCAAGGCAAAGCTGTCCTGACGACCGAGACAACGAAGATCGCCAAGCATTCTCTTCACCGGGATTTGATTCTCCGATGTCCTGCCCAACGGTACAGATGAAAGTATATGGGTCATAAATTATTCTCTTGTCATGGTGCGTGGACAACCTTTGGTACGGAGTTGTATGACCGCCATCGCCGCCCGATCGAATTTTATCAACAATTCAAATATCCAATGCCATTTTGATGCCACGATATAAGACACAGTTCGCCGCGCGGACTAAGACAAATCTTTGGCATACTGCTGCGTTGATCTTCCAGAAGAAGTGCTCAAACTGAACGCTTAAGACTATCAGTCTAGCCGACTATTATTAAGACACGGTTTTGAAACAATTAGTTTTTGGTAAATTACGCAGGAGATGGGATCAGGGCAACGATCGCAAGCTTGCTACTCTCCATTCCGACTGAGGTCGGTTGGAGAAAAGCTGGTGCCAAAAAGGTATTTCTTAAAACAGGAAGAGAAAGGGGAAGGGTGAACCAGGTGAGGATTTTAGAGGAATCTAGATTCTTGATAGCATTAAAATGCACCAGTTGAACTGGTGTATTTTACTATCTGGTTCTCTGGTTCATTGAACAATACGATGCCAAGAATTGCTGTACCGACTGCCCCAACACCGACCCATACGGCATACGCCGTACCGACGGGGAGCGATTTCATGGCAATGCCAAGCAACCCAACGCTGAGAATCATCGAAAACATCGTTCCAACTGTTGGCCATAGACGTGTAAGGTCGAACGGTCAAACAAAGACAGTTAATCAGAACAACAAGGAAGAAATGATGGACTACTTGATAATAGCCCTTTGCGCCTTTTTAGCCTCCGGGCTGACACTATATTCTGGGTTCGGCCTCGGCACCTTACTTCTCCCGGTCTTTGCTTTCTTTTTTCCGGTGGAGGTGGCGGTGGGTGCTACCGCTCTGGTGCATGGCGCTAACAACATCCTCAAGGTAGCAGTGGTTGGCCGGCATGCCGACAAAGATCTGGCGTTCCGGTTCGGCATTCCTGCCATTGTCGCTGCCTTTGCAGGCGCATTAAGCTCGGCTGTGTCGCTCATTTCAGTGAGCTACACAGCTATACCATCGGCACACGAACTGCCTTTATCACCCCGGTTAAACTAATCATGGGCGCATTGATGTTCGTCTTTGTCCTGTTTGAGCTGGTGCCGACGCTACGAGGTCTACGTTTTGACCGTAAATATCTCGCCCTGGGTGGACCGCTGTCGGGGTTTTCCGGGGGATTCTCCGGCCATCAGGGGGCGTTGCGCTCCGCCTTTCTCACCAAGGTTGGGATTTCACCGCAAGCCTTCGTGGGGACCAATGCTCTCATCGGCTTCCTCGTCGATCTCGCCCGGATTGTGGTCTACGGTTCTGTCGTTTTTCTGGCCGGATCAGGCAGCATCTTTGACCGCCATTAATGGTCTATGATCACGGTCGGTTGCCTGGCAGCCTTTGCCGGTATTTTCATCGGCAAGCGATACCTGCACAAAATCACCATGCGGACCATTCAAACCATCACTGGCGTATTACTGTTGGGGATTTCGATTGCGCTGCTCACCGGATTTCTTTAACAAGAAAGTTGCTCCAATTCGCTTCTAATCTTCTCCACAAGGTTTGATGGCTACCAACACACCTTCTTTCGCCGCCCAACAGGCTTTGTATGAGTGAGCCCAAGGCATTCTGTTTGGAACAATTGTATGAGGAGTAGGAATGGAGGGGGCTTGAACAAGCCCCCTCCATTCAAGCTATTTCATCCTTTTATTGCAGACTTTTCGGATCGTGACAGGAGATGCCGCACGAATTGGTATACGGGATCGGCATTGCCTTATCAGGATCAACTCCCTTCACGTGCTTATTGTCCTTGCGGGGCACGATGAACAAATGAGAGGTAATATCGTTTTCCCAGTAGTTCTTCCCATCTTCCGTCACCAGGCCTTTACCAAAGCCTGCCCCGGTCTGAGCTGTCTTGAACTGATGGCAGTTGGTACAGGTGATCTTGGTTTCAGGCCCATGTGCCATGCCCACGGCCTTTTCTGTATGCTTGACGATATCCTTCTGCGCAGTGTGGCAACCTTGGCAATAGGTATTGCCAGGAGTGACCCCTTCCTGGCGCATCTGGTGCTTAAATGATCCACTACCATGAGGATCATGACAGGTGGAGCAGCTCAAAATCTGGTCACCGTTCCGGTATTTGCTGGAACGGATAAAATCAAGATATTGCTGATGGTGCGACTTGGAATGGGATTCCCAGATATCACCGGGGGCTGCGTCCTCGCGGGTGGTGTAATTGTTCAGATAGTCATTACGGCTGGTCCCCGGGACCATCATCTTGTTGTCTTTATTGACCGGCTGGTCGTTGTTGAGGAACCCCTGGGGCCGAGAATGGCACTGGCCGCAGATGAGGGAAGACCTTTCCGAAGCCAATTTATTGGGGCTGACAATGGTCGCGGCCTTTTTTGCGGCCGAAGCTTTGACATGGGCGGAACCGGCGCCATGACAGGATTCGCAGCCAACATTCAGTTCATTGGGGATACCGTCCCCATCGACATCAAACTCGCCGTTTGGATCGTTGACCGCCCCGGCGACATATTCTCCGGAATCCAGCTTGGTGAGAGTGTATCCTGTATAGTGGCAGGAGGCGCATTCCTTGTCAAAGGATTTGGCAATAGGCGGATTTTTGAGCTTTTTGGCTTCCTCGTCATAAAACCAGTCGGCATGATAGTCTCTGAACTGCTGCCTCGTCCTGTTGCCATAGGCGTCATTCCCGTGTTCATTGAATTGGAGGAACGGATACAGACTCTTGCCGACGCGCAGGAGGTACCGCTGCTTGTAGAGTCCGCCGCCGTAGGTCATCTCCACCGGGTATACCCTGGGCGGATCTGACGGATCCTTCAGGTTTTGCATTTTGACGGTGACATTTCCCTTGCCGTCCACGGCGAATGTGGCACTCAGGCTGGCAGCGGCAGGATCTTTCGGCATTTCGCGGGAAATTTTATATTTATCGAAGCCCCGCTCTTTATCGTAGTTGGTGAAATAGAAGGTGGCTCCAGCCTTAAGAATGTTGAGGCCGTTGTCGAATTCTACAAATCTTGAAGAGTCCTGAAGTTTACTGTCCTTTCCCGCCACTCGGATGCCCAATTTATGCAAGGTCATTTTCTCGGTGGCATACGCCTTGTGGCATTCCAGGCAGCTGGAAGTCCCGACGAAAGTTGCATCGGCAGAGATATTGCCCGAGAGGAGAATTTCGACTTTCTTCCCCTTAAGTTCTTGGGAAGAAACGGACGTATTGGCTTTGCTGCCGCCCGGCAGGTAGGTCGAATCTGCTGGGACGACATAAATGAAATACTTGCCGTCGGCGACGCCGGCAATTTTAAAATTGCCCTGTTTATCAGAAAGGCCTTTCTTGTACTTGTCCTTGTTGGCCGCCAGGTTATCCTCCATGGGCTCGTCGTTGTCGGCGTTTTTCTTGGGGTACAACTTGGTTTTTGCCATTTCCTCCACGTCCGAGGCCTGTATCAGGTACACTGTGGCCTTCGCCACCACCTGTTTTGACCCATCCTGGACAACACCGCTCACGGTGATACCGGTCGCCATTGCCGGAGCGCTCATCATAAGCAACATGCCCATGGCCGTGAGGAAGAACTGCACAACCCTATAACGATGCTTCATCTGTATACCTCCTTGGAAAAGTGGGTTGAAAAAACCATGAACGGATCGGGCCGGGTTGACGGCTTTCTGTTCACAGATAGTTGCAGAGAGCAGGGAACTGTGATCGTTTTGAGGCCTAGCGAGACGGGAGAGAGAAATGAATCTGAAAAAGCCTGATGATCGGCCCTGTCGACGGAGGGTTTGGCGATTGCCAGGAGGTGCGAGATAAACTTTACGGGGAGGAGGATAATTCATCTCTGCATCCCACTTTGGATTGTAAAAGTTGAGGGTTAAAACAGTAACGTTACATTATACCAAGGTCAGCACTTTTCAGAGATGTCATTGCTCGTTCAGTTCAGCTGTATAAGAAATGAATTGGTCGTTTTCTTTCAGCAAATAGTTTTTAAGAAAAACATTAGCTGAAACTCCTTAAATTGCGGAAGAAGAACCTACTGAAATAACGAGACAGGATAGGCGTCTAGCTCTATCAAGTAAGTTTGGATTTGTTTGTCTAAGTTTTTTTTTATAAAAAATTGTAGCATAATTAATCTGAATTCTCAAATTTTCTACTTTTGGAAAGTGAAGATATTTTCCAAAAGTTCTAGACCAGTTGAGAGGAGGTATTTGGACATTAAGGTCCCGCATATCATTCATGCAGTTGGGCGGCCTTTTCTCATCCCATGACTTTCCGCACTCTGGCGGCCAAGTCTCGCATTGCGAAGGGTTTCTGAATGAATTGCACCCCCTCGTCCAGTACGCCATGGTGGGCGATGACGTCGGCGGTATAGCCGCTCATAAACAGGCACTTGAGATTCGGGTAGTGGGACAGCAGATTCCCAGCCAGATCCCGGCCGTTCATCTTGGGCATGACCACATCGGTCAGAAGCAGGTCGATTCGGCCGCTATATTCATGGGCACGGCGGATGGCCTCGCCCGGGTTTTCGGCTCCGATCACAGTATATCCCAGCGTTTCGAGCATCATCGTGGCCATTTTCAAAATCGCCGGTTCGTCCTCCACCAGAAGGACGGTCTCGTGGCCGCGTTCCGCTGGTAGGCCCGGCATCTTCTCCGGCAAGGGGGATGACGTTACTGCGTGTCGGGGTAGATAAACCTTGAATGTTGTCCCTTGGCCCGGCTCGCTGTACACGTTGATGAAGCCATTGTTCTGCTTGACTATGCCGTAAACCGATGCCAGCCCCAGACCGGTTCCTTTACCCATCTCTTTGGTGGTAAAGAACGGCTCAAACAGCAGATCCAAGGTCTCCGGGTCCATGCCGCAGCCGTTATCGCTGACCGTCAGCAGCACATACTCGCCGGGCACAAACCCTGCGTGATCGGCGCACCAGGCTTCGTCAAAGACGGCAGCGTCCGTCTCGATAGTGACTTTGCCCACGCCGGCAATGGCGTCACGGGCGTTGACGCACAAATTGGCCAGGAGCTGGTCGATCTGGGTGGGATCCACCTTGAGCGGCAGAATGTTTCTACCGGCTTTCCAGAGCAGATCGATGTCCTCGCCGATGAGCCGGCGCAGCATCGTGAGCATCGCCTCCACGATCTCGTTCAGATCAACAACCCTGGGCGCAATGGTCTGTTTGCGAGCAAAGGTCAACAGTTGGCGGGTCAAGTCAGCCGAGCGTTCGGCGGCCTTGCGGACCTCCTGCAGGTTGGCAAAGAGCGGTAACGCCGGGTCCACCTGCACCAGGGCCAATTCCGTCACGCCCAGGATCACGCTCAGCATGTTGTTGAAGTCATGGGCCACGCCTCCCGCCAATCGGCCCACCGATTCCATTTTCTGGGCTTGCTGGAGTTGGGCCTCAAGGTTGCCCTTTTCCTCCTCCACTTTTTTTTGATCGGAAATATCAATCCCAATGCCTACGAGGAATGGCTTCCCCTTAATAAGGATCGGGCTTCCCTTCATCAGGAACCATCGAAATTCGGGACCGCCACGCAACAGAAACCGGCCTATCACCGTCTCAGAACTTCCGCTCCGAAGGATGTTTTCTATTTTCGAGCCCACAATCTCCCGGTCGTCCGGATGGACTATATCTACTACCTTGACGCCGTGCATCTGCTCTTCAGGTTTACCGACAATTTCATCGCGCAGATAGGAATTCCAAAGGACAATGCATCCATCCGCATCAATCATCTGAAAAGTGCCGGGTATGCTGTCAATCATCACCTTGCTGAAGGCCTGCTCATCTGTCTTGGCTTTTTCGGCCTGTTTGTGTTCGGTGATGTCGAGTGCGGTAAATGTGACCCCCTTGTCAAGAGACGCTCGGTCGATGGGCGATGAGCTAAGCAGTACATCCATCAACGTGCCGTCTTTTCGTTTCCAGACAGTTTCTATGGCTCCGGTTCCGAATGCTTCGATCTGTTTGTATTTGTAAGTTCCGACCCGTTCAAATTCTTCCTGCGAGAGATACAGCATCCGGGCGTTCTGCCCTATCAACTCATCACGGTTATACCCGGTGATTTTGCAAAGCAGGTCGTTGGCCTCGGTGATGACACGCGAGCGGGTCATCCCGATACCGACCGGTGCCGCCCGGAACATGCTCTCCAATCGTTGTCGGCTATTTTCCTGCGCCTCCTCGGCGTGCTTGCGCTCGGTGATGTCTCGAACGCTGGCGATGACTCCGTTGATTGCAGGTTCAGTCAAAAAACTCTGGGCAATTGCTTCTGAGAAGACCCATCCTCTTGTTTTGTGGATGTGTCGGTACTGGATGGTGACAGTCTTTTCAGGATGTTCGACAGCCTCATTCCAAGCTGACATGACCTCTTCGATATCATCTGGATGAATGAGGGTGTCGATTGTTCTGCCTTCTAGTTCAGCAATCGGATATCCGGTTATTCTCTCTGCACCTGGACTGACAAACCTTTGACTTCCATCACTATTGATGATGACCATACTGTCCGAGGAATTCTTGACGAGAAAGTTCAGACGCTCCTCACTCTCTTTCAACTTGTCCTGTATCTGTCGCTGCTCAGTGATATCGCTGAGAACTCCATTCCATATAATATCACCGGTAGGGGTTGTAGCTGGATCAGCTTCAAGCCTGATCCAACGGACGTCTTGACGGATGACAAAACGGCCTTCCCAGCGAAAGGGGATACGGCCTTGGGTAGCCTCACGGAGAGAACGCTCTAATCCTTCTCGGTCGTCCGGGTGAGCATTAGAGAAAGCAAGGCCTGGGTTGCGCTGCACCTCTTCAGGATCAATATCCAAGATCTGGCAGAGTACCGAACTCAAGTATTCGAACTGCATTGCACCAGTATCCCTGACTCGCAAAACATATACGCCATGCGGAATCCGCCTGACCAAACTCTCGTAGTGCAGAGTGCTCTCGCTGAGTTCTTTGTTTCTTGTTACAAGTTCAGCAGTTCGTTCTTCTATGGTCTTCTCGAATTCTTCTTGGCTCTGGGGGAGTTTCATTTCTCTCTGCTGAAGATCTCGGATCATTGGGGAGGAGCCCTGAGCATCAGCCAAGGCTTTCCGGCCAAGGCTTTCCGCTACCTGACGGTAGTAGTCCCGTTCAACCTCAAGGGCGGAAAACGCATTCAATAGATCTTCCATCTCTGTACCCTTTCCGTCCATGTCACATGTTCTCAGCCAAAATTATAAGTACACCGGTCCAGTCTAGACCACGATTTTTCCCCATCATCGAACCGAGTCCGATTTGATAGCAGCAGCTCCAGGGTAACCATTATAAGAAAGTTCATTACTGGTAATAACCCCGAGACTCGAGCCGCCAATAATCGGGGTATCATCTCCACCGACAGAGCGGAGGCCATCATAGAATCGCTCGAGATCATGACCACTAGAAAAAGCGATCAGCATATCAGCCTGGGATACCACCAGAGTGAAGCGCCGATCGCGCCACACTCTGTCCAAGCCCATAAGCTTCGTGGTCGTTATCGTAGCCAATCCCAATTTTATTCATCTCGTTATCCATGGCCTATGAAGAGCAGCAAGGATTGCACAAAATGGCATCATTAAAAAAGCATGAAACATTCAACTGTTAATCATAATGAAGAATCGGTGTCAATTTAATTCTGGTACAATTACCTGCTTAGAAATAGCGCTTATTTTCGGTGAAGCATTTTCCTGACAGGATTTCACTCCGAGCGAGCAGATTGGCAGCACAAGGGCAATCTGTTCCCTGGAGAAGCCTCTGTTTGAGAAACAGAAACGGCTTTTAGCTTGAATGGATTGTTTGACATAATCATCGGGCCTTGCATTGAAGTGGAACCATGCGACCAATCTCCACAGTGAGATTATCTCCCTTGCCACGGATGGTGTTGAGACCATTGCTATAGATAAAGCCGGAGCCGCTGGGCTGTTGCTGCAGCTCAATCGTTTGTCCATCCCGAACCAGCACTGCGACGCCCTGGGCCGGGAAAAAGCGAACAGCCACTGACTCCCCATTGCCGCAAGAGAAGGAAACCTCGCGAACATCCGGCGAGTTGGCATGGGTGGCGGTATCAGTACATGCGGACAGGAGGCACGCCGCTAACACTGCGAAAACGATGTTTTTTGGATTTAGTCCTATTGTCAACCTGAAAACACTTTCACGGCCAAGATCTGCAGCTTTGTTCACACAATACAGAATACCAACTGCACTCACAATGCCGCCTGCTCACAGATGGCCAAAAATGAATGTACGTCAAGGCTGGCCTCACCGACAAAGATCCCCGCCAGCTCAGGGATCAGCAGATACTCTTTGACATTATACGGTTCAAGGGAACCGCCATACACCACCGGCAGGCCTGGTTGAATGCGAGTAATGGAGCGCGCCGTCTCGGCTGCCTTGGCCGGCGACTCAGGGCTTCTGGCCATGGTGGCGTCCACCGGGCCATAGGCGATGATCATCTCCTTGCTGTCAATATCACTGATCGCCTGGAGTTGGGACATGGCATAGGGCTGATCCACGCAGATGATGGGCGTAAGTCCCGTATCCACCGCCTCGCGCGCCTTGTTCGCAACATCCTGCGAGGTCTCGTGAAAATAGCGGCGTCGTTCAGAATGGCCGACAATCACATAGTCGACCATCCCCTTGACCATGTCCGCCGCCACCGCGCCGGTATAGGAGCCCTTGGGAAAAGGGGAAATATCCTGGGCTGCCAGAGAAAAACCGGCCAGCCCAAGCTTTTTCACATGGCGCGAGAGCCCGGAAAGACAGAGAAAGGACGGGGCAATAATGATCTCCAGGCCTGCCGCCGGATGATAGCGCCCGGCAAATTCAGTCAGCCAGTTCTTTGCCTCGTCCTCTGTCTTATTACACTTCCAGTTCCCGATCACATATTTCTTCATTCACAGATCCTTTTTCAGACGCTTGTTTTCTCGTTACAATCCCCCAGCCACTCTCTTTAGTAAATTCCATTATGTGTTATGTCCCGCATCCCTGTCGGCAATCTCTTCCAGGATCTTCGCCCTGATTACCTCTTCCGACAATCCCGAGATAATGACCTGTTTACGGCGGGACTGCTGGCCTCGATGGAGAATAACCTGCTGACGGGGAATCTTGAAAAAAGAAGAAAAAAAGACGACAAGTGCCTTGTTAGCAGCATCATCAACGGGCGGGGAGGTGAGGGCCACCTTGACGGCCTGATCATAAATACAGATCAAACCGTTGCGGGAGGCCCGGGGTTGGACATAGACGGCAAGCAGGGATCTACCATCCGGCAAGGACGAGAGAAAAGCCATGACTATCAGAGATAGGTGGAAATCAAGGGGCGGCAGTCAATTACCAGCCCCCAGGCCATCAGAGGCCTTTTGCATCTTCGTCGTCGTTGTCAGAATCTTCGCCGTCAAAGACAGACATCAAGTCGGACTCCTCCTCCAGAGACGATGCAGAATCGACAGCAGGTTCCTCGCCATTAATGGAGGCCATATCTTCGGCGGCAAGGGTTCCATCCTCGAGAATTTGCATTTTCTGGAACAAGTCGTCAGTGTCCTGCCAGGGGCTGAGTCCGTCCTTATCCTCTGGAAAGATGTCCAGGTTTCGCAGATACGTTTCAAGGGTGGTGCGCAAGACCTTCCGAACCTCCTCCCGTTTCTGCTGCAGGGCACTGATCTCCTCCGGCAGGCTGGCAAGTTCATCGTGCGCCGCTTTGCGGATCGCCTCGATCTCGGCCTTCGCCGTCTGAAGAAGCTCCTCCGCCTCCTGTTGGCTTTTCTGTTTCATCGAATCACAAAACTGCTGGGCCACCGCCAGGGTAGACCTGAAATCCACCTCATCTTTTTTGGCCTCGCGCTTCTGTTCTTCCATCAATGCAATCTTGTGTCCCAGGGCCTCCTTCTCTGCCTTTTCCTGCAGTGTCGCCTCTTTCGCCTTTTGAAGCCGGGCTTCTAGGGCCGTCACGGCGTCTGCCTGCTCCTCTTTTTCCCGTTCAAGGCTGGCGATCTTATTGCGTAGGCCCTCTGCTTCATTGGCCAGCACGGCGAACTTCTGCTCGGTGAGCAAACCGGTTTGCCGCAATTCCTCGGCCATTTTACGCGCCTCGGCACCACCAGCCTCAAGGGAATACTTCTGCTGTTCCAGTTCCGCCCGCTCCTCATGCAAGACCTGAAGATCTTCCACCTGCAGTCGGCAGCGCTCCTGCAGCTCAAAAAATTCCTCGGCAAGCTCATCCAGATAGGCCTTCACCTCAAGGGGATCATAACCTCTGAATTTAACCTGAAATTCCTGATCTTTAATAATCTGTGGCGTAGTCGTCATAATATTCCTCTGTAGCATGGTAAACGATTGACGGCTCAATCAAACACCCTCTCTGAATTGAGTCAAGACCGCACTTTTTTTAATTTATCAGCCTAACGTCATGGCCATCTGCTTGAGCGTTGGCACCAGAAAACTCTGCAGAAACATGATCACCATGATGAGAATCATGGGCGAGAAATCAATGCCACCCATACTGAAGGGGAGCAATTTTCGGATTCGACTCAACAGCGGCTCCGTGACTTCATACAAAAAACGGACAACGGGATTATACGGATCGGCATTCACCCAGGAAATCACGGCCCTGCCAATGATAATCCACATATACGCAGAAAGCAGGAAATCAATCAACTGGGCAATGGCCATCATAAAATTATTCACCACAAACATATTTTTTCTCCTTGTAAAAGGCCGTTTAGAAATACTCAGTCCGTTTGTATCTCTTTCTTCCAAGCGCTGGCCAAGACGAGATAAAGAGGGCCAGCCCCTTTCTCTCTCCGCAAAATTTGAATATCGTAATTCCTCTACGCCACCTTGCTGCCCGCCACCACCTGACCACTGACCGTGGTCAGCACCAGACGTTTTTTCCCATCCACCATAGTGCTGGCGGCAAGGACCATCCCCTGCGATTGAACCCCCATCAACTCCACCGGTTTGAGGTTGGCGACAATGAGCACCAAACGGCCGACCACCTCTTCCGGGGTATAATACTGGGCGATGCCGGCGACAATTGTTCGCTCCTCGGGGGCCTTGACAGTCAACTTCAGCAAGCGGTCTGATTTGACAATCCGCTCCGCGGCCACCACCTCGGCCACCCGCAGATCCACCTGCTGAAAGTGGAAAAAGTCAATGACACCGATCTCGACACTTTCCACCTTCGCCTTTTTTTTCTCCTTTGCAGGAGCTGACTGCTTCGCAGAAACAGCCACGCTTTTCCCGGCAGCGCTCTGCTCTTTTTCAGGGTTGTCAACCCGCGGAAAGATGGCCTCGGTCTTCTGCAGCCGGGTTCCTGCCGTGCTCAGTCCCCAATGCGCCCCTTGCGGGAAATGACTGATTCTGGGGTCATCATTTTCCAGCCCAAGTCCCGCTGCCATCTTCGCGCTGGTCTGGGGCATCACCGGACGCAACACCAAGGCCAGCAGCCGCAGGCATTCCACCAGGTTATAGAGCACCGCAGACAGGCGAGGCTGCTGGGCGGGATCCTTGGCCAGGGTCCAGGGTTCCGAGACGACAATGTATTTATTGGCATGGCTGATCAACTCCCAGACGCCCTGCAAGGCCCGATGGAACTGGAAACGCTCCATATTCTCGTGATACTGGGACAGCATCTGCAGCGCCGCCTGGGTAAGGGTCTCATCGATTTCCAGGGCGATCCCCGGAGCCGGAACCAGACCTTGGGTATATTTCTCGAGCATGGCCAGAGAACGACTGAACAGATTGCCCAGATCATTGGCCAGGTCGGAATTCTTGCGGGTCACAATGGCGGCGCTGGTGAACGAGGCGTCAAGGCCGAAAGACATCTCCCGCAAGAGAAAATAACGCACTGTATCGACGCCGTATTCAGCAGCCAGTTCCGCCGGTCTAACCACGTTGCCGATGCTCTTCGACATCTTCACATCCCCCACATTCCAGTATCCATGGACATGCAGGCGCTGATAGAGGGGAAGGCCCATGGCCAGGAGCATGGTCGGCCAGTAGATGGCATGGGGCTTCAAAATATCCTTGGCAATCACATGTTCCGCCGCTCCCCAGTATTTCTCAAACGACTCGCCATCAGGATAGCCAATTCCGGTCAGATAATTGATCAGGGCATCAAACCACACATAGGTGACAAAGCGGGAATCAAAGGGCAGCGGTATCCCCCAGGTCAGCCTTGCGGTGGGGCGTGAGATACAGAGATCCTCCAGGGGTTCGCTCAAGAAAGAGAGGACTTCATTGCGGTAGCGCTCAGGGGTTATAAAATCGGGATGGGCATGAATATGATCGATCAGGGCCTGCTGATAGCGGGACATGCGGAAGAAATAGTTCTGCTCGGTGATCTGCTCCGGCGGCCGCTGGTGATCGGGACAATTCCCGCCCACCAACTCCTTTTCGGTGAGGAAACGCTCACACCCCTTACAGTACAATCCTGAATATTCGCCGAAATAGATATCCCCCTGATCGTACACCTGCTGCAAGACTCGCTGCACAGTCTGGATATGAACAGCATCGGTGGTGCGGATAAAATTATCTGGGGCAATATCGAGCAGCGGCCAGCTCTTCCGGTACAGGGCGCTGATCCGATCGACATATTCCCCAGGGGACACCTGCTCCTTACCCGCCGCCTCAGCGATCTTGTCGCCATGCTCATCGGTCCCCGTCTGAAAACGCACGTCTTCGCCACACAACCTGCGAAACCGACTGTAGGTATCCGCAATAATGGTAGTATAGGCATGGCCCAGATGGGGCTCGGCATTCACATAATAGATCGGGGTGGTTATATAGGTCGTCATCACTTCTTTTCCTTCTTGCCGCTCTCTTCCACTTTTACCGGTTCACAATTTTGCCACTGTTCTTTTGTCAACACCTGGTTTTCCCCTTTTTGATCACTGACCTGAAGGGTCTGCTGCAAGGGATTCTGCCGTTTCACCAGGAAGATCTCCTCACCAATTTTGATCCGTTTTCCGGGCTTGGGCATCCCCTTACGTTCGCGCCGATAGGTGGAGTATTCATAGGTCAGACAACAGAGCAGACGATTACAGACACCGGATATCTTGGTGGGATTCAGCGGCAGGTCCTGCTCCTTGGCCATTTTGATGGACACTGAATCAAACTCCTCCATAAAGACGGAACAGCATAACTCCCGACCGCAGGCACCAAGCCCGCCGAGCATCCTGGTCTCATGGCGGACGCCCACCTGTCGCATCTCCACCCTGGTATGAAACTCCAGCACCAGATCCTTGACCAGATCGCGAAAATCAATGCGATTATTGGCGGTGAAAAACAAAACGATTTTACTGCCGTTAAAATATCGTTCAGCCCGGGTCAGCCGCATGGGCAATTTGTGCTGCTCAATGAGAACCTTGCAGGCCTTGAAGGCCGTTTCCTCCCAGGCGTCTATGTTGGCATAGCGGCCTGCCTCCTCCTGGTTTGCCCGTCTGGTGATGGCGTGCGGGGCCCGGCGAATCTTCTCACAGCCCGGGCAGGACGCTGCCCGACTCACCACCTTTGCCGGCTCCGCCCCATGATCGGTCTTGACCATCACCACATCGTTGGCCTTCAGATCAGCGATATCCGAAGAAGCCGTGCCCTCCTGTCCTTTATTACGAAAACAGATGCGATAGAAGAAGATCTGTTCTTTCTGCTCTTCTTCACCCGGCCCCTGTTCTTCTCTATTGTCTTCCTGATGTTCTGCCATGAATATACTGGAGTTAAATTTTTCAGATATTAAGGCGGAAGGGGACACAATACATCCACAGACAGCCCGACAATCTTCTCTTTTTTATCTTCTGATTTCTCTCTTCTATTTACTGCTGCAATTGAAAAAGCAGCACCTCGCATACGAGATTCCGGTTGCAGTTTCGCCCAAGTTCTTTTTCAGCCTGGTCAATGGCTTGCAGTTTATCAAAAAGCTGACGGGAATTCCAGCGCTTCTGCTTGATTTCCGGCAAGCCCCCATCCAAGGTATCCCGATCCTGCCCCGTCTGGCCGGAAAACCCGGCAACCAGCAAGTCGCGCAACCAGATCCGCAACAAACCAAAAAGGGGAAGCAGCTCTTCCTTTAGAGTCGCCATAGTTTCCGCCGCCTGCAGGAGCAAGCCCACATCACGGTTGCTGTCTTTTTGCGGATCGGAAACAAGCGCCACCACCTGCCGCCAGATGGCGATCATCTCGCGGCGATACAAGATCAGAGCCTGGCCGGGACACCCTTCAGACAAACGGGCCAAGAGACTGGCAGTTTCCGCTTCCAACTCAGGATTCACCCGCATCAGCACCTGTACAGTCTCTTCTTGCCGCAGGCTGAAAAACGGGATCATCTGACATCTAGAGCTGATCGTGGTCAAGATATCACGGGAGGCGGAGGCAGTCAGGATGAGCAGATTCTTGTCCGGCGGCTCTTCCAGGGTTTTCAGCAGACAATTCGCCGCCTCCGGCCGCATGGTATGGATATCCTCAATCAACACCACCCGGGATGGCGATTCGTAGGGTGGATAGGAAAGGGCCTGGATCATCTCACGAATCCGGTCAATCTTGATCGTCCCCTTTTCCGGACTGATCACCATGAAATCCGGCTGATTCCCCGAACTGTACTTCAGACAAGAGGAACAATGACCGCAAGGCAGGGAAGCCCAATCACTCTCTCCAGCAGCGGGAAGAAGGGCCTGCCGCTGCCGGCAGTTCACGGCCGCTGCCAGACTGCGGGCAAAAAGCTGCTTCCCCACCCCGTCCGGCCCCCGGAACAGATAGGCATGGGCCAACTGCCCGGACGCCAAGGCCCGCCCGAGAAATAATTTGGCCTTTTCCTGACCGACAAGATGGGAGAAAGGAGCAATCAATTGTCTCTGAAGTGTGCTCATCCCTTTGCCTGTTCCTTGATTACCCTTACCCTGCTCATCAACATAAAAAGATTCTGCACAAAGATCGCCACCCCGGAATTTCAGAAAAGCGTTGGCTGTCGCACCGGCGCCGATTGCCCTTGCCCGTCATCGAGATCTTCCGAAGCGCAGCGTAAACTACGCTCCTCCTCAAAAGGCCCAAGGTAAAGGTATCGCTCCAGGGAGCGCTGATACTCGGTCCACTGCAAGCCGGGGGTCTTCATCTTTTTACGGAGCTGCTCCATCAGATTCATCTTGGCATCAAGATCATCCATACAACTGAGGAGAAAGGCCTCCATGGTCATGGGCACGGTGGGAGAGCCAAACTCCTGCCGGCCATGATGACTGAGGATCAGATGCTGCAGTTGGGTCAGGAGTTCGGCAGGGAAATCCTTGATCTGGGTTGCGGCTGCGGCCACCATCTCACTGCCCATCACCAGATGCCCCTTCAGCCGTCCATCGGCGGTATAGTCAATGACGGCCAGCTCCAACTCCAGTTCATCGACCTTGCCGATATCGTGGAGCAGGGCTCCGGTCACCAGCAAAGAGCGATCAACACCGACATAGTGGGCGGCCATAAGATCGGCTGTCCGGGCCACCGAAAGGGAGTGCTCAAGCAGACCGCCGGCATATGCGTGATGAATCCCTTTTGCCGCCGGGGCATCCTGAAAACGTTGCCACATCGGCTCTCTCTTGAAAAAAAAGGCCAGCAGTTTTCGTAAATGGGGATTTTTTACGGAGGCGGCAAGGAGCTGGAGCTCCTCGGCCATCCCGGTTCTATCCTGATCACTGACCAAGGTGAAATCAGCAGGATCTATCTCGCTGCGATCCACACCGCGTACCGCATCAATCTTAAGCTGGAGCTTGTCGCGATAGGACTGCACCTGACCGCTCAGATGGACAAAAAGGCCTCCCTGACACAGCCCTTGCAACTCCTCGGCACGATCCCAGATCGGCCCGCTGATCTCACCGGTACGGTCAACGACTTCGAGGGTCATGTAAGGTTTGCCGGCCCGGGTCTCCGCCATGCGCGCCGACTTGACCAGAAAGAAATCATCGAGCCGGTCACCTGCTTTCAACTGTTCGATAAACTGACTCTTACGCATTAAAGTATCGTCATTGCATTAGGGAATCTTCTTTGTGTGAGAAAACAGCAAAAAACTTTGATTGTTTTATAACAAACGACGCACCGGAAAAGGTCTGAGAAGCCCCCTCATTTTTTCAAGGAGGGGGTTGGGGGTGGTGCTGTTCACTGGGCGCGGCAGAAGGTGCCGTAAACAAAAAAAGCCTTGGCTTTTTGGCCTGATTGTCTGGCTCCGGGGCTCATTCAAGTTTTTGGGCACACGCCGCTCAATACAACAGCCCAAAAACTGGCTGTTGTATTGAGCGGCATAAGAGGCCGTAAGCTCTACAAGCAACTAACAGCCGTTGCTCGTAGAGCAACGGCCTCTAAACATTAAACCGGAACAACAAACAATCGCCATCGACTACCACATACTCCTTGCCTTCTGAGCGCATCAAGCCCTTCTCTTTGGCCACGGCCTCGGTTTTACAGGCGATAAAATCCTCATAGGCTATGGTCTCGGCACGGATAAACCCGCGTTCAAAGTCGGAGTGGATCTTACCGGCAGCCCCTGGCGCCTTGGTTCCCTTGGAAATCGTCCAGGCCCGGGTCTCTTTCTCGCCCACTGTGTAATAGGTGATCAGACCTAAAAGCTCATAGCCCGCCTTGATCAGCCGGTTCAATCCCGGCTCGCTCATCCCCATATCGGCAAGAAACTCCTGTTGTTCTGCGGGCGACAGGAGACTCAACTCCTGCTCGATATTACCGGAGATCACCACCACCCCGGCCCCCTCACGCTGGGCGGCCTCTTCCAGGGCTCGGACATGGGCGTTGCCGGCCAAGGCGTCTTCTTCGGCCACATTGGCCACATAGAGCACCGGCTTGGTCGTCAAAAGACAGAGATCACGCACCAGCTCCCGCTCCAGATCGCCATCGGGCGCCACACTGCGCGCCGGTTGGCCGGCATCAAGGGCCGCGTGCAGCTTCTCGAGAAACTGCCCTTGTGCTTTATAGACCTTGTCCCCGGACTTGGCCTGACTCAGCGTTTTTTTCAGCCGCTTATCAACGGTATCAAGATCGGCCAGGATCAGCTCCATGTTAATGATCTCGCGGTCCCGCTCAGCATCAATGGAACCGTCCACATGGACCACATTTTCATCGTCAAAACAACGCACCACATGGACAATGGCATCCACCTGACGGATGTGGCCGAGAAACTGGTTGCCCAGCCCTTCGCCCTGGCTGGCGCCCTTGACCAGTCCGGCGATATCGACAAACTCCATCTGGGTGCCGACCTTACTCTTTGTCCTGGCAAGCTCCGCGAGAAGATCGAGCCTGGCATCAGGCATGGCCACAATCCCCACGTTCGGCTCAATGGTACAGAAAGGATAATTGGCCGCCTCTATCCCGGCCGCAGTCAACGCGTTAAAAATGGTTGATTTTCCAACATTCGGCAAGCCGACAATACCACAACGAAAACCCATAACAACTCCTGCAGAAAAAATTGAAGGGGATGATGAACCGCTGCCTCTTCAATCCTGAACGTTCATATCATCCATTACAAAAAAATTTAAAAATAGTTATTATACTCTGCACCTAAGGAAAATGCCCCTCTTTTTAACCCGCAACCTCTTTGTCCACTTACCTGCCACCATGATCAACTCAATCCTTATTCACAACTGCTCCCTGCTCACCGGATCCGGCGCCCAGCTGCTCCCCGACGCCTGGCTCCTGACTCAAGGCGACACCATCGCCGCCATCGGGCAAGCCCATGAGCTTCCCCCGGCAGATATCAGCCCCGCCACCACCATCATTGATGGTCAGGGGATGATGCTGATGCCGGGCCTGATCAACGCCCACAATCATTGCGCCATGACCCTTTTCCGCGGCCTGGCGGACGACCTGGAACTTGCCGAATGGCTCAATGGCCATATCTTTCCAGCGGAGGCCCGCCATGTGAATGAAGCAATGGTCTATCACTGCACCAAACTGGCCGCAGCCGAAATGATCCTTTCCGGCACCACCACCGTGGCCGACGGCTATTTTCTCGAACACCAGGCGGCCCAAGCCTTTATCGATACCGGGATGCGGGCAGTGGCCGCCCAAGGCGTCATTGATTTCCCCGCCCCCGGCGTCCCCGACCCGTCCCGAAACCTGAAGACAGCCGCTGGTTTTCTGGACACTTGGCAGGGTAGGCACCCCCGCGTCACCCCGGCCATCTTTGCCCATTCACCGTATACCTGCTCAAACCAGACCCTGCAGGGAGCCAAGAAACTGGCCTCCGAAAGAGGAGCGTCCTTCTTTATCCACGTGGCGGAAAGCCGTGCGGAACAGTCAATGATCCAGGCGCCTCAAGGCACCAGTCCGATCAGGCACCTGGCCGCCTTAAACCTGCTTGACCCGCAAACCACCTGCATCCACTGCGTGTGGCTAGACGACGAGGACATAGACCTTCTCGCGGGGAGCGGGGCCGGTGTCGTGATATGTCCGCAAAGCCACCAGAAGCTGGCCTCGGGCACGGCGCCGGCAACTGAAATGCTCAGACGCGGCATTCGGGTGGGACTGGGCACCGACGGCTGCGCCAGCAATAACAGCCTGGATATGTTTCGGGAAATGGATCACTTCAGCAAGACCCAGAAACTGAGTACCATGGAGGCCACGTCCCTGCCGGCTGGACAGGCCTTGACCTGCGCCACCATAAATAACGCCGCCCTGCTGGGGCTGAACAACACCGGCCAGCTGCTCCCGGGATTCAAGGCCGACCTGATCCTGATCGACATGCGACAACCCCATCTGAGCCCCTGCTACAACCAGGACCTGCTCGTCTATGCAGCCAGTGGCGCCGATGTCCGAAGCGTCATCATTGATGGCCATCTGGTCATGCGAGATAAAAAGATCTTGAGCTTTGATGTCCAGGACACCATGGAGGAGGTCCGCAAGCTGGCGGAAGCAGTCATGCAAGCCAGACCTGACGGTAAATAAGTACCCGTCAGCCTTGACTTTTTCTTGTAAAAAAATGGGGTCATAAAAAAATGGGGTTAAAAAAATGGGGTCAGATTAAAATGAGATTCTCAGGAATAACAGAAAAACTATGGCAAAACAGGGAAAAACAGCGCCATCCTTCCAGTCCATCCATTGGTTTATTCATCTTCGATAGTTATGGAGTTCGGGATGAAGTTCGGGGGATAGTATATCAAACCCTGTATGATGGGGGGGTGAAAAGACCGCAACGAATGACTTTGACCTGGGCAATGGTCGCGAGGCTTAGCGGGGACTCTCAAAAAAGACATAGGAGGTTGAATAGTCGCTGAACTCAAAATAGACCTTTGACTCATTGGCATCGGCCACCCCGTTCAGATTTTCATCCAGGATCCCGTACCCGAAACGATAGGGACGATCCACCCCGCCAGTGGTGGATGCGGCGGTGGTGAGCTTATCAATCTTCAGAAATCGCTTCACCAGTTTTTCTCCGGCATACACCTCCAGAACTCCATTGGTGCCGGTCCAGTTCTGAACCGCCCGGCCAAGCTTATTCTGGGTCTCCTGGGTACATCCGGCGAGCAGGAAAAGGGCTATAATAATCAAACCTGTTTTTTTCATAAAAAAATCCTCGTATCATCAATACAATTCAATCAGCAATCCTCCAAAAAATTCATGCTGACACCTTTGCCGCCGCCGGCAACGTTCATCATTGGGGACACCTTGAAGCCACCCCGCGGAGACGCGCCCATTTTCACCGGGAAAAAATCATACTTAATGTCCGATAAACAAGCTTGGCTGCCAGAAAATCCGCCGCCGGATGACAGGCTTGGGGCACCAGACCAATCACATCCAGGCCGACAATCCGTTTTTCATTGACCACCTGACGGATCAACTCAAGCAGCATATACCAGTTAATCCCGCCTGGTTCCGGCCTCTCCACCGAGGGCATACAGGAGGGATCAAGGACATCAAGATCAATGGTGACATACACTGTATCGCTGAGCATGTCCAGGGCGTCCACTGCCGCGCTCACCCCGTGCCGATGGAGATCACGGGCATAGACCATGCGGTCAAGATCTACTTTTCCCCGCTCCTCGCTGTCCATGCTGCGAACGCCGATCTGCACCGCTTCGCACATCTCCCTAATCCTGGTCATCCCACAAGAGTGCCCATACTCCTCGGCGACAATGGGACGAAGATCGGCATGGGCGTCAAAATATACCACGCTGAGATCACTGTGACGCTCAAGGGCCGCCTGGACCAGACCAATACTCACCAGATGTTTACCACCCAGGCCCACCACAAACTTACCGTCACGAAACAGAGGCGCCGCCTGCTGGCGGACCTCATCAATCATGTCGACGGTATTTTCTTTGGCAGTTACCGGTGGCAAGGTGAAGATCCCCTGCCGGTAGACCTCAGAGTTTGTTTCAATATCAAACAGCGAAAGACGGGAAGAAGCGGCCAGGATGGCCTGGGGGCCTAAATCAGAACCTTTGAGCAACGTTGCTGTGCCATCATAGGGAATGGGCAGGACAGCTATCTTTGCCGTTTTATATGCGCTATATTTTTCAGGAAGAGCAGTAAAATTCATTGATGTCACTCGCGTTTCCACTAAAACGGCAGACTCCCCTGCCGCAGGTTTGCTGCCTCTGGTACCCATCCCTGGAAATCCAGACAAGGGCGTCCTGGAAAGTATGCCAACTCTTTCCGATCAGAGACATCAATTTCAAAAAATATTTTTTAATTCTATAACAGAACCAGCCGCATCGCAAGAAACCATCTCATCTGGACTCAAATAAACCAGTAGCCAAGACAAAATCGGCCAGCCGCAACGAACCATTTAAGTTCTCCAATAATCTGCATGGCAGACTTGAAAAACGGAGAACGTTTGGTGATACAGGGGAACAACCAGAAGCGCTAGCCAACGGCGTAATCATCCCCCCTTGCCACCAACCGCAACCTCTTCATCCCGTCCTTGGGGTGCCAGTCTGCTTTGCAGCATCGCCAGGACTTCCGGAGATATCGATTTCAGATGCAGATCCGCCTGCGGGAATGGAATCTCAATACCTGCTGCTTTAAGTTTTCTGAACAACACAAAATAATATTCGCTGAGCATCCCGGCATAGCCCTTATTCATCCAGCACCAGGGCCTGATCGAGAAATCAAGGCTGTTATTACCAAACCCCTCAAAAAGAACGCGGACGGGATGATCGGCATCCTCCCTGGTTATACTGACCTCACGCGCCGCCTCTTCCGCCAGGCGCACCACCTCGTCCGGATCGGCATCATAGGAGACTCCAAAGGGAACCTTCAACCGGCGCCAGTTATCACTATAGCTCCAGGTATTGACCCGGCTGGAGACAAACTCGGAATTGGGAACAATGACATCCTCCCCTTCAAAGGTCCTGACAACGGTGGCCCGTATCGAGATTTTTTTGACCTTGCCATCAACGCCGGTCTGCAACTGCACATAATCACCAACCTGGATTGACTGCTCGGTGAGCAGAATTATGCCGCTGACAAAATTGTTAAAGACGGTCTGCAGACCAAACCCGATACCCACCCCCAGCGCCCCGAAAACCACGCCCAACTGGCTGACATTAAAGCCAATGGTGGAGAGGATCACAAGACTCCCTAAAACCAGCGCCGCGTAATAAACCAGGGTGGTAATCGAATGAACCGCCCCTGGGCTCATGGCAGTCTTAGCAGTCAGGATCGCTCCGGTTTTCTGGCGAATAAGCTTGAGAAGCCGTATCCCGATGAGTATTAAAAAAATCACCTTAATAAAACTGATCAAGGTGACGGAGGTATTGCCCAGGGTAACCAGGGGATAATACAAAACCGTCCGAGCCTGCTCCCATTTTCCCGTCATAAATGTCAGGCTGAGTGAAAAGAACCGCTCTGCCGTATCCATCCGGTTCAGCAAAAGCCTGAGGATCACCTCAACATCTTTCTGCAATCCGTTAATATCATTAACATTATCAGCCAAACTAAGAATAAGGCCTTCCAGATTCTGGGTCGTCTTTTCCGCCTGTCTGGCAAAAGATATTTTCGCATCCCCTTGACTGACGGTTTCAGCCTGTTTCATCATGGCCACCAGTCGCTGGGCCTGATCAGAGCGTTGCTGCGTGACCTGAGATAGATCCCGGACCAGGGCCTCCTTTTGAACAAGCAGCTCATCAATATTTTTTCGCCAGGTTTCAACGAAATCAGTGGGTTTTCCACCTTTGGCCATCTCAACATAGGCCGCAAGCCAGGCCTGCCTGAACATCAGACTTTTCTTGGTCAAACCAAGATTCATTTTTTCGTTAATAATGGCCCGTTGTCGGATCCGAAGGGCTTCCAGCACCAGCTCAAACCGATTCTTCTCGCTCTCCAGAAGGCCCGTAACAGCACCCTCTTTGGCCTCCCGGGCAATGTGGGTTACCGCTTTATCAAGCTTGGATTCAGCCACCACACCCTGCTTACTCAACTCCAAGGATTCCGCATTGAGTCTGGCCAAACCTTTTGCCAGCTCATCCGCCAGTTCATCCGCCTTTTTGTTTAAGGCAGCAAGATCGCCCTGGCTGATCTGTAATTGACCAAAGATCTTTGCAACCAGAGCACCTGACTCCTTGACGAGAGTCCGCGTATTCGCCAACTCCTTCTCTAATTTTGGCTTCTTGAGTTGAAAAAGGGCATATTCATGCTGCAAACTAAAGAGACGCGCCAACATTTCATAGGACTGAATCTTCCCGTTTTCGTCTGTTTTCTCCTTGGTATATAGAGGCAGCAAGGCGACCAGCTCATCTTTAAGGGATTCGAGCCGGCCTTCTCCGAAGGCCCGCATCTCCTCATAGGCCGCAAGCTGCTGAGCGATCTTCTGCTGGAAAGAGACCATTTCATCAAAGGCCGCAAGGGTATAGGGCGGAGAAGCAAGAGAAGGAAGCGGCAGAGACGGGACTTCAGGCCTGACCAGCTCAGCCTGTAGATTTTTCAACTGAAAGGAGAGCCCCTGATAGAGATCAAGGACGGCAGCCAGGGCAATCTTGTCACTCTCCCCTGTCGTTTTCTGAACATCCGTGGTGATCAGCGCGCCCAAACCATCCATCTGGGCCTGCCGTTGACCAATAAAGGCGGTAATTTCTTCTGCTGCCCCCTGATACAGGCGAGTCTCCACCGCAGCAGGAATATCAGGCAGCTTTGCAAAAGCGGGCAGAGGAGAAAGAATGGAAAGCAGAAAACAACAAAGAAAAAGATGAGTCCATCGCATAACAAGCGGTTCCGTGAGAAGTGAACAGTGAAATTCCTGTATTGAGAATGAAAAATAAAAAAAATATCCCTCCCAAGCCTGAGGCGTGGGAGGGATATAAAAAAGCCTTCAACCCGTCGACAACCGTCTCTTGTCGACACCAAAAACTATTTCAGCTTGATCTCGGTCCACAACTTGTTTTTCAGACGGCGAACCTTTGTATTGCTGGACTCCAGGGTTTCCAGAGTGGAAAGCACCTTCTGATCGGGAAAGATGGCAATGAGTTCTTTGAGCTCCGGATTGATAAAGGGCAGGGCCGCAGCATTGGGATTGCCGGCCCCGACATCGTTACTGAGACCGGCGGCATTCTTGCCATCCATCAAAAAATTGATGCACTGGAGGGCCAGCTTTTTATTTTTCGCCTTCTTAGGGATAACCATGTTATCCAGGGCCAGCACCGCGCCTTCCTTGGGCAGGAAGAAGTTCACCATAAAATCACGTTTAGCATCCCTGGCATCGTTTCTCGCCTGCACCATATCACTGGAATAGCCATGCGCCACCCAGATATTGCCAACGGTCAACTCCTTGATATAGCTTGACGAGTTAAAGGCGGCCCAATAGGGCTTGGCCTTCATAATAACGGCTTGCGCCTCGCGCAGATGCTTCTCATCGGTATCATTCACTGAGTAACCGAGATACTTAAGGGCTGCCCCGAACAGTTCATCGGCATCATCCATCACCGTCACCTTGCCCTTGATCTTAGCGAGTATGGCCGGATCAAAGATAACAGCCCAGCTCTTTGCCTCAACGCCCAGGGCCTTCAGCTTTTCCACGTTGTACCCGATGAGGGTGGTGGTGTAGGCATAGGGCAGGGAATAGACATTGCCGGGATCATAGGAGCGATTCATAAAGCCGGGATCTTCATTCTTGATATTAGGCAGTGCGGACTTGTCCAGTTTTTCCAGAAAACCCTGCTGGATCAGGGTCTGCACCGCGTTCTGGGTGGGAATAACCAGATCATAGCCGCTGGCGCCGGCCTGGAGTTTGGCCATCATCTCTTCGGTGCCGGAATAATAGTCCTGAACCACCTTGCAACCGTACTCCTTTTCAAAACCGGCCACCGCCTCGGCGGACATGTAATTATTCCAGTTAAACAGGTGCAGCTCTTCCACAGCAAAAACAGGGGAAGCTAAAAATAACAGCATCAATACACTCAAGACCCTCTTCATGTCAGTTTCCTCTTCTTTAAATTAATCTTATTCGCCACGAAAAATGGCAGGAGACAACCGCGACGCCACGGTGATCACCACCAGGGTCACCAGCATCAACAGGGTTGACACCGCATTGACCTCGGGGGTCACCGCAATCTTGACCATGGAGTAAATCTGCAACGGCAGGGTTGAGCTGCCGACTCCGGCCGTGAAAAAGGTAATCACAAAATCATCAATGGAAAGGGTAAAGGCCATCAGCGCCCCGGCCAGGATCCCCGGCATCAGCAAAGGCAAGGTGACCTCACGGAAACACTGCCAGGGCGTGGCCCCCAGGTCTCGTGCCGCCTCGATCAGAGCCGGATCAAGGCTCGATATCCGGGCCTGCACCGCCAGGGCGACAAAGCCGATGCAGAAGGTGATATGGGCAAGCATGATTGAAATCAGCCCCAGAGTCATATTGACCATGATAAAAAGTACCAGCAGGCTCACCCCCATCAGAATTTCAGGCATGGCAATGGGCGCCAGCACCAGCATCTGCAGCAGACGCAAACGATACTGGTGCATTGCTATCCCAGCGAGGGTGCCAAGGATCGTGGCGATCCCGGCGCTGACCGAGGCGATGATCAACGAGTTCATGGCCGCCGTCAGCATCTCCTGATTATACAGGAGCTTGCCGTACCATTTCCAGGTAAAACCGACCCATTCCGCGTTCAACTTGGAATCATTAAAGGAAAAGACCACCACAATCACCAGGGGCAGGTAAAGAAAAAGATAGACAAGGCCGGCGCTGACCGTAAGGAGCAGGTTTTTCTTTGCCATCATGAGCCACTCATCCCGGCACGCTGTCTGCTCAATCGGGAGCCAAGCAAAACCACCGCCACCGCCGCCACGGTCAGGACCATGGACAGAACACTGCCGAAAGGCCAGTCCCGCGACTCCATAAACTGCTGTTTAATAACGTTGCCAATCATGATGCCATCGGTGCCGCCGAGAAGATCGGGAATGGCAAACATCCCCAGCACCGGAATAAAAACCAGAATCGAGCCGGCGGTGATCCCTGGCAGAGACAGGGGCCAGGTGATGAGCCAGAACCGCCGCCATTTGCCGGCGCCCAGATCCTGGGCCGCATCGAGCAGATACGGATCATGCTTTTCCAGATTGGCGTACAGGGGCAGAACCATGAAGGGAAGATGCACATACACCAGACAGACAATCATCGCCGTCGGGCTGTACATCAGGGTGACCGGGCCTACCCCGAAGAGATCAAGGACCCCGTTGAGGATGCGGGTGAGTGCGCCCACCGGACTGAAGATAATCATCCAGGCATAGATACGTACCAGAAAATTACTCCAGAACGGCAGAATCACCAGCAACAGCAGCAGATCACGAGACTTGCGGCCGCTGCGGGCAATCATCAGGGCCAGAGGGTAGGCCATGACCATGCAGAACAGGGTGGTGCAGATCGCATAGCCGATGGATTTGACAAAGAGACGCAGATAAATATCGGTGCCAAAGAGGCGCTGCCAGCTCTCCAGGGTCAGATCAAAGGTCCACTGACCGCCATCCTGCACCAGCCAGGGCGCCAGCCCCCCGTATTCGCCGGGATAGCGGAACGAGGAAAAGAGCATGATCAGCGTCGGCGCCGCAAAGAATATCAGCAGATATGCCATGGGTGGCAAGGAGAGCAGATACTTGGACCAGGCCTTGCCCTGCACGGTTTTCAGCATGGCAATCAGTCCAACACCAGATGACCGGCGTCACATGACCAGGCAACCTCAACCTGATCACCGATCTCAAAGAAATTGGTCCTTCCGGAAGCCGAGTTAGCCAGCAGGGTTTCCAGCAGCACGCCATTGGCCAGGGTCACATTATAGACCGTCACATCGCCAAGGTAGAGCATATCATGGACATACCCGGGGAAATGGGACTCCCCGTCAAAGGAACTCAAAGGGGAGGGATCGGCCGGCGAAGAAAGGGTATCGCTCGCTCCAGGGATGGCTGAAGAGCGACTGATTCGGATCTTTTCCGGACGCAATGTCAGGGCACACCGGCTGCCGACAGCAAACTGCGTTTCCAGCCCGCTCACATAGACCGAACCGAGGCCATCCAGTTCAACGGTGACCCGGCTGCCCTGTTGCTCACTGACTTTGCCGTCCAGCAGATTACACTTGCCGATAAAATCGGCCACAAAACGGCTGCCGGGATATCCGTAGAGCCGGGAAGGCTCATCCACCTGAATAATCCTGCCGTGATCCATCACCGCAATTCGGTGCGACAAGGCCAGGGCCTCCCCTTGATCATGGGTCACGTAAATAAAAGTAATACCAATATCTTTCTGCAGGTCGATCAGCTCAATCTGCATCTGTTCACGCAATTTGGCATCCAGCGCCGACAGGGGTTCATCCAGGAGCAGCAGTCGGGGCCGGTTGACCAGGGCCCGGGCGATGGCAATTCGTTGTTTCTGGCCGCCCGACAAGGCATCCGGATATTGATTGCCCTTATCCGGCAGCCGCACATCCTCGAGGGCCTCTGCCACCCGGGTGCGGATATCTTGTTTAGCAACTCGCGCCATGCGCAGGGGAAAGGCAATATTCTCCGCCACGGTCATGTGGGGAAAGAGGGCATAATTCTGAAAGATGGTGTGCAGGGGACGGTCTTCAGGGGGGACAGCAATAATACTTTTGCCATCAAGGAGGATATCGCCGCCATCGGGTTGGTCAAATCCCGCAATCAGGCGGAGCAGGGTGGTTTTCCCACAGCCGGATGGCCCAAGCAGGGTAAAAAATTCGCCCGCTTCAATATGCAGAGACACCTTGTCCAAGGCTACAAAGGTATCAAAGTGTCGCGAGACATTGACTATTTCCAGCAATGCACCATTCTCCCTTCCTGTGAAGACCCATACCATATTCCCGGCCTGAAAAACAACGAGCAGAACAGGAACAACAAACACCCTTGGCCCAGAGAGAAAAGCGAATAAGGCTGCAGAAGGATCAACTACGCAACCGCTGCCATCCCCGTGGACACATACGTGTCTTCATAGCAGAAAAGAAATGAGAAATCAAGCAGACGGTGGTGTTCCCGGAGGTTTACCATATGACTAAAATGACCCGCTCCCACCATAAAAAATACGCCTCGAGTTCCCTCTCCCTGGAAGTCATCGGGAGACACACCCATCATTATTAATCAATGGGTGATCAGATCTCTATCCGTTTGACTTTTTTATTCAAGAGTTCAACCTGGGAGGAGATAGAAGCATCCCGCAGAATACGATCACTCACCACTTTGATCGCATGCAGGACGGTGGCATGATCGCGGCCAAAGACCTTGCCGATGTCGGCCAGGGAATCCTTGGTATGCAGTCGGCTCAAATACATGGCCACCTGGCGGGGAAAGACGATCCCTTTCTTACGGGTCCGCGACTGCATATCGAGGACGCTCACCTGAAACTGGGCACCGACAAACTCACTGATGGACAACGCCGAAAGATCATCCGGGCTTCCGACAATCCCTTCCACCACCTCACGAATCAGGGCCATCTCCACCCTGCCTCCCAAAAGCGCAGATTTTGCCCGAATGGCGTGGATAGCTGACTCGATCCGTCGAACATCCCCCTTGATATGTTGTGCCAGATAGGTGATAAATTCCTCGTGCAGAGTAATTCCCATCAATTGGGCTTTTTTCAGCACGATCCGCTCGCGGGTCTGGAGATCCGGTGCCTGGATGGAGGTGACCAGTCCGGCCGTCATACGGGATCGAAACTCATTGTCAATGCCGTTCAATTCCCGAGGGGCGCTATTGGCGGTGAGGATTATTTTTTTCCCCCCCTTAATCAAGGTATCAAGGATTTCATTCAACTCTTCCTGGGTCTTTTTTTTGCCGGTCAGCGAGTGGACATCTTCCACCAGGAGAATATCGCAATTATCATGATATTTCCGCTTGAAGCGATCCATGCTGTTAGCCTGTATCTCACGCACCATCTCGGATGAGAACTGCTGGGCAGTGAGATAATAGAGGCGGGTCGCAGGCGAGGTGGCAAGGATCTGATGGGCAATCGCATGGGTCAGATGACTTTTGCCAAGGCCGGTGGAACTGTTGATATACAGACAGGGACCAACGGTATCCTTGCCTTCAGCCATGGATTTGCAGGCAGACAGGGCGAGGAGGTTGCTCTCCCCTTCCATGAACTCATCAAAGGTATACCGGGGGTGCAGGGACCGGACATGCGAGCCTCCGGCGGAAATATGGGGTAAACGCAACTGAACGGTGGGTGACGAGGGAGGCAAAGCTTTCTGACTTGCCTCACACAGAACAACCTGCCGTTTATTCCCATCGACGGCATTGACACAGTCTTGAATCAGCCCCAGATGATGCTGACTCAGATGGGCCCGATAGAAACGATCCGGGCAGGCAAGCCGGATCGTTTCTTCGTCACACTGGACACATGCCAGGGGTTCAATCCACAGGGTGTAAATATTCTCAACCAGGGCTGTACGCAAGCTCTCTTTTACTTTTTGCCACACCATAGCCATCCTTCTTACCACCTTTCTTTACTGTCAACATCGATCACTAGTGAACAGCTGTTTTGGACAATTAATGCCCATAATCAGCCAACCTGCCCTTTTGAAAACATCTAAAAAAGAAAAAAAGACCCCTCCACAATCAACAGCGACATCTTCCTCAAGACCATTTTGCACCTTTTTTACAGCACTGACTAGACCTTTTTGTCATTGACTGAAATCAACACCTCATCAAATCATTCCCCGATAAAAACCGAAATCAGGATTTCCGTCAAAGTCGATTGATCCCAGTTTTATCGACACTCTTCATCCCTCACCCCTCTTTTTGCATAGGCCTGTCCAACGTGATTTTCAGCCCATTCCCAACGCTAACTCCCCGCATTTCGGGCATCAGCAAAAGGACTCTTTTTTATCGTGTTATCTTCGCAGGTTATTCATCCGCTCCACAAGTTATCAACAATTGTTCAAAATTTACGATCTCAACATAAATCAATAAAGCAAAAAATATCTCTTATTAACGCAATATTCCTTAAGTTAGTTTTTGATTATGCCGCTATATCAACCACTCCCGTACAATTGTTTTTTCTCTTTTATTTTTTTCCAAAGACACCTTGCACACAACTCTGCCCACACTGCACAACGTGCAATGTGGGGACCAGCGACATTCCCTTTCACGCCTTTGAGGGGGACATCAACAACAATGAATCAATGGGCTTCAATGGAATTTACCGCGCCATTGTATAGGGATATCCAAAGAAGACAGCAATACTCAGATGAGACTGCTGTCTGACAAATTGTTCGGAAGGGGCGGGGCGGGGAAGACACATAAGTCCTTGGAAGCCTCAGTGGTGGAAGGATATTGCAAAAAAGCTGGAGGCTTGAAAAAGGGGGCTAAGAAATTGCGGATGCAGGGCTTGTCCTGGGGTTATTCCCTGCTGCCTGCCACCCGGGCCACCGTCACGACTCGAATTTCGCGGGCCCCGGCCGCAAGCAGGGCCCTGGCACACTCCGTCACCGTCGTACCGGTGGTCAGCACATCATCAACAAGAAAAATCCTTCTTCCGCAGATTGCCAATGGATCCCTGACCGCAAAGGCGGCTCTGAGATTTTTTCTTCTGGCAACCCCATCCAGGGTTGTTTGCGGTGGGGTATTGCGCGTGCGAATCAAGATGTCCACCAGCAGGGCTTCCCCGGCTTGCGGGAAAAAAATTTTAGCAAGCAGCAGGGACTGATTGAGTCCCCGCTTTTTCAACCGGGCGGAAAAGAGCGGCACCGGGACGATGCGATCGGTCTCCCACTGAAATTCTTGCCTCAGCACCTCCCTAAAGGGAGCAACAACCTGCACCAAGGCCGGCAGCGCCCGGGTATCGGAGGCGTATTTCAAACGATGGAGAAGGTGACTAACCGGAGAGGCATAGCAGACGACGGCCCGCGACCAGGCATACACCGGCGGCTTCCGCAGACAGGCACCGCAGAGATGATCGCCGCCGCCGCTGTCGGGAAGCTCCCGGCCACAGCAGGAACAGAGAGGAGAATGGAGATAATGAATCAACGCAAGGCACTCGGGGCAGACCACCTCCCCTCGATGCACCAGGTTGACCCGGCAGAAATAACAACGGGCCGGGAAAATCAATTCCACCAAACCTCTGGCCCATGCTCTCCAGGGACGCATGGGCTAAAGAAAGCAATTCTGGAGTGTTAAAAAGTGCAACGGAGCCCTCATTTGATGCGGTTATGATGGATTCTCTTGCCTTTTGGCGCAACGGCTTCTAAGCCGCTGTAAAAAACACCATGGCCAATGAGTTGACTGGAGCGGCATAAGGATCCGTAACAAAATGAATAGAAATGGCTAAGTTATTTCGTAACGGCTCCTAAACGATCCACCCACTCGTTGTATCGAGCCCAGTTCCCTGTTGTCAAGACAAGAAAATTCTCCTCTGCCATCATTTTCTCCCTTCGTCTGATTCGGCATCATAAAAAAAGCGGTCCGGTCCCCCTGCCATAGAAAAAAGCTGGCAGATCGATTATCTCCTATGCTAAGATATTTTTTGTTTTGAGCAGGCTGTCTTCCTGCATCCCTTAACAGCACTTGCAGACAATAAAGTGCCATGGCAGGCAGTTATTCCGCTGCCATGACACTTTTTCTTGAAGGAATAAACGTTAACCGGAGGAATTTTCAATGACCGCAATCAGGATGACCACCCCGCTTGTCGAAATGGATGGCGACGAGATGACCCGCATCATCTGGGCCGATATCAAAAGCGAGCTGCTCCTGCCCTATATAGATTTGAAGACGGAATATTATGACCTGGGCCTGCCCCACCGTGATGAGACCAGCGATAGTGTCACCACTGCAGCGGCAGAGGCGATTAAGAAGTACGGCGTCGGCGTCAAATGCGCCACGATTACTCCGAATGCCCAGCGTGTCGAAGAGTACCAACTCAAAAGCATGTGGAAAAGTCCCAACGGTACCATCCGTGCCATCCTCGACGGCACCGTCTTTCGCGCCCCGCTGGTGGTCAATTGCATCAAGCCCTCGGTTCGAACCTGGGAAGCGCCGATCACCATTGCCCGTCACGCCTATGGTGACATCTATCGCAATACCGAGTACCGCGTCCCCTGTCCGGGCAAGGCAGAGCTGGTATTCACCGCTGAAAACGGAAAACAGTGGCGCGAAACCATCTACGATTTTGAAGGGTCCGGCATCATTCAGGGGATACATAATAAAGACAGCTCCATCGCAAGCTTCGCCCATGCCTGCTTCAATTATGCCCTCGACACCAAACAGGATCTCTGGTTTTCAACCAAGGACACCATCTCCAAGATCTACGATCATACCTTCAAAGACATCATGCAGGAAATTTATGATGTGGAATATGCCCAGCAATTCGAGGCCGCCGGCATCGAATACTTCTACACCCTCATAGATGACGCGGTGGCCCGGGTCATTCGCTCCCGGGGAGGGTTTATCTGGGCCTGCAAGAACTACGACGGCGACGTGATGAGCGACATGGTGGCCACGGCCTTCGGTTCCCTGGCCATGATGACCAGTGTCCTGGTGTCGCCGGATGGCTGCTTTGAATACGAGGCCGCCCACGGCACCGTCACCCGCCATTACTATCGCCATCTCAAGGGCGAAGAAACCTCAACCAACTGCATGGCCACCCTCTTTGCCTGGACCGGGGCACTTAAAAAACGAGGTCAGCTGGATGCCATTCCAGAGCTTGTCACCTTTGCCGAGACCCTCGAAAAGGCCTCCTTGGATACCATTGAGGATGGCTGCATGACCAAGGACCTAGCCCTCATCACCGAGATAAAAGATCCCAAGGTGGTCAGCACCCGCGAGTTCATCGTCGAAATTCGCGGACGACTGGACCGCATGCTGGCACAATAATCCCATATCACGCGGCAACAGGTTCCAGCCCTAAAAAGCCCAAACTTTACGAACCTGTTACGGTGAGGTAGCAGTTTCCCCGTGTGAGAACAAGCCGGCAAGTTTGCTCTCACACGGGAGTCCGTAGCGTTTCCAATATTTCCATAGTTCAGTCACTTTTTCCGGAATGAATGATTTATTCTTCGTAGTATAAGGACTGCATATGCTGACAAATACCCCTAAAAAGAAGCTGCATGGCGTTCTCATTGGCGGTTCCGGCCTCATCGGCGGCACCATTGACAACTATTTCAAGAATACAACTCCAGACTCCATATCACTCCGAGCCCCAAGCAGCAAGAAGCTCTCCATCAGAAGCTGCAGCGATATCCGTGATTACCTGAAACGACATCGTCCTGATTTTATTATCAACACCGCCATTGCCAACATTGGCTCGGAGTGCCAACTGGCCTTTGAAGTCAACTATCTCGGCGCACTCAATATCGCCCGGGCCGCCGCTGCCCTTAAGATTCCCTACATCCATTTCAGTTCTGCTGCCTGCCTGCCCAATGGTGAAGATCTAACCGAAGAGGATCATTTACCCCTCACCTCCGATCTAAGCAACTATGCAAAATCAAAACTGATGGCAGAAATGACCCTCCGTCACATGTACGAAACGGTGGGACTTGATTACACCTGCATTCGCCTGTCCGTGGTGTATGGCGAGCACGACCATAAAATTCAAGGGTTTCACCGCCTGTTTTTTTCCATTGCCGATGAAACCATGCCAGCCCTTTTCACCAAAAAAAATGTCCTCCACTCCTACACCAATGCCAACAAGCTCCCCTATTTTATCCACCACATCCTCCTGAATCGTGAGGAGTTCTCCGGCCAGACCTATCACTTTGTCGACAAAGAACCAGTGGATCTGGCCAATCTGATTCTCACCATCAAATCCTATCTCGAGGTAAAAACCCCACGGGAGGTCTACATCCCTTATCCGGCCGCCACCATGGGGACAAAGATGATGAACTCTCTCTTCAAGGTCTTTGCAAAATTCGGCATTCGGGCAACCCTTCCCCCGGAACTGATGTTTCTGGAAAGTTTTTACAAAACCCAGACCCTGTCATCGCACAAACTGGCCCAATCCAGCTTCCAGGATCCCATGCCCAAGGAAACCGTCTACGCCAGACTGCCGGCCCTGGTCATCTACTACTTGACCCGCTGGAGCCAGCAAAACATCATCTCCACGTTTAACGATGCCATGTTCAAAGACAGCCCCGTGGATGTCGGCTTCAAATTTGAACCCCGGACCTTGTTGGAAGGTATCCATCACGACTCCATTAATCCCTTTATCGACCTTTGCGACCTCCCAAAGTGACTGCTCTTTCATTTTTTCGAGGGGGAGCGCTCCTGCTTCTCGCTCCCCTTGTGACCATCTACTGTAGCCTGGCCATTCTCGTTGCCATCTTTCTCTTTCGTATGGATGAGAAGAGCCTGCAGTACCTACCCCGACAATGGGCACGACAGTTTTGCCGCATCGCCGGAGTACGAGTCAAGATCGAAGGGGCAGACAAACTCGCACCCGATTGCGGCTATATCTACTGCGCCAATCACCTTAGCCAGTTTGATATCTTCAGCTTTCAAGGTTACTTTCCCCGCGACTTCCGCTGGCTGGCCAAAGAAGAACTGTTCAGAATCCCTTTCCTTGGTTGCGCCATGGCCAACGCCGGAGCCATCGCCATTAATCGCAGTCAAGGCAGGGAGGCATTGAAAAGCCTGCAAAAGGCCGCAGACCGGATTAAAGCCGGTACCTCAATTTTAATCTTTCCGGAAGGAACCAGATCAGCGGACGGGGAACTTCACCCCTTCAAAGGAGGCGCCATGCTCCTCGCCATCAAGGCCGGAGTCCCCATCGTTCCCGTCGCATTCTCAGGATCCTACACAATCCTGCCCAAAGGAACCTTCCTGGCCCGCCCCGGACTAATCACCATCAAGATTGGTGATCCAATCCCCACAACAGATCTTTCCAGCAGCAAAAACAAACAGGAACTGGCCCTTCTCGTCCACGCCAAAGTGGCCGAACTCCTCAATAAGGGAGCCCAGGAAACTTAGCCGAACCAGGCCTGTTTTACAGAGCAGCTCAATTCATTCTCTCGGCAAAGAAAAATTTTCACCTTTTCAACCCTTTCTTTTTTACATTTTATCGGCTTCTTTCTACAAACCAGTTCCTTTTTCCACCTCTATAAAGCTCACATCTCCCTAAAACTCTCCCAACATGGCATATACTTTTTGTTCATTTCCAAAGACTTTGTTACATTTTTCCCTTGATTCCGCTACCATTCAAGTGTAATCGTAGTGCAGAAAAATAAAATAGCCTCAATAGTAACCAGTACGGAATATCCCCTTTCATCCTCTGCTATTATTAAGTTTCTCGTTTCTTAAGAAAAAGGATCAATCCTATGAACTGTCCACAAAGCCTTGACCTGCCGGCCCGTCCAACCTTGTCTGTCTTCGCCGGAATCTCCCTGCTTTTCCTGCAGGTGGTGTTCTGCGCCATCATGGTTACCCCGGCCATGGCCCTGGAACAAAACACCACCTTTCTGCCCGCCATGATCAGTGGCCCGGGTAGCACCAATGCCCTGACAATCCAGGCCGACAAAGACCTTGCCGCCGCCCTGGCCACACAAGGCTTTGTAATGCTGGAACGTGACCAGGCCAAACAGATGCTGAACTACACCGGCAGCTGGCCCCCAGCCATTAAGGAACTGCAAAGTGTTGCCCGTACAACCGGCCAGGACTATGTCGCCGCAGGCAGTGTGACAGTCAATGGAGATCAGGTGAATGTTGATTTCAAGGTGTATGACTTGCTTGAATCATCCATTTCTCAGTCCTATTCCAGACATAATGAACCAGTCAAAAACCTGGCCTCCGTCATGGAAGAGATCAGCAAGAATATTATCCGCTTCACCAATCGCGAACAAGTCATCGCCTCCATCGGCCCGGAAGGAAACAAACGCATTGACACCGGGGCCATCTCTCGCAAGATCCAGACCAAGGCAGGCGATATTTACACCCCATCCCGAATTCGTAATGACCTCAAAGCCATCTATGCCATGGGCTATTTCGAAGAGGTGAATGTTCGGGTTGAAGAGACAGGCAACGGCAAAAAAATTGTTTTCCATGTCGAAGAAAAACCACTGATCACCAAAATAGAGTATTCAGGACTGAAAGAGCTTGAGGAAACTGACGTCAAAGGAGCTGCCAATGTCAGCGCCAATACCATCGTCAATCCTGCAGCCATCAACAAGAGCGGCGAGGCAATCAAGGCCCTGTACAAATCCAAGGGATTTTACGACACCAAGGTAACAAGCCAGATAAGCTATCCTGAGCGAGACCAGGCTGTCGTCCGTTTTGTCATTGAAGAAGGACCTAAAATCTACATCAAGGAAATTGCCTTTGTCGGCAACCAGACCTTTACCAGCAAGGAACTTGCTGATGTGATCAAGACCTCGGAAAAAGGACTGCTGTCCTGGCTGACCGATTCAGGTCTTCTGAAGGCCGATCAGTTAAATCAAGATGCCGCCAGCATCGGTGCCTTCTATAACAATCATGGTTTCCTTGAAGCCAAGGTAGGCGACCCCGTGGTCAGGCAGGAAGGCGAATGGCTCTATCTCACCTTTCCGGTGGAAGAAGGGCAACGGTATATGGTGGGCACCATCGACATTAAAGGCGACCTGATCGTTGACAAGCAGGAGCTGCGCGACCTTCTCACCGTTCAGAACGAAAAATTCATCAACCGTAAGGCATTACGGGAAGATGTCCTCAAAATTACCGACTATTACGCTGAACGAGGCTTTGCCTTTGCCGAAGTCCGTCCCGACCTGGACAAATCGAAGACCGGGAACCGGGTTGATGTCCTCCTCAACATTAAAAAAGGAGATCTGGTCTACATTGACCGGATCACCATCAGCGGCAACACCCGTACCCGTGACAATGTCATCCGTCGGGAAATAGAAGTGCAGGAAGGCGGCCTCTTTGATTCCAAGGCTCTGCGGACCAGTAGTGAACGACTGCAGCGTCTGGAATTCTTTGAAGAGGTGAACATCCATCCGGAACCCTCCCTTGATCCTACCAAGATGAATGTGCTTGTGGATGTAAAGGAAAAGAATACTGGACAGTTCTCTGTGGGAATGGGCTACAGCTCCGTTGACAGCCTGATGTTCATGGCTGAGATCTCCGAAAACAACTTCCTTGGCCGTGGCGACCGGGTCGCCCTGGCAGGAAATGTTGGTGGCTCAAGCACCCAGTTCAATTTAAGCTACACCGATCCTCACCTTCGTGACTCCAAACTCTCCTGGGGTGCGGATCTCTATAATCTGTCTCGTGAGTATGATGATTATGACAAAGATTCCACTGGTGGGGTACTTCGTGCAGGCTATCCGATCTGGGAGAAATGGAAGGTCTTTGGTGCTTACAGCTATGAAGACACCGAACTCTCCGATGTCTCACCTTATGCCTCTTCCATCATCCTGCGATCCATGGACATCAATGTCACCAGTGCGACTAAAGTGACCTTGATGCGGGATACCAGAGACCGGATCACCTCCCCGAGCAAAGGGTCACAGAATCAGGTCAGTGTCAAGTATGCCGGCGGTCCCTTTGGCGGCGATTCTGAGTTTACCAAGGTGGAAGCCTCCTCGGGCTGGTTCTTCCCCCTGCCCTGGACCACCGTCTTCCATGTCAAAGGTGCCGTGGGCGAGGTCTGGGAAAACGAAACCGACATGCTACCGGTCTACGAACGCTTTTATCTGGGCGGGATGAACACCATCCGCGGCTTTGAATTTGCCAAGGTCAGCCCCATCGACCCTATGAATGGTGACCGGATCGGCGGTAACAAGATGTGGTACAGCAATGTGGAGTATATCTTCCCACTGCTGAAGGAGGCTGGACTCAATGGCGTCGTCTTCTTTGATTTTGGCAAGAATATTGCCGATGACATTGACGCCTCAGAGGAGACTTTGAAAAAGGCCACCGGCCTTGAGGTGCGCTGGATCTCTCCCATGGGCCCCCTGCGGCTGGTCTGGGGGTATAATCTGGATCCGGAAGATGATGAAGATACCGCGGTGTGGGACTTCTCCATCGGGAGTGGCTTCTAGGCTGTCTCCCCTCCCCCGCTTTTCCGTTCCCGGAAGAACCTGATCTTTATTTTGCCGGCTGCACTTGTGCAGCCGGCTCTTTTTTTTAGTGCCTTACAGATTATTTTCTTGTTTTTTATACAAAGAAATAATCTGTAAGGCACGTATCCTATTCATCGGGGTTAAATCACTTCGGAATGTCAACCCAGCTCACAGATCTTATCTCCCATACCCATCGGCCCGGCACCAAACTCACGGTTTCTGAATTGCGGGGCAGCAGTCCCGCCTGGCTCGTGGCCATACTCGCCGGCACTCGGAACTGCTGCTGTATCGTCCCGGATGAGCATCAATTGGGCATCCTGGAAGAAAACCTGCGCCTCTTTACCAGCGTCCGCATTCTCACCTGCCCCGGCTACGAAGTCCCACCCTACACACCCCTTTCCCCGGATCAACGGAGCACTGCCGCGCGCATATCCACCCTCTACCAATTACTGGAACCCGACACCCGTTTCATCCTGATTGTCTCTGCCGAGACCTTGATGCGGAAGATTATGCCAAAAGAGATCCTGGCAAAATCCGCCGAACTGATCATGGCCGGGGAAGACTATGCCCAGGATGAGTTAATCTCCCGGCTGATTCACCTGGGGTATGAGTCCGTCTCTCTGGTCCAGTCGGTGGGCGACTTCTCAGTGCGGGGCGGGATTATTGATATCTACCCGCCCCCCTTCATCCATACCCAGACAACCCTGCAGGATGGACCCATCCGCCTGGATTTTTTCGGCGACACGGTGGAATCTCTGCGCGCCTTTGACCCTGTCACCCAGCGTTCACAACAGGATCTGCAGGAGGCAGTTCTTCTGCCGGTCAACGAAATCCTCTTTCCTCCACCGGCCTCCGAAGGCCTCAACACCATTCTTCGCAGGCTCGCAGAAACTGCAACAGATCTGCACTGGGACAGCGAGCAGACCGAACAACTCAAGGAACAGATAGAACGCCGGCATCGTTTTCCCGGGATCGAGTTTTTCCTGCCTCTTTTTTACCGGGATCTTGACCTGGAAGCAGCATCCGTTCTGGCATATCTCCCTGCAGATGCCCAGCTCATCGCCATCGATCCTGGAACCGGACATAAGGCCGCCGAGCTTGTCCATGAACGGGTTCTGGCCAACTTTTCCATCGCCCGGGGTAAACTGACCCCGGCTCTGCATCCAACAGAGCTGTTCCTCACTCCCGAGCTCCTTGAAGAGAAGATGGCCGCCTTCACCCAGCTTTTCTGTTCCGACTTCAGCGATAAAGGACTGAACACTTATCCCCTGACCACCACCAACCATCAACTGCTCAAGCAGGATATTGGGATGCAGCGGAAGCAGCGTGGACTTCTTGGCCCCCTGAATGATCAGATTCGTGCCTGGCAGGAACAGGGCGGACAAATCATTCTCTGCTGCCGCTCCCACCGTCACGCCAGAAATCTCCAGGAACTTCTTGAAAATCATCACCATTCCGTGGAACTTCTGGCAGTCCCCCTCAATCCTCTCCACCTTCCCCCCCCCAATCCAGGTCACGCCATCTTTCTCTGTGCCCAGCCCTTGAATGAAGGGTTCAGCCTGGTTGAAGAAAAAATCCATTTCCTCTCTGAGAGTGAACTGTTCGGTGAGATGCGTTTGGGCAGCAAAGGGAGTAAAAAAGCGGCAAAGAAACAACAGGGCGATCCCGTCCGTTTTTCCGAGCTGAAGGATCAGGATGTGGTGGTGCACCGTGATCATGGCCTGGGAATCTACCATGGCCTGCTCACTCTCGAGATTCAAGGAGTCAAGAACGACTTCATGCTCATCGAGTATAAGGGGGGGGATAAGCTCTACCTGCCGGTGGACCGGCTTAACCTGATCAGCCGCTATGAGGGACTCTCCGACCGTGAGCCGAAGATTGATAAACTTGGGACCCAGTCCTGGCAAAGCGCCAAGGCCAAAGTTAAGGAAGAGGTGTGGAAGATCGCCCAGGAGCTCCTCAACATCTATGCACGTCGGGAGATACGGCAGGGCAGACGGTTTTCACCACCCGGAGAGCTATTTCACGAGTTGGAGGAATCCTTTCCCTTTGATGAAACCGCAGGGCAAGATAAAGCCATCAGTGAAACCATCGATGATCTCACTGCCGAGCAGCCCATGGACCGGCTCATCTGCGGCGACGTCGGCTACGGCAAGACCGAGGTGGCGATCCGTGCCGCCTTCAAGGTCGTGGAAGATGGCTGTCAGGTTGCAGTTCTGGTGCCGACCACAGTGCTCTCCGAGCAGCATGTCAAGACCTTCAGGGAACGGATGGCAGGTTTTCCGGTGACCGTAGACTGCATCAACCGTTTTCGCAGCAGCGCAGACCAGCGACGGATCATCAAGGAACTGGCAGAGGGCCGGATAGATATTATCATCGGTACCCATCGTCTGCTCTCCAAGGATGTGGCTTATCAGAACCTGGGGCTGCTGATCGTGGACGAAGAGCATCGCTTTGGAGTCAGCCACAAGGAAAAGATCAAAAAGATCAAGGCCGAGGTGGACATTCTCACCCTCACCGCTACCCCCATTCCCCGGACCCTCGAGATGTCATTGCTGGGAATCCGCGATCTCTCCGTTATCTCCAGCCCGCCCGAACATCGCCGACCGGTGAAGACCTTTGTTGCCCGCTACGATGAGCTGGTGATCAAAGAAGCGGTGAGCAAAGAGATGCGCCGCCAAGGTCAGGTCTTCTTTGTCCATAACCGGGTGAAATCCATCCACCGCATGGCCGCCACCATCCAGGATCTGGTCCCCGAGGCCCGCATTGGCGTGGCCCACGGCCAGATGGATGGCAAAGACCTCGAGGCGGTTATGGTGGCCTTTACCACCGGTAAGATTGATGTCCTGATCTGCACCACCATCATTGAATCGGGCCTGGACATCCCATCCGCCAATACCATTATCATCAACCGGGCCGACACACTGGGGCTGGCTGAGATCTACCAGCTGCGCGGGCGGGTGGGCAGATCCAGCACCCAGTCCTATGCCTATCTGCTGGTCCCTTCCCTGGACAACCTCAGTCGTGATTCCAAAGACAGACTCCAGGCCTTGATGGACTGCAATGAACTGGGCGGTGGATTCAAGCTCGCCATGAGTGATCTGCAGATCCGCGGCGGCGGCAACCTGCTTGGCGTCTCCCAGAGTGGCCACATCGCTGCCATCGGCTATGAACTCTACCTTGACCTGCTGCAAACAACCGTGGCCGAGCTCAAGACCAAGGCGGCTTGCGGAGAGAGTCTGGAGTCGGGAGGCACCGAAGAGCTGGACCCTGAAATCAACCTGCAGATATCAGCCTATATTCCGGAATCCTACATCCCCGATGTCAGCCAGCGCTATGTTGCCTATCGCCGTATCTCGGCCTTAAGCACTGCCGATGATACCCAGCACATTGATCTGAAGGAAGAGCTCATTGACCGCTACGGCCCACTCCCACAAGAGACCCTCAATCTCTTGCAGGTGGTCAGCCTGAAAAAAGAAATGGCGGCTTTAAAAGTCAGCAAACTTGAAAAAGGCAAAGACTCTCTGGTCTTTTCATTTCTCAAAACCACTCCCATTGATCCGGCCATGCTCCTGGACTACCTCCAGGCCAAGATTGTTGCCCACAAATTCTCCAACGACCGGCACGGGTTCAAGAAAAAGACGCCTGTCTCCATCTGGGCGACCACAGAACGTCCCGTCGCCCGCCTCACCCCCGATGGCAGACTGCTGATACCCACCCAGATCAGCTCGCCGGAAGAGCTCTTTGCAGTCATTCGCAAGGTTTTTGGCGACTTAACCCGACTCATCCCAACTCCTGAGGAGCAAACCCCATGAGCACATTGCAACACCACCAACAGATCCATCCGAATTTTTCCTGGTCTGAAATCGACACCGTGCTTCTCGATATGGACGGCACCCTTCTGGATAAGTACTTTGATGATTTTTTCTGGGAAGAATATGTACCCAAAATCTTTGCTGAGCAGAATCAGATGACAAGCGATCAGGCCCGCAAAGAGCTGCTGAAACGCTACCAAGGCGTGGAGAGCACCCTGCAGTGGACGGATCTTGACTACTGGTCGGAACAGCTGGGGCTTGATATCCCCGAGCTCAAATGCAAGGTGGATCATCTCATCCAGGTGCATCCATTTGTCATCGACTTCCTGAAATTCCTCCGGACGAGTGGAAAACAGGTCCATCTCATCACCAACGCCCATTCCAAAACCCTGGAGATCAAGCTGCGCAAGACCGCGCTCGGCAGCTGGTTTGACCGCATTATCTGCGCGGAGGAAGTGGGAGAGGCCAAGGAACACCCGGCTTTCTGGAACAAACTGGAAGCAATGCTGCCCTATGATCGCAAACGCACCCTGCTGGCCGACGATACCGCCAAGGTTCTGCGCTCGGCCAGTCAGTACGAAATGGGATTTCTTATCTTTGTCGCCCGTCCCAGCTCACGCCAACCGGTGCGCTACTCCCATGAGTTTCCCTCCATTGTGACCTTTGATGAAATAATTTTTTAGAGGCCGTTGCTCTCCGAGCAACGGCTGTTTGTTGCTCGGAGAGCTTACGGACTCTTATGCCGCTTCACTGAAACCGCCAATCGTTTCGGCGGTTTCAGTGAGTGGCGTCTAGCAAATTCCATCGGTTGCTCCCAGATCGGCATGGCGGCCGAGTGGGTCTAACGTCTCAATGACTAGCATCCATACAAATTTCATCGGTCGTAGTTAGTTCATACAAGATGCCGAAAGTCCACGCGCAATGTTTCCTTAAAACTGTTACTTTAAACCTCCCCATGCAATGCCTCATCGTTACCCCTCGCACGACAAGAATGAGACACATTCCCTGTACAATTCAAATTCACGGTGTATGATTACATCATCTTATCAAATCAAGCTGAGTTGAGGGAAGGGGAAGCTCGCTCTTTATTTCAGCCTCAGCAAAAACAACAACCGATTTAAACGATATTTTCTTCAGATGGAGCCCCAGTTCTTCTCGAAGATGACCATCCAGCGGGGTACCCGATATCCTCCACCGGAGCGGGACTGTGGCCATGTCCATTGTCTGTGACTATCAATCAAGGAGACAGAATTGAAGATACTGCTGACCGGGGCCACCGGCTATATTGGCAAACGCCTGCTTCCCGGATTGGTGGCCAGAGGACACGAAGTGATCTGTGCCGTCAGGGATCGGAACAGATTTACCATTCCCCCGGCCCTGCAGAAGCAGGTTAGTTCCGTTGAGGTCGATTTACTCCACCCGGAATCCCTTGCGGCCATTCCTGAAGGGATTGATTGTGCCTATTATCTGGTGCACTCCATGTCCTCTTCTGAAGAGTTCGCCCGGATGGAGCACCTCTCAGCAGTCAACTTCCGTGAGAGAATGGACGAGTTGAATGTGCGTCAGGTCATTTATCTCAGTGGTATTGTTAACGATAAGTCCCTGTCCCGCCATCTTGCCTCGCGCAAGGATGTCGAAGATACCCTTGCTGCCGGGAAGTTCAGCCTGACCACCCTGCGGGCCGGTATCATAGTCGGATCGGGCAGTGCGTCCTTTGAAATTATCAGGGATCTGGTGGAAAAACTGCCGATCATGATTGCTCCTTCCTGGCTCAATACCCGCTGCCAGCCCATCGGCATTGTCGATGTTATCGAGCTGCTCCTGCGCTGTTTGCAAAAAGAAGAAACCTATAACCGCAGTTTTGACATCGGCGGCCCGGATATCCTTACCTACCGAGAGATGCTGCTTGGTTTTGCCAAGGCCAGAGGATTAAAACGAGCCATTGTGACCGTACCGATCATGACTCCGAGGCTTTCCTCCTATTGGCTCTATTTCATCACCTCGACAACCTTTACCCTGGCCCGCAATCTGGTCAACAGCATGAAAGTGGAAGTGGTCTGCCGCGACAACGAGATCATGAAAATACTTGATCTCCAGCCAATGACCTATGCCCTGGCGATCCGGGCAGCCTTCAACTCCATCGAACAAAACGCCCTGCTCTCCAGCTGGAAAGACTCCATGGTGAACGGGCGATTCCGAGGCAATATCGTGGATTATATCCAGGTTCCGCAATTCGGCTGCCTGAGCGATGAGCGATCCATGGCCGTCACTGACCCGGACGCGGTCATGCAGAGGATTTTGGAAATAGGGGGCAACAAAGGCTGGTTTTATATGACCTGGCTGTGGCGACTCCGGGGCATTCTCGACAAGCTCGTGGGCGGCGTCGGCCTAAAACGGGGCAGGACCAACGCTGAGACTCTTCAACCCGGCGACGTCCTCGATTTCTGGCGGGTTCTGTTGGTCGACAAGATCGGGAGAAAACTGCTGCTCTATGCCGAAATGAAAGTCCCGGGAGAGGCCTGGCTCGAGTTTTCCATTGATGACAAGAATATCCTGCACCAAAAGGCAACCTTCAGGCCCCGGGGCCTCTGGGGCCGACTGTACTGGTACTCCCTGGTACCTGTCCATCAGATCATCTTCACCGGCATGATCCGGCGCATCGCTGGAGTTGAGTAATCTGTAAATCACTTAAGGAATGTGCCTCAAAAATAAAAAGGGGGGGAAGAGCACCGGCTCTTCCCCCCCTTTTTTTATAGAGACGTACGCCTCTCCATATTCCTTCCACCAATACGCGAGAAGACGCTGGTGCCTTTGAAACTTGTGGATCAAGCTATCCAAAAGAATCAACACAGGCAGGACCTGTTTGCACCTTCAGCCTCTTCTCGCATTTCCCTCTCTACCACACTGCCCGTAAGCCCTTATTTTTCCTGAGCTGATCGATACGGCGCTCCAACTCCACCCGCCACTCGGCATGGATACGGGCGGCAGACGGGGCAATAAGTTCAGGCAGACCATAGACGATACGATCCGAGGCCCGACTTGCCTCAATCACGGCCTCTATGGATCGGGCGCCGAACTTATAGCGACCAAGGAGCAGCCGAAGAAGCAGGCCGGAGGTCTTGCGAGCCGCCTTCTTCCAGTGGGTATCCATCTGATGGGCGATGATAAAGGCCCGTTTGAGCAACACCCTCCGCAACTCCTCGAGTTCATCGGCGTTGGCTGAATCACGCAGCAGCTTGTCTGAAATTTCAATGCCGTCAATGTCCAGGACCACCCGCAAGCGACTCATGAAATCGGGAATCTTGAGGGTCTTCATTTTTTCCAGCATCTCCGGGTTACCGGCATCCAACAGCTTTTCCATCCCCTCCCAACTGGCCTTCACCCCACCGGCAAAGACAAAAATAGCCCGCCCGATATAATGGGGAATCCCGTTGACATAGGTGACACCATCCTGCATGGATGGCAGGAAATAACGGAGATAGCCAAACTCGTGGCCCTCATAGCGGCAATCAAATTCATCCCAGAAGACAATGGGCACCTTGCCCCGCGCCACCGCCGCCCGCACCGGCTCGATGGCCGAGTTAATCTCATCGGGGGAGGAAAACTGGGTCATGTTGAATTCAAAGAGATCAAAGGGGTCGCCCTGAAATTTTTTGGCAATCACCGTGGCCACCTGCCGGACGGCAAATGATTTCCCAGATCCCGGCGGGCCAAAGACCCCGATACATAAGGGGCGTTGCACACTTTCCTTAGACACATAGGAGTCCATGACATTCTGCAGGGTCATCACCGGATCAATCTCGGCTGGATCGGTGGTTCGCAGGTGACCCACATTAAAAATGGGCAGATTGTTAAAACCGGTCTTGCGATTCACCTCCTCCTTGAGATCATGGAGGACTGCAACAATCTCATCCAGATACCCATACGCCCCGGCCAGGGGCGCATGCTGCGTCATGGGTGAGGTCTTTCCCAGATAGAAAAACTTCCGCAGCGCCGCTTTCTTCTGTGCCGACCAGATCTGACTGGAAACCAGATCCAGCACCGTCTCAAAATCGGCGGACAGAGCAGGCAACTCAAAGAAAGACGGATCGGGGCCATTATCCACATAGGAGCAGGCGTACCCACCGGGATAACTCCTGGCAAAATCGAGATTGGGAAACTCCAGAGTCTCTCGGAAATAATAGCCGTGCTGATAAAGACTATTCCAGTTGTGCATTACCCGCTGCGAGAAGTCATAAAAATAGTTGCGGCTGAAGGTAAAGCTGCCGAAGCGCAGGGCGTCCATGGCCAGCATCGCCAGAATCAGGGTGTCATAACAGGGCACGGAACCACGCTGGCGGGGTGAGCTTTTCTCGGGCAGACAGCCCTTTCGATGGCGGAAGAAAATGGCATCCGGGCCGATATAGAGAATCCCGTGCGGGAACATCTCGACAATAATATGACAGCGGAATTTTTTGTTCTGGCTGTCCCAGAGGCCCACCTCTTCGGTACGCAGGGCGCGGAGACACATGGCAACAATGGTTTCCCAGTTCACCGAGCAGTCCATCTCCATGCGCGTGGTTTCGAGATCAGCCAGACGACAGAACAGGGTAATCCTGCTTCCGCACATCTCGGCCCATCCCCGCCAGTGGGCCACACTAATCCCTAAGGCAATCACCCAGGCATCGGGGTTACGGGCGAAATCTTCCATCGTTAAATGGGGTGGACAACCGCAATCATCGATCACCACCAGCCCATTATTATTGCTGAAGAGTTCAAGATTGCTTTCATCGACCCGGAAGGGCTCCGCACTCTTGACCCTGGCCCCGGACGGCAGATACTGATTGACCATGAACCAGCCATGATCTCCGTGCTCCGGCCCGGCACCGGCATATTTGCGAAAGATCTGAAAAACGTCCTTCTGCTCCCCGTAGGAAAGGGAATGAACACGCGGATTCATGTCCGACTCAGCGATGTAGGCGGCAAGCCAGGTCAGACACTGTTCAAGACGACCATACTCAATGGAGACAGGACCTGCCATTAACTCAATATGATCACCGGGATTATAGCCATAGGCAGGCAGACTCCCCTCTTCGAGCAGGCTGACCTGCTTGATGGGTAGATTGCGGATTTTGACGTTGGAACCCAGCAGTGTAATCTTTTGTGATTGTCCGTCCATAACAGCCTCAACGCATCGTAGAAAAAAGCATTAAATGAAAAAAGGAAGGAGTAATCCTTCCTTTTTCAATATTCTCCAGCCTATTGATTATAACAGGCCAGCCTTATCCAGGGCCATAACCGCTCCCTTGTAAGACACAAAAATCAGGGCTATCCAGGAAACAAGCAGTACTACGGTCATAATTGTTACCTCCTAAAACTTATTTTTTCTAAGATCCAAGGAAAAACTCCCTCGCATCATCAGCGTTATTTTTTTATTCCATAAGCGAGGCTTGATGTCGCTGATTCTGCGAAGCAGAACATAAGGTCCCGTAAATCAAAAAAGCAAGTAAAGCTTTGCTCTTCTATGACTGACCTTGTAGCTGCCACAGCCACTCGCATAATCAGCCGGAAACGATTGGCTGATTATGCGAAGCGGCATAAGGTCCCGTAAATGAAAAGAGCAAGAAAAGCTTTGCTCTTCTATGACTGACCTTGGAGCTGCAACGGCCACTCGCATAATCAGCCGGAAACGATTGGCTGATTCTGCGAAGCGGCATAAGGTCCCGTAAATGAAAAGAGCAAGAAAAGCTTTGCTCTTTTCATACGGGACCTAATAAGCCTCGTGATCCATAACTTCATGGGCCGCCAGTTTCTTCGCATCCATCTTACTCCACACATAGGCGATATAGGCCAGGACAAAGGGAATCCCGAGGGCCACATAGGTCATGGCGGTGAGCGTGTAGCGGCTTGAAGAGGCGTTGACAATGGTCAGACTGGACTGCAGATCCGCTTTGGAGGGATAAAAGGGCGTATTGTTAAATCCCGCCAGAAAGAAGACGGACAGGCCCACCAGAACCGTTCCCAGTCCCGCCAGCCAGATTCCTTTGGTGCTGCCCTTGAAGGCCGTAATAAGCACGGCCACAATCACCAGAACCAGGCCCACCAGCAGCAGTCCCAAAACCAGCGGCATGGCCAGCAGATTCAGCAAATACTTGTTGGCAACCATGGAAACCACCCCGGCGGCATCAACACTGAAACCCTTCATCATGAGCAGCGATACCAGAACATAGAGCAGGAAAGGCAGGGCGCAGAGAAAATTAATCAACACCGCCTTGCGCAACCGGCCCTGAAAATCGTCCATGGCTGAAAAATCAATATTGTTGAGCAGATACATGCCACCCAGGACCCGCGCATTAAAGACCAGAAAGAGCCCAAGGGAAAGGTTAAACAGCGAAAAAGCTGCCTCAAGTCCTCGCAGGGGGTTTGTCCAGGTCACCTGATTGTAGAGATTAAGGGTAAAATTGGAGCCGGTAAAAAAGGTCCCGACGGCAGCACCAATCAACAGAATACCCACCGTCCCGTTGATCAGCAAAAAGGACTCATAGACTTTGGCACCGAGGAAATTATCAGGTTTTTTCCGATATTCGTAACTGACCGCCTGGAGAATAAAGGTGAAGAGAATCAACATCCACACCCAGTAGGCTCCACCGAAACTGGTGGCATAAAATTTGGGGAAGGCAGCAAACAGAGCCCCTCCAAAGAGAACCAGGGTGGTGAAGGTCAGCTCCCACTTACGCCCCAGGGAGTTGATCACCAGGGAACTTTCCACATCATTTTTCGCCACCTGCCAGAGCAGGGTATTGCCGCCCTGAACAAAGGTCAGGAACAGAAACAATGAACCAACCACACTGCACAGGATCCACCAGATCTGCTGCAAGGTTGCATACTCAAGATTTGCTATCATATTAGACGCCCTCCGGTCCGATGGATATCTGCTTCGTCATGATTTTGATCTCGGCAATCAACAGCAGGGTAAAAACTCCGAGAAACATAAAAAAGGTCGCCTGCACATGCCCCACTGCCAGATTGGTGGTCGCCACCTTCACCGGCATCAGGCCCTGAATGGCCCAGGGCTGGCGGCCAACTTCGGCTACAGCCCAGCCCATCTGCCCGGCTACATGCCCAAGGAAGAAGGACAAAACGCCAAGGGGTAGGAGCCAACGCTGTTGACGAATGCTGCCTTTAAGGGTGAAAAAGAGAAAGGCGATAAACAACACAGGAAAAAATGTTCCAAGAACTACCATGATATGAAAGGAGTAAAAGGCCGTACTCACCGGCGGCACCGCCTCTTCCGGAGTGCTCAAATAGCCGTATCCCAAGTATTCTTTATTGGCTGTAAACCGGGTCAGAGCCTCGGCGGCAACGACGTCATTCTTCTCCTTGCGGGCCTGCTTGAAGGCAGCAAGATCCGCCACTGCCTTCTGGCCGATCTTCATCTTTTCAGCTACCCCCATGATTTTTTGCTCCTTATTCCCGTAGACAAGATCATCTATCCCGGGCACAAAGGAACCAGACTCCCGATTGGCGAGCAGGGAGAGAAGACCGGGAACTTTCACCTCAAAAAGGAACGGATGCTGGGAATCACCTGGCTTCTTGGCGCTATTGATCATCCCCAGGGCAACCAGCCCGGCATTGTTCTCCCCTTTGTACAAGCCTTCATAGGCTGCCAACTTCATCGGCTGATGCTGGGCATTCTCAAAGGCCGCTTCATCGCCGGTAAAGGCAACATAGACCGAGCCCAGCAGGCCAAACACCGAGGCCACAATAATGGACTTCTTGGCCATCTCCACATGCCTGCCTTTGAGCAGATACCAGGAGGAAATCGCCACCACAAAAAGGGATGCAAGGACAAAGCCTGAACTGGTCGCGTGGGTAAATTTTGAAATGGCCACCGGCGAGAAGAGCACCGCCCAGAAATTTTCCATCTCAAAACGGGCCGTCTCCGGATTAAAGGCCATGCCTACCGGATATTGCATCCAGGCGTTGGCCACCAGAATCCACAGGGCCGAGAGGTTGGAGCCAATGGCCACCATCCAGGTGGAAAAGAGATGAAAGCCTTTGGAAACCCGGTCCCAGCCAAAGAACATCACGGCAAAGAAGGTCGCCTCCAGAAAGAAGGCAAAGATTCCCTCCACCGCCAACGGCGCTCCAAAGATGTCACCCACCATCCAGGAATAGTTCGACCAGTTGGTTCCGAATTCAAACTCAAGAATAATGCCGGTGGCAACGCCAATGGCAAAGTTGATTCCGAACAGGGTCATCCAGAAGCGGGTGATCGCCTTCCACTTTTCATTACCAGTCCTCACATAAATGGACTCGAACATGGCGCACAAAAACGACAGCCCCAGGGTCAGGGGCACAAAGATCCAGTGATACATGGCCGTCATGGCAAATTGGGCCCGTGACCAGTTCACCAGACTGAGATCTACATCCACCATTGATCATCCCTCCTACGTTTTAATGGTATTAATGGTTTGGAACCGCCGGCCTGGAAAGCTGCTCCAGGACATGATCGGCCCGTTGTTCATCGGTCTGAAAATTCGTTTTCAGATAATTTGGGAAAAAAAATAATTTTAAAACGGCAAACATGATAATCAGCTTGATCACAATAATCTTCCACAGGGTCCGGCCCACGGTCATGGCCTTGAATCCGTTCCGATAAAAGGTGTACACACTGGTAAATGGGCCTGCCATGATTATCCCCCTTCGTACTCTTTACTCATGCCACAACGAATCTCCACCGCTGTAAAAAAATTAGCCAAAAAGGTCACCAATTTCTTCATAGTCCCCTTAAGGCAAGGTTTCAAGGATTGCTGGATTGCCCAGAAAAAACAGGAAGACACGATTCATCCGCACATAACTCAGCAAAGGTGATACCGCCAAGATAGCTCCGTAATTGCGAGCTAGCGTCTTCCCAAACCTTGTGTACCCCACAACAGGCGCTGGCGCTACAGGCTGTCGGCCTGCCCACGCAATCATTCAACTGAATTTTACCGATCATCACCTCGACCACTTCGAGCAGGGTAATCCGGCCCGGATCCTTAATCAGGACATAGCCGCCTTTCGGCCCCTGACGAATCTCGATGAAATTGGCCCGGGCAAGATCCTGCACAATCTTGGCCAAAAAAGGGCCGGGAATACCCGCCTGTGCAGCAATTTCCTGCTTGACCACCAGAACCCCTATGCCTCTATGGGCCAGATACACCATACAGCGAATGGCATATTCAGCTGCTCGCGTCAATCTCATACTTACTCCTGCATACATGACTTATAAGATATTTCCAATCTTATATCTTTTGCGGCATATCATGTCAACAAGATTTTCCCCACTCACCCTTTGTTTTTACTTTTATAAAAAAAACACATATAATTCAAGCTACTCAATGACTCATTGTATGGCCGGCCCAAAGATAGCCCGCCGCAACAACCCTTGACAATCGCCCAGGACGGCACATCTTCAGGATTCTGACTCTGGATTATGCCCCTGTAAAAAAGAGCTTACGGAGAATTCCAAGCTCGCAGGGCACCGGTTTCACCTTTCGTGAGGAAGATCAACCATGCGCGTTCAGATCTTCGGCTGGCCCCCCATAGGGAGTCCCGGTTGAATTTCGAATAAAATGATTCTATATTCACCTTTCACTTAGGAGGCACCATGAATCCCGCATCCCTTATTCCCTCCCCAGACCCCCTGCAAGTCCCCTGGGGCTGGTTTCAGATTCTGCTTTCCATCACCTTTCTCCTGCACCTCCTGGTGATGAACATCATGCTTGGTTGGTCGATTATCGCATGTACCAATCATGTTTTCAAACTCTCCAGGGCCGGCGAAAATCGACTGATTTCAAAGAAACTCCCCTTCACCATCGCCTTTACCATCAACTTCGGAGTGGCCCCCCTGCTCTTTCTTCAGGTTCTCTACGGCCATTTTATGTACACAAGCTCGGTACTTATGGCCGGCTTCTGGCTCTCCATTGTACTCCTGCTTATTTTTACCTACTACGGCGCCTATATCTACAATCTCCAGTTCGCCAGTCTCTCCAGTCTGCATGCCCCTCTGACCACCTTCATCGCCGCCCTGTTCCTGGTCATCGCCTTTTTCTTCACCAATAACACCAGCCTGATGGTCACCCCGGAGACCTGGCCCCGTTACTTTGATCATCCCGACGGACTGCTCTTAAACTTTGGCGACCCCACCCTGATTCCCCGTTACCTGCACTCCGTTCTGGCCTCAGTGGCCATCGGCGGACTGGCCCTGGGACTCTATTATGACTGGAAGAAACGAGGCGGTGACGCGGCTGCCGCCACCCGGATCCCCTCGGCCATGAACTGGTTCTCCTACGCCACCATCCTAAATTTCGGTATCGGCACCTGGTACTTCAGCGGCCTGCCGCCTTCCATTCGCACGGTGACCGGGACGGCCAGCGCCTTTACCCTGTTTTTTCTCATCGCCGGCATCGGCGCTGCCATTCTCTCGGTGATCTATGGCCTTCAGCACCGCGTCCGGCGGGCATCCGTCGCCGTCCTTGGCGCCATCATCTGCATGGTGGCGGTCCGTGAGCTGGTGCGCCGGCAGACCCTGGCCCCGTGGTTTTCCACCTCGGATCTGCAGGTGGTGCCACAATACTCCCCCCTGCTCCTGTTTCTCCTGGTCTTTGTCGCCGGACTGGCCTTGATCTGGTACATGATCAAGCTCGTCCTGCCTGCGAACAATCCTGCCAAGAACTCTGCTGATCCCGAGGTGCAATCATGAATTATCCGATCTGGCAACTGGATGCCTTTGGCGGCGGCCTGCTTATCGCCATCATCGCCATCGTCCACGTCTATGTCTCCCATTTTGCGGTGGGCGGCGGCCTCTTCCTGGTCCTGACCGAGATGAAGGGGCTGCGCGAAGGCTCGGCAGAGATCCTTGCCTACACCAGAAAACACACCAAATTTTTTCTTCTGCTGACCATGGTCTTCGGCGGATTGACCGGCGTCGGCATCTGGTTCACCATCGCTCTGCTCAGTCCAGCCGCGACCTCTTCCCTGATTCATATCTTTGTCTTCGGCTGGGCCATGGAGTGGGTCTTTTTCCTGGCGGAAATCGTCTCCCTGCTCCTCTACTACTATACCTTTGATCGGCTGGATCCCAAAAAACATCTGATCCTGGGCTGGATCTATTTTATCAGCGCCTGGATGTCGCTCTTTCTCATCAACGGCATCATCGACTTCATGCTCACCCCTGGGGACTGGCTGACCGACAATAACTTCTGGTCGGGATTTTTCAACCCCACCTTCTGGCCGGCCCTCTTCTTCCGCACCTTTATGGCCCTGATGATCGCCGGACTGTTCGGCTTCCTTACCAGTGTCAATATCAAAAAAAACGTCCTGCGCCACAACATGGTGCGCTACTGCGGGATGTGGCTGCTGGCGCCCCTGATTCTGCTGTTAGGATCGGCCCTGTGGTACAAGGCTGCCTTACCCACCGCCCAGCAGGAGATGATCTTTCTGGTTGCCCCGGAGATGAAGCCTTTCCTCAGCCTTTTTATCTGGCTCTCGCCCCTGATCTTTGCGGGGGGCTTAGGCATGGCCGTCCTCCGTCCCCAGAACGTCCAGCGGCCCCTGGCCTGGCTTCTCCTGCTCCTTGGCTTTGTCCAGCTGGGCTGCTTCGAGTTTATCCGCGAAGGCGGACGGCGGCCCTATATCATCCATGATTACATGTACTCCACCTCAATTTTTAAGGCGGACATGGCCGAAACCCAGAAGAGTGGCCTGCTTGCCTCTGCCCGCTGGATAAAAAACCGGACCATCACCCCGGAAAACCGGATGGACGCCGGCAAGGAGTTGCTCACCCTGCTCTGCCTACCCTGTCACTCCCTGGGCGGCCCCTTAAATAACATTATCCCCATCGCCCGGCAGTATTCTCCTGCCGGAATGCGTTCCTATCTCGCCACCATGGGCAACGCCAGCCCCTACATGCCTCCTTTTGCCGGGAACAGGGCAGAGCTGGAGATCCTTGCCGACTACCTCACCACCCAACTGGTGCCGGGTACCGGCGACAGCCCGGTTCGTATCACGCAGGAAATCCTTGCACCAGCAGCCTTTAATGAGGAAACGGTCGAAACCCTGATCCTTGCCGGCACCGATATGGGCATGGTTCTTTCCTCAGAACCGGAATACTCCGGAATTGATTTCTCCTTTGCCCCACCCACCTTGCGGGCCCAAATCATCGAGCGAGGCGAAGCTCCCGCCATCCTTGGCAAAGAAATCCAAGTCAGCTACCGCATCGAAACCGACAAGGAGGCCCTCACCGGCACCATGACCGCGACCGGATCGACCTTTGAGGCGGCCCTGCCAAAAATGCCTGCGGTCAGCAAAGATTTCCGGCCCTATGTGATGGCCGAGATCAGCGCCAGCAAAAACGGCAAAATCATTGCCGCCACAAAACTCAAGATCGGTATCTCAACCACCCTGGGCTGCCGCAACTGTCATGGCGGCCCCTGGCGGCAGGAGGGGAACACCGGCCTGTCTCGGGAAACGGCGGCAAACATCCTCACAGCCCATGACAAACGCAGCAAGACCACGCTGAGCAGCGCCTTTGCCAACGGCTCCATCATCACCTGCCGGGACTGCCACGCCGACAGTAGTCGGGACGCCAAAGGACTGCCTGAACGGCTGAATCTGTCAGCGGCCATGCATGGATTTCATGCCGCCTTTATTGACCACAAAGATCCGAACACCAACAGTTGCGATTTCTGCCACGGCGGCAATCCCCATGGGGCCACCGGCAAACTCGAAGACCTGCACGGCAGCCTTGGCCTTGAGTGCGCCAACTGCCACGGAACCCTGGCAGATCATGCCATAAGCCTGCTCAAAGAGGAACAGCAGGCACGCATCCCTGCCGGCGGCAAATTACTCGGCCTGATCGCCAACAAGGGAAGCCTGCCCGTGAATGCCATCAAGGGACGGAGCCCCTGGGTCATGGAGCCGGACTGCCTGAGCTGCCATAAAGACTTCCAGCCGCCTGAGACCGACACCGCCTTTAACTCCTGGACCAAAGACCGGCAGGGATTGTTTGCCCACCGGCACAGCATGGATGGCGTCCTGCTTTGCACCTCCTGTCATGGGGCGCCCCATTCTCTCTACCCCACCGACAACCCCCACAGCAAACAGGCGGGCAATCTCCAGCCCCTGCAGTACCAGAAAAATCCCTATCCCATCGGCGCCGACCGGGGCTGTGCCGTCTGCCATACAGTGGAGATGGAAGACGAGGTGCACCATCCCGGTTCACTGGGAACATTCCGGAACCGGGTGGAATAGCAAGGAGAGAAAATAACTGAAGGCCGAAGGGGAGAATCCCTCGGCCTTCAGTCTCAGGTCTTCAGCTTGGAGTTATTCAGCCTGAAACAGTATGTTCACAATCATCCCTCCGGTACCATTCATGTCCGACCTCAATGATCCCCGCGTATTTTTTGCCGCTGAGCGAACCCTGCTTGCCTGGACCCGCACCAGCTTGACCCTTATGGCCTTTGGGTTCATGATTGAACGCTTCAGCCTGTTTATCTTTATGCTGTCGCCGGAGAAGAGTGAACCCTTTCACCGCAACCTCTCTTTCTGGGTCGGCCTTGCCTTTATCCTGCTGGGCACGGTCACCGCCGGCACCGCCATCAGCCAGTACCATGCCGTCCTGCGCAGCCTGAAATCAGTGGAAATCCCCCAGAACTACCGGGTCAACACAGGGGTTGTCACCAACGTCATTATTACGGTTCTGGGTATTCTTCTTATGATCTACCTCAGCCTCCATCAACTCCTGTAAAAGCCTCCTAACTGCCATGAACGTCTGTTGGAATAACTTAACCACTTGTGCAAAGATGAGGAGCATCATAATGGCCATGGGACTGCTTGGACTGCTTGGACTGCTGGGATGTGCCGGTACACCCCCAGCCAATCTTGGGGTGAATAACGGAATGTTGACAAGATGTCCGGCATCACCGAATTGCATTGCAAGCCAGACGGAGAATCCGCAGCAGCGAATCAATCCTTTCGTGTTTACCGATGATCCGACGGCCGCATTCTCCCGTTTGCAGCAAACCCTTGCAAGCCGCAAGGATACGACGATCATCGAGGCTACGCCTGACTACCTGCGGGTGGAGTTCCGTACCACCCTCTTTGTTGATGACGGCGAATTCCTGCTGGACAGCAAGCACAGAGTCATTCATGTCCGTTCCGCGTCCCGCCTTGGCTACTCAGATTTGGGCAAAAACCGAAACAGGATGGAAGAACTGCGCCGAGAATTCGAGCTGAGCCTCAAAAGTCCTTGAGAAGTACGCGCAGCAACCAACAAGACACCGAGCACGCAAGGATATTTCTTCAATGAGTCTAAGCAGCCAAGTTCTTTCTTAACGGCCCCTAAGGATTGAAGATCTGTAACTTTCCTCTGACTGACAAGAAGCAGATTTTTGGATAGATGTCCCTTTGTGAGCACATAAAACAGATAAGGCGGTATCCATAGGATTCCGCCTTATTTTGAACTGCCGATCGGCATGAAGCCGAGACACTATGAAAACAGAACGGTATATAGAGACTCCGGCCTGTGCTTAAATTATTTCTTCCTTCTTAATGCACCCACCAGACCAGCCAAGCCGGTTCCAAACAGCAGCATGGTAGCTGGCTCAGGGACTGGCTGAGACTGATTAAAAGTAAAATCGTCCATGGCAAAATGTGTGCCGCCACCGCCAAATCCTTGATCAACCCCACCAAAGGAACTGAATTCAAGTGTGTCAATATCGGTAAAATTGAAAGTGAAGTAAGTTGGGTTGTACGCGCTTGCAACAACAGTCTGGCTAAATTTTAAGTCTCCATCATCATAACCACTGACGGTGATATTCAGCTCATCATTCCATGCTCCGGTCAAGTATGCTCCAATAAAATCAAAATCAGCAGCAGCGGAAGTAATTGCCATTTGCGCATACCAATTTAAGGCAACCCTGCTACCTGAAACAGTACCATTTGCATAACCAGAAACAGGATAGTAGGTAGAGTCTACAGTATACATATTATTCCAGTTAAGCCCACCGTATCCATCAACAATTTCAGCACCACTAGGGTCACCCGATCCCTCAAAGTCCAGAACAGTAGCACTCGCAAAGCCTACAACACCAAACATCATCACCCCAAGTGCCAATCCTGCTAATAATTTCTTTTTCATTCCCTACCCCTTTATTGCATTTTTCTGTTGTGTCTGGCGACTACCGCCATTTCCTTTCTTATTACAATCCACCCCTCACCATGATGGAAGCCGCCGGAGTAAATACTCCCGCATTATCTCGGCACAGATCAAGTGCATCTTTTCAAGCAAAAATCGCTCCACAATCTTGCCCCTCATGAAAATTCACTAAAACCAAACAATATCAGTCAGTTGCCTTCATACTACTAATTACCACACTGTTAACAGAAGGAATTAATTCCCGAAAACCAGAAAAAAGAGTCCGGAAATCCCGAAATTCGGAAAGCAGGCTCCTCAAAAAACTTTTTTCCTTCTGTTTAAATTCAAGAAAAACGCAGAAACCGACCCATATTCACGCAACAGCCACGAAAAAAATCCATCCCCTCAATCACACCCTCGCCCTATCGAATAAACACCGGCTTCAACTCATCGGTGGCGAGAAAGCTATCCAGCTCTTCCTGATCATAAAAGGCCCGTTCAAAGAAAAGTCCCTGGGCTGGGGCGGTGTACTGCGTGAGCAGCACTGGCTCCTTCAGGAATCGTCTCAGATCCGCCACCTTTAATTCTCCTTTGCCCACCGCCATCAGCACGCCGACGATGCGGCGAACCATCTTCCAGAGGAAATGCGAGCCGACAATGCGAAAAAGAATCAGATCCCCTGCTGTTACCACCTGGCATTGATTGATCATAACCAGCGGCGATTTCTTTTTGACCACCTGACGATCGGTAAAGGAGGAAAAATCATGCATTCCCACCAGCAGGGCAGCGGCCTCCCGCATCCGCACCATGTCCACTGCTGCTGTCACCTGCCAGACATGATTGCGGGCCAGGGCGGTCTTCTGCCTGGCGACCTGATAGCAATAACTCCGGCCAATGCAGTTCAGCCTTGCATGAAAGCGAACTCCGGCCCGTTTGCAGGCGATGATAACGATATCCTGGGGCAATGCCGCGTTCAACTTCTTCAGGATATCCTGCGGCGAGAGCTCCGTCTGCACTTCAAGATGGGCGGCATAATGGAGGGCATGCACCCCGGCATCTGTCCGGCCGCTGCCCTGCACGTCCACTTGCGTCCCAAACAATTTTCCAGCGGCATCGAGCAAGGTGCCTTGAAGGGTTACCGCATCGTCCTGTTTCTGCCAACCGCTGTAGCGGCTGCCGTCAAATTCCAGGATCAGCTTAAATCTTTTCGGGTAGGTATTCATTGTCAGTTACTCCTTGATGATTTTAAAAAACCGGGGACAGATTTCGCTCCGTGCACCAGCCACGAAAAACCTGCCCCTGCATTTTTTTTTGTTTTTTGAACTATCCTTATTTATTAAGAAAGGCCCGTTCGCCATTGGCCTGGCGCAGACGATGGGCCAGAGTGCGGGAAATGGCCAAGGTCAGCACAAAGGCTAGGCGCTTATGTTCTTCGGCCAGGAGATTGAAGTTCTCCAGGCTCAGCACATACAGGTCGGTATCGGTATAGGCGATGGCGCTATCACTGCGAGGCCGGCCATCAAGAAAGGCAAGGCCGCCGAAGAAATCTCCCCTGCCGATGGTGGCGACATGACGCAACAGCCGGCTGCCTCCGACAGGGGCCATGATCCTGACCTCACCGCGCCGTACCAGATAAATGGCCAGTCCCGGATCACCGATGGAGTATATCGTCTCCCCGGCCTTGCGGGAGAGCTGCTCCATGCGCTCCTCCAGATCAACCAGAGTGTCGTCCTTGCGTCCGTGAAAGAGCTCCATCTCCTGTAAATGCAAGAGCACCTGCTTGTCCACCGTGGATTTTACATCCCCGATCAACTCCTCTTCTATCCATTCAATAGCCGTTTCAAGGGTAGGGAACTCAAGGATATTGTTACTTCTTTCGGAAAGTCCAACCTGGGCAAAAAATTCTCGCAGATTGCGTCCATTGGGAAGCTGCTCATGGACATTGCAGAGCAACAGGGCAGCGTTGCGCGCCGCCAGCATATCCCGGATCTGGATCAGCATATGCGCAGCCGTAATATCCACCGACTGCACCAGACGCATATCCAGAATCATGTAATTCCGCTTTCTTGTCTCAGGCTCCAGGACGGAATAGAGCTCATACGTGGTGCCGAAGAAAAGACTCCCCTGCAATTCAAAAATAACAACCTCTTCACCTTTTTGGGCGATAATCCTTCGTTCTTCCTCGGTCCGGTTCCAAGTGGATGAACGCTGATGGATAAAGGACTTGTGACGCACCACCGAACCTCCCACCTGTTCCCGCACAAAAAGCATAATGGACATGGCCACACCGGCCCCGGACGCGGCAATCAGGCCAACCGTAAGGGCGATGACTACAACTGAAGCCACCACCGCAAAATCAAACACCGTCCCCCGTGACTCGAGGAATTTCAGGGGTTCGAGATCGATCATACGCAGACCAATGACAATCAGAATCCCAGCCAAAGTGGCAATGGGCAGCCAGGCCATCACCGAATTGAGCGCCAGCGCCGCCACCAGCACCAGCACCCCTTCCATAACCCCGGAAAGCCTGGTTTGGGCGCCACTGCTGAGATTCACCATGGAGGCCCCCATGGTGCCGGCTCCGGGCATGCCGCAAATTAGCGACGAAGCGACATTGGCAAGCCCCTGGGCACACAATTCACGGTTGGGCTCATGACGGGTTCGCGTCTTCTGATCCATGACCACACAGGTCTTCAGGGTATCAATGGAGAGCAGGGCAGCCAAAGTCAGGGCATTGCCAAAGAGGGCGCCAACCTGGGAGAGTTTCAGCTCTCCCAAATCATTCCAGCGGGAGGTGAGGGTTTGCAGATACCCTGCCTCCACAATTCCCAGGGGCCCAAGGACCAGTTTGTTGTCGGCAAGGATCATCATCGTGGGGTCATTTGCAGCCAGGGAGAAATACGCGACCATTCCGGCTGCAATACCCAGGATCGTTCCGGGAACCTTCTTGATCAGGCGGGGCCCCAGCATGGCGCCAAGCACCGTCGCCGAGCCGATACCAATACTGCGCCAATCCCACATCTCAGGCGAGATGACAACCTGCCACCAACGCGAACCAACGGCAGCCCCCATAAAATTACGGATCTGCCCGCTAATGATAATTATGCCGACCCCGGTGAGATAGCCGCTGACCACGGTATAGGGAATGTACTTGATCATGCGGCCGGTTCCGAGAAAACCAAGAAGAATCTGGATCAGACCGGTCAAGATGCCAAGTACAATAAGCAGTAAAATAATATTTCCCGCCGAAGTCCCCTGACTCGACAGCTCAAGGGCAAAGACTGACAAAACAGCGGCAGCCGGCGCGCAGGGAGCACTGATCAACCGATCGGTACCGCCAAAAATGGGCGCAATCAGGCCCAACGCCGCTGCACCCAGCATTCCGGCCAGGGCGCCAAATGGTGCGTATTGCGGCCCAATGACCGAATACACCGTGACTCCAAAGGCCATGGCCGCCGGCAGAGCCACCAGCATGGAGGCCAAGCCGCCCCATAAATCTCCAGGGTTACGAAATTTTTTTAAGAGTATGGATGTCATACGTTCTCTTTTTCCCCCTTACTTGATAATAAAGAAACCCTGGCATTTATCTTCAGCCTGCAATGTCCTGCCGTCTCAGTATTCCATTCACTGCTCCAAAGGATAAAGAGGGTTCCGTCGTCAAGAACACTCTGTTTCCCGGATTCGCTCGGATGATCTCTTCTCCCTTTTCAGTACGCATGGCCACCACCGTGACCGCCATCACCTCAATACCCGGCAGCATATACTCAATCACTTCACCTGTCTTCAGCACATTTCTGGCCTCCACCAGGGGCTGCTCGCCAGCGTCTCTGATCACCGCCACCGGCAGCACATTCTGTTGCTCCCGGGACGCATCATAGATCATCTCGCCGCCGCCAGGTCGCTCATCGATAAAGTTCTCGGTGGCCCCCCGGGTTCCGATCTTGGCAATCTCGGCTTTAAAGATCGCGGGCAGGGCAATGGCGGCCGGCTCAAGCCAGGCCTCGGCCGGCAGGGCGGCCAGATAATCAAGGGCCGCCCGATAGATGCGCACCACTCCGCCCACATAAAAGATGGACTTCATCCGCCCTTCAATCTTCAGGGAGTTGACTCCACTGGCCACCAGCTCGGGCAAACGCTCAAGCAGGCAAAGATCCTTGGAGTTGAAGATATAGGTGCCGCGCTCGTCCTCCTCCACCGGGAAATACTGGCCGGGCCGTTTCTCTTCGGTGAGGGCATAGCTGTAGCGGCAGGGATGGGCGCAGTCGCCCTGATTGGCATCCCGGCCGGTCATATAATTGGACAACATGCAGCGACCGGAATAGGAGATGCAAAGGGAACCATGGACAAAGACCTCCAGCTCGCCGTCGACCTGCCTTCTGATCTCGCTGATCTCGGAGAGCGACAGTTCACGGGCAAGGTTGAGGCGGGACGCCCCCTGCCCGAGCCAGAAGGCCGCCGCCGCATGATTGGTGACATTGGCCTGGGTGGAGAGATGCACGGCAAGCTCCGGCACCAGTTGACGGGCCCGCATAAGAAGACCGGGATCGGCGATGATCAGGCCATCGGCTGCAAGGTCCTTCAATGAAAGCAGATAGGCATCAAGCCCGGCCAGATCGTGATTATGGGCCAGGATATTCAAGGTCACATAGACCTTCACCCCTCGGGCATGGGCATATTTAATGGCCTCGGCCATGGCATCAGGGGTGAAGTTGCCGGCACGGGCCCGCAGACTGAACTGCGGGCCGCCCAGGTAGACGGCATCGGCCCCATAATGGATGGCGGTCACCAATTTTTCAAAGGTTCCAGCCGGGGCGAGCAGCTCCGGCATGACCGGAGACACCCCATTGCCGCTTTCTTTTTTATCCATGGTAAGGTAGTATTGATGAGGTTGTTTAGTGCCTTACAGCTTATTTTCTTGTTCTTTTTACAAGAAAATAAGCTGCGAAAGACACTTATCCCGTCCATCGGGGTTAGGCTGAAGACTGAAGAGTAACGTGAGAAGTAGCCGATTTACATGCCTTCGGCCCATGGCCTGTTTTTATCCTTCAGCCTTGTTAGATTTTGATTACTGTACGCAGAGCGGGAATGCAAGGAGTTCGGTGAAGAAAAGAAAGATCGGTATCGCCTTGAGCGGGGGGGTGGATTCCACCGCCTGCGCCCTGCTCCTCCTGCAGCACCATGACGTGCACGGCTTTTTCATGCGATTGACCGGCCCCGATCCAGCCCTGCAGGCAGCCCAGGAAGAGCGGGTCCGGGCCGTTGCCGCAAAGCTTAAGATAGGGCTGGAGGTCATCGACTTAAGCCTTGCCTTCACCCGCACCATCCTCGACGCCTTCACCGCAACATACGCCCAGGGGCGAACCCCCAACCCCTGCATGCTCTGCAACCAGACCATCAAATTCGGCCTGTTCCAAAAAGCCATCCTGGCCCGCGGCATGGACGCCATGGCCACCGGCCATTACGCCCGCATTGAGCGAGATGGCGACCATTTCCAACTGTGCAAGGGCAGCGATACGGCCAAGGATCAATCCTATTTTCTAGCGCGACTGGATCAGCAACAGTTACGCCATTGCCTTTTCCCGCTCGGGGAGATGACCAAAGAGGAAAGCTATCAACTGGTGGAAGAACACGGCTTGACCGGATTCCGCGGCCAGGAGAGTCAGGACATCTGTTTTTTAGGCTCCATGCCGGTGGGACAGTTCTTAAAAGAACACCTTGCCCAGGCAGAGTCGGGCAGCATAGTCACCAGGGACGGGCGGATACTGGGCAGCCATCACGGCCTTTTTCACTACACCATCGGCCAGCGACGCGGCCTTGGCCTGGCCGATATCACACCCTGGTATGTTGTGGCCCTTGACCCCCAAAGCAATCATGTTGTCATCGGCAAGGAAGAGGATCTCTACCATGACCGGCTGGTTATCCATAATCCCCAGTGGCTGCAGGAAGGTCCGGACGCAGAGCACTGCTATCAGGTCAAAATCCGCTACCGCCACCAGGGCGCGGATGCCAGGGTGCGGCAAATCGATGAGACGTGTTGGGAAATCCGCTTTGACACGCCGCAACGGGCCATTACCCCCGGTCAATTTGCCGTACTCTATGCCCAGGACCGGATGATCGGCTGCGGCGAAATTCAATAAGAGACCAAGACTCCTTGAAAAGAATGAAGAAAATTGCCATCAGCACCCTTGGCTGCAAGGTCAACCAGTATGAATCCGCCGCCTTCCAAAGCGGCTTTGAGGCTGCCGGCTGCCGCATGGTCAGCGCCAAGGAAAGTGCTGATATCGTTGTGATCAACACCTGCACCGTCACTGCCAGTGCCGGGGCTCAGTCCCGACATGTTATCCGTCAGCTCATCCGCAAGCACCCCAAAGCAAGAATCGTTGTCACCGGCTGTTATGCCCAGATGGCCGGCGAGGAACTGGCGCAGCTGATCAATACGCCCGTCTGCATTATCGGCAACGCCCACAAGGAGCAACTGGTGCAGACTGCGCTCAGCGCCACTCCTTGCGACCCGACTATGCTCATGACCCCGATCTTGCAAAAAAAAGAGATCTGCCATCTGCCCGTGCGTCACTTCGGGAGTCGGACCCGCGCCTGCCTCCGGGTGCAGGACGGCTGCAATAATTTCTGCACCTACTGCATCGTCCCCTACACCCGCGGCCCCAGCTGCAGCCTGCCCCTGGAAAAAGTTCTCGAGCAGGCGGCCATCTTCGAGGCCGAAGGACACCGCGAGATGGTGGTCACCGGCATCCATGTTGGGCTCTACGGACAGGATCTGGGCCCTGCTGTTCAGGAAAAAACCGATTGCGTGGAGTTGATGCGCAGACTCTGCCGCACCCATCCGGACATCCGTTTTCGCCTCAGCTCCATTGAACCCAAAGAAATCAGCCAGGAGCTGCTCTCCCTTATGGCCGAACAGCAAAACTTCCTGCCCCATCTCCATATCCCCCTGCAGAGCGGCGATGACACCATTCTCAGCCGCATGCGCCGGGGCTATACCAGCCGGGAATTCATGGAAACCATTTCCTTGTGCCGAAAAATGGTGCTGGATGCGGCCATCGGCATCGACGTCCTCGTTGGGTTCCCCGGTGAGACGGAAGAACATTTTACCAACACGCTCACTCTCCTGGAGGAATGCGACTGCACCTCCCTCCACGTCTTCCCCTATTCCCAGCGGCCCGGCACCCTGGCCGCAAGCTTTGATCAGCAGGTGCCGCAGGCCGTCAAGGACGCTCGGGTCTCTCGCCTGAAGCAACTCGATGCTCAAAAAAAAGAACGGTTTTATCAACGATACCTCGGCACCAGCCGACCGGTACTAGTGGAACACAAACGGGATCAGGATGGCAACCTGCGGGGATTTACCGACAATTATATCCCGGTCAGTTTCCCGGGAGACACGACCTTGATGAACACCATTGCCACGGTCACCATCACAAGCGTATCCGCGACGCAAGTGCACGGCACCATGGCGGAGGGCAACCATGCTGGGTGAAATAATCGCCATCGGCAACGAGCTGACCTCAGGAAGGATTGCCAATACCACCAGCGGTTTTGCCGCCCGCCATCTCTTTACCGCTGGCTACGAGATCCATGCCATGCACACCATCGGGGATTCCCCGAGCCTGATCGGCGAGGTCTTGAAAGCCGCCATCAACCGGGTTGACTTTGTGGTGGTCACCGGGGGGCTGGGCGCAACCGATGACGACCTCACCACCGAGGCCGTGGCCTGTGCCCTTGACCGGCCTACAATCCCCAACCTTGAACTTCTTTCCCAGATCCGCAACCATCTCGACGCCATTTCCGCCTCACCGGTCAGCCCCTTGGAGAAACTGGCCTGGCTGCCGCAAGGGGCGGAGGCCCTCACCCTCCAGGCAAGGATGTCGGGCTATCAGCTTATCCATGCCAACAAGCCCATCTTCTTTCTGCCCGGCGTGCCCTATCAGATGGAATCCCTGCTGCTCGAGCAGGTTCTCCCCAGGCTTGCCCACTGGAACCATGGCCGTCATCTGGTCACCTTCCAACGGATATTCAAGACCTTCGGCATGGAAGAGGCCGCCATCAACCGCCTGATCGTCAATCTCAACCTGGATCACAGCATCAACATCGGATACTACCCGGTTTTTCCGGAAGTCCATGTAAGCCTGACCCTGCGCAGCCCCATGGCAACGAAGGCAGCAGCCCTCTTTGAAGCCGCCTGCCGCAGCGTCGAAGTCACCTTGGGAGACGTTATTTACGGACAGGACCAGGACAGCCTGGCCGGGGTCACCGGCCGCCTGCTCAAGGCCGCAAATCTACGCCTGGCCACGGCGGAATCCTGTACCGGAGGGATGATCGGCCATCTGCTGACCCAGGTGGCCGGCAGCTCACACTATTATCTGGGCGGTGTCATCGCCTATGCCAACAGCATGAAGATGAGCTCCCTGGGAGTCGAGGAGACCTTGCTGGCCGCCTATGGAGCAGTCAGCAGAGAAGTTGCCGAGGCCATGGCAACGGGGATACGCCACAGAAGCAAGGCGGATATCGCTATCAGCGTCACCGGTGTTGCCGGCCCGGACGGCGGCACCATCGCCAAGCCGGTGGGCACCGTCTTTATCGGCATGACCACAGAAAATGAGACCGCAGTCCACCCCTTTTATTTTAGCGGCAACCGGCAACAGATTCAGGAGATCACCGCCAAAACAGCCCTTGACCTGATCAGGCGATACCTGCTACAACAAGGCCGTACATAGTAACCTTCCTTTCACCATCACCGATAAAGCATACAACGATATTCCCTTAAAAAAAAATCCAAGGAGAACCTTTATGGCCGCACCGGATCCAGTAAAAAACAAAGCAGACAGCGTTGACAACGCCATCAGCCAGATTCAACGCCAATTTGGCAAAGGCTCGATCATGCGCCTGGGCAGCCATGAGACCGAGCCCATTCCGGTCATCCCCACCGGAGTGATGAGTCTTGACATCGCCCTCGGGGTCGGCGGCTTTCCCAAAGGAAGGATCTCCGAGATCTACGGCCCGGAGTCTTCCGGGAAAACTACGCTTGCCCTGCACGTCGTGGCCGAGGCCCAGAAACGCGGGGGCAACGCCGCCTTCATCGATGCCGAGCACGCCCTGGACACCGCCTATGCCGGTCGTCTGGGGGTGGATATTGACAACCTCCTGGTGTCCCAGCCGGATTTCGGCGAACAGGCCCTGGAGATCGCCGAAATTCTGATCCGCTCCGGCGGCATCGACGTGATCGTCATTGACTCGGTGGCCGCCCTGGTCCCCAAGGCCGAAATCGACGGCAATGTCGGTGATTCCCATATGGGTCTGCAGGCACGGCTTATGTCGCAGGCCATGCGAAAATTCACCGCCGTGATTAATCGCAGCAATACCATCCTTATCTTCATCAACCAGATCCGGATGAAGATCGGGGTGATGTTCGGCAACCCGGAGACCACCACCGGCGGCAATGCCCTGAAGTTCTACTCCTCCCTGCGTCTTGATATCCGCAAGATCGCAACCATCAAGGAAGGACAGGACAATGTCATCGGCAATCGCACCAAGGTGAAGGTGGTCAAAAACAAGGTCGCCCCACCCTTCAAGACCGCTGAGTTTGACATCATCTACGGCGAAGGCATCTCCAAGACCGGAGATCTGCTCGATCTCGCCGTTGAAAACGACATCGTCAATAAAAGCGGTTCCTGGTATTCCTATCTGGATGAACGCATTGGTCAGGGCCGCGAAAATGCCAAGAAATTCCTTGCCGACCACCCCGAGATGTTTGCCGATATTGAGAAGAAGGTCCGGCTGGGCTATGGCCTGCCCGCAGAAACCCTGGTGAAGGCAGAAGGACAGGAACAGCCATAGAGTTTAACGAAAAGCGGAAAAGGGAACAGAGGGGCGTATGGGGACGGATGGGAATCAGGAGAACTGAGGGCTCTTCATTGCTGTTCGTCCCTTTTTTTTGATCTGGAAGTCTCTTTTGAGAGGTCGGAGACAGAATGTATTCTGTCTCCGACCTCTCGTGTTTTCAGGGACAACATTCATTCCAGGTGGTCTCCGCTCGTCGCGGAGATGATGGATGAGGGGACTGATAAAAGTCAGGAAACTCGAAAGAGGGTTGAGAAGAAGATCAGTTAGTTCTGTTTTTGAATTTTTGCAATGATTCCGGTGGTGGAAGTCTCAGTGGTAAAGACAATACGCACCACCTGGCCACCGTGTTCCTTGACTTCGCGTGCTCCGACAATGGCCTCTTCCGGCCAGTCCGCGCCCTTCACCAGCACCTGCGGCAGAAGGGCGGTGATCAAATTCAGCGGTGTATCCTCGCTGAAAACAACCACCGCATCGACACAGCCCAGCGCCGCCAGCACCCGTGCCCGCTGGAGCTCGTGATTAATCGGACGGGTTTCCCCCTTGATTGAGCGAATAGAATGATCACTGTTCAGCCCCACCACCAGAAAATCACCCTGTTTTCTCGCCTCTTGCAGATACTCCACGTGCCCGGCATGGAGGATATCGAAACAGCCATTGGTAAAGACGATACGCTGCCCCAGCCTTTTCCTGCATTCCACCATCCGCACACAGTCGGCCAGACCGACGATCTTGTCCTTATCATCAAAGGCATAGCGAGCCGGAGCCACGGTACTGAACTTCTCTCGCAGGAGCTGTTGCGGCTGCAGGTCGAGGGATATCGTCCGGAACTGTTCATCCTCCCCCGCCTCTGCAAGAATTGCCCCGCTCGGATCAATGAGCATCGAGTGGCCGCCCAGTATGAGATCATTGCCGTCATTGCCCGGGCCGCAGCCATTGCCAGCAATAACAAAGGTCTGGTTCTCGATGGCCCGGGCCTGGAGTAAGGTACGCCACTGGTCAATACGGGTCAGGGGCCATTGCGCTGAGACAACCAGCAGAGAGGCCCCTTGTTGACTCTGGACCTTGGCAACCTCGGGAAAGCGCAGATCATAACAGACCAGACCGCCGATGCGCCCGAAGGCGGTGTCCACCGGTCGGGGGCTGTCTCCTGGGCTCAGCCAGTCATCCTCGTGCCAATAAGAAAACAGATGCTGTTTACGAATCTTACCGGCAAGGCCATTCCCATCGCTGAAAAACAGGGTGTTATACAGAGAAAGGCCCCGCGCGTCCTCCACCCTTTCCACCAGGGTTCCGGCAATGACCATCTGATAGAGGGCTGCAAGCTCGCTGAGTTGTTCCAGAATCCAAGGGGTTTGGCGGCTCAGTTCGGCCAGCTGGGGATAGACAAAACCGGTTGCCCATAACTCCGGCAAGACCAGTAGCGTCCCCGGTAGGCACGGAGAAAGCTGCAAGGCCGTCTGCAATCGGGTAAGGTTCACTGCCGGTGCGGCGGGGGTAATGGCAGACTGAAAAAAACCAGCCGATGATAAAAAGGGGGATTCAAAATTCAAAAGATATACCTCACGTCCCACAGGGGACCGTCAAATGGGCCGGGGCCCCCTGGGACAGTTCCGCCACAGTGACCACCCTGATCTGTCCCTGCTCATAAAGCCGAACCAGACCGGCATCGGCAGCCAGGGGAAGCAATGCCGCCTTCAAGCCCATGTCAATCTCAACCATGCCATTTTGCAAACGGGCAAGGGCCCAACCCGCCAGACCCCGCACCCCCACATCCTCGGATTGCAGGCAGGGCAGCAGGTCCGCCACGAGTCCGCGGGCTGCCAGCTCCTTCGCCCGTCCCGCCGCCAGCCTGCCGATCCCCCACACCACCCCCCGTTGCAGGGCCGGCAGCTCGATATAGTTTCCATCCTGATGGGCAAGGGGGCCATCGGGCCGCAGATAAGAGATCAGCATGTGGAGATACTCCCCGGCCAGGCGGTCATGGTGCAGCATGATCTCTGCCATCGCCTCGGGCGCGCCCCAGCCGATACCGCCGGACTCGTCATTGAGGCTCCAGAGAAAGCGCCGCATGACGATCCTCGCCGCCTCCATCTCCTGCTCGGCCAAACGGGGCACGACCTGCCCGAAGAGACTGATCGCGTGCCAGCGCACCAGCTCCTCGGGCCGCGACAGGCCGGAGAAAAGGGGATTCACCAGATCTTTCTCAGGATACCTGCGCATCTCCTCGCCGATCCGCTCAAGATCTGTCAAGGCAAGAAGACCCAGCACCTCCTGTTTGATTGCTCTGCTGCTCATGCGTGTCGAAACTGAAGACTTAATTGAGACTGAAGGGGTGTCAGAGATGACTCATCACTCACGGTGAATGCCTTTTCTTCAGCCTTCCGCCCATCACCCTGTTATTTGTTATTGTTTAACCGGCATGACAAAAACCCGCTTCCCGAGCTCGCTGTCCAGGAAGAACAGGCCGCTGGAGTCCTTGCCGATGAGCCGAAGTCGGTCAACAATCTGCCCCACCGATGCCTCCTCCTCAACCTGCTCAGTGATAAACCAATCAAGGAAGGCCTTGGCGGCATGATCCCGGGTATCCTGGGCCACATCGATGAGATTGTTGATCAGGGAGGTCACATGCTGCTCATGGGCAAGAATGTGTTCAAAGGCAAGCAGGGGGCTTTCCCACTTTTCTTCCGGCTTGGCAATGGCCTCAAGCTTTGCCTTTCCCCCGCGCTCGTGGATATAATTGTACATCTTGATGCCATGAAACATCTCTTCCTGCACCTGGGCCCGCATCCAGGCGGCAAAGCCGGACAAGCTAATGGATTGAAAATAGGATTCCATGGACAGATAGAGATAACTGGAATACAACTCGGCATTCACCTGCTTGTTAAAGGCCTTTTCCATTTCCTTTTTCATAGTGTGAGTCTCCTTGTAAAATTTGAGGGTTTTCGAGGTGGGACGTTCCAGTCTTTCCGTGGGCCGTGTTTATTTTAGTGACTTACAGATTATTTTCTTGTTTTTTTGCATGAAAATAATCTGCGAAATGCACCTGTCCCGTTCAACGGGTTAGCAATTGCCATGAAACAAAACGCCATCGCATTCGTGAAATAGCAAAAGTGTGATGAGAGAATAAGACCGGTTCAGGCATTGGCAACCGAAAGGAGGAAGAAAAAGATGACCGATCAGCAATTCATGGCAGAGGCTATCCGGCTGGCAGGAGAGAAAATGGAGGCAGGCGAAGGGGGCCCCTTTGGTGCCCTGATCGTGCGGGACGGGGCCATCATCGCCCGGGGCTGGAACAAGGTTACCAGCAGCAACGATCCCACCGCCCATGCCGAAATCGTCGCCATCCGCAACGCCTGCAGCGCTCTGCAGTCCTTTGACTTGAGCGGATGTGAGCTCTTTGTGAACTGTGAGCCCTGCCCCATGTGCCTGGCGGCGGCGTACTGGGCCAGACTGAGCCGCATCGTCTTTGGTGCCGACCATAATGACGCGGCCGCCATCGGTTTTGCCGATGCCTTTATTTATCAGGAGTTGGCCCTGCAACCAGCCGACAGAAAGCTGGTAACGCAGCAACTCATGGCGCCGGAGGCACGACAGGGGCTTGCGAGCTGGCTGGACCTGGAGGACAAGATTCTCTATTGAGATATTCCAGATCAGAAAGGGTGCTGAGAATAAAGCAACAACGGGGTTCTCCGGCTTGCTCAGGAGTTCAGATCATCAAGCCGCTTCATGCCCTCCATCAACATCCCCATAAACCCGCCAATGGCTTCGTAACGCGAGTCCTCACGAGAGAGCCCCTGGATAAACTTGAACCGACCCTCTTTAAGGGCAAGCACGCGATAAAAGGCCTCCTGGCCATCCTTGCCGTCGATAGCGGCAAAAACCACCTCACCCTCATTGAACAACAACTGCCCCTTGCTGGTGCCGACCTCGATTTTCAGATAGCCGGTTTTCTGATTCGAGTTAATCATCTGCAGCAGCTCAACCGGCGGGATATCAGAGAACTGGCCGACCATCCCGGAGGAAAGCTCTTCCGCCCGCTGCTGGTTTATCGTTGTAATCCTGTTCACCAGCAGCTTATAGAAAAAGACCTGGAGGCCGGGAAATCGGACCTGCATATGGCGAAAGTTCTTTTTACTTAAGGTCGCAAGCTCCGTGGGTTCAGCGGCCATGATGGTGGTGGTCACGGTTTCCCCCGAGAGCAGGCTCATCTCGCCAAAGACCGCACCCTTGCCCATCTCAGCCAGGGTCACCCCGTCTTCATCCATGACCTCCACCCGTCCGGAAAGGATGATGTAGAGATGATCCCCGACGTCACCTTTTTGCAGGATCGGGAAACCCCATGGACATTTTTCAAGCTTCAGCAAGGTCGCCAGGTCCTGCAGGTCCTCATCGCTTAAGGGCTGAAAGATCTGGATTCCTCGGAGCAGGCTGGCAAACTGGGAGATATCTTTTAATTTTTCTTTTCGGTCGGCAGCCGCCAGCAGCTTCATCTGGACGGTGGCAAATTCTTTTTCCTGCTTGTATTCAAAGCTGATCCGGCCATCACAGCCACCGCAGTCAAACTGGCTTTTCTTGCGTGTTCCCTGCAGATAATGTTCATAGGCCACATCCTCGGCAACCAGATGGATAATGTCCTGGGCAAGAATCAAACAGGTGGACTTCCCCGCCGGCAGCCGCATCACCCCGCCATCGACATAAATCTCCTCTCCCACATTGTAGAGCGGACAATTCCGTTCTTCGGTAATAACAAAAACACCGTTACGAAGTCGCATTGTATGCCTGACCAGGAGAGAACAGAGAAGCAATGAAGAGAAAACAACGCAGCAAAGTATTTAGCCCTTCCAGCAATGTCATCATCAGTCAGAGCGGCCAAACAACATATAGACGATAAGGGCCAGCACACCGGCACCGCCAAAGACCACCGGCAGCACCTTGTTCATCTGCAAACGACCATCCACCACCATGGTCTGCATATAATCAAGACCACTGACCCACCACACCCCCACAAAAAGGCCTATGATAATCAGATCTCGGAAGGCCTGCTTGTAGAGAAGATAGACAACAAGAGCGACAAACGGCACCAGAAACCAGGGATTGGTGAACAATCCCTGGTAATCCACGTCCTTGATCTGCTGCTGGATATGGGTGGATTCCACCCAGGCCAGGATGCTGTTTACAAAATCAGCCATTTGCTTTACACCCCTTTTCCGCTTCCTCTTTCTCCATCTTCTCTATATTGACCTGGGAACGGTTGAACACCTGGATGGCGCAATAGGAACCGCACATGGAACAGGCCGGGGTCTTGTCGCTGCCCCCTTCGTGGCGAAAGCGGGCGGCTTTCTCCGGATCCAGCGACAGCTCGATCTGTCCCTTCCAGTCCAGTTTATTGCGCCGTTCAGCCATCATCCGGTCACGCTCCATGGCCCCCGGTACCCCCTTCACCAGATCCGCCGCGTGGGCCGCGATCTTCGAGGCAATCACCCCTTCATGGACATCGTCTATATTGGGCAACTTGAGGTGCTCGGCAGGGGTCACATAACAAAGATAGTCGGCACCGGCGGCGGCAGCAATGGCCCCGCCAATGGCGCCGGTGATATGGTCATAGCCGGGGGCGATATCGGTGACAAGGGGCCCAAGGACATAAAAGGGCGCGTTCTTGCAAATCTTCTTCTGGAGCAGGACATTGGCGGCGATCTGATCCATGGGCATATGACCAGGCCCTTCGATGATCACCTGGACTCCGGCATCCCAGGCCCGCTCGGTGAGCTCGCCCAGATGGATCAGCTCCTGGATCTGATTGCGATCCGTGGCATCGGCCAGGCAGCCCGGCCGCACCCCGTCACCCAGACTCAAGGTCACCTCATGCTCCTTGAGAATGGCCAGCAGATCATCAAAATACTCAAACATCGGATTCTCTTTGTTGTGATAACTCATCCACTCCAAAGTAAAAGAACCACCGCGGCTGACCACCCCCATGACCCGCTTCTGCCGACTCAGCCGCTTCTGCAGATCACGATTAATGCCGCAGTGAATGGTCATGAAATCAACCCCATCCATGGCCTGTTTTTCAATAACCTTGAACATCTCATCAACGGTGACATCGACGATATCTTTTTTTTGCCGCTCCACAACCTCGGCCACGGCCTGATAGATCGGCACAGTCCCCAGCGGCACCGGACAGTTGGCAAGGATTCCCCGGCGCACGGCATCGAGATCACCGCCCATGGACAAATCCATCACCGTATCGGCACCGGCCTTGACCGCCACCCGCAGTTTTTCCAGCTCTTCCTCGAGGCTGGCAATGTCCCGGGAGGAACCAATATTGGCATTCACCTTGGTAAAGGTATTCTTGCCGATACCGATAATTTTTTCAAAATCATGATGACGATTTTTAGTGATGGCAATGGTTCCCAGGGCCACACCGGCCATCAGCTGCTCAACAGGAAGGGACTCATGGCGCGCACAGGCTTCAAACAGAGGGGTGACGACACCATTACGCGCGTCCTCGCGAATACTCATAATTATCTTACTCCTTACCAAGTAACAAAAAATACCAGAAAATCAGTACAGTTAATAGAAATGATGGATCGGACTTCGTTTACCCAATCCACACAGAAACAACAACAAACATGTTTCATCCTATATATACTGTCTTGACAATGTTCTCAAGCATCACCTTCTCAACAGGCATTTCCGCCATCCAAAAAGATACCCACGCCCCAGACGTTCTCGGGGCTACAGGCGAGAGAGCCGCCGCCATCCTCTTTAACGAAAAAATAATATACAAGCGTCTTTTTCGGATACCAAAATGTCTTGACAATGTGTATTCTTAGCTCGTTAATACTTCTACGTGTCTTTTTCTGTAACTATCCGGCTTATTGCCGGAAAGGAAGTAAAACCAGGTATTGTAACTAATCAGTAGTGCCCCATATGCGAGAAAGAGGCTTGCGAAGTGTACTGGTTCGTACATGAGCAGGCCAATGACAAAGCAGATGGGGTGCTCATGGATAGAATTACCTTTTTCTTCCATTCTCTCTCACAGACGAAACCATAAATAATTATGAACTTTTCATCCATAAATCCACCCCAGCCCCCAGCCCCCTCCACGAATGGTGCTCAACATCGTCTTTCAGAGGCCGGCTTCACCCTTATTGAACTGCTGGTTGTCCTCATTATCATCGGCATTCTAGCCGGTTATGTGGGCCCTAAAATCATGGGACATCCGGAAGAGGCCAAGCGAACCATGGCAACCGTGCAGATCACCAGCCTGGAGACAGCTCTGGAAACCTACAAACTCGACAACGGTGCCTATCCCTCCACTGAGCAGGGACTGCAGGCCTTAATTGAAGCGCCGACCACTGGAAGACTGCCCAAGAAATGGCGTACAGGGGGCTATCTCGCCAAAGGAAAAATCCCCAAAGACCCCTGGGGCAACGATTTCACCTACCTCTGCCCGGGCACTCACAGCGACTTTGATATCACCTCCTATGGCAATGATGGTCAGGCCGGCGGTGAAGGGGATGACGCAGATGTCAATAACTGGGCCAATGAATAACCTGTCTTCGGGCCATGTGCTGCAGTGCCATGAAACATAACGACGGGTACCGTCATAAGGCTCAGAAACTCTCTACCCCCTGTTTTCTCTTTGCCAAGCGTCCACCCTTTTCCATACGACTCAGAAACCGGCAGGGATTCACCCTGCTGGAGCTGATCATTGTCTGTCTGCTGATCACGATCAGCCTGGCCTTCAGTGTGCCCACCCTTCGACAAACCCTGGTGATAGACCAGCTTGCCGCCAGCTCCCGCAGGGTCATCGCCCTGATCAGAGAGGTGCGACTGCTCGCCACTCAGGAACAACAACCCTATCTGATTCACTTCAATCTTGATACAAAAAAGATATGGTACCGCGCCGATGTGGCCACACCACCAGAAGACCAACAGCAGCCGGACTCGCATCCAGGCTTCCAGTTTCCCCCATCCGTTCGTTTCAAGGATATCCAAAGCGGTACATTGGAAAAAAAACAAAGCGGTGAACTCGCCCTGTGGATCAACAGACAGGGATACATGGAGCAAACCATTCTCCATCTGACCGATGACCAGGATAATATCATCAGCCTGAGCATATCGCCCTTTCTCAGCACCATAAAAGCCAATGACACCTATATCAGCCGGGATTAATGGCCTGCCTCGCACCCTGGCGAGATTGGCGCCGGATGACGGTGCATTGCCTACAGGATTGCCGGCAAGACCGACACCTTTTTTCTTCCCCTACAGAACCGGCACAAGGGGCCAGAGGACCCTCCCACCATCGTGCCTGCGCCCAAACAGTCCACTGCCGCAAGTTGGACGACAGGGGGGATTCACCCTTCTTGAGGTGATGATTGCCATCGCTCTGCTTGCCATTGCCCTGACCACCCTGTTCGGTTCACAGGCCCAAAGCGTGTCGCTGGCCGCAACGGTCAAATTCAACACCCAGGCACCCCTTCTGGCCCAGCTGAAACTGACGGAATTGAGCGGGAAAACGGACCGGACCGCCGCCGACAGTGGTGATTTTGGTGAGGATTTTCCCGGCTTTCACTGGCAGTTAGAGTCAAACGATGCCCTGCTCACGACGTCCAAGATCGTGAGCAAACTGACAGATTCACTGCAGCGCCTGAACCTGACCGTGACCTGGGGCGAGAAAGGACAGTATGCCTATCAGCTCGAAAGCTACGTACTGAAAAAGTCGGAGCCGTGATGCAGGCAAGACCCCATTTAACCCATGGCTTTACCCTGCTTGAGATCCTGATGGCGATTTCCATCTTCGCCATCGTCATCTCCCTGGCCTATGGCGCGTACCGATCCACCTTTCGCATCATCGACCAGACAGAATCACAGACCGAGATCTACAATCAGGCGCGCATCGCCATGGATCGAATAAGCTGCGACCTCGGCTCCCTGTACCTGGGTAGCAAAGGCTTTCTCCAGGGGAAAGCACAGACCCTTGGCAACAAAGAGGCCGATACCATCCAGTTCACCTCCACCGCCCACCTTGTCCTGAACAGGGAGGAGCAGGCGGCTGGATTTGCGACGATCAGCTATTCCGTCGAAGAAGATCCCGAGACCAGGGAATTAAGCCTTCTACGCCATGACCTGGCCTTTCGTCCCAGTGAGAGCGAAGAACCGGTCTCAGGCAAAGGGTTGCTTCTCTGTGAAGGTCTGCAAGAGGTCCGGCTTATCTTTTATGACAACAAGGGCGAGCAGAAAGACAGCTGGGACAGCAAAGAGATTGAAAAAGCGGACACCAACGCCCAGAAGCTTCCCGACAGAATTGAGATCAGCCTGCTCTTTGCTGATCCGGTCGCAGGCGGTCAGCCGATTCGCTTCAGCACGGGAGTGACGTATCCCACTGGCAAACCTGAAGTTTCATCGGAAAAGAGTCGATAAGATGACCATTCATGCAATCGCGGCCTGGCAAAGGCCCCTTAGAAACAGTCATGGTATGGCCCTGTTGATTGTCCTGTCGGTGGTCAGCCTGATTGTCGTCCTGACCATCCAGTTCAACAAAAACATGCGGCAGAACCTTGTCACCTCAGGCTTTGCAGGTAATACTATCAAACTTGAAACCATGGCCCGGTCGGGGATCAACCTGGCCATGGCCGTGCTCGACAAAGATACCAAAGAAAATGACTACGATTCTCACCTGGACTCCTGGGCGCTTCTGGGGCAGGAGAATCTCTCGCCGCTCTTTGATGAGGGACTGCTCACCGTTGATATCACCGACAACAACGGCAGGTTCCAGATCAACAGTCTCGTCCAGAGCAAGAGCGAGGCACAGACGGATCAAAGCCCGCAACAGGCAAATGCCCTTGAGCTGGCAACCCGCAATGTTCTGCGGCGCTTGCTCCGCAATGAACCTTTTGCCCTGGAAGACAGCGAGGCAAAAACCATTATCGATTCACTCGTCGACTGGATTGATGCCGATGATGGTGACTGGGAGCAGGAGCTTGGCGCCGAATCCAGTTATTACCAGGCCCTAAAGACACCCTATCCGTGCAAAAACGGGCCCATAGAATTCATAGAAGAACTCCTGCTGGTCAAAGGAATTACCCCGGAACTCTTCTATGGCACAAAAGACCATGCCGGACTGGCCAGGCTCCTGACCACTCAGGGGACTGACGGGAAGATTAACATCAACACAGCCGACCCATTACTCCTGCAGGCCCTGCATGAAGATTTGACCAAACAAATGGCGGATGATATGCTGGCCTTTAGGGAAGATGCCAACAATAAAGAAGCCCTGGCCTCAACAAAATGGGTCGTGGAAGTCCTTCCTTCCCTGAGCGGACAAAACGGGTTAAAGAATATCACAGTGAAGAGCAGCTCTTTTACGGTGCTGGCACAGGCCCGACTCGATTCCTCGCAAAAGAAAATTATCGCAACCATGCAACGAGACTCGCAAAAAACCACCCTCCTTCAATGGAAAGTTGAATAGACAATGAGCAGTAGATTTCTTTCCATTGATCTGAAAAACGGCCTGCTCACCGCCATTGCCTTCACGGTGGACGCGAAAGTCATGCGCGTCACAGACCATGCGGTGTTGGCAGTGGCGGCCCGTCCCATGGAGGAGGCCTTAACGGAGCTGAGCCAAAAAATCGATTTCCACGATGCCACCTGCCATATTGCCCTGGCAGCCGAGTCTTTTTTTTATCGCAATCTCTCCCTGCCCTTCACCGACAGTAAAACCATTAACAAGATCCTTCCCCTGGAACTGGAAGAAAATACCCCCGTAAAAATTGACCGGCTGCTCATTGATTTCATCACTTCCGAAGAAAACAAGACGCACAGTCAAATCATCGCCGCGATGATAGACCGGGACCTCCTGGCTGCCCGGCTGACAACCCTGCAGACCTTGGGCGTTGATCCAGAGACCGTGACCATTTCCGGGGTCCCTACGGCCCTTCGCCTGCTCAATACCCAAGAACTACCGGCAGATTTCCTGCTCCTTGATATCGATCTGCAGGAAGCAACATGCATCCTGGTTCGTTCAGGGCATATCGTCCTGATTCGTCCACTGGCTTTCGATCCCGGCCTTGCGGCTGGATTTCAGATCAGTTCGAACAATACCATCGAGGCCTTGCGGCCGGAAAATATCGATGCGACCTTTCAGGCATTCTGTAAGGCTATTCACCAGGCCCTGCAATCCTCTGATATCGCCCATGAGTTCCTCGGACTTGCGGTCTACCTGAGCGGATCAGTGAGCTCATGGGCGGGGACAACCGAGCGCATCCCTGCCGGACTCGGGGATCTTTGCCTCAGCTGTTCCCCTGCCGTCTCTGACCCTGCGACCATGAAAGATGACGTATCAGAGCGGTCCTCATACCAGATCGTACCGCCAACGGATGCAACCTGGCAGCCCGAAATCATGGCGGATGCCGTCAACCTTGGCTGGCAGGCCGTCAAAAATTGGAAAAGCTTTAACCTCCGGAAAGAGGCCTTTGCCACCAGAAAATCCTTCGCCGGCAGCAGAAACCAGGCCATTGCCATCACCCTGCCCCTCCTCACGGCGGCCATGTTGGCTATCCTCTATCTCTGGTACGATTACGCCCAGCTTCTCAAGGAAAAAAAGGGGCTGGATACCCAGATTCACGCTGTCTTTGCCGAAACCCTGCCGGATGTCACCCGCATCGTCGATCCCATCCAGCAACTCCGGGTCAAAATTCAGGAAGCCAGCCACACCTCCACTGGCAAGGATGGGGCCCTGCCCCCAGCAACCATTCTCAGCCTTTTGACTGAGATATCTGCCAACATCCCGGAACCGCTGGATGTCAGGCTGACCCGTTTTGTGGTGGATGATAACGGACTACGCCTGAAAGGCAGCACTGACACCTTCAATACGGTGGATGCCATCAAGAAGGGCCTGGAACAATCGCCTGCCTTCAGCAATGTCGAGATCAGCGCCGCCAATCTTGACCCCAAGAGCTCAAAGGTTCGATTTGAGCTGAAACTGACCATGAAAGGCAGCTGATCCATGACTAACATGACCCTTCCAAGCACCCTCCAGACCATTCTGGACAAAACCGGGCTGAATAAACTCGAAAAAAGGGAGAAGCAGATTGTTGGAGCCGGTCTCATCTTTCTTATCTGTTTCGCCCTTTTCCACTTTGTCGTCTCCCCCCTGCTTCAGGGACGACAGCAGACCCACAAGGCCCTGATTCAGAAAAAAGAGGATCTCCAGAAGATCCATCAACTCCAGGCCGACTACCGCAAACTCCAGAACCAATCGGCAAATATCGAGGACAGGCTCCAGAAAAGAAACCCCTCGTTCTCCCTCTTTTCATTCGTCGAAGAAAAGGCCACCAAGGCCAAGGTCAAACAGCAGATCAACTCGATGACCCCATCCACCTCAGAGGGAGAAGGCGCCTTCCAGGAGTCTCGGGTTGACCTCAAGCTGGATCGTATCTCAACACAACAACTCGTTGACTTTTTAAAAGAAATTGAATCTGCAGAGAATATTGTGGTGGTCAAACGTATTTCAATCCAGGACAACAGCAAGGAAGACGGCGCCCTGGATGCTGTGATGCAGATCATAACCTATACCAAAAAATCCTGATCATGACCTTTTTCGGTAACCCATTCCACGCCCCATTGCCTGACCTGTCGGGAAGATTGACTCTTAGTCAGTCCCCCCTGGAACGGTGCACAATGATGGCGCAAACAGGCCGTTCTTTCTTTGTGAACTGCCGGCCAGGACGAGTAACTGCGACCCAAACTATTCCTCTGCCCCAGAGCGTGCTGATATAATGGCCAAAATTCTAAAAAATAGAATCCTGCTTATCGCCATCGCTTTACTCGTTGCAGGCGGAATAGCGCTCAGCTTCTTCTGGGACAGAATTGCATCGCAGCCCCAACTGGCCCGGATTTTCTCCACCATGTCCGTCCGGAGCCCCGTGCCTGCCGGCTCAGCACCTGAAGCCGGGAAAAGCAGCAAGGAACAGAGACAAGGCAGGAAGCCGGGAACCATTGCGACAAAGAAGCAACAGGATTCTCAGATCATTCTTACACGTCATCTTTTTGGTAAGTCCCAGGATAGCCAAAAGACCGCCAGTGCCGAGCAGTCAGCAGTTCGTCTCACCGCTACCTCACTGGACTTAAGCCTGCTTGGCACCATTACCGGCCCCCCCGAGAAACGCCGGGCCGTCATCTTTGACAAGAAAAAGAAGGCCCAGGAGCTTTATGGTCAAGGCGACACAGTCCAGGGCAGCCTGATCAAAGAGATTCTGCGTGACAAGCTCATCCTCACCGTCAATGGCAAGGATGAGGTGCTGCTGCCGGAAATACCCAAGAAAAATTCCCCGGTACGGCCCCCATCATTCCGGCCCAACCAGACCGCCACGGAGCCAACAGCTGCGGACATCCCAGATATATCGGCCGCAGAAAGTAATGAGTCTGAACCCGTGGAGCCTCCCGTGGAACCGGAAAACCCCATGGACCCCCCTGAATCAACACCAGGAATGACTGGGGAGCCCACCGGCAATGAAGCGGGTAACCTTCCGCCTGTTCGTCGTAACCAAGACAAATCGTCTCTTAAAAAAAATACTCAGGGAAAACCATGAATTTGATGCATCCTTTCCAACTCGTATGCACCCGCAGAATCCTTGGCATGTTTTTTGTTCTCGCCCTGCAGTTCACGGCGATCTTTTTCTTCATGCCTTTACTCCATGCCGCTCCGACTTCCAACCCGGCACCGTCCCGGGATCAAGGAGCCGAGCGCTTTATCACCATTGATTTCAATAATGTGGATATCCACCTTTTTATAAAATATATCAGCGAGTTAACCGGGAAAAACTTTGTCGTCGACAAGGCCGTCCAGGGAAACGTCACCATTATCTCTCCCACCAAGATCTCTGAAAATGAGGCCTACCAGCTCTTTGAATCCGTCCTTGAAGTCAATGGATTTGCCACCGTGCCCGCTGGCTCGATCACCAAAATCATGCCCGCCGCACGCGCCCTTACCCAGAACACCAGCACCATCAGCCATGGGAATGCGTCTCTGCCGGAGGATAAAATCGTCACCCAGCTGATTCCCCTGCGCTACACCACTCCTGAAGAGATGAAAAAGGTCCTGGCCCCGCTGGTGTCGAAAACTTCCGTGGTCATTGCCCACACCCAGTCAGGGATGCTGATTGTCACTGAGACCTTATCCAACATCCAGAAGCTTCTGACCATCATTGAATCCCTGGATGTCCCGCTCTCCGACGAAGAGGTTGAAGTTATTCCGCTGAAGCACGCCTCTGCCACCGTGGCCGCCACTTCCATCAACGCCCTCTTCCCGCAAAGCGGTGCCGCTGCAAAAGGAGCGCCGAATACCACGCTCAAGGTTGTGGCCTATGAGCCGATCAACAGCATCATTCTGGTGGCCTCACCCATGCATGCAGCCCGGGTGAAACGCCTGATTATGATGATGGACACCGAGATGAAGTTAAACGAAGGCAACATCCATGTGGTCTACCTTCAGCACGCAACGGCCAAGGAACTGTCAACGGTGTTGACCGCCCTGCCCGGACAGCAGAGTAGCGATCCGGCCAAAAAAGGTGAGACCCCGGCAATATCCAAGGATGTCAAGATCATGCCTGATACTGACACCAACTCCCTGATCATTACTGCCTCGCGCTCCGAATTCAAGGAGTTGGAGAATGTGATTAAGAAGCTCGACATCCCCAGGCGGATGGTCTATCTGGAGGCATTGATCATGGAGGTGGATGCGGACTCCTCCTTCAACGTGGGAGTCAACTGGTTGGGCGTGGGAAATTTTGACGGGGGTGACGGCCATATCCTGACCGGATTTGGCGGCGCAGCCGGAACCACGCTCTCGGGGACTATCGGCTCAATCCTGGACGGGAATGGAGTACCGATTAATGCGACCAATCCTACCATTAATAAGGGTTTTTCCCTGGGCGTGCTCAAACAGGGAATCGAGATCGGCGGCGTCACTTTTCCCAATATCGCAGCCATCTTAAAGGCCTACAAGGGAGATTCCCATGTCAATGTTATCGCCACTCCCCAGATTCTGACCACGGACAACAAAAAGGCCGAAATCAGTATCGGTGAAAACACGCCCTACCTCACCCGCACCCAGGCCGCCATAGACACCACCAACAACGCGGGGATAGTTGATAATGGCTCCATCGGCTATCAGAACTATGAGTACAAGGATATCGCCACCAAGCTGACCATCACCCCCCAGATCAATCAGGCAGATATCCTTCGTCTTGAGATCGCAACCGAGGTCAGCAAGCTCAAAGACGGCTCTGAGGCAGACAAACCAACCACCTTCAAGCGGACGGCCACCACCACGGTGCTGGTCAAAGACAACAACACCATTGTCATCGGCGGAATCATTGGCCAGGATGAAACGGAAAGCGAGAACAAGGTCCCCCTTCTTGGCGACATTCCAGTAGTCGGCTGGCTTTTCAAGGAAAAAAGCACGAAACGACTGAAAACCAATATGTTCATCTTCATCACCCCCAGGATCATTAAAAATCCCGGCGACATGGAAGGGGTGACGGCCATGAAAACCGATTCCGTCGAAAAGTTCCTGCCCGAGGTCAAACAGTTGCTGGAGAACCCGATGGACAATAACCACGTCATGGGCCTTATTGATCAGGGCTTTGAGCAGATGCAGCAGGGAAAATACGCGGAAGCCAAAGAATCCTTAAACAAGGCCTTGAAAATTGCCCCGCAGAACCCCTATGCCCAGTTCAACTTAGGGGTAATCAGCGAGAGGGAAAACGACCCTATCCAGGCGATCAAATACTATCAAATCATTCTCGACAATGCCAAGGCTCAGACCGCGACCAATGATTCAAGCCCCACCCGGATTGATGAAGGGCTGATCATGGCCTGTCAGGAAAATATCGCCCGACTGCAAAAGATGTAAGCCGTCATTCAAAAATAACCAGTACTTTTAGGTTCATGAACGGCATAAGGGGCCGTAAGGAAATGGGTATATTTCTTATAACAGCTCCTAATGATCCCCGGTGAGCACCACTGACACAGGAGGCTGGAGAGGACATTTTTTCACCCCTTCACCGGGTCACCCTTCTATTTTTCCACAGCAAACAGTTATGAACTGGTTCCCAAACATCCTTACTGAACACTTTAACCTGCCGCCTGCCGCCCTGGATCAGGCACTGGAAACCCAGTCCGAGAAAGGCGGCCATCTGGTTCGTATTCTGATTAAACAGTACCATCTCGATGAGATCGATCTTCTCGAGGCAATGGGCAAGCAGCTGCATATGGAAGTCATCCGGACCCTTCCCCCCGAAATTCAAACGGATTTCACCGCCAGCATCGCCATCGGCTTTCTCAAAAAGAACGGCATGGTGCCGGTGGCAACCCTGAATGACGCCTATATTGCGATCAATGACCCTTTTAGTTTTCAGGCCCTGGACGATCTGCGTGCCATCCTCGGCTGGAAGGGTGCCCGGCCCGTCCTCTGTCCCTTGCCGGTCATCACCACCGCCATCAATTTTGCCTATGACATGACCCAGGATTCAGCGGAAGAGGTCATGCAGGGCATTGACAATGAGGATCCGGAGGCCCTTTTCTCGGAGATTGAAGAGACCGGCGATCTCCTTGATGACACCAGCGACGCGCCGGTGATCCGCCTGGTGAACCTCATGTTCTCGCAGGCCGTGCGCGACAATGCCTCCGACATCCATATCGAACCCTACCAGAACAGCCTGAAGATCCGCCAGCGACTGGACGGCATCCTCTATGACATGCTCAGTCCGCCCAAGCATGTGCAGTCCGCCCTGATCTCCAGGATCAAGATCATGGCGAACCTGAATATCGCCGAAAAACGGCTGCCTCAGGACGGGCGCATCGAACTCAAGGTCGGCAACAAGGATGTGGATCTTCGCGTCTCGACCCTGCCCACCTCCTTTGGCGAACGGGTGGTGCTGCGTCTGCTCGACAAATCTTCGATCCTGATGACCTTAACCGAGCTGGGCATGCCGGATGATCGTTTCATCCCGTTCACCGAGCAGATCAAGGCAGCCAACGGCATTGTGCTCGTCACCGGCCCCACCGGTAGCGGCAAAACCACCACCCTCTACGCGGCCCTGACCTCCATCAATAACACCGACATCAATATCATCACCATCGAAGACCCGGTGGAATACCGGATCAGCGGCATTGGTCAGGTGCAGGTCAACCCCAAGATCAACCTCACCTTTGCCTCCGGCCTGCGCACCATTGTCCGCCAGGACCCCGATGTCATCCTGGTGGGCGAGATTCGCGATACCGAAACCGCCGAGATCGCCATCCAGTCAGCCCTTACCGGCCATCTGGTCTTCTCCACCCTGCACACCAATGATGCCGCCAGTGCCATCACCCGGCTCATCGACATGGGGGTCGAACCTTTCCTCCTCTCCTCCTCGATCAATGCCATCCTCGCCCAACGCCTGGTACGCATTATCTGTCCGCATTGTAAAGAGGCCTATATGCCAGAGCCGGAAGCACTGCTGAAACTCGGGATCACACCGGATAATTCCATCCGGGCCTACCGGGGAAAGGGCTGCGCAAAATGCCATCACACCGGCTACAAGGGCCGATGCGGCATCTTTGAGCTGCTACTCATGGACCGGGAGATGAAACACATGATCCTGCAGACTGCCAATGCCAATGATATTAAGGAGCTGGCAATCAAAAACGGGATGATCACACTGCGTCAGGACGGCGCCACCAAGGTCTTGCAGGGAATCACCACCATTGAAGAGGTGTACCGGGTGTCAAAGGAATAAAAAGGAATGGTGATTGACAAACCTTTCCATCCAGGCAGGAAAGATCTTGTGTGACAGAAGAGAACCTCAAAAAAAAAGAGGGTGTAGAAAGTTTAAACTTTCCACACCCTCCCGCTCACCTTCCGTTTGCCCCGCTTTTACAATCCTTACACCTTAAACTTACTGATCAGTTCACGCAACTTTTCAGCCAGGGCCGCCAGATCATCGGCACGGTTATTCACCTCGCCGGCACTGTGGCTCATCTCGGCAATGACGCTGCTGACGCCGTTGATGTCGCCTGCGATCTCGCCCGAGACCGCCGAGGTCTGGGCCACGTTTTCGTTGACCTCGGTGATGCCCTGGGCGGCCTGGATGACGTTGCCGCCGATCTCATTGGTGGTCGCGGCCTGCTCTTCAATGGCCGAGGCAATGGTGGTGACGATCTCGTTAACCTGATCAATGACCTTGCTGATCTCACGAATCTCTTCAATGGTGGCGCCGGTGGAGGTCTGAATCCCCTCAATCTGCCGGCGAATTTGCTGGGTGGCATCGGCCGTCTGTTTGGCCAGGACCTTGATCTCATTGGCGACCACCGCAAAGCCCTTGCCGGCCTCACCGGCCCGTGCCGCCTCGATGGTGGCGTTTAAAGCGAGCAGATTGGTTTGCTCGGAGATCTCGGTGATCACCTCGGTCACCTTGCTGATCTCGCTTGCTGCCAGGCCCAGCACGTTGACCTTTTCCGTCGCCCCGCGCGCCTGTTCCACCGCTGACCGGGTAATGGAGCTGGCCAATTCGGTGTTTTCGGCAATTCGCGAAATAGTCTCGCTCATTTCCTCGGTGGCCGTGGCCACCATGTTGACATTGGTGGCGGCCTCTTCACTGGCAGCAGCCACCGAACTCATATTGGCGCTCATCTCCTCGGCGGCAGCGGCCACGCTGCCCGCCCGTTCCGCTGATGTTTTCGCTCCGCTCTCCATGCCGCGGGCCAGGGTGGTGAGTTCCCCCGAAGAGCTGGTCATGGCCTGGACACTGCCTTGAAGCTCCGTCACCATGCCCTGGACATTCTGCATAAAGGCGTCAAATCCGGCCCCCAGCTCCGCGAACTCGTCTTGACTTCCGCCTTGATTGAGCATGCGCTGGGTAAGATCACCACGCCCGGCCTTCTCAAACTGGGCTATCACCTGCCGCAAGGGGCGATTCATCAGGCGATTGATGATATAATTCAAGGCCAGCAGCAAGAGTAAAAGAAAGACCACACCACCAGCGATTAATTTATAGACAGTGGCAGAAATTGAGGCCATGGTGGCGGTGATGTCGCAGGGAATAGCCAAAACGCCAATGGTCTTGCCACCAAAATCTTTTAAGGGACCATACACGGTGAACATATCCTTTCCATCCTTGTGCACCTGATCAAAGACGGCATTCTCCTGGGCCATGATCTTCCGTAAAAATGGAAACCGTCCCTCAGGAATAGTCAGGGAATGGGTTTTAGCCAGATAGACGAATCCATCTTTTTCCGGAATAATAATAGAGACATTAATCCCGAATCGTTCCTTCAAGGATTTGACCATGGCATCATTAAGATCTTTACCGAACTCCACCGCACCGACATGCCGACCCTCAAAAAAAACAGGGGCCACACCACGCATGCCGCTCCCAAACGCCCCTATTTCTAAGCCAGTAACCGTTTGTTTCAACTGATTCGCCTGAACAATGGTGTGACGTATGGCCGAGAGATCATCACCAAATTTGTCCAGTTTGTGTAGACGCAGAAAGGAGGTGGCGGGCGGGGTCAGGAATTGAAACTGCTGGATATTCACATCCTTTTGTAACCTGGTATACATCGGCAGGGTAAGGGCGGACAGCCCGGCCCGATCTCCTTGCGCGAACAAACGCTGCACATCCGGCATTTCCGCCACCAGGATAGCCATGGATAAGGCCTCTGACGAGTTGTCCAGAATCAACTTCTGCATCTGCTCATACCTGGCCTTGAGCTGGAGTTTTTCTCCCAGTAAGGCAGCCTTCCTTTTCTCAACGGCGGTGCTGGCTACAATCCCGCCCACCAGCAGAAAAAAAGAAAAACCAATGATCCCTAGAAGCTTCATCTTGACCGTCTGCGGAACTACTTTTAGCACCATCTTTCCCCTCCCATAAAATTGTTAAAAGGTGACCAATTGAGTTGAGGGACTGGCGCTATGCAGTTTACGATTGGCTGGCTGCTTCCTGCGCCATAAATACTAACGGAGCTCCCCGGAACTGCAGGAAAAACAGTGCGTATTTATGTACATCAACTTCCTTTGCCACAATAAAAGAACAAATCTATAAAATTCCGAATTTAACCAGGGCCAGGCCAATAAGGGCCATCAGGCCAAGCAGAAGAATTGCAGCCAGGACAGCCCGCAGTTTCCCCCCGCGGAATCTCGAAGCAGGCTCCGTGGTGGCGGCAATACGCAGCTGACAGACACCACAATACGACTTCCCTTCCACTTCCTGGAGTAATTGTGGATGAAAAGATTCACCACACCCCTTGCAGATCTGCGTGGGCAAAATTGGCGGCACCGGCTCTTCAGCCACTGGTTCCTTCTCTCCAGCATCGGACGGAACAGATTCTTCGATAATAGAAGCTACGGATTCAGGTTCGGGCGCCAGCTCGGTGACGATTTCAGGTTCAGGGAGAGGTTCTGTGACTTTTTCTGGAGCAGGAGCTGGTGCTGGTGCAGATTCAAGAGTCAGCTCTGCAATAGATTCTGGAGCCGGTATCACGGCGGGTTCAAGGGATATCTCACCTGCAGGCTCAACCATCTCTTCAGGCTTGACCTCTGGAATCTGCTCAAACACCGATTCTGGTTCGAGCTCAGGCTCCAGGGCAAGCTCCGGTTCAGAAGCAATTTCAGGTTCAGGCTCAGATTCAGGCTCTACTTTAGCTTCTGGTTCTGGTTCTAACTCGGCGACTAGTTCCAGTGCGAGCTGGCTCTCCATCTCCAACTCCGGTTCCATTTCTGGAACATCTGCTACACCCGTTACAACCTCTTGCGGCAGCTCGATAACAGCTTCCTCAGACGATTCCATTGCCAACGCAGATGCTTGAATGCCAGTAAAAGAGGGGCGGGATGCGGCTTTCGCTTCCATTTCAGGAACTGATTGACGCTCTTTTAGTTCTGCTACCAATTCCAGTTCGGAGCTATCCATACTTGCAGGTATCGACACTGGCTCCACTTCCGGCAGAGCAACAGACTCCGCCACTATCGCCACTTTCGTTGGCACAACCTTTTCCACGGCAACAGAGGATTCCATGGCCATCGGGGATGCTTGAATACCGGTAAATAAAGGCCGATATGTGGCTTTCGCCTCCTTTTCCGGAACTGATTGACGCTCGTCTCGTTCTGCTGCCAATTCCAGCTCTGAGATATCCTTACTCTCAGGCATCGACACTGGCTCCTCTTCCGGCAGAGCAAGGGACTCAGCCACAATCGCCACTTTCGTTGGCACAACCTTTTCCACGGCAAAAGACGATTCCATTGCCATCGGAGATGCTTGAATACCGGTAAATGAAGACCGAGATGCGACCTTCGCCTCCATTTCCGGCACTGATTGACGCTCATCAAGCTCAACTGCCAATTCCAGTTCGGAGCTATCCATACTCTCAGGCATCGACACTGGCTCCACTTCCGGCAGAGCAACAGGCTCGGCCACTATCGCCGCTTTCGTTGGCACAACCTTTTCCACGGCAACAGACGATCCCATTGCCATCACAGATGCTTGAATGCCGGTAAAAGAAGGCCGTGATGTGGCTTTCGCCTCCATTTCCGGCACTGATTGACGCTCATCAAGCTCTGCTGCCAATTCCAGTTCGGAGCTATCCATACTCTCAGGCATCAACACTGGCTCCACTTCCGATAGAGCAAGGGGCTCTGCCACAATCGCCGCTTCCGTTGGCACGATCTCTTCTATGCCACCAGCAATGACGCTGTCGGACACCGGTGGGCCAGCGAGTTCTTCCTCGGGCAGCAGAAAGACCTTATCACACTGAGGGCACCTGAATTTTGTGCCCACCACTGAGCCGAATGCCGACCCAGTCACGGCGCAATGCGGACAAGTGACCTCCTCTTCCGTGACCTTGAAAACCTTATCGCATTGAGGACATCGAACCTTTGCTCCAGGCAGGGAATCATGGGCAGAACCAATCACCCCGCAATGGGGACACGTCATCTTCATTTAGACCTCCAGCTCAAGTATTGTTCACCGTATTGGACACACAAAACCCCGATAAACGGGACAAGTGACTTACAGACTATTTTCTTGCAAAAAAACAAGAAAATAGTCTGTAAGTCACTAAAAGGCAGGAAGGGGAGCTTGCGAAGGCCCACATCCAGTATTGTTTTTTCCGGCAACACCATCAAGCGTTGCCCCCAACAAAATCATCCCTGAAACGACGGGACAACGCCAAGATAAATGCACAAGAAAAAAACCATTAAGACTTGTAGTCTAAAATTCATTGCGAATCAAACAGAATTTAGCTCAAGAGGCCAATCCCACTTTGCATCCCCACGGGATCGGCCGCAGAGTATGGAAGAATCGATGGACGTTTTCAGAGGTCTTGCCCAACGACAGCAGGCTTTCCCCCCCAGCTTATGCAAGGCCTGGCATCGTCATCAACGACTCTCCCTGATTTTTTGCTGCCAGAAGGCCGGACCGCTCTTGTGCACGGAATCACCCAAGCTGTCCACGGCAACGGTCACCGGCATATCTTTAACCTCAAATTCATAGATGGCCTCCATGCCAAGATCAGCAAAGGCCAGCACTCGAGATTTTTTGATCGCCTTGGAAACCAGACAGGCCGCACCGCCCACCGCCATGAGATAGACCGCGCCGTGATCTTTGATGGAGGCAATGGTCGCATCGCCCCGCTCTGATTTCCCAATCATGCCAAAGAGACCGGTCTTAGACAGCATCATCTCGGTATATTTATCCATGCGAGTGGCAGTCGTAGGACCGGCAGGGCCCACCACCTCATCACCAACCGGATCAACCGGCCCCACGTAATAAATAAATTTTCCATGCAAATCAACCCCTTCCGGCAAAGGCTGGCCTTGCGCCAAGAGGTTCTGGATTCGACCATGGGCCGCATCCCGTCCCGTCAGAATGACACCGTTCAGAAGCAGGGTCTCACCAGCCCGCCAGCTCGCAATTTCTGCACGGGTAATGCCATCCAGCTGCACCCGCTTCATCCCCGGCCCCATTTCCCACTGGATCTGTGGCCAATCTTCGAGATTCGGCGGCTCAAAATGGGCAGGGCCGCTGCCATCCAGGGTAAAATGGATATGGCGGCTGGCAGCGCAGTTGGGGATCATCGCCACCGGCAGAGAGGCGGCATGGGTCGGGCAATCCATGATCTTCACATCCAGGACCGTGGTCAGACCGCCCAACCCCTGGGCGCCGATGCCAAGATTATTGACGGCTGTATAGATCTCCAGTCGCAACTCCTCAATGCGATTTACCGGCCCGCGCTCAATCAATTCCTGAATATCGATGGGCTCCATCAGCGATTCCTTGGCCAGCACCATGGCCTTGTCCACCGTCCCGCCTATCCCAATTCCTAAAATTCCAGGCGGACACCAGCCTGCGCCCATGGCGGGGACGGTTGCCAGCACCCAATCCACGATGGAATCGCCGGGGTTCAGGGTGACAAACTTGCTCTTATTCTCCGAGCCGCCACCCTTGGCGGCAATATGAATATCGATGGTACTGCCAGGCACCAGCTCGGTATAAATCACCGAGGGGGTATTATCGCCGGTATTTTTCCGGCTCCCGGCCGGATCAACCAGCACTGAGGCCCGCAAGGGGTTTTTCGGACTGAGCCAGGCTTGCCGGACGCCCGCATCCACTAACTCCTGAAGACTGCGCTCGGTATCAAAATGACACTGCATTCCGACCTTCAGGAAAACGGTCACGATCCCGGTATCCTGACAGATCGGACGCTGGCCCATGGCGGCCATCCGGGAATTCAGCAGGATCTGGGCCATGGCATCTTTGGCTGCCGGGTTTTGCTCTTTTTCATAGGCCCGGGCCATGGCGGTTATAAAATCAAGGGGATGGGCATAGGAGATCAGCTGCAGACTCTCGGCAATGGAGTTGATAAAATCTTCTGGTTTAATTGTGATCATGACAGGGGGAGAATGGAAGAAGGAATAAGATGAACGGGGGAAGCAGAATGTATCCTCACAGCCCGCAGAGAAAAGTCAGGGGGCGTCAGCTGATGTTCAGGACCAGCTTGCCCATCGACACACAAGAACCTCAACCCCGCAATCAAACAAAAAAAGCAGAAAAAAGCAATACGCCTCTGTCGAAGGAGTACTGCTCTTTCTGCTTTTTTTGATGGATCAGATTTTTGCGGCGTTGTCTTTACATACGAGCGCTCATCCCTTGCCAGATGGTACGAATTGCCTCTGCAGCCGGACTCTGTGGAAGACTGACCACCGGAACGCCCTGAATCTGGGCAGCGACCACCATGGGATCAAAGGGAATCCGCCCTAAAACCTCCACCCCCCGAGCCGCACAGGAAGCCTCGATCTCCTCGGTCATCTGCGGATAGAGATCCCATTTATTGATACAGACAAAGGCCGGAACTTTAAAATGAACGGCCAGATCAAGAACCCGCTCCAGATCGTGCCAGCCGGACTGAGTTGGTTCGGTCACCGCCAGCACCGTGTTGACTCCGGAGAGCGAGGCAATTACCGGACAACCGATCCCGGGTGCTCCATCAATGACGATTAAATCTATTCCTGTCTGCTCTGCCAGAGTACGGGCCTCCCTTTTGATAAAGGAGACCAGCTTGCCGGAGTTCTCTTCGCCTGCAAAAAGCTGCGCATGGACCATGGGACCGTAATCGGTATCGGAAACGTACCAGCTCCCACAATGATTTTCTTCCAGTTCAATGGCCTGTTCCGGACAGAAATGGGCGCAGACGCCACAACCCTCGCAGCCAAGAGGATCAATGACCGCCGTCTGAGGGCCCATGGTGATGGCATCAAACTGGCACAGTTCAACACACAGTCCACAGGCACTGCAACGATCATTCATCATTTTTGCCTTGACCCCGGAACGGAATTCATTCTTACTCCGGGGTCTGGGGGCAAGCAGGAGATGTAAATCAGCGGCATCCACATCACAGTCAACCATGATCTTGTTTCCGGCAAGTGCCGCGATAGACCCCACCAGACTGGTCTTGCCGGTTCCGCCCTTGCCGCTTAAGATAAGTAATTCTTTCATGTGAACGCTCCTTAGATGCCGTTACCACAAGGGCAAGGGCTTTTTCTTGCCTTTGTGGTCTACGGCATCTTATGCCGCTCCAAAGAAACAGCAATCCCCACCAGCTGTTTCTTTGAGTGGCGTTTACCAGTTAACAACAACGTCAAGCATTACCTGCCCTTTGCTATAACGGCACCTTCTGCCACTCCAAAAAAATAACCACAATCCAGTCCTCTCCTTAAAAGAAGGTGGGGCTTTCAGCTGTTTCTTTGAGTGGCGTTTACCAATAAATACAGAAGATCTTTCCTTATTCTTCCCACTCTACGGCGCCTTACTTCGTTCCCAATTTCAATCCGTTCCCATACTCCGCCATCAAGGATGCCAGCAACGACTGCAACACTGGGCGCAGCTCAGGAGCGCTCTCCACCATGCTCAATCCGCGGGCATACCCCTCTGCAATCTTACGATCAAAGGGAATCTTGAGTAGAACCGGGATATTTTCCTGAGCACACCACAACTCCACCCGATCATCGCCCAGATCTGAACGATTAATAATCACCCCGCAAGGTATAGAAAAATTATGCACAACCTCGGCGGCAAGTTTCAAATCATGGAGGCCGAAAGGAGTGGGCTCGGTGACCAGAATCACATAGTCTACACCGGTAATGGCAGCCACAAACGGGCAGGAGGTCCCGGGCGGCGCATCGATGATAACCAGTGATTTTTTATCCTCATCGACCGTCTCCCCATGGACCGCCCTTTTCTTGACCGCCCGGAGCAGAGGAACCCCCATGGCCTCACCCACCCGGGTCCGGCCATGAACAAAGCTGATATCTCCGGCCATGCCCGATTCAAGGACCCCGATCTCCCGCTCACCCCGGGCAATGGCATCCTCGGGACAAACCCGAAAACAGCCCAGGCAGGAATGGCACATCTCAGGGAAGGTCATGACTGTATTGGCAAACATGGCGATGGCATTATAGCGGCAGAGATCACGGCACTTCCCGCAGTAAGTGCATTTGTCCTGTAATATCTCCGGGACAATAACCGTATACCGCTCATGGCTGGCCAACTCCGGTTTCAGGAAGAGATGGCCATTGGGCTCTTCCACATCACAGTCAAGATACTGAACCGGACCCGGAGCACAAAGGGCCAGACTTGTCGAGACAATGGTCTTGCCGGTTCCGCCTTTGCCGCTGGCAACTGCTATCTGCATCTGTGCACCTATTGTTTTCTGTTTTGACCTTTACCCTGGCCGGCCCCGCCACCCTGACCACATCCGCAGCCGCATTTGTGGCCCTTACCGCCGGTCGTTTCATCCGTTCCTCCGCCAGTGTTGTCGGAGGTTGAACAAGCCTGCGGGGATGAACCGGCCCGGAAGGCATCCACGGCCTCACGCACGGCCCCACTGACGCCGGAGACCACCTGGATATTACTCTTTTCAACGACGGCCATGGCCTTGGGTCCGACCCGTCCGGTCAAAATAGCCTGGACACCCCTATCGGCAACCATGGCTGCCGCACCAATGCCTGCCCCTTGCGACGCATTCACTCCCTGAGAATTATCTATTGCCTCCAGAAGCGCCCCGGTTTCGCTGTCTATAATGAGCAGACAGGCTGCCCTGCCAAATCGAGGATCAACATTGGAATCAAGATTCATGCCGGTGGCAGTCACTACAATCTTCATAACGGTCTCCATTACTATAAAAGGAAAACTTCCTGTTCAACATTTCAACGACACGCACCATTGCGTGATAATGCACGTATAATAATGAGATATTGCACTAAATCAAGGGGGGAATAACTCATGAGTAAAAATATTTATCGAGCAGACGACGAGATCGGCAGGGCTCTCATTCCTAAGGAAGAAAGAAGTAACGACCCGGGGCGTTGAGGTTCGGCACGTCAACACTCATTATCTCGCCTTCCCCAGGCAGGTCAGCGAAGAATGGAGCGCGGCGGGTGAAAACCAGCGGGAGCCGTGGTGTTGGGCATCAGAATCCCCTCGGGGCCGATCAGGGTTCCGGGATTGGTCACTGAATTACAGCCGGTCTGGGCCCTGTCCCCGAGGATGGCGCCAAACTTGCGGCGACCGGTATCAATCATTCCTTCACTGGTACGCACCGCAATGTTCCCGGCCAGAAAACGAAGGTTGGCAAACTTGGTACCCGCCCCCAGATTCACCTCCCGGCCGAGAATGGAGTCGCCAAGATAGGCGAAATGACCGGCCTTGGCATGATCGAGAAACAGGGAGTGCTTGACTTCCGTGGTATGACCGACCACACAGTGGGCGCCGATCAGGCAATAGCCACGAAGATAAGCCCCCTGGCGGACCTCGGTATAATCACCGATAATCGTCGGCGATTTGATCAGGGCGCCGCTCTCGACCAGCACCCCGCGTCCAAGGGCAATACGTCTGCCCATAAGCACAGCCCCTGCCATAATCACCGTGGCACCCAGCAGCTCCCGGCCATCAGAGCTGACCAGCAACTGTTGTTTGGTCGTATCACCATAGCTGATATCCAACCCTGCTGCCGACAGAATTTCCCCTTCATGGAGCACAACTGTTTTCGACAGTGGCTCGGCATCGGGAAGCAAAGGGCTGCTCAACAGGGGATATGCATAGCCGTGCATATAATCCTTCAGCCTGGCCAAGGCGCTCCACACATACTCATGCTCGGAAAATAACGGGGCATGGGAAAAGCCGGAAAGGTCAAAAAAAGAACTCGGACTCAACATGAATACACTCCATCCATAAGGGAACCATCATGGTAATTCATTTAGACGGCAAGGCAGCTGCAGCTGACGGATCGGCTCATTCCACCATCTCCTTCTTTGTCATCACTCCATCCTTTTACCTTTAGCCTTTATATCTGCAGAGGCAGAAAATAATTATGGGTGAAAGAGCGGGGTAATTCAAGAAAAATCAGGGGATACACCCATTATTCTCGGTATTTCGATCCCCCTATGCGATCTTGCTCATTTGCCATCTTGACTTCAACCCGGTAAATGTTTAAATTTTTCGGGCGGTTTGAGGCATTACGCAAGAACCTTTTATTCTCATTTTTATATTTTACGCCGCTGTAAAAAAATAACATAGCCATTGATTGAACGGAAGCGGCATAAGCAGCCGTAACGAAATTGATATAAATGGCCCTGTTATTTGGTAACGGCTCTTAAACAGAACAGCAGATCAAGCAAGGAGGTTTGCGTGGATTTTAATGACACATTATCCATTGGCATGGATGATTTTTCCGACAGTGAAAATATGAAGATTCCCGAGGTCCTGCCGATGATGGCAGTTCGGGATGTGGTGATCTTCAACTACATGATTATCCCTCTTTTTGTGGGCCGCCCCAATTCCGTGGAGGCCGTAGGCGAGGCTCTGAAAAAAGACAAGCTTCTGATGCTTGTCACCCAGAAGGATTCCACCCAGGACAACCCCGAATCAGACGATCTCTATTCCGTGGGCATGGTCTGTATGGTTATGCGGACCCTGAAGCTGCCCGATGGCCGGTTAAAGGTTCTGGTGCAGGCGGCCTCCAAGGCCAAGATTCAGGAATATGTGCAGAAAGAGCCCTTTTATCAGGTCAAGGTGGAGGTTCTGCAGGAGATTGAACCGGAAAAGATCACCATCCGGATCGAGGCCCTGATGCGCACCGTGCGCGAACAGACCGAAAAGATCATGTCTTTGCGCGGTATTCTCTCCGCCGACCTGATGACCATCATCAATAACATCGAAGAGCCGGGACGTCTCGCCGACTTGGTGGGTTCCAACCTGCGCCTGAAGGTGGCCGAATCCCAGACCATCCTTGAAGAGATTGACTCCGTTGCCCGCCTGAAACTAGTCAACGACCTGCTCACCAAGGAACTGGAGGTCACCACCGTCCAGGCCAAGATCCAGTCCGACGCCAAAGAGGAGATGGGAAAATCCCAGCGCGAATACTATCTACGCGAGCAGTTGCACGCCCTGCAGAAAGAATTGGGCGACGGCGATGAGCGGGTGCAGGAAATTGAAGATCTGTACAAGGCTCTGAAAAAGACCAAAATGCCCAAATCCGTGCGCAAGGAGGCGTCCAAACAGATCAACCGGATGGAGATGATGCATCCGGATTCCTCCGAGGCCACGATCATCCGCACCTACATCGACTGGATCCTCGATGTGCCCTGGCGCAAGTCCACCCAGGATCACCTGGATCTGGTGGCCGCACGAGAAGTGCTCGATGAGGATCATCACGGCCTGGAGAAGGTCAAGGAACGCATCCTTGAATACCTGGCGGTGCGGAAACTCAACCCCACCACCAAGGGCCCCATCCTTTGTTTTGTCGGTCCTCCAGGTGTGGGCAAGACATCCCTTGGTAAGTCCATAGCCAAAGCAATGGGCCGCAAGTTCCACCGTATGTCACTGGGCGGAATGCGCGATGAGGCAGAGATCCGCGGCCACCGCCGAACTTATATCGGAGCCATGCCGGGCCGGATTATCCAGGGGCTCAAACTGGTGGATTCCAACAATCCCATCTTCATGATGGACGAGATCGACAAGATCGGCTCTGACTATCGCGGCGATCCGTCTTCGGCACTGCTTGAGGTGCTCGACCCGGAACAGAATTTCGAGTTCACCGATCATTACATGAACATGCCCTTTGATCTGTCCAAGGTGATGTTCATCACCACCGCCAATATGACCGACACCATCCCCAGTCCGCTCCTCGACCGGATGGAGGTGATTCGACTTTCCGGCTACACCCAGGAGGAGAAATTGGCCATCGCCCGACGCTACCTGCTGCCCCGGCAATTGAAGGAAAACGGCATCAAGGCCCGTCAAATCCGTCTCCAGGATGATACTCTGCAATATATTATCAGCCACTACACCTACGAGGCCGGGTTGCGAAACCTGGAACGCGAGATCGGCAAGGTCTGCCGCAAGGTGGCTCGCAAGATCGCCGAAGGCGGCAAGGGGCCTTACAGTATCACTGTCGGCACCATCGACCGCTACCTCGGGCCACCCAAAAACATCCCTGAGTCCGAAATGGATGCCCTGTCCCAACCGGGACTGGTCACCGGACTGGCCTGGACCGAGGTGGGCGGCGAGATCCTCCATATCGAGGTCAACCTCATGCCCGGCAAAGGTGCGCTGACCCTCACCGGCCAGCTCGGCGATGTGATGAAAGAGTCGGTTCAGGCAGCTTTGACCTATTGCCGTAGCCGATCCCAGGAGATGGGTGTGGAAGACAATTTCTTTGAGAAAACCGATATCCACGTCCACGTCCCGGCCGGTGCCATCCCCAAGGACGGTCCCTCCGCCGGAATCACCATGGCCACCGCCATCTATTCGGCGATCACCAAAAAAGAGCTGATCAAAGGCCTGGCCATGACCGGAGAGGTTACCTTGCGGGGACGAGTCCTGCCCATTGGCGGCCTCAAAGAGAAGGCCCTGGCAGCCCTGCGCGCCGATATCACCAAGGTGATCATCCCTGAACAGAACAAAAAAGATCTGGCCGATATCCCTAAAGATATTCGTGATAAAATGCAGTTTTTCCCAGTCAAGGATATGGATGAGGTGGTAAAGATTGCCCTTGGGCAATCGAAGAAACAGAGCAATGGAGACAAAAAGCAGCAAACGGAGGACAAGGGGCAGGAAGCTGCTTTGACTTCCGGCTCTTCAAAGGGTGAATGACAGAAATTCTTGCACCAGACGAACAGCCATCCTCCGAGCTTCCGTCTCCACTCCCCAACTCCCGCAAGAGGGCTGTTCGCTGGACAGTCCTCTTGCTCCTCCTTGGCCCGCTCCTGTTCGGTGGCTGGCTGTCTCTGTATGCCCTGCAATCCGGCCCCGCAAAGGGTGCGAATGCGGAATACACCATCGTCGTCATTCCTCCCGGCTCCGGAATCAGAGCCATACGAAGTGTCCTGTCTCAGGCCGGACTCATTCATGACGACATCCGCTTTCTTCTGCTGGCAAAGCTTCTCGGCCTGGCCAGGACCCTGCCGGCCGGTGAATTCCGCCTGACCCCCGGCCAAAAGCCTGGGGACGTTCTGCGTCAACTGGCAACGGCAAAACCAGTCGCCTACGCAGTGACCATCCCGGAAGGACTGCGGATCACCGAAATTGCTGATATCTTTGCCGCCGGGGCCTGGTGCAATCGGGAGCAATTTATTGAGCTGAGCCATGATGCCCAATTTATCCAGTCCCTTGGCCTCAGTGCGGTTAACAGTCTCGAAGGCTACCTTTATCCCGATACCTATCTCCTGACCCGGAACATCAAAGACGCCAAGCCCCTGATTGCCATGCAGGTGAATCGTTTTCTCAAAAAATGGTCTGAGCTGCCACAAAATTCCGAGCAAAAAATGAGTCGTCACGAGGTTATCACCCTTGCCTCGGTGGTGGAGAAAGAGACGGCGGACGCCGCTGAAAGACCCCTTATCGCCGCCGTCTTCCTGAACCGGCTCAAAACCGGAATGCGCCTCCAGTCAGACCCGACCGTGATTTACGGCTTGTCGGAATTTTCTGGAAATCTGAGACGGTCGGACCTCAAGACAGAGCATCCTTATAACACCTACTTGATTCCAGCCCTACCGGCCGGACCCATCTGCAATCCGGGGCAACAGGCCATAGCGGCTGTTCTCCACCCCTCCCCCACGGACTTTTTTTATTTTGTTTCCAAAAACAATGGCTCCCACAAATTTTCCAAAAATCTCACTGAACATAATCAGGCTGTGCAAGAGTACCAGCTGAAGAAAACACCCCCTCAGGAGTAAAGCCTCCCATGCAGGCCCCCCTGAAAGGTGTCCTTGCAAAATGAAGATTCCACAAAAGACCGATGACAGCAGGAATCGCCTTGATATTTAACGATAAAGGAACAAGTAGAGCCCTTTTCTTGAATGAAAAAAGCCGATTCTCAGATTTCCCCAAGATAAAAAAATTGACTATCAAACAATACTAAACCATAATCAACACTTTCTGTTGTACACCATACTTCCTCAGAGACTTGGGCGCGCGATATCCCCCTCTTCATCACAAGGATGCAGGCAATGTTCGTCAACACTCTGCTTAAATACTGGACCTATCGCCTTTTTGCCCCAGGGGTTATCCTGCGGGAAACCTATGATGCCTTCCGCGAGCTTCTGGTCTTTGACAGTCGCAGCCATGAGCTCATGGCCGAACTGGAAGGCCTCTATTATCAAGGCAAAAAAGAAGACTTCTGCCGCATTACAGAAAGATACGACGCCCTCTCGACCAGTGTCAGCGGCATGGTGGAAAGCCTTGAGCGCATGGCTCCGGGCTCGTTTGTCACCCTGCGGGAATATTATCGTAAGTTCGACTTTTACAGCAGATTTCTGCTGGCGCCCCCAGCCCTCCGTTTCGGCCCTCCCTTTGTTTTAAATCTCACCGACGCCCTTATCACTCAAGAACTCAGTGGCGGCAAAAGCGCCAATCTGGCCGAGCTTGCCAAGGCCCTGCATCTCCCGGTGCCGGCAGGTTTTGTCATTACGGTGAACAGTTTTTATTATCTCCTGGAATACAACGACCTGCGAACCCCAATCAATGCCCTCCTCACCCAGATCGACCTCACCCTCCCTGAGACCCTGGCACAGAGCTCTGAGGAACTGATGAGCCTGATCAACCATGCGGAGATTCCCCCTGATATTCAGGACGCGATTCTCAGCGCCTACGCAAGCCTGGCTGCCACTGACCGGGCGAACAAACTCCGGGTTGCGGTACGCAGCAGCGCCGTCAATGAGGATGGGGATTGCTCCTTTGCCGGACAGTACGCAACCATTCTGGATGTGGAAAAAGACGGCCTCCTCAAGGCCTACCTGGCGGTCCTGGCCAGTAAATATACCCCGGAGGCCCTGGCATACCGGATTCACAGCGGCCTCAGTGATGATGAGACGCCCATGGCGGTGCTCATCCTGGAAATGGTAGAATCCCTGGCAAGCGGGGTCATCTACACCATCGACCCCGCAGACCAGAAGATGGAGGACACAACACACCTCTTTATCCATGCGGTGCGAGGTCAGGGAGAAGCCCTGGTCAGCGGCAAGATCATCCCGGAAGTCCTGATCGTTGAGAAGCAGGACAGCTCAAATTTTCGCCTGGATAGCTCTAATCCGGCGGCATCCCATCTGGCAGGGGCGCTCAGCGCTTCCCAGATAAAACAACTGGCCGATGCCGCACTGAAGCTTGAAAACCATTTCGAATCTCCCCAGGACATCGAATGGGCCATGACCCAAACCGGGGAGATCTTTTATCTCCAGAGCCGCCCTTTGCATCGGCAGTCACTCTCCATGGATGCAGGGCATGAGGCGGCTTCAGCCAGGATCAAGGCCATCAAGGACGTGCCGCTATGCCGGGGAGGAACCATGGCCGCCCTTGGTCAGGCCTGTGGCCCGGCCTACTGTGTTGATGCCGCTCATCCGGTGGAACAGATGCCGGCGGGCTCTATTCTGGTGGTCAATGAGACCCTGCCCTCCTATGTTCAGGTTCTGCAACAGGTCCAGGGTGTACTTGCCGGGCTTGGCAGTATTGCCGGTCATTTTTCCACCGTTTGCCGTGAATTCGGCATCCCCCTGCTCTGCGGCCTGGGAACCCAGATCAATCTCATCGAACATGGCCGGATCCTCACCATGGACGCCGAAGGCATGGTGGTCTACCATGGCGATCTCCTGCCCCACCTGGCCACCATCCCGCACCATGAATCCCAGAGACACCTTCCCTTTTACCGGAAGATGCGCAAGCTGCTGAATTCCATCACCCCGCTCCATCTGATCGACCCCAAGGCCAAAGGGTTCACCCCTGAGTCGTGCCGCTCCCTCCATGACATTATTCGTTTTTCCCACGAACAGGCGGTTAGGACCATGTTTTCGCTGGGTGATCGCCTGGGAAACAGGAACAAAAACCGGAAAAAATTGCTTTCCGACCTTCCCTTTGATATCTTTGTCGTCGATGTCGGCGGCGGTTTGGAAGCAAGCGTCGCCCGCGAGGAATTTGTCAGCCTGGAACAGATCAGCTCCGTTCCTTTTCAGGCCCTGTGGGCCGGCATGACTCACCCTTCGGTGCAATGGCCGGACCGCTTGCACTTCGACTGGAAACACTTTGGCGAAATGACCATGGCCGACGGGATCTCCAGCAGCGACTCCTCAGATCTTGCCAGCTACGCGGTGCTCGGGGCCGATTATGTCAATCTGATCATGCGGTTCGGCTACCATTTCACCCTGGTTGATGCCCTGTGTGGCGAGGACAACTCGAATAATTACTGCCAGTTTCGTTTTGCAGGCGGCGGCGCTGATTACGCCGGACGCCTGCTGCGCCTCGAGTTTATCTCCACCCTGCTCCAGGAGGACGGATTCCAGGTCGTCACCAAGGGCGATCTTCTCGACGCCCGGATTGCCGGCCTGAATGCCTTGGAGATGCAGGATCATCTGCTTATCCTCGGTCGATTACTGGGCGCCACCAAACTCATGGACATGGCCCTCCATGACAAACAGGATGTGCAGAAATATGTCCAGGAGTTCCTGAATGCAACCAGAGGACAATGAACCATTGTCAATGATTCCCGAGTCCACGACACTCTACAAAATCTCCAATGTCCCAAAGACTCCATTACGCAGGCATTGACATTGAGCCTTTTTCGGGCCTTATGAACTCGTCTCCCTGCAACGCCATCAAAGAAGACCACGTGACGCCATGCCCTATACCGTAAACTGGATTACCAGCCAAATGGCCACCGGATGCGCGCCCATGTCCTATGAAGACCTGGACGCCGTTAAAGCAGAGGGCATTGACGCCATTGTTAATCTCTGCGGGGAGTTCTGCGACCTCTACCAGATTGAGCAGCAATCCGGCTTTGAGGTCTATTACCTGCCTATTCCCGACGAGTGCGCCCCCGACATGAAGCTGATGGATGAGGCTCTGCAATGGCTGGATGAGGCCCTGTATCTGAAGAAGAAGGTGCTGATTCACTGCCGTCATGGCCTGGGCCGGACCGGTACCTTTGTTTCTGCCTATCTGTTGCGGCGTGGCTTGGGCTTAAAGCTCACCGAAAAAAAACTCAAATCCGTCCGGGTGACCCCGAGCAGTTACTGCCAGTGGAAATTATTAAAAAGCTATGGTAAGCAACAGGGGCAGTTAAACGCCCGCGAGCCAAGTATCGAGGATAAAGAGACGGTCAACCTGCTCCCTTTTTTGCAGGAGTACGACGCAATCCTCCATGAGGCTGAGACCCAGGCAACGAATGCGGGGATTGACCTCCAGGCACTGGATACGGATACCTGCTGTCACGACTATTTCGAGATAGAACTCATCGAAGCCGTCTCCCTCAGCCACAACCTGAACCGGCGGCTCAGCAGTGAACAACGGACGGCGGCCATGGAGCGGGCAGGGGAAGCTGCCTCTCTGATAAAAAAGATGGCCCGCCCGGAAGATCCCTCCCGGCTGGAGGCGGCCCAGAGGCTGAAGGCAGATCAACCCCTTTCCTGTCCGCTGCTGCTGGACGGGGCCTGCCTTCTCCATGCCCATCGCCCCTTGCGATGCAGAGCGGGCCTGAATGTGGAGACCCAAAATAAGCTGAAAGAGGCTATCCACAACAGCTCTCGCACCGTTTTTCTGGCCTTGACAGGGGAATTCCCGCCCGAAACCGGCCTCTGGTTTTCAAATTTTGATACCGTTTCCGGTCGATTTGTGCAGCAATACTTTCAAGCAATGATCAAGGACAACTCATAAAGCCGCCATGCCTAAGGAACAGAAAGTAAAACGTTTGCTGATTGTCGATGATGAACAGGATCTCCTGAATCTGCTCAAAAAGGTTCTGGCTAAAAAATGCGCCTGCGAAATTGCCTTGACGACGTCCAGCCTCAACGCCCTGGAAATCGTCAAGAGCTGGAAACCAGACGTCGTCCTCACCGACATCATCATGCCGGACATGGATGGACTGCAGCTTCTGCAATCCATCACGGCCATCGATCATACCATCAGCACCATCATCATGACCGGCTACGGCACCATCGAGATAGCGGTGAGAGCCCTGAAGGAAGGCGCCTATGATTTTTTTGAAAAACCCTTTGAAAACGAAGAAATCAGCCGGGTGGTCAGCCGCGCCCTGGAGAGAACATACCTGCTGCGCGATAATATTCAGCTCCAGCAGCGGTTGACCAACAGCAATGAACGCACTGACTTCATTGGTCATTCGCCGCCATTACAACGGGCCATCGACCTCCTCACCCGCCTCGGACAAAGTGACGCCACCGTGCTTATTCGAGGGGAATCGGGGACCGGCAAGGAGGTGGCGGCCCGCACTGTCCATGCCATGAGTAAACGGTCGGGGAAAAAGATGATCACCATCAACTGCCCGGCCCTTCCCGAGCATATCCTTGAAAGCGAGCTCTTTGGCTACTGCAAAGGGGCTTTTACCGGTGCGGATCGAGACAAGGCCGGGCTGTTTCTGGAGGCAGAGGGCTCCACCATTTTTCTCGATGAAATTGCCGACATCCCCCTCTCCATCCAGACCAAACTGCTGCGCGTCCTGCAGGAAAAAGAGATCCAGCCCCTCGGACAAACCAAGACCATCAAAATTGATGCCCGCGTTCTTGCCGCCACCAATCAGGATCTTGAAACAAAGATGGCCAAAGGGGAATTTCGTGAAGATCTTTTTTATCGGCTCAACGTGATGACCGTCACCCTGCCCACCCTGGCCGAAATCAAAGATGATATCCCTCTGCTGGCCCAGCATTTTCTCACCATCTACGCCAAGGAATATGACCGGCCGGGGATGGAATTCACCCCCGATGCCCTGCAATGCCTGATGCGCCGGCAATGGAAGGGCAATGTCCGCCAGTTGCAGAGTCTTATCAACCGGGCGGTACTCCTCTCTGAAAGCCAGAAAATCACCTCCTATGAGCTGACCAGTTTTGAAGATACCAGCAACGAGGAAGAATCTTCGACCCAGATCCCGAACTGTGTTTACGGCCTTTCGTATCGAGAGGCCAAGGAAAAGGTTATTGCCCCTTTTGCCAGCTCCTACCTGAACCGCTGTCTGGCCAATTCCAAGGGCAATGTCTCGGCGGCCGCTAAATTCAGCGGCATGGAACGCCAGGCTTTTCAACGGCTGATGCGCCGGTATGATATTGATGCCAACACCTTTAGAACTCCTTGATTGGCAAAATCTCTCCCGGCCACACTCACTCACCCCTGACCTGAGATTCCCCACGGAGCAGCATCAGCTGAAGAGGGAACGAGCCTGCCACTGCCAGTGACACAGGAATGTTTCGCTGTCTCTTTTTTGTTGCGCCTCGATTGAAGAAGCCCCTGGGGATTGGGGAATAAAATTTTCATCCCCTCCTTTTCTGCCCATGGGGATAAAAAGTAACCTGCCTATATCAAAGGAAATTCTCTTTTTCTGTTTTTTCTTTTTTTTCTGGCGTTTATTGTGCATAGAAAAAGACCTTACTCTGGTTACGCTCTTTTGTTTTTTTATTCCTGTTCTCTACAAGAGATAAAAACATCTTCAATGGTCCCCATGAATCCATTGCGAAAACGATTCCTCCTTGCCCTGCTCCTGCCGGTGATCTTCCTGCTTACACCGACTTCGGCCTGGGCCATTCAGTCACACGGCGGCGGCGAGGGCCTCTTTGTCCATCAACTGGCCCATCTCTTTTATGCAGCCGCCATCGCCTATCTCTTCTGGGATATTGGCCGCAGCGCCTTTCCCGGCAGGGGCTGGCGCTATCTCCAGGTCTTCTGTGTCTTTATGGTCCTGTGGAATTTTGTCGCCTTTACCGGTCACTGGCTCGGGTTTTATATTGCCAACACCGACATCGTTCGGCCATCGGGGTATTTTTCATCCCAGATTGTGGGCCCTTTTTCCAGCATCAAAATAATCTATTTTCTCGCCACCCTCGACCATCTGTTCAGCCTTCCGGCGATCTTCTTTCTCTTTTTAAGCCTGCGCTCCCTCTACCACAGTGTCGATAAGGAGGAAGAGAAATGAACGCTCTCCCCCTGTCCCTCTCCATTGTCATCGATATGGCGGGCTCACTGCTGATCATTGTTTTTTCTTTTCTTGCCCTGCGCTACGCCTGGCTGCTGTTACGGAAACAGCCGGAAAATTTCCTCTGGGGATTTCTGCTCTACTTTTGCATGACCCTGGCCTCCTTTGCCATCTCCCGCGCCATAGGACACCTGGTCAAACATATCCTCCTGTTTTCCGGCAAGCCGGAAACATGGCAGATTCTCTCACCCATATCAGGCGGTATTAATACCCTCTTGATGATCTCCCTGGCCGCCGTTACCATCTATTACCATAAGGGTATTGAAGGCTATCTGGCCATTAACAAAAAGGCCAAAAGCCTGAAAAACGCCAATGAGCAACTGGGAATCGCCGCCGCCCAACTCCAGGAGATGAACCTCCATCTCGAAGAGAAGGTTGCTGATCGAACAATAGAGCTTTCCGCCTCGGAAAAGAAATTCCGTAATTTTTTCAACAACTCCAAAGACATGGTTTTCTTCAGTAATTCCGGAAACCATCTTTTGACGATGAACAGTGCCGGATTCAAAATGCTCGGCTATCCCGATGATGAAAGCCCCGCCTTAAATCTCGAGGACGTCTTTAACAATGAGAACGAACTGGAGGCCTATCATACCACCTTAAAGTCTCAAGGCTTTATTGAAGATCTGGAAATTGAATTCACCAAGGCGGATGGCACCAGTTTCCCGGTCCTCTTGTCCGCCACTGCTGTCTATGATGAGAATAACCAATTTGTCGGCTGTGAAGGGATCGCCAAAGATCTCACCCGGGTCAAGACCATGATGGAGCAACTGGTCGCCAGTGAAAAGATGGCCTCCGTGGGACAGATGGCAGCCGGTGTGGCGCACGAGATCAACACCCCTCTGGGGATCATCCTTGGCTATGCGCAACTGATGCGGGATGATTTTACCCAGGAGAGCGAAGAGGGCCAGAACCTCTCCATTATTGAGCGCCAGGCCAAGGCCTGCCGAAAAATCGTGGCAGACCTGCTCAAATTTTCCCGGCAATCGGAAAGTGCCCGCAAAGATCTTTCCATCAATGAAGTGCTGACGGATGTCATTGCCGTCACCCAGCATTCCCTCAACATGGATCATATCAATGTCCATGAAAATCTGGCCGACGATTTACCCCCTGTGATCGGCGACACCGAACGACTGCGTCAGGTCTTTATCAATCTGGTCAACAATGCCCATCACGCCATGGAAAAGCAGGGCTCCGGGGAGTTGAACATCACCACCCGTTACCAGCCCGACACCCAGCAAGTCATCGCCACCGTTCAGGATACCGGGCACGGTATCCCTGAAAAGATCCGCAAAAGGATCTTTGATCCTTTCTTTACCACCAAGCCCGTCGGCAAGGGCACCGGCCTTGGCCTTTCGGTTTCCTACGGAATTATTCAGGATCATGGCGGCCAGATCGAGGTGGAAAGCCCAGTGGTGGGCGAAAAGGGAACGGCATTTCATGTCAAATTTCCGGTCTCGCTGGTTGAGGCCGCCAGTGTTCGTGAATAACATCTTTCCCCAAGTTCAGTACTTAAGGACTTGGCCGACAGGCAGTCATACGCTCCCTTTGGGAGAAAAAAGAAAAGAATTCAAGAGTGTTAATATCCAAACAAAACAGCTTGGCTGGCGCACATTAACCAGCCATAACAACAAATGAAACTTCAGAGCTTGGTCATGGAAGAAGTTGAGTGACAAGTGGCTTTCGGATCAATTATTAGGGGGAAATTATGGCAGAAATATTAGCATTGGATGATGTACAGGATGCCACGGTGCTCATTGGCAAGATTTTGACCAAAAAAGGGCATACCGTGCACACCTTCACCGAAGAGGATGAGGCCATAGCCTACGCCAAGGCCAACAAAATTGACCTGGCCATCCTTGATATTAAACTCAAGAAGATGAGCGGAGTCGAGGTGCTCGGTCTGCTCAAGGCCGATACCCCTGCCATGCATGCTATCATGCTGACCGGCTACCCCACCGTGGAAACGGCCCGTGAGGCCATCAGTCTCGGAGCGGATGAATACTGTGTCAAACCCATTGATCGGGACGAACTGGAAGAAAAAGTGGAAAAGGTTCTGAAAGGAAAAGAGAAGAAGTGCAGCAACTGCAAGATCTAACCCCATGGAACCCATTAACGAACTCAAATACCTGAAGGTCTTTCAAAAGGTGACCAAGCTGATCAGCATGGTCCTCGATCACCAGCAAGTGATGGATACCATTGTCCGGGAGTTGCCCGGCCTGCTCGATATCGACGCCGCCACCATCCGCCTGCTTGACCCGTCCACCCAGACCTTTGTCATGGGTGCGGCCCACGGGCTGTCCATGGAATACCTCTCCCGCGACCATATTGATACGGAAGAGACCATCGCCATGATCAACTCCGGATATCCGGTGGCAAAAACCGATGTTGACCAGAACGTCCCTTTCAAAGACCAGGATTTGATCCACCAGGAGGGCATCAAGAGCGTGCTCACCCTGCCCATCCTCTTTCAAGACTCGGTCATCGGAATTTTACGCCTTCTCACCCGGCGCAACCGGGTCTTCACCTCAGAGGAGATCTCCTTCTCCATGGCCCTGGCCGAACAGGTGGGCATTGCCCTCTCCAATGGCCGGATGTTCACCGAGATGGAAACCCAGATCAACTTTATGAAGGATGTCCAGGACATCTCGGCCCTGGTCAGCTCGACCCTGGATCTTGACTCGGTTCTGCATACCATAGTCGAACGGCTCTCTCGCAGTATGGGCTGCAAGGCCTGCACCATCCGCCTGTTGCGAGCGGAGACCAATCAACTGGAACTGGTGGCCGCCCATGGAATTTCCGAGGCCTACTCCCAGCGCGGCGAAATTGAAGGAGAACGCAATATCGCCACCGCCCTGTCCGGTGAGCCGGTCTCCATTTATGATGTCAGCCATGACGCGCGGGTCCTCTACGACGACAACATGAGGAAGGAAGGGATTAAATCCCTGCTTGCTATCCCCCTCAAGGTAAAAGGGGAGGTCATCGGTATTCTCCGTATCCTCTCTGATGTCCATCACTGTTTTACCAGCAGCGAGATCAACTTCGCGGTGACCATCGCGGAGATTGGCGGTACCGCCATCCAGAATGCAAGAAACTACCGGAAGATCACCCTGCTCTTTAATCAGGTGGAAGAAAGCGAGCACTTTATCGCCAATATCCTCAACTGTATCCGTCCGCAATTACTGGTGGTGGACAAGGATCGACACCTGGTCCTTGCCAATCGGGAATTTCTCACGGTCTTGGGCAAGGAGGAGAATGAAGTGCTTGGCGCCGACTATGGCAGCCTGTGGGTGGGCCAACAGTGCCCGATGGGAAATTGTCCAATGGAGCAGGTGCTGGAAACGGGACTGGCCGCCAGTTTTGAGCATCAGGTGATCAAAGAGGATGGCCCGCACTGGTTTGAACGAACGGCATCCCCCATGCTCAACAACGACGGGACAGTAGAATATGTCATCGAGGTCATCAGCGATATCACCGCCAAAAGGCAGCTGGAACAGGAGCAGCTGGAGCGGGTCAAACTGCAGGGCGTTGTCGAACTGGCCGGCACCGTCGCCCATGAGATCAACTCGCCCCTTTTTGCCGCCCTCGGAACGGCACAACTCCTTGAAGATGAACTGGAGTCCAAGGAATTGATTGAAGATGTCCATACGATCATCCGAAATCTGAAAAACATCGGCGAACTCACCCGCAAGATGACCACCATGACCGGCTTTGAAAGCCGCGATTATGTTGGGGATACCAAGATTGTCACCTTACGCTAAAATTTTTCAAACCATTAAAGAATCAGGACGTCAGACGCCCCTCCGATACAATCTCATACGATTACACTCCCCCAGTTTCAATACATGCGTTCATTTCCCCGTGCGAGGTGAACGGCAGCCCTATCAGTAACTCACACTGCCGTCCTTCCATTCTCAAAAGAAATCGAGCTCTAGGGCTTCTGTCTCCATGATAATTCAGACTTAAGAGAACATTGGTCATTCATTTTTTCTTGACTTTCCTTTAAAGACTGATAAAACTTCTTATTTAATAAAAGCATAACAATTCCCAATACGTTTTTTATATCGGCCCCTCTCTATTTTTTTACATCGTCCCAACAAACTTTGTAAGTTCCAATCTAAAATAAGCAGAAATGATCGCAGGAAATAACATGTGGATCGTATCGGCCTCAATAGTAAGAATGCATTTACAGTGTACTATTGGATTTCACATAACTTTTAGGGAGGCTGCTTGGCGGTCTTCATTCGTCGATAAACATGCCGACTAGCTATCACAAATTAAATATTATTCGTAAATTAGCCCCATTCAGAATTGATGGACGGGCTATCCCCTATCCAGAGTTTGCCCCCAAATTATATAACCTCTGCATGGCCTTGGGTTTTCGCAAAGGCCTGATTATGCCGTCTCGAGCCTTCTGCTCAGACGAAAATCAGGGCTGGCCCATTATCATGCTCACCAAGCATTTCGGCACATTCCCCTTCAACCATGGTCGGGTTGGCGGCATTGTCTCCACTGACCGCCACGGTCCCCATGCCAATCATGGTGAAGACTCCGTCATTGTTCAGGCCAGCCACGTAGGCTACGACCCCCATAATGGGAGTTATGGGAAATGCACCCGCCCTAAAAGGGAGGGGACATGTATCTCTGATTCCTGCGGAAAGATAACCCATGTGATTACTCCCTATCTTGAGGAATATCATTTTGCCAGGGACCGGATTTTCCTCCACTGCCTCGACAACGGCGCCTGTCTGTTGACCGTTAAGAATTCCTTTATTGATTTTGATTCTCACCCTGTCAGGAACGGCCTGGTCGTCCATTTGGAGAATATGGTAAAAAGAGCCGAAAACGGCAAAATTTTTCCTCTCACCGCCATCAGCACCAGCCAGACCTACGAAGTGTCCGAAGAATTCCGCAAACGCCTTGAAGCCATCGGGTACACCTGGAAAACAGGAGAGGGAGAAAGTATCGGGAAGCACCTCACCGAGGACCTCTTTTATTTCAGGGAGGAACTGCACGAGACAGATGAGTCAATCCTTCTCGAACGCAACCTCATTGAATTCATGCCGTCCATTGTCACCTCCCGCAATCCTCCCCTGAGAGCCGCCAAAATCAATATTCAGCTTGAATTTGCCCGTACCGTCGAGTCCATCCGCCGAGGCGATGACTATACCGGCAAAAATCTCCTCTATATTGCCGGCCTGAATATTGATATTTCGGAATATGAAGGCTTTCCAGCCACCACCTATTTCGTTCCCTGGGCCGCCCATATCCAGCTCAAGAACGGAACCCCGGATAAGTACAAGAAACCCCTTGAGCAGGAGCAGCTGTTTACTTTCCTGATGGAGCAGGACAGTCATAACCCTGATCAGGTTGAGCTGAAAGAAGAAATCAGCAGAATGATGCTGGCCCCTCGTTTTGACATTAGATCTCCTCACTAACTGTATTTTTTCAAGTAATGGCGACAACGGAGTGAGTGCCATGCGGCACTGGTTCCAGGGCATAAAAAAAGCTGTATTCCTCAAGATGAGGAATACAGCTTTTTTTATGGTGTACCGCTATTAAAGCACAGCCGGAAAGAGTTATCAGCTCCGCGATATTTGCACCTTTTCCCAGGCCAGTGCAACTTTCTCAAACAAGTCATCAACGTCAATGGGCTTCAGGCAGTAGTCAAAGGCGCCTCCCTTCATTCCCTCAATCCCCGACGAAACCGAGGCATGTCCGGTGAGAATGATCACCTCTGTTTTCGGCCAGAGCTCTTTTACCTTGGCAAGGCACTGGATACCGTCAAGTCCGGGCGGCATACTGACATCCATAATAACAACATCAAACTCACAGGCTTTGAGTTTCTCCAACGCCATCTCGCAACCATCCGCCGCCACTGCCTCGATGTTGCGACGATTAAACCTCTTGGCCATAATTTCTCTGAAGTCAGCTTCATCATCTACTATTAGAACCCTGTACTTTTTCTCCATGCAAAATATCCTTGCTTACGGCATCACGCCATTTTTTGTATCCCCAACAGGGCATTAATCTCTGTTGAAAATTTTTCTTTATAGTGACAGATTGAGTCATGGTTGTCCATGACCATGTCAATCTGCCGGGTATGGACAGAAAGATATCCAAGAATTTTAAGACGCTCCGTGAGATACTGCACAGACCTCTTTTCCACCCGGGCCGTCATAGAGTCGCCCTTCCTCTCAACCCTGAATCCAAAGTGGCCAAGAATGTCCACAAGGAGCTGGATGCGGGCGACCTTCCGGCGGTCATCAGCAGCCCCGCCTTTGAAGTTAAAACTGACATAACTTTCAGTGCGCATGTCGCTGAGATATGCCTCAACCATTGCAAAATGGTAGCCGAGGCGGACACTCAAGTTACAAAAATTTTTCGATACAAGAAAGTAATTTTTAGCGGTCAGGACCGAACGAACCGCCGGGTCAATATTGGTGTTTCTTGTGGACTGAAAGATAATGGCCCCAAACCCTCCCAAACTGACCGGCGGCGGCCCCTCCCAGGGAAAGGCCATCATCCCCTCCCAGATGGCCAGCATCGGCACGGAAGCAATATGATCCAGTTGCACATACCGACTCTCCGGATCAAAATCCGGAGTGAACCCATTGTCCAGATCAATCACCCACCATTGGGAGGGAGCATCCACCACCAACTGTTTGGCAGCCTTGTCATCAAAACCGTAGCGCTCACCAAAGGTGAACATCTGAACCATGGCCTTCTCATGACAGAAACGGGTGATATCATGCAAGGTCTGGCAGGCATCGGGTCGAAAATAGGGCGAGGTAGGGTCGGTCAAATTGAGTGGCGTAATATATTCCAGGGCAGCCAGCAGGGTTTTATGGACCGGACTGCCCACCATGAGATTCGGCTTGGGCGGGGCCAACATCATCAAAGCTTCCACTTCGTCACTATACACCTTGCCGGCAGTGGCATCCACCGTAATATGGCTCTCATTTTCGAGAATCGTCATGGCCTGTTTTAATCCGAAAATGGCCGGAATTCCAAACTCACGGGCGACTGTGGCAAGATGGGCAGCCACTTGACCGGTTTCGCTGATCACCGCCGCCGCCCGGTCTAACAAGCTCGCCCAGTCTGGATAAGGGGTCTCGACGACCAAAACCGCACCCATGGGAAATCGTAACAGATCAAGGGTTGTCCGAACCTTAAAGACCTGACCATAGCCAACTCCGGAACTTGCGCAGACCCCGCCAGCAAGAAGCGGCGCCGGCAAATCATCTGTTGCCGAGCTGTCTCGACGAGGGGGCAACACCTCCTTTTTGGTGTCACCAAGGGGCCGGCTTTGGAGAATATATAATAAACCGGCACGATCTATGGACCATTCCACATCCTGAGGAACGCCGAAATGCCCTTCCAGGCGAACACCGACTTCAGCCAGTTCCGCTGCCTGCATGACGGTCAGGGTCGAGGGCGATGAAGCCCCCTCGCTACCTACATGGTTTGCGCCAAAACCGGATTCAAGAATCCCATGGGGCGAGGTACGGCTGACCTTGAACTGTTCGGTGGCAGCGCTGCCATCCACCACATTGCTGGCAAGGCCCGGCGCTGCCAGAATCAAGACAAAATTGCTGCGCGGATCATCGGGGCCGCGAGTGTACATGACTCCACTTACAACAGCATCCACCATCAGCAGGCACCCGACACACATATGGACATCCTGATCCCGGAAGCCACGCTGCTTGCGATAAACAGTGGCCTGACTTTTATACTTTCCGGCCACGATCTCCTTATAGGCCTGACCGACAACCTCACGGCTGACATTGAGCTGGGTTCGGTACTGTCCGGCAAAGGAGACATTGCTGCTGTCTTCACCAATGGCGCTTGAACGAAGGGCAACCAACAGCTCGCAGGAATCCGGACCAGTGACAAGCTGATGATGGTGGTAAAGGATTAACTCTTCCAGAGCTGCCGGCAGGGGCGCGCTTGAGATCAACCCTTGAATACCGGCGCTGACAGTGTAAAGCTCCTCCAGATTATTTAGATCAAGACCTTTCAATCGTCGATTAATTTCAACCTGCAGATCATTGGCCTTTATGAAACTCAAGGATGCAACCGCCGTTATCACAAATCCTTCAGGGGTTCTCAGACCGATGCGATTCTTGACCTCACCCAGATTAGCCATTTTCTCGCCGACCTGATCCACCATGCTCACATCTATCTCCCCCATGGACAGGATAAGTGCTCCCTCCGTGGTCACAGGGCGATTGGCAATAACCTGCTCAAGCTTCATGGCAACATCTCTGAAGGTCTCGTCCAGCCGGGCATATTTGCCATCGGACAGCTTGTTCAGATGCTGGACCATCTTGAAGATATTCACCGAAAGGGCAGTACAATGGCCTCGAATGAAGGACATCCCAAAGGAATGACCGGCGCTTACCACTTGTTCCATTTCCGCCATCAATTCCAGAGCATTATTGTTTGCAGTCAAGAGAGCGCGAAACTCTTTATAGTGACTGCGAAATGCCGCTTGCAACTCCGCCGGCGTCAGCCTGGGTTTGCTGGAGAACAGAGAGGAGAGATAATCAAAAAGATAGCTCATGGGGTAGCCTTTTATAGAAGCGGGTGTGCCAGCTCAGGCTGGACGCTATTCGAATCAGCATCTAGCATCCTATACCATATCAGGGAGATATTATAACGCCGATATACGGGATCAGTGCCTGCCGGATTTTTTTCTTGCATAAAAACAACAAAAGAATCCGGCAGGCACTGAAGGAGGCGTAAGAGAATGAGGCACCTTGACGAACATTTTCCTGTGGTAACGAACCGGTTTCGACAGGAAATTCTAATTCTCAGTCAAGCGTTCCATATCCGGTTCGTTCGGTAAAGAAAACGCCCCTCCCTTGACGGGAGGGATTGGGGGTGGGTGATGCTGCAATGAGCCCATTTCCATAGTTGATTCCCCCCCTCCCTGACCCTCCCCCGCCAAGGGGGAGGGAAATTCTGGAGACTTCACCTTTGATTTGGAAATGGAATAAGGGTCACATTAGAAGTTAAACCTTGAATTGCTGCATTAGTTTTTCCAGTTCAGCGGCAAGATGTGACAAGCTCTGGGCATTCGTCAAAACCTGATTGCTCCCTTCGCTCACCTGGCCGGCCTCTTGGTTGATTTGCGCTATGTTCTGATTAATTTCAGTAACGACACTGGTGCTTTGCGCAACATTTTCATTGACCTCGACAATACCCAAGGACGCCTGAGAAATATTATTGGCGATTTCATTGGTTGCAGCAGACTGCTCTTCCACAGCAGAGGCTATACCATTTATTACATCATTGATATCAACAATAATTTCGGAAATCTTATTGATATCTTCAATGGTGGAAGAAGTGGTGCTCTGCATTTCATCAATCTGACTTTTAATCTCAACCGTTGCCGCTGCTGTCTGCCGGGCAAGCTCTTTGATTTCATTGGCGACCACCGCAAACCCTTTCCCAGCCTCTCCAGCCCTTGCCGCTTCGATGGTGGCATTGAGGGCCAGCAAATTTGTTTGTGCAGATATTTCACTAATAGTTTCAGTTACTTTCCCAACTTTGCCAGCTGATTCACCCAGGGAAACCACCTTTGCAGAAGTGATTTGAGACTGACTGACAGCTTTTTCAGAGACAGCCCTGGCCTTTTCAGCATTCTGGCTAATTTCATTCACTGTAGCGGTCATCTCTTCGGTTGCTGAGGCAACGATGTTGACATTATTGGTAGATTGCTCCATGGCTGCAGCAACTGACTGCAGATTGATGCTCATTTCTTCGGCAGCAGCAGCTACCGTATTGGATTTTTCTGCAGTGCCGCGAGCAGATGTAGAGAGTTGCAAAGAGACGGCGGCCATATTTGTTGACGAGGAGGTGAGGTGATGAACACCGGTGATGATTTCAATCATCATTGTCCGCAGTTGTGAAACCATAGTGTTCAAAGAGTTGCTCATATCACCGATTTCGTCTTTTTGATCAACATCGAGACTCCCGGTCAGATCGCCATGGGCCATGCTGCCGGCCAGGGAAGCTACCTTTTTAACAGGACCGTTAATAGAGCGAATAATCATCACCGCAAGAATACTGCTTAGGCAAACAGCCACAATCAAGAGAGTAATGATGATGTTTCTGGATTGTTTGGCACTGTCATTACCGTCTTTGGCAGCTAAGTTGGAAAGCTCTGTCTGGAAGAGAACCATGGCTTCACAGGTATCAAAATATTTCTTTTGAACGTTGCGAAGCTTGGTCAGCAACATCTCCCTGGCCTTATCCAGCTGATCGCCATTAATAAAGCCGATATAAATATCACGCTGTTCGATATAAGCCGCCTGGGCATCGACCAGTTCTTTGAGCAGGGATATTCCTTTTTCACTTTTTACTGTTTGCTGCATGGATTGAATAATTTTATTCGTCTGTTCCTGTGAATCAGTGATTCGTTTCAACTCCTCCGTCTTGATTTTCTGGCTTGGATCGATGAGGACATTCCGAAGGGCCCGAGCACTGATATTGACGTTTTTAATAATGGTATTTGCCTGTTCAACCTTGGGCATACGGTCATTGACGAGTTTGCCCATATGCTTATTCAGGGTGCCGATGACATTGATTGACATAATCCCGTTGACCAATAAAAAAATCACAATTATGCCGAAACTCAGAGCCAGTCGTGTTCCAATTTTCATATTTTTTAACATCATGGTTTCCTACGTTGAGAGATTCTACTTTTAAATCAAACATGTTGCGTTGATGGTCTCAGTAAGACCTGCACTGAGATCATGGGACGAACAGCAGACAGTAAAATGTTTTTGAAGTACAAGGGAAGAGGAGCTTGAACAGCAGCAAAATGAAGGCACGGGCAAGGGCAATTCAAAGTCAAATATGGCAGCCTTTGATGAATAGGGGAAATACCGGTTTATTTATCAAAAAATATCTCAATCAAGCCGTTTGTTCCGGAAAGAAACTCCCCGGAACAAACGGCCATTCTGAGTTTTTGTTAATGCTCTAGCTTGAGCCCCCAGCCTTCAAACATGAAAAGGATGGAAAACCCGAACCACATGGTATAGATGACATACCCCGCCAGAGAAATAACTACCAATATCGCTTTGTCCTGGATGGACTGCGCCTGGATCCCATAAAAATTATAGCCAGGCTCTACGGTCTTGGTACGTGCCTGATAGAGAATCTTTGATTCTTCAAACTTCTCCTGTTTTGTCAGGCTCTTCTCCATTGATTTCAAAACGTTGTACCAATCGTACATCACCTGTTTCTCATTGGAGCCATATCTGCTGCTGACGGCCTTGCCATCATTGTTGTACATGGAATCAGCATCAACCATAATGGCAGCCAGCATCCCACCAAGATCCCCGCTAACCTTAACCTCTTTTTCCCCAGCCTCAACCTTCATGCCGGCAGGTTTCAACATCGCAGCAACTCTGTCTGCGGTGAGATTAGCATCGGTTTTAATTTTCACTTCGATGTTTTTTCCCTTATAAGCCTCAGCCTTCTTCTGAGTGGCAGGGATAAAGTAGGCGGACTTCTTGGATATGGAATTGTACATGTTGTCCATATAGTCCAGCATATTAACCTTTTTGCCCTGGCCGGGATAAAGCGGCGACAGAAGCAGCGCAAAAACGATCCAGAAAGCTATGTGGAGTATCAGGCCACCAGTGAATTCTTTTTTATTGGCAATCATGCTTTTACCTCCGTGTGCGCGTGACCCTCTCCCTTGAGGACACTGATATTGGTGAAAAAGATATAGAAGACCCAGATGGCAAATGAGCCCAGCACTACAAAGAAAATATAGGTCCCTATCACTTCAAGCAGTTTGCCGGTCTCAGCAGACATGGGGATATAGCCCATGCTGGCAAGTTTTGAAGGCAGAGCAAAGGCGCGATTTACAAATCCGGCCGAAGTGGCAACGGCATACAGACCACAGATGGTGGAACCACTGACAACCTTGGTGATCAGAGAACCAACCTGAATGCCGATCAAAGAACCGAGCAACATGCCCATGGCCAGGGTGTAAAAGATAAAACCATACACCGCATACTGGCTCAGCCCTGCGTAGCCGGCGGTGAAGATAATTTGAAAAATATCGGTACCAACAGTGGTCGCTGAAGAGACACCCAAGGTGTAGACAAAGATTGGGAAGGTTAAAAATCCACCACCTACGCCCATGATGGAGGCGGCCATACCAACGACAAAGCCGCTGATCACGAGAAATATCCAGGATATTTTCCGGCCGCCGGGGGTAACGCCCTCATCAAAGGTGATCATGGGGGGGAAATTAATAGACTGAAGTTTACGGGCGGTATTAGTCATACCAGCGGTACCTGCGGCTATGTCGGAAGCCTTTTGCGCAGGAGCAGGTCTGCGGGAACGGAAGAAATCCAACAATGCATAGGAGCAAAGGAAGCCCAGCATAAAGACATAAATGGTGGTGATAAAGGCATCACTCAACACAGGGTTCAGATCATACAGGGTACGGTTGACCCAGCCACCCAGAGTAGCGCCGGCCATGGAGCCAATCAGGAAAACTAAAGCCAGTCCAACGGAAATGTTTCCCAGTTTACGATGGAGAACACTACCCATGATTGCCTTGGCGAAGATATGAAACAGATCTGTACCGACTGCAAGGATACCTTTCACGCCAACACTCATCAGGGCGGGTGCAATGATAAAACCACCGCCGGCGCCAATACAACCAGTAATCAAACCGGCAACAATACCAACTCCGATGGAGGCAAAGAAGATGGTCGGAGTGTAAAAGGCGGGGGCGTAGGCATTCTTACCACCAAGCATCCCGGGTAACTTGGCGACGACATCGTCGGCGAAGGCCACTCCACCCACAAGAATGGGGATAATGAGCAGGCACAAAAGCGCAATTCGTTTACGATCATGGAGAATGACATTGGAAACGTCAAGCTCCCACTTGGCATGAGCCCTGGCGCCCATCATCATGAACTGGTGCAACTCCTTGAAAAACTTCATTTTCATCCCCTCCTTTTTTGTGTTAGCATGATGCCCGGAGAATTCCAGGCATCAGAAAATGCCTCCCGGTTCGTCCCGGTCCAGCCCCGTATATCAACCTGGGAAAAAAAACATATCATGTTTAATCTGAGCCTGTTCAATCTTGTTCTGCTGGATCTTCTTGCGCTCATAGGCTTCACAGAGTTTTTCGTGCAGGGACTCAAATTCCATCGGTTTCATCAAATAATCAAAGGCCCCGAGTTTCATCCCGTCAATTCCCGATTCCACCGAGGCATGGCCGGTAAGCATGACAACTTCAATCAACGGTTTTATCTGCTTGATTTCGCGCAGCGCTGCAACTCCACCCATTCCCGGCATTTTAACATCCAGCAGAACAACATCAATATCGCCATGCTTGATGCGTTCAATGGCCAACTCGCCACTTTCAACACCTTCCGCAATAATGTCTCTCTTGATCAACCTTTTGATCGTCATGTCCCGAAATTCCTGTTCATCATCAACAACCAGTACGTTAAAAAGTGCCATCGCTATTCTCCTTTTTTAAGATATTGACCCTTCGTATCCAAATGTACCTTCACCCTCATGCCCTGGTTCACCCATTTTCCTCAATGGCAGGGTTATGGTAAAAATGGCGCCTCCCGTCTTTTTGTTGTTCACATCAATTTTTCCTCCTAATTTTTTCATGATATCGTAACAGATGGACATCCCCAGGCCTGTTCCCTTGCCTGGTTCTTTGGTTGTAAAAAATGGATCAAATATCTGCTTCATGACTTCCGGCGAAATGCCCGGGCCAGTATCGGAAAACTCAATGTAAATCGACGTATCATCCGCCCTGGTGCTGACGGTAATCTTGCCGTCGTGGTCCACCGCATCCAGACCGTTATTGAGTATATTCAAAAACACCTGCTGCACTTGGGGGCCATCGCTCATCGTTGTCGGCAGATTTTCATCCAGCTCTCTCTCAATGATGATCTTGTGGCTGAGCGCCTCATTTTCGACAAAAGAAATCGTTTCCTCAATAAGCTCATTCACCCTGATACACTCTTTCTCCGTGGTCATTCTTCTTGAAAACCCCAGGAGTCGATGGGTAATCGTCCCGGCCCGGATGACATGGAATTTGATTTTGGAGACAGCGTCGCGGTATTCGTCAAAATTTTTCACCAAAGCCGGGTCTTCATCCGGGAGAAGCTCTTCAATCCAACCGGCCTGATTGGTGATCATCTGCAGGGGGTTATTTATTTCATGGGCAATTCCGGCCGCCAATCTGCCGACACTGGCCATCTTTTCGACCTGAATCATCTGTTGATCCATATCCGCTCTTCTACGGTCACTCCGTTCAAGTTTGCCCACCATGTAGCGGCAGAGAAGAACCGCGGAAAACATAAAAATGATGGTTGCAGCGGCAATGATCATGAGACTGTTATCCCGTCTCTCGTTGAATGATCCCAGGGATTCGCGGACTTTGAATTTGATAATGAGCAGCCATTGCCCTTCTTTTATCCATCGCGTTGTGTAGAGAAAGGAGTCCATGACCCTGGAATTTGTCCCCTCATGATGCACCAGCAATTCCCTCTCTGCCGACGTCAGTTCTTTTACACCCTGCAGACTTGGAGTCTGAAAATTCCCCTCCGGGTTCACAATAATGGCATCCCCGCTGTACCCCATCTGGGCCTGGTGCAGAAGAGCGTTGAATGTTTCAGAATTAATGGTTGCCCGAATTACATAAGTTTTCAGCGGGTCAGTGACGGCCACCACCAGATGGGGGATATTCCTGTACCCCAGAAACACATCAGAGACATGCTTCCCGCCAATCAGGACGTCATTGAACCACTCAGCTTCCTTATAATTTTTACCCTCAACAGCTGCTCGATGGGGCCCCACATAGGAAAGTTGCGTTCCTTTGGCATCAACGACCAGTAAATCGACGACATGGCCCCTTTCATTCACAGCCCTAAAGAGCCGGTCAAGATGATCCTGATTCCCCATGACCTTGACCGGGTACATGCCGGACAGGGTTGAAAGGATCTGGATCTGCTGGTCAAGGTATTGTCGTATCGCATCACTCCGTTCTTCCGCCATGCGCACCCCGAACATCTCTATCCTCTGGATGGCGCTTTGTCGTAAATTGTGGAGCGTCACCCATGAGACAAAGATGGTCGGCACGAGGATGAAAATAAAAAAGGCCGAGAATAAACCCTTGCGTAAATGCCTGTAATACTTCTCTTTCGTGTCCGTAGGTCCCATCTTTGATTGTCCTTGAGAAATTTATTGAAACAGAGCATTCACCTGCTCTACCAGAGCATTGATTTCAATACGTCGTGTCACAACTGCTTCAGCGCCGGAATCTTTTATCTTTTGTACATCTTCATGATCCATGCCTTGGTCGATGATGGACAAGATTTTATTTCCTCCTCCCTTTCTGGAATAGGTATTCAATTTTATCGCTTCCGCATACGCGGAGACCGTGTCGGTCACCAGAAGATCCGGGACAAAGGTCATTAATTTTAATTCTGCATCTTTGCCGTAGGCCACACAATCACAGATGAAATTGGCATCCTCTTTTAATTTATGAAAAAATTTAATTAAAAAAGTCACATAAATAAACTCAAGGGTCTCACTTGCAAAAACAAAAAGGATTTTTTTTGCTTCTGCCGGAAGGATGACTTGAGGAATCGGCATATTGTATTGCACTAGAAAATCAACGAGATCAGAGCTTAAGATATTAATGTTTTCATCCCGCCCACTGGCCTTCAACCCATTCATCTCGATCCATCGATGCACTCGCGCCTCCGAAACACAGCACACTGAAGCAACCTGTTCAATGCCAAGGAATATGATCTCGTGTTTTTTTAGCAGTTGGATTGCCATATGACTTCGTTGTCCTAACTGCTCTGGTCAATACCCTGTACGATCCGAGCAGCTCATCTTAATGTTAATCTTTACAGCATTTCCAGGTCTATCCAGACAGCAAACTGGCTGATTTTGATGTTCGTATTGCACGTTCAAGGCCAGTTTATCCTGCCTGCAATTTTTTATATTTTGTTAAATCATATCATGCCATTACAGATTTCACCCCGGCATTCCCCTGCCAGGTCATCCCTAAATTCACCCCAATAAAGTGTAAAAGAAGTGACACAAAACAGGTACCTGTGCACAAATCTGCCCACCGAGAAACATTCCCAATTTTTCTTACAAATGCCGCTCTGTTCGAACTAATTGAATTTCCGAAACAATTCTGTTGCAACGAGCCTTTAAGCGCCATTACTTTTTCATCAGGAACCTGAAATTCTCCACAGCCCCGGCCGATTTTTTATCTAGCCGGATGACTGCGGGGTGAACAAAGCAGACTGAGGAACCACTGAGCGGACGGTTGAAGACGAGTGGAACTTCTACCCTTAATACATGCTAACAAACTTATTCTATTGAATATTTCACAAAACATGTCACTTTTTAGTTACAAGCAAAATCTTCTCAAAAAAAACGATGGGGACTGTGTAAAAATATTGACAGAAGAGATCCGGCCAAGTAAATTCGACCCGAAAATGGGATCCTTGATAGGTGATATACGGAGAGCAGCAGTGAAAGTGGATAAATCCTTACATTCAAAAGATGAGCGCTTAATCGAGATCCTCGAAAAGCAGAAACAGGATCTGGTCGTCCGGGTCCTGAGAAAGCATGAAGAAGTAGAGGCCGGCCGGGATTTTACCGACAAGGTTCTTGCCAGTTTATCCGACCTCTTTTTTCTCTTCACCGACAGCTTTCAACTCGCCCAGGCGAATGAGGAATTTTACCACACCCTGGGCTATAGCCCTGAGGATAAGGAGCTGACACTGGCTGCCCTGGTGGGCGATACCGAATATATCTCGATTCGTCATGCCCTGGAAAAAGGAGCCCTGAAAAATCTTGCAACGTACCTCATTGATCACGAGGGAAAACGCATCCCTGTCAATATTAAAGGATCAACCTATACAACCGAGTCCGGTCGCATCCTGCACATGCTGATTGCAACCGATATGAGTGATTTTTATTCAATGATGAATCGTATGCATGAATCGCAGGAACAGCTTCTTCATTCAGCCAGACTGGCAAGCCTCGGTGAGATGGCTGCCGGAATCGGTCATGAGCTGACCCAGCCCCTCAATGCGATCCTTCTCTTTAGCAGAAACTGCTTAAAAGTCTTGCCCAATCTCGTTGATAATAAAGCTATGCTGGAAGAAAACCTCCATATCATTATCGACCGGGTGAATAAGGCTGCCTCCATTATTCGAAGCCTCAAAGATTTCAGCAGGAAGACCAAAGATGAAGCGATCCCCATCAACGTCAATTCGATTCTAACGAATATTCTCAATTTTCTACATGCCCAGCTGACATTATCGGAAGTAGAGGTTGACCTCCAACTCGATGCCGGTCTGCCCCAGGTTCTGGGACAGGAGGTCAAGCTGGAGCAGGTTTTTCTGAATATCATCCAAAACGGCATCCAGGCCATGGGAAGAACCGAACATCCGAAGATGACCATCAAGACCTCTCTCCAGTCACACCTTGAGCCTGAGACACTGCAGGAAAAAGAATTTATCGTGGTCATGATCCGGGACAATGGCGAGGGCATAAACCCTGACATCCAGAAAAAGATTTTCGACCCGTTCTTTACTACCCGCGAAGTGGGTACAGGAATGGGACTGGGCCTCTCCATTGTTGACCGGATCTTACGGGGACTCTCAGGATTCATCAAAATCGAACCCCCCTCCGGAAATGGGACGTCCTTTCTTATCTATTTACCCCCTTGCCCGATGCGGTTTGAAGGTGCCCAATGAAACAGCCTGAAACCCATGAATACACCGCCCCCCTGCTGGTTGTGGACGATGATCTCTACCTGCTGGTGGCCATCAAGCAGACCTTAAGCCTGGCCGGGTATCACATTGACACCTTCCATGAGCCGAAAAAGGCCCTGGCGGCCATCAGTAAAAACAGCTATTCCGCAGTGATCGCTGATATCAAGATGCCGAAAATGGACGGCATTGAGCTCTTCCACCATATCCAGGAAATCGACGCTGAGCTTCCGGTTATCCTGATAACCGGTCATGGTGATGTGGCGATGGCTGTCAGCGCCATGAAAGAAGGGGCCTATGATTTTTTACAAAAACCGGTGGACGAAGACATCCTCATCGCCTCCATTGAGCGGGCGGTTGAAAAACGCCGCCTTATCATCGCCAACCGGAACCTCAATGACCGCCTGAAAAAACAGCGAAAAGGCTACCATTTCCATGGCCTTGTGGGTGGTCACCCCCTCATGCAGCGACTGTACGAACTCATCGAAGCCGTCGCCGAAGAATCATATCCGGTGATGATTTACGGAGAAACAGGAACCGGCAAAGAACTGGTGGCCCGCGCCATTCATGATGCCGGCAAGCGCTACGGCCGCCCTTTCATCGCCGTCAATATGGCGGCAATCCCCGTTGATATGATTGAATCGGAACTGTTCGGTCATGCAAAGGGGGCATTTACCGGAGCCATCCAGCAAAAACAGGGAAAGTTTGAGTATGCCGAGGACGGGACGATCTTTCTCGATGAAATCTGCAGCATGCCCATAGCGCTTCAATCCAAGCTTTTGCGGGTACTTGAAGAAAAAATTGTCACTCCCCTTGGAAGCAACAGCTCCATTCCCATCAGGGCGAGGGTCATCACCGCGACCAACAAAGACCTCGAACAAGAGATTCGCCAGGGGACATTTCGACAGGATCTTTATTTCCGCTTAAACGTCCTCCCGATCAAAACCCCGCCCCTCAGAGAAAGAAAAGAAGATATCCCCCTGCTGGTGGAGCGTTTCTGGCTGGGATACTGCCATGACCGACAGTTGAAGGTGGAACCTTTCTCTGCCGAAGTGATTGAGCAGATGAAACAACAGAGTTGGCCCGGCAATATCAGGGAATTGCAGAATCAGGTGCGTCGAACCTGCATTTTCGGCGCCCAGGAGAACGCGGACAAAAAACCCCTGGCAACGGATATTATCAAAAGAAGCCTCTCACAACAAACGCTCCTCAAGACCGTCCTCGAACAGATAGAAAAAGAGTACATCACAGAGGTGCTGCTCAAAAACAAAGGGCTTATTCCCCCAACCCATCAGCAGCTTGGGATTTCAAGAAAAAGCCTGTACGACAAGATCAACAAGTACGACATCGACCTGGAGATACTAAGAAAGTAGGCCTAAGGAAGACAATGCAGGGCAGATACGCGCTAACACATCCCGTTCATCGGGGGTTAAAAGGAAGGGGGGGGACACCCGGTTGGGATGTTCAATAATGAGGGAAATAAAAAAAGAGGAGAAATGTGAATGTTGAACAATTTGTAAAAAGTTTTGTTATCCCGCTCGAAGAGTACCCGCACATTCAAGAGGATCAGTCCATTGCCAAGGAGATCGAGAAGATCCTCCATACCAAAGGCAGGTAGAAAAAACGATGTTTTCGGCCATTTCAACTTCATGGCTGAAAGTGTGAACCATAAAGGCCAATGTGGCTTGTACGAGAAGGAGAAAACTTGTGAGTACTGAAAATCAGACGGTACGTGACATCATGCTCCCCCTTTCCGCCTTTCCCTGTATGACGGAAAGCAGCACGGTGCAGGAGGCGATCCAGCAGCTGCGGTCGTTCTGCCCGATCGGCAATAGCGGACCCTGCGGGTTCAGCGAACTGATGGTGTTGGATGATAAAGGTGGATTGATCGGTCGGGTCACTCAGCAGGGGATCTTAAGGGTGCTCTTTTCGACCCTGCTTGATTCGGCTGATATCAAAAAATTTGAAGGCAAGACCGCACAATACAGTGATCTGTCCACCCTGTTAAATGGAGTGATGATCAAGGAAGGGGTCATTCATCTGAACTCGCCTCTGACCAAGGTCATCGAGAAGGGAATCCGGGTCCTAAGCACCGGCACCGATCTCGTTCATGCCATGTCGGTGATGGTCCTCTGCAAGGAGACGGTGCTGCCGGTAGAGGAGAATGGCAAACTGGTGGGTGTGGTCAAGCTCTCAGAGGTCTTCGGGGCCCTGGGCGATAAACTTATTTCGATGAACAGCAAATGAAGGGGATGAAAAATATGTCATCAACATATGTCGAAGCAGCGGAGGTCAAGACCCCGTTTGACTGGAAAAGGGTTTTCTTCCTCTTTTTAGGGGTCGCCTTGTTCAGTATTATTTATTATGCACCACCCTGGCCTGACGCCATCGATCCGATGGGTAAGCACTTTACACTTTCTGTCGAAGGCAAGGGGGCCCTGGCGCTCTTTGCCCTGGCGGCCACCTGGTGGATCTTCGAGGTTCTGCCGATCGGCGTGACCGGTATCGCCATCGGTGTGATCCAGGCCATGTTCCTTATCCGTAAGCCGGAAGTGGCCTTCAAGGATTTCATGGACCCCTCGGTCCTCTTTATCTTCGGCTCCATCGTGATCGGTCTGGTCTTCACCAAGAGCGGACTAACCAAGCGGATGGCCTACAAAATGCTCTCCATTGTCGGTGAGCGGACCAGTATGATCTACCTTGGTTGTTTTGTTATGACCGTGGCCCTGACCCATCTGATGGCCCATACTGCAGTGGCGGCAACCATGTTTCCCCTCTTGATGGCGATCAACGCCCTGTATTCCGAGGATGACAAACCGACCAAGTTCGGCAAGGGTCTCTTTATCGGTATGGCCTATGTCGCCGGCGCCGGCAGTATCATCACCCTGCTCGGTTCGGCACGTGCGGCAGTCGGTATCGCATTTTTTAAGGAAATGACAGGCAAGGAAGTCAGTTTCTTCGAATTGACCTATTATCTGCTTCCCCTTGGATGGATAATGACGATGCTGATCTGGGGTATGATGATGGTCCTCTGCAAACCCGAAAAAGCAGTCATTCCCGGGTTGAAGGAACGGGCTAAACGGATGTATTCCGAACTTGGCGGCTGGAGCAGAAACGAGATCATGACCCTTGTCATCGTTCTCTCAGTCATAGTCATTATTGCTGCAAAAAACTGGGTTCCTGCCCTGAAGACCATTGATAAGACGGCAATCCTGTTGTCTTCAACACTGTTGTTCTTCGTTTTTAATATTCTGAAAGTCGAAGATCTTGAAGATATTCCATGGAATATCATCCTGCTCTTCGGTGGGGCGATGTCGATTGGTTTCTGTCTCTGGCAGACCCATGCCGCCGAATGGCTGGCGGTCAACTGGCTGGCACTCTTCAAAGAAGCCTCAGGGGTAGTCTTTATTCTCGGTATTGCCTTCTTTGTCCTGGTTATGACCAACTTTATCATGAATGTGGCGGCGATTGCCATCTCCTTGCCGGTAGCCCTGGTTATCGCACCCTATCTCGGTGTAGCTGGCGAGGTTATCTTCTTTGCCTCATTGGCGACTGCCGGTATGCCGTTCTTCCTGCTGATCGGTGCGGCACCGAACGCCATCGCCTACAACTCGAAGCAGTTCACCGCCGGTGAGTTCTTCCGCTACGGTATCCTCGCCAGTGTCGTGCTGATGTGTGCCGTCTGGCTGATGGTAACGCTAGTCTGGCCGCTCATGGGCATGCCGATCCTGCTGGCAAAATAATATCCTGTTCAGCAAAAAGCGGGGGTGACTGCAAACTTTTCCAGGCACCCCCGCTTCTCTGTAACTATTCAGCATCCAAAGTTGATGCAGTAGTTGCCATGAATGATGGCCACTTTCTTGAAAATTTCACCCAAATCCCGTTCAAGAACTTTTTGAAAAAATACAAAAAAAATTCGCGCTGCCATCGGCAGCGCGGTTAATCTTCAAAGGAGAAAAAATCATGTCGATCATGATTATAGCTGTCTTCGTCCTCTGTTATTCGATGATAGCGCTTGAACACCCCCTTAAAATCCACAAGACCGCCTCGGCGCTTATTGCCGCCGGTCTGATGTGGACCCTTTATTCCTTTGCCAGCCCCGATGGTATCCATCATGTGGTTGAGCAACTCACCGAGAAACTGGCCGAAACCGCGGCCATCGTCTTCTTTCTGATCGGCGCCATGACCATTGTCGAGGTCACCGACTCGCACGGCGGATTTGAGATCATCACCTCCCGCATCAAGGCCACCAAGCTGTCAAGCCTGCTCTGGGTGATCGGCTTTATCACCTTCTTCCTCTCGTCCATCCTTGACAACATGACCACCACCATCGTCATGGTGGCGCTGATGAAGAATCTGCTCAAACATCATCATCAGCGGCTCTTTTTCGCCGGCGTCATCGTCATTGCCGCCAATGCCGGGGGCGCCTGGTCGCCCATTGGTGACGTGACCACCACCATGCTCTGGATCGGCGGGCAGGTGACCACCCTCAATATCATGAAGACCACCTTCCTTGCCTCCATCGCCTGTACGGTGGTGCCTCTGATCATGGCTTCCTTTACGCTCAAAGGGGCTGTTGAAGGCCCGGACAAGATTGAAGGCGGGGGAGTCAACACCACCCAGTTCGAGAAAACCGTCATGTTTTTCATGGGTATGGGCTCGCTGATTTTTGTCCCCGTATTCAAGAGCATCACCCATTTGCCACCCTACCTTGGAATCCTGTTTGCCCTTGGCGTCCTCTGGCTGACGGGTAATCTTCTCCATCGCCAAAAATCAGCGGAGGAGAAGGAGCATCTGACCTTAACCAGGGCACTGCGCAAAATTGATATGGCCTCGGTGGTATTCTTCATCGGGATCCTGCTCGCCGTGGCGACCCTTTCCGCCAATGGCATGCTCCCGGCCCTGGCCCAGTGGCTTGACGTCAAGCTCGGCAATCAGACCCTGATTGTTATCATTATCGGTATGGTCTCTGCCGTCGTCGATAACATCCCGCTGGTGGCCGCGTCCATGGGCATGTATCCCCTCGCCCAGTTCCCGCCAGACTCGTTTCTCTGGGAATTTATGGCCTTATGCGCCGGGACCGGCGGCTCCATGCTGATCATCGGTTCTGCAGCCGGAGTAGCGGCCATGGGACTGGAGAAGATCGAATTCTTCTGGTATGCCAAACGTATTGGACCGCTGGCCGCAGCCGGCTATTTCGCCGGGATTGCAACCTACATTCTGCAATATAAGATGTTCCACTGATCCAGTATTAACCCATGAATAAAAAAACCCCCGGTTGTTGGTTGACAACCGGGGGTTTTTTATTTCTATTCCATAAGAAATTACGAAGGATTGAAAAGATCAGCGAGCGGCGGCGCAGCAAGCGTTTGATTCGAATTCTTCATCAAGGGTTCCATATCGTAAAGAAAGCTCCCCTCCCTTGATGGGAGGGGTGGGGGGTGGGTGAAACTGCTATTGACCGCTTTCATTGCTGATTCCCCCCTCCCCTGACCCCTCCCCGCCAGGGGGAAGGGGAATTCTATTAACATCCACGTTTGAAGTGGAAATGGAATGAGATAGTTGCGGAAGCCGCCGGCAAGCAGCCCCGCAAAGCATGGACAGGTCCATATAGGGCAAGGCAGGGATGGCAATCGCGCCACCGGCGAAGGATGTTTTTAGCCTGCGACGTGAAATTAAAAGCCTTGATGAAGATGAGAATGGTCAAATCTTGATTGGCGCAAACAGAAAAGAAGGAGAAGAGAACACCATGACACGTCCAATACTCACCATCATAGCTTTAGCCGCCGCACTGTTTTCGGGATTACCGGAAGCAGCACTGGCAGCAGCAGGGGCTCCCCTTGAGACCCTTAATTTGACCAACCACGCCGTCGGCTACGCGGCCATTATCATATTTGTTGTGGCCTACAGCCTGGTAATGGGTGAGGAATTCACCCATTTGCGTAAATCAAAGCCGGTGCTGCTGGCGGCTGGTCTTATCTGGATTATGATCGGCTGGGCGTACGCCGCCAACCACATTCCCCATGTTGCCGAAGTAGCGATCCGCCACAACATCCTCGAATTTGCCGAGCTCTTCCTCTTCCTCCTGGTGGCCATGACCTATATCAATGCCATGGAGGAACGACAGCTCTTTGAAGCCTTACGGGTCAGGCTGGTCTGTGCCGGTTTTTCCTACCGCAAGCTCTTCTGGATCACCGGCCTCCTTGCCTTCTGCATTTCTCCGGTGGCCGACAACCTGACCACCGCCCTGCTCATGTGCGCTGTGGTCATGGCCATCGGCAAGAACAATGCCAAATTCGTCAACCTCTCCTGTATCAATATCGTGGTGGCAGCCAATGCCGGTGGCGCCTTCAGCCCCTTTGGCGATATCACCACCCTTATGGTCTGGCAGAAAGGGCTCCTTCATTTCAACGCCTTCTTTCATCTTTTTATCCCCGCCGCCGTCAACTGGCTGGTGCCGGCTCTGCTCATGAGTTTCGCCGTACCGAAGATCAATCCTGCCCCCTGTGAAATCAATATCCGCGTCAAACGGGGCGGCTATGTCATCATCGGCCTCTTTCTGCTCACCATCCTCACGGCAATCAGCTTCCATAATTTCCTGCAGCTGCCGCCCATGGCAGGGATGATGACAGGTCTTGCCTTCCTCCAGATCTTTGGCTATTTCCTGAAAAAAACCCACAAGAACGGCGGGCCCGGCAGTCCCGGCTGGGACCCGGAAAAGGCCAACGAACTGATTGGCGATACGATCCCCTTTGACGTGTTCAAGAATATTGCCCGGGCCGAATGGGATACCCTTATGTTTTTCTACGGTGTCATCCTCTGCGTCGGCGGCCTCGGCTGTATCGGCTATCTCGCCATGGCCTCCCAGATCATGTACACCGGTTGGGGCGCCACTTCGGCCAATATCACGGTGGGCCTGCTCTCCGCCGTCGTTGATAACATTCCAGTGATGTTTGCCGTGCTCACCATGAACCCTGAGATGAGTTCAGGCCAATGGCTGCTGGTAACACTGACCGCAGGAGTCGGCGGCAGCCTGCTCTCCATCGGTTCAGCAGCAGGCGTCGCCCTTATGGGACAAGCCCGGGGGATGTACACCTTTTTTGGCCATCTCAAATGGACGCCGGCCATAGCCCTTGGCTATGCGGCCAGCATCTATATTCATTTTCTGATCAACGCTAAACTCTTTTAGTGCCTTGCAGAATATTTCTTGTCTGTTTGCAAGAAAATATTCTGCGAAAGACACGTATCCCGTTCTTTGGGGTTAGTGCCTTGTGCAGACGACCTTCGGGCGCAATTAAATCGCCAATATAATATATCGCAAGTTCATCCGATCTGTGCTATATTTGTGACCTTCTGTGCATTATAGACTTTTATCAGCCGAGGAAAACGTATGTTTAAAGTTAATGAGTATTTTGACGGCAAGGTCAAATCCATCGCCTTTACCAGCCCTGAAGGGCCTGCCACCGTTGGAGTCATGGCGCCCGGTGAGTACGAATTCGGTACCTCGACGGTGGAGATCATGTCTGTTATTTCCGGGGCCATGGACATTCAACTGCCGGGCTCCGATACATGGAAGACAATCCAGGCAGGCGAAAGCTTTGAAGTAGCAGCGAACGCAAAATTTGGAGTACGGATGCAGGTTGAGACTGCCTATCTCTGTCTTTACAAATAGACAAAGAAGAAGATTTCTCACACTTGCAGCACCCCCGGCGCCCCCCGAATGAAGCGCCCAAGGCGCTTTTCCTGTTCTTGTTTCTCCCTCCAAGATATTGTATTCTGTATTTTATATGGTAAAAATACTCTCCAGAGATGAGCGTGGCATTTACCTTGTCCATCTCTGCAATCTGCTTACATGTTGAGAGTATCATTTACAACAATATAAATTTATTCACTTTTTTCTCGACGTACAGACCTCCAGCATACCTGTTTTTCGCGGGTATCCCCCTTTTTCTCACAAGGATCCACCATGTCTTTTGACGATCAGCCCCAGACCAGTTTTACGGATTTTTCTTTCAGCCCGGCCATTCTCAAGGCCTTAAACGATGCCGGATATGAATCCCCCACCCCGATCCAGTCCAGCATTATTCCCCATGTCCTGGCAGGCGGAGACGTAGTGGGACAGGCCCAGACCGGCACCGGTAAGACAGCAGCCTTTGCTCTGCCGCTTCTCTCCCGCCTTGATCTGAAGAGAAAAAAACCTCAGGTACTGGTCTTGACCCCCACTCGCGAACTGGCCATTCAGGTTGCCGAGGCCTTTCATGCCTATGCCGCCCATATGCCGGGATTTCATGTCCTGCCCATCTATGGCGGCCAGGATTACAAGATTCAGCTCCGCCAGCTGGAGCGCGGCGCCCATGTGGTGGTTGGCACCCCGGGCCGGGTCATGGATCATATCCGCCGCGAGACCCTGGATCTGTCGGAGATTGACTGCCTGGTCCTGGATGAGGCCGACGAGATGCTGCGCATGGGATTTATTGACGATGTTGAATGGATCCTCGAACAGACCCCGGCCAACCGCCAGATCGCGCTCTTTTCCGCCACCATGCCCATCAGCATTCGGCGCATCGCCCAGAAGTATCTGAATCACCCTCAGGAAATCACCATCAAGGGCAAGACCAGCACCGCCCAGAATATCCGTCAGCGCTTTCTGGTCACCAGCGGCTTTCACAAGCTCGACTCTCTCACCAGAGTCCTGGAGGCCGAGTCCTTTGAAGGGATGCTGATCTTTGTGCGTACCAAGAACCAGACTTTGGAACTGGCTGAGAAGCTGGCGGCGCGTGGCTTTTCCGTGGCCCCACTGAACGGCGACATCCCCCAGAATGTGCGGCAGCGCACCGTTGAGCAGCTGAAAAGCGGTAAACTCGACATCCTGGTGGCAACCGATGTGGCTGCCCGCGGTCTGGATGTGGAACGGGTCAGTCATGTCCTCAACTTTGACATCCCCTATGACACCGAATCGTACATCCACCGCATCGGCCGCACCGGCCGGGCCGGACGCAGCGGCGAGGCCATCCTTTTTGTCACCACCCGCGAGCGGCAGATGGTCGGCACCATCGAACGGGCCACCCGGCAGAAGATCGAGATGATGAAACTGCCATCCACCGAGGCCATCAATGACAAGCGGATCATGGAGTTCAAGCAGCGGATCACCGAGACCCTCACCGCCGACAATCTTGATTTTTATCAGCGCCTGATCGAAGAGTATGTGGGCGAACATGAGGTTCCTGTTGACCTGGTGGCCGCGGCCCTGGCCTGTCTTGCCCAGGGTGACAAACCCCTGCTGCTGAAAGACCAGCCCGCCCCCAGCCCCGTTCCCTATGACCGCTCCGCCCGCAAATTTGATCGGCCCGAACGGCCATTCTCCAGAGCACGAAAGGAAGAGCCCCGGGAGTTCCGCGAGGCACGGGAATTCAAGGAGTACCGGGAGCCGAGGAAATTCACCGAGTCCCGGCCACCAAGGGAATACCGGGATTCGAAGGAATCACGGGAACCCCGCTACGCCTCCGAGCCGGATCAGGGCATGGAACGCTTTCGCATTGAGGTGGGCCACAATCAGGGAGTAAAACCGGGCAATATTGTCGGCGCAATAGCCAACGAGGCCGACCTGAGCAGCAAGCACATCGGCCGGATCTCAATCTTTGAGGATCACAGCACCGTGGACCTGCCCACCGGAATCACACCGGAGACCCTGTCCCTCCTCAAAAAAGTACGGGTCGCAGACAAACAGCTCAAGATCAGCCGCCTAGACGAGGCCATGGCCCCGGCAGCTGCCGTCCGTCCCCATACCCCGACGCCACACGCTCCTGCCCATGAGACGCAGTATGTAGCGCCACAGCCTGCTCCCATGGTCGTGCGGAAGACTGAAGAGAAGACCCAGATCCGCGAAGTGGCCATTGGCCGCGCCCGCCGACGGGGCCAGATCAGCGCCGCCAAGCCGTCCATGGCAAGAACGAAGAAGCCGAAAGAATAAGAGGCCCCCAAAGCTGCCGGAACCTGCTCACACCCATGGAAGTCATCATCATCGCCGCCATGGCGGCCAACCGGGTCATCGGCAGCAACGGCAGCATCCCCTGGCACCTGCCGGAGGAGCTGCAATGGTTCAAGGCCACCACCATGGGCCATCCCCTGATCATGGGTCGCAAGACCTATGAATCCATCGGACGGCCCCTGCCCGGACGCACCACCATCGTCGTCAGCCGGCATCCTGATTCCTCTTTCCCGGGTTGCAGTCTGGCCGCAAGCCTGAACGAGGCCCTTGGCCAATGCGCCGACAGTGAGAAGGTCTTCATTGCCGGCGGCGCCCAGATTTACTCGCTCGCCCTGCCCTTCACCGACACCATCCTGCTCAGCGTGCTTGAACAGGAGGTCGCCGGCGACACCTTTTTCCCGCAAATTCCGGCACGGGACTTTATCGAAACCTCAAGAGAAACCATCCCCGGCCCATCTCCCTACACCCGCATCACCTATCAACGCCGAAAGGTCAGCAGCCAAAGCTGATTCACCCGCAACGACCAGAGCTTGGAAAAGATCAGCGCTGCTTATCCTTGAACCCTACCGCAACCCCGCTCAAGGCTTGATATAGGCAAAGCCCTGATTCTGCAGGTCAATCAACCCGACAATACCCGCCGGAATGACTTCACACTGGGCCAACAATTCTTCACGACTGACCTCAAAGCGATGCAGGGCATTGGCGCAGACCTGAAATCGCACCCCTTTAGCCGCCAACTCCTGAACTTTTTCCTGAAAGGGTGTTGCCTCAGCACCGGCCATCAAGGCCACCGCCGGGCCATTGAGCAGCACAACCAGCTCATGCTCCTGACCGGGGATGGCGTTCAGCAGATTAACAACATTATTCAGGGCCAGTTGAAAAACTGGGCCATCCTTCTGATCCACATGAAAAACCGCTTTATAGTCCATCATTTCTCCTTTTGTTGACTGAAATTTTATCTATCCGATCTTTCCTGCCTGTAAACCAAGCGCATCGCCAAACAACACCTGAATAACCCGGCAGCCCTGCTAACTTTTCATTTGACTTTATCAATTTTATCACCTAACATAGCGGCTTTAAAGCAGTCTTGATAAAAATATTGAATGACAATTCAGTTCCTTACGCACATCGTATGGAACGCCGGCCCTCGGCAGAAAAGTAAAAACGAAGACCTTTCCCCATTCGTTGGGGATATTCATACCTCGTTAGGGGAAAGAGTTCCTGATTTATTTCCATACCGCAGAAAAACAGCTCAGCGATGAGCTTTAGTGCCGTTTATCGGGGTTAGACTTTTCTCTTCTACCATAGCAAAAAAGGGGAAAGGCTTGAAAGGGGAAGGCAATCGGCCCAAAAAAAATGTGCCGATTGTAAATTTTCATTTTTACTAGTTTAGCAAAGGAGAAGAGGGTGAAATTTTCAATCCAAAAGTCGTACAAGGTAATGATGCTGACTCCCGCGATCTTCGGGATCAGCATCCTGGCAATGGGATCCCCGGCATGCGCCGCCGACGAGGTCGCGGAGTTGAAGGCCCAACTGAAGGCCCTGCAGCAACGCATTGAAGTCCTGGAAAAACGCCCGGTTGAAACCCAGGTTGTGACCGCCACCGGCGACAAGGTCGCCGCCCCTGCCAAACCAGTACAGAAGGGCTATTTCCTGATTCCCGGCACCGAGACCAGCCTCAAAATCGGCGGCTATGCCAAACTTGATGCCATTTATAATGATAAAAGCACAGGAGATAGTCACCCCGCCGGCGACCAACTTTTCCTGCCCTATGCCATCCCCCTGGACAAAACCAACCCCGATGATAAACAAACTGTCCTCCATGCCCGCCAGACCCGTTTTAACGTGGGTACAACCACGGACACCACCTACGGCAAGCTCAATACCTTTTTTGAGGGCGATTTCTTCGGCGGCGCAAACATAAGTGCAGCAAGTTCCAGCGGATCAAGCTCCAACACCGACTTCCGGGTGCGTCATGCCTACGGCGAACTGGGGAAACTCCTGGCCGGTCAGACATGGTCCACCTTTGAGATTATGGATTCCCTGCCCGACACCGTGGATTTCGGCGGGCCAGCCTCACAAACATTTATGCGCCAGGGCCTGATCCGCTGGACCGAGCCCTTTGCCTGGGGCTCAATGCAATTCTCGGTTGAAGACCCCAACGCCACCCTCGACAATAGCACTGAAACGGATGACGACCACTTCGCGGATATGATTGCCCGGCTGAACTTTAAATCCGAATATGGTTCCTATTCAGTGGCGGCCATGGCCAGGGAGATAAGTGCCGATAATGGCAGCACTGTTGATGATTCCACTTGGGGCGGGGCCATCACCGTCGGCGGCAGGATTCCGGCCTTCGGCAAAGACGACCTCCGCTTCCAGTTTAATTACGGCAATGCCCTTGGCCGCTACATGACCACAAAGTTTAAAGATGCGGAATACAACAGTCTCACACGAGAAGTTGAGACCTTCGACCAATATGGTGGATTTCTGGCCTACCGGCACTTCTGGATAGATAATCTCCGCTCCAACCTGGTCTACTCCTACGGTGCAGCTGACAACGATACTTCTATTATAAATACTGATGCCCTTCGGGATGCTACAAACAAAGAATTTCAGTCCGTTCACGTCAACCTGATCTGGAGCATCGTTCCCAGTGTTGATTTGGGAATCGAATACCTGCACGGCTATCGGGAAGTGGAAAGTGGTGCGGAAGGCGAGCTCAACCGCATTCAGTTCAGCGCCCAGTATAATTTCTTTTAGTCAGCCTCAGCGCTCTGCGCCTGAGTCCTGCAAGCTGACCGAAGGGGCCTGATACCAATCATATCCCTTCGGTTTTTGTGGGGATCTTCCTAAAACGGGGACGTTTAGCAATACAAACGTCCCCGTTTTTTTTTTGGCAGAACCACCAGCCCTTTCCGTCGTGTTATTCCACTTCTACTTCAAACGTGGATATTAATAGAATTCCCCTTCCCCCTGGCGGGGAGGGGTCAGGGGAGGGGGGAATCAGCAATGAAAGCGGTCAATGGCAGTTTCACCCACCCCCCACCCCTCCCATCAAGGGAGGGGAGCTTTCTTTACGATATGGAACCCTTGATGACGAATTCGAATTACTCCCCCCGGAGCATCTGCCCCTGCATTCTTTTCACCACCGTGCTCTTCTCCTACCCGTCCTTTACCCAAAGGCACTCCCCCAAGGCTCGATTCTGCCTTGCAAAAGCACCGTGATGGTGTAGATATTGAAAAATTCAAGCGGCTTGGATTGATGCGAACACCCGAAGAAGGCGAAAACAAAAATTAAGCTCCTTGGGCCTGCAGCCATCAATCTTCCGCCTCATTCAGACACACTCTCTTTTCATATCCTTGGGGGAAACCATCCATGAACCCTGGCATCCGGGCCCTGCTTTTGCTTCTTATCACCTGCTTCTCGCTCACCCTCGACCCTGCATCTTCCCGGGCGGAAGCCGCCGCAAAAGTCCCCGCCCCCCTCAGCCCCTGGGTTGACTGGGTTCTCCATGGCCATGAAGAGGAACAGCTTTGCTCCCCCTCCTTCAACGACGCCTCCAACCTCCATTGCGACTGGCCCGCCCGGCTGGTTATCCAGGTGGGTGAACAGGGCGGGACTTTCCGCCAGCAATGGCTGGTCCAGCATAAGCGCTGGTTGCAGCTTCCCGGCGACACCGACCATTGGCCGGTGGATGTCAAGGTGAACGGGCAGCCCGCCTTAGTCATGAACCGAGATGGCGGCCCCCAGATCAAGGTCGACCGGGGCTCGCATGAAATTTCCGGCCGCTTTCAGTGGATAAGCCTGCCCGAGTCTCTTCCCATCCCGCCCCATAGCGGCCTTATCTCCCTGGTGTTGAATGGCCAGACTGTTGAGTTTCCCAATTTCGACCGCGACGGCCGCCTCTGGTTCCAGGCCAGGCAAGGACAGCCGGAAAAGATGGAGAACAGCCTGAGCCTGCAGGCCTTTCGTCTGGTCGACGACGCCATCCCGGCCCAGATGACGACCCTGCTCAAACTCGATATTGCCGGGACCGCGCGCGAGATCGTGACCGGTCCCCTGTTTGCTCCCGACCGGATGACACCGCTTTCGGTGACCGCCGGTCTGCCCGTAAAGCTCGAGGCGGATGGCCGCCTGCGCATCCAGGTGCGGCCCGGACAGTGGGAGGTCACGGTCATCAGCCGGTTTATCGGCCCGCTGAATAGCTACCAGTGGACCCGGCCGGACGATCCGTTCTGGCCTGCCGAAGAGATCCTTGCCTTTCAGGCCCACCCCGATCTGCGCAGTGTGGAGATCAGCGGCATCAGCGCCATTGATCCGCAACTGACCTCCATGCCCAAGGAATGGCGGACCTCTCCCGCCTACCGGATGCTTCCTGGAGAGTCCATGCAGATCAAGGAAACCAGACGCGGCGCGGCCCTGCCGCCCCCGGATCAATTGGGCCTGCAGCGAAAACTGTGGCTCCGCTTTGATGGCGCCGGCTACACCATCCAGGACACGATCAGCGGACAGAAGAATAACGGCTGGCGGCTGGAGATGGCGCCCCCCCTGACCCTGGGGCGGGTGATGGTCAACGGGCAGGAACAGTTTATCACCAAACGGGCCGGAAGCGACAAGGCCGGAGTGGAGCTGCGGGAAGGTCAGCTCCAGTTAACGGCCGACAGCACCCTTACCGCCAGTCATTCCGCCCTGTTCTCGACCCTGCCCGCCACCGGCTGGGATCATGATTTCCAGCAGGTGAGCGCCACCCTGAACCTGCCGCCCGGCTGGAGGCTGCTGAATGCCACCGGCATCGACTCCATTGCCGCATCTTGGGTAAACCGCTGGAGCCTGCTTGATTTCTTCGTGGTCATCATCTTTACCCTGGCCATCGCCCGACTCTACCGGCAGCCGACTCTCAGCATCGTCGCCTTTTGCTCCTTTGTCCTCAGTTACCACGAAGCCGGGGCGCCCCGCTGGGTCTGGCTGGCCATCCTGGCAGGGGTAGCCCTGCTGCGGTACCTGCCAACCGGGAAATTCCGGCAGATCATCAAAGGCTATCAGGCCATCACCATCCTCAGCCTGATTCTTTTTGCCATCCCCTTTGCCATCAATCAGTTACGGGTGGGAATTTACCCCCAGCTGGAAAAGCCCTGGCACTCCATGGCTGATCTCACCGCCCGCAAAGCTCCGGCAGTGGCGGCAGCCCCGGCACCCCTTGCCGACAGGATGGCCCAAAACGCCGAGGTTCTCGAGGAGTCAGACGCAGTGAAGAGTGTTCAGTCCAAGGAGATGATCGCCGGCAGCATGGCGCCGCCCGCGCCAAAACTCAAGGGCAGAGCGGCTTCCAGCGGGTATTCGTCCCAAAGTCAGGCGCAGCAGTATGATCCGAAAATGCTCCAGCAGACCGGTCCCGGGCTGCCTGCCTGGCAGTGGACAGCCATCCCCATGCAGTGGAGCGGCCCGGTGGAGCGGAATCAGCAGATAACCCTGACCCTGATCGGCCCCAAGACCAACCTGGTTCTGGCCTTTCTTCGGGTTCTGCTTATGGGGCTGCTGGCGGCCGGGATGTTCAATATCAGCTGGCGTCCCGGCAAAGGCTGGACCTTGCCGGTCTGGAAGACCCTGTTTGTACTGCCGTTCCTGCTCGGGTTCCTGCCTGGCCCAAGTCCCTGTCAGGCCGGGGATATTCCCTCTCCCGAGATGTTCGAGGAGCTGCGCTCCCGCCTTCTGGAAAAGGCCGACTGTTTTCCCCACTGCGCCAATATTCCTGAGATGGCCGTGACCATCACCCCCGAGACCCTCAGCCTCAATCTGCAGGTGGACAGCCAGGTGGACAGCGCCATTCCCCTGCCCGGCAACGGCAGTCACTGGCTGCCGCAGCAGGTGTTCCTCGACGACAAACCGGCCACAGCCCTGTTCCGCAGTGAGGAGCAGCTCTGGATACTGGTGCCGGCCGGTCATCATGCCATTCGGCTGTCCGGCAATCTGCCCCGGCAGAACAGCATCCAGCTGCCCCTGCCGCTGCATCCCAATCATACCACAAGCACGGCGCACGGCTGGATCGTGGAGGGCATCGAGAATGGGGTTGCCGACAGCCAGCTCCAGTTCAAACGGGTTCTGAACAAAGAAGACCGCGCCGGCCAGCCCCTGGAGGCCGGGATTCTGCCGCCCTTTGTGCTGATCGAACGCACCCTGCTTCTCGGCCTGACCTGGAAGGTGGAGACCAGAATCAGCCGAATGAGCCCGGAGGGTTCCGCAGTCGTCCTTGATATTCCGTTGCTTCCCGGAGAATCGGTGGTCACCGAAGGCGTCCGGGTCCAGGATGGGCGGGCCAAGGTCGCCCTCGATGCCAAGGCTTACGAGCTGCGCTGGGAGTCGGTGCTTGAGAAAGGCGAGCAGCTCCTCCTCAGCCATGCAGACACCAGTCAGTGGACCGAGATCTGGCGGGTGGATGTCAGCCCGATCTATCACCTCGAATCTGAGGGAGTCCCGGTTATTCTCCACCAGACCGGCAGGCGCTGGCTTCCCACCTGGCACCCCTGGCCCGGCGAGCAGGTCAAGCTGCTTATCTCCCGTCCCGAAGGCATTGCCGGGCAGACCCTGACCATCGACCAGTCCCGCCTCCAGGTACGTCCGGGCAGCCGGGCCACGGAGACAACCCTGACCTTCACCATCCGCAGCAGTCAGGGCGGCCAGCACACCATCACTCTGCCGGCAGACGCGCAGGTGCAGAAGGCTGCCATCAACGGGGCGCCGCAACAGTTGCGCCAGGACGGAGGCAAGCTCACCATCCCGATCACCCCAGGGAAACAAGATATTTCCGTGGAATGGCGGCAGCCGTCCGGGATCAACACCTTCTACCGCACCCCCATCATCGATCTGGGGAGCGACAGCGTGAACTCCGCCATCGACATGACCCTGCCCGCCAACCGCTGGCCGCTGTTCCTCGGCGGGCCACTGCTGGGCCCGGCCATTCTCTACTGGTCAACCCTGCTGGTGGTGGCGCTTATGGCCCTGGTGATCGGCAAGACCGGCCTGACCCCCTTACGTTTCCATCAGCTTTTCCTGCTCGGCATTGGCATGAGCATGAGCAACCTGTTCAGCTGCCTGCTGGTGGTGGGCTGGCTGATTGCCGTCCAATGGCGAATCAGGTTGAAGGCAGACAAGGGCAAATACGCCTTCAACTTGATCCAGGTGGGCCTGGGATTTCTCACCGTCTCGGCCCTGATCGCTCTTGTCTGGGCCATCAGCCAGGGACTGCTGGGACACCCCGACATGAATATCCGGGGCAATGGCTCCAACAGCAGCCTGCTGCGCTGGTATCAGGATGTCAGCGGCCGAACTCTGCCGCAAGGCTGGCTCTTCTCCATCCCCATGCTCGCCTACAGGCTGGCCATGCTGGCCTGGGCCCTGTGGATCTCCATAACCCTGCTGGGACTGTTGAAATGGGGCTGGAAGATACTCAATGAACCAATGCTGTGGGATTCGACGCCAAGGAAGAAAATAGAGGGCAAGACACAGGAAGGGAAGTAATTCGAATTCTCAATCAAGCGTTACATATCCGGCTCGTTCGGTAGAGTAAACTCCCCTCCCTTGAGGGGAGGGGTTGGGTGAAGCTGCAATGAGACATTTCCATAGTTGATTCCCCCCCGCCAAGGGGGAGGGAAATCCCATGCGGTGCATGGGAACCAGATGGAACGAGACGCACGAGACGGAACTCAATGCTGTCCCCTTATTCCGTAGGTCAATCACTCCTGGCTGACAAAGATCAGTTTGTTTGTGTCAAAGCCTGAAGCTGTGGCTTTAGCCACAAGGGAATCGAGGAGGGTTCTGTCGATTTGTGGAGTTCTGGCGAGAATCCACAGATACGAGTGGTCGGGGCCGCAGACGAGGGCGTATTGATAGCCCGCAGGGTCAAGCTCAAAGATAATGTACGATCCATAAAACGGCCCAAAGAAGGAGACCTTCAGGTAACCCTGCTCCGGGGTGTGCATGAAATAGGCCTTTCCCTCGGCCTCCTTCCACAGATTTTCCGATGCGGAAAAACCCCGGTTCAAGACACGGACAGCCCCATCCTCGCGCAGGCTGTACTCTGCCGTGACACGGCTCAGGCCTCGCTCAAAGGAATGATCCAGCCGGGCGATCTCATACCACTTCCCCAAATACTGATCCAAACGAAAATTATCAACGGGCGTCACATTCGCAGGGATGCCGGTGCAGCCGGTGAAGAAAAGGAGCAGGAGAAGGGCTATTTTTTTCATGGTGAGTTACAAGAGTGCCTGTTTGAAGCGCCGGATGTTGACGCCGGAAATTTGGACAAGCCGTTAAGCGGGAGGGAACCCTGCTGCCAATATGACCCATTACAGAGCTTAATCAAGGAGCAGGAAATGGAAAAATGGACAAGACGGAAACACGCAGCGAGTTTCAAAACGAAAGAAACGTTGTCGACATTGCTCACTCTATCGGCAGACGAATGATAAATACCGTCCCCTTGCCGGGTTCCGTTTCCAAGTTAAGAGTGCCCCCATGTTTTTGCGTCACAACATCATGGGCGATGGCCAAGCCTTGACCAGTCCCTTTGCCCACGACTTTGGTTGTGAAAAAAGGATCAAAAACCCGCCCCTGTATCTCCTTTGGGATACCGCTCCCCGTATCGGCGATACGAATCACAACATGTTGCTGGTCATGCCGGGTTGAAATGGTAATAGTCCCCTTCTTCTTCTGAGGGTCACTACTGAGTTTGCTTTCGATGGCATGTGCCGCATTGACCAGAATATTAAGAACGACCTGGCCGAGTTCATCGGCCAAACAGCACACCAGCGGCAGCTCCGGGTCAAATTCGGTTCGAACGTCGGCGACATATTTCCATTCGTTAGTGGCAACGATAACAGTCGTATCAATCAGCTTGTTCAGGTCATTCTTCACCTTTTCCTTGCTGCTGGGATGGGAGAACTCCTTCATTGCCTGCACAATTTTGGTTATTCGATGTATGCCATCCTGGGATTGTCCGATCGCAGTAGGGAGCTCCTCGCTCAAATAGTCCCAATCTATTTCGGCAAGCATGTCTGTAAGGGCCTTAAGAGACCGCTGGATATCAGCGCCCTCGGAGAGAGCCCGGATCTGTTCCTCGACGACATCCACCAGTCGTTTGACATTTTGGAAAGATTCTTTGAGGAATTCAATATTCGTACCGATGAACTGCACCGGCGTGTTAATCTCGTGGGCAATACCAGCAGCTAGCTGGCCAACGGATTCCAATTTGTTTGCTTGCAATAACTGTGTCTGGGTAAGTTGCAGGTCGTGTAACGCCTGTTGCAATTCCTCTCCCTGCTGACGCAAGGTCTCTGTTTTTCGCTGTACGACACGTTCCAGGTTCAGATTCTGCGAAAGCAGTTCAAGTGAGGGAACCTCTCCACTTGATTGCCTCTCCACAGTATCCATCAATGCCTCGATGGTCTTTTCTTGCGCCTTCAACCGAGCTCGAAGCTCTGTCTCGGCCATAAAGTCTTCCTGTGCGCTCATCTCTTATGCCCCCCTATGGCGACTCCTGTGAAGGTCTGGTTGACATGGAGGGAATTGAACTGCTCACCATAGGTGCTGAAACCAAAAATTTTGTTTTGGCTCATCAGTTGGCCGATATTTTCGTCAATTCCGCGCGCCTCCATCTCAAGGCGCCTGAGAATACAATCACAGCCGATAATCACAGCCGGTTCACCGATTTCTTGTTTGATTTTTTGGAAATTTTTCGCAAAAGCTTCTTGGGCTGAATACCCTTCGCCTATGGTGAGAACAAGCCCTCGGTCGATGGCACAGAAAAACTTCAAGGATCCATCCGCTTCGACACCGGCGATCGATCGTATATAATAATCGTCTCCGATACGCAGCATCAAGGGATGCTGGGAGAAGACAGCGGCATTCAGTTCCGCAACCGGAGTATCAATGAGCCTGGCATATGCCTTCACTGCAGGCTCCCCGTTGATTTCCCGGACAAGACGTTTCTCAGGTTCAGCCTCGGTTACAAAAAGCCTTGTGGTTGTGGGGAGAAAATGCTGAAGCTTAAAGACACGAAACGGCAAAGAGGTGAGGCACAGGGTAAAGATCGCCGCATCACGCAATAATTGGCCTTCATGGTAGACAAAAGTCTGTTGGAACTTCAACATATCACCGGCAGAGCCACCAATAATCGACACTTCACCTAAGGCTCGGTACAACGAGGCGGTCAACAACTCCTCCTGAGCCGACAAACCGTCCACCAGCAGCAGCCCAAAGGCGCGCATTCCGGAACGATCAATCCTATCCTGGACATCTGCGGCAATTTTTTCCACCTGCTCAAGGAGGGAGGAAAGCGGATGAATGAGGTAAGGGATGGCAATCAGTTGGTCACTGGCCAAAGTAATTCCGCTTATGCCGCCGCGTTGAAATCCGACGGATGAAAGTTGCCCGGCGGTGGTGCACCCTATCACCGGGCCCGGCAAATGTTCCGCCAAGGCACGGCTAAGCTCCTGTCGATCATACTCATCGGAGAAAAACGCCAAGCACATTTTGCTCCCTGGCTGATCGATTTGAGCTGCCAACTCCCTCACCGCTTCATTTGCATCGGTATTGGTTGAGTACCCCTGCCGGACATGAAGGCCTGGAGTCATACTGTCATTGCTGAGCGTCATCGCCGCGTCTCCTCTCCGTGAATCAAGAAAATGAATTAAGCCATTGCAAATCAAAAAGTTGCAATGCTTCAGAACATGAGTCTTTGGTATTGCAGGAGCGAGAAAAAAAACCGCCATTTCCCTCAAGGCTTGCCCAGATCAGGCCCCGGCAATACGCTGTGCGGCCTTGATGCCGCTGGTGCCGCTGGAGATAATGCCTCCGGCATAGCCGCTGCCTTCTCCGGCCAGATAGAGGTTTTCAAAGCCGCAGCAGCGTCCGTCATCCTCACGCAACACCTGGATGGGGGCCGAGGTTTTACTCTCAAGCCCCATGATCAGGCCGGTTTCAAACCCTCTGACCTTGCGGCAGAACTCCTTCAAACCCTCCCGGAGCGTCGCGCTCACCGCACTTGGCAGCAGCTCCCAGAGGGGGGCAGGATTCAGCCCTAGAGGGTAACTGGACTGGATTTTGGCGGTGCCCTCCGGCAATGCCTTGCCATGGATAAAGTCGGCGATACGGCAGCAAGGGGCACGATAGTCGCCGCCATACTCATAAAAAGATCGTTCAAGGGAACCCAGCCAGTCCAGGGACTCAAGGGCGCTGACCTCCCGACCCAGAAGCTGGTTGAGGCTGAGGCCCGCCACACAGGCGGCATTGGCAAACCCGCCATCGCGGCGATAAAGGCTCATGCCGTTGACGATATTGCTCTCGGCATAGGCCGTGGCCGGCACCACCATTCCGCCGGGACACATGCAGAAGGTGTAAACCGGCAGGTGACCATCTCCTTTGGAAGTCAGTCGATACTCCGCCGCCTTGACCCCGGGCAATGTTTCCCGGCCCCACTGGGCCAGATTGATGATGGCCTGGGGATGCTCCACCCGGCAGCCGATGGCGAAATTCTTAGGCCGGAAGGCAACCCCCCGGGCCATCAACATCCGGCAGGTCTCATGGGCGGAATGGCCCGGCGCAATCACATACTGATCGGCCTCGATAAGCTCCTGCCCACCTCCCCGCTCAATGAGCGCCGCCACAACCCTGCCCTTTTCCACCTGCAGGTCGGTGAGCATGGTCTCAAACAACATGGTGCCGCCAATCCGGATGAACTCGGCGCGCAGGTTGGCAACCATCACCTTGAGATTATCGCTTCCAAGATGGGGGCGAGCCAGATAATGAATTTCCGGCGGCGCCCCGGCCTGGACATAGCTCTCCAGGATAAAGGTCTTCTCCTGCGAGATATTTTTGGTGCGCGAGGTCAGCTTGCCATCGGAGAAGGTCCCGGCCCCGCCCTCGCCAAAGGCATAATTGCCGAAAGGATCAAAGACGCCGCTCTGCTCGAAGGCCTGAATCCCGGCCTCCCGCTTGCGGACCTCGGCCCCCCGTTCAATCAGGGTGGTGGCAAAACCCGCCTTCTGCAAAACCAGGGCGGCAAAGAAACCCGCCGGGCCGCTGCCTACCACCAGAGCCTTTTCCCTTCTCGTTCGCGAAGGGATCTGCAAGGGAGCGGCGAAGGACGGCGATTCTCCGGCCAGTTCTGGCGAGAGGACAGCAAGCTGCACCAGCCAGTGAATATTGCTTTTTTTCCGGGCATCCAGGCTTTGATGGCCAATCTGCACGGAAAAATCACGTAAGCCTTCGGCCTTGGCCACCTGGGCCAGTAACTCCGCCTGGGAGTAATCAGGCGGCAGTTTGACGGTAATTGTTTTATATCCCATTTTTGTTGCCGTTCAGCGGGCAGAAAAAAGGGCCGCCCATGCGGCACGGCCCCCGGTATCAGCCCAATCCCGGCATCACCATATTTAAGACTTCATTACTTCTCGATGGTCTTCTTGATGCGCTCGTAACTGCGCATAAGCTCTTCACCCACCAACTTCACCGCCGCCCCAAGATCCTTCAAGCTCTCACCACCCTCTTTGGCCACCGCCGGGGTCTTGGCTTTCAGATGATCCCATTTCTTTTCGGCCGATTCCCATTCTTCCTTGGCTTCGGCCTTGGCCAGATGAATCTGGAGCAACAGCTCATCGCGCTGCCGTTCGAGTTTCTGCATAAAGGTCTCAATTTCTTTCTGTTCGTTCTGCTCTTCCATGGTGACTCTCTCCTTAGGTTACGGTTAAAAATGCTCTTTCTAAAAAATCCCCAATAAATCGGGAATCAAATCCTGTATCAGGAGTTTATAAGACTTAGAAGGGACAAGTCAAGAAGTTCTCCCCCTCAACACGGCCCCTGCCGCTCTTCCTGTCGCCTTCGCTGAAGAGTTCTCGTTGAAAAAAACAGGGAAAAGGAATAGTGTGGCGTTCATTCGTTATTGTTCATTGTTCAGTTCAGCTCCAAGACTCATTTCCTTCTCCCTGATACCCCCTTGAAACCAATACAACTTCCACCTCCTTCCGCTATTCCGGTTATCCAGTGCGACCAGCTCTGCTTTTCTTACGGCGAGATCCCCATTCTCACGGACGTCTCTTTTACCATTCAGAGACTTGACGCCATCGCCCTGGTCGGCCCCAATGGCGGCGGAAAATCAACCCTGCTCAAACTGATCCTGGGACTGCTCACCCCCCAGAGCGGCACCATCCGGGTATTGGGGACCACCCCGCACCTGGCGCGGCCCAAGATCGGCTACATGCCCCAGCATCTTCAGTACGACCCCTCCTTTCCGGTATCGGTCATGGATGTGGTGCTCATGGGACGGGCCAGCTCCATGGGCCTGTGGCGGTATAGCGCCAAAGACCGGCGCATCGCCCATGAGACCATGGCCGAACTGGCGGTGGATGATCTGGCCGATCGCTCCTTCAACAGCCTGTCCGGCGGTCAGCGCCAGCGCATTCTCATTGCCCGGGCCCTGGTCTGTGAACCGGAGATCCTGCTCCTCGATGAACCCACCGCCAATGTCGACCCGGCCGCCCATCTCCAGTTTTTCGAGATCCTCAAAGAGCTGGCCCACAGGGTCACCGTGCTCACCGTCTCCCATGACCTCGGCTTTGTCTCGCAGGTGGTGGGCCGGGTTTTCTGCGTCAATCACCAGGTCAGAATCCATCCCACCACCGAGCTCACCGGCGAGGTAATCCGGGAGATGTATGGCGGGGACGTCCGCATGGTTATTCACGATCAATGCTGTTCCGAACGGGGGCACTCCCATGCTGGCCTACTTTAACGCCCTTATCGACCCCAACATGGTTTTTCTCCGCTACGCCCTTTTCGCGGGACTCCTGGCCGCCCCGGCCTTCGGCATCATCGGCACCTATGTGGTGGCAAAGCGGATGACCTATCTGGCCGGCGCCATTGCCCACTGCGTCCTGGGCGGGATCGGCGCCGCCCTCTACTGTCAGGTCCACTTCGGACTACTCTGGCTGACCCCGATGCTGGGCGCCATTGTCACCGCCATTGCCGCCGCCCTGATCATCGGCCTGATCAGCCAGCATTCACGCGAGCGGGTGGATTCAGTGATCGGCGCCATCTGGGTCCTGGGCATGGCCGCGGGCATCATCTTCATCGCCAAAACCCCCGGCTATATTGATCCCATGAGCTATCTCTTCGGCAATATCCTGATGATCACCGCCCAGGATCTGATCACCATTGCCACCCTCGACGTGATTGTCATCGGTCTTGGCGTCCTCAGCTATAACCGGATGATCGCCGCCTGCTTTGATGAGGAGTTCGCTCGTCTGCGCGGCATCAAAACCGAGCTCTACACCCTGCTCCTGCTCTGTCTTACCGCCCTGACCATTGTCCTCATGGTGCGGGTGGTGGGCATCGTCATGGTCATCGCCCTCTTTACCCTGCCTGCCGCCACCGCCTCCCATTTCAGCGCCCGGCTCTGGCAGATGATGCTGATCGCCACCCTGCTCGGCATGGTTTCAGTGGCAGGCGGCCTGTCCCTGAGCTATGTCCTCGACCTGCCCAGCGGCCCCACCATCGTCATGCTGTCCGGCTTTTTTTACCTGCTCGTGATTATCGGCAAAGGACTGAAGAGCAGGCTGGGATAGAGAGAAGGGCGGCAAACGGAGACAGGGGTGCCCTTGGGATCGCGAATTGAGGGGACAGAAATCAACCTGTCAGCATCATTCCCCTTGGTCGACGAGATACTCAAGGAGCCCCTCCATCAAGACATTGATCTCTGCAAAGCCTTCGCCACCAGCCACAAGCTCCTCCTCGCTCTGGATCCAGGGGGCCGCTGTCAGCTCCGAGCGGCAGTTTTCCACCAGGGCGGCAACACCAGCCGGGGTGGTCTCAAGGTGAAACTGCAGACCGATAACCCGGCCGAGGGAAAAGGCCTGGTTCAGACAGGCGGCGCTGGAATAAAGCCGCACCGCCTTTTCCGGCAGAGTAAAGGTGTCTCCGTGCCAGTGAAACACTGTTTGGCGCCTGGGCAGAATTCTGGCTAACGCCTCCGGAACAGCTCCTGCCTCCACCTCCTCCGCCCGCTCAACCGGGAACCAGCCAATCTCTTTTTCTCCGTTGGCCATGACCTCGGCTCCCAGGACATCGGCCAGAAGCTGCGCCCCCAGGCAAATCCCAAGCACCGGTGTCCCCGCTGCAATCACCCTGCGCAAAAATCCCTTCTCTTCGCCAAGCCATGGGTATTGCTCTTCATCATGCACCCCCATGGGCCCGCCCATAACGATGAGCAGGTCAATGCCAGCCACCTCCGGAAAGGGATCACCGGCAAAAAGACGGGTCCGGCTCAGGTCATGGCCGTGCTGCCGTGCCCACGTTTCCATGCTGCCCAGCCCCTCAAACTCCACATGCTGGAGCCAGTGAATGGATTTCCCGGCCCTTTTTGCCTTGTTTTGGCAGCACTCAACACCCTCATCAACTGATTTCATACACCCTCCATTATCATTGACCGCCTTCAAGGTTAGAAGGCTGCACGGAAAGATTTCATTCTCTCAATGCATATGGTAGGTTTATACAATATCATTGAAAGAATAACCATTCACCATCACCCCTTTGTTCGTGCCATGGCGACTCCCGTCCACACAGTTCTCCTCATTGACGACAACAATGTCACCCGGACGATGCTGGTTTTCATCCTGGAAAAGGCTGAATATAAGGTCGTGTTCAGCTCCTGTGCGGAAGAGACGATCAAGCTGCTCCGTACCCTGGCCCCGGATATCATTCTTCTTGATGTTATGATGCCCGGCATGAACGGCTTCTCCTTCTGTCGCAAGCTGAAAAAAAACCCGAAATATCAAGATATCCCGGTCATCTTTCTCACCTCCCTTTCCCAGCAGACCGACATCGTCAAGGGCTTTGACGCCGGCGGTCAGGACTATATCATCAAGCCCTTCAATCAACAGGAACTGCTGGCCAGGGTCAAAACCCATATCCACTTGCACGACACCCTGCTTGAAAACAAGCGGCTGAGTCGCCTGGCCCTCGATGCCAGCCGTTCCAAGAGTGAATTCCTGGCCTCCATGAGTCATGAGATCCGAACCCCGCTCAACTCAATCATCGGCATGGCCGAGGTGTTAGCCGAAACCACTCTCTCGGAGGAGCAGCGGGAATATGTCCGTATCTTCCGCACAGCAGGCGAGAGCCTGCTCGAAATCATCAACGATATCCTCGACCTTTCAAAGATTGAGGCCGGCCAGACCGAACTGGAGGCCATCGATTTTGACCTCCCCACCCTTCTGGAATCCGCCATCACCATGGTTTCCCTGCGCGCCAATGAACAGGAGACCACGATCAAGGCCCACATCGACGAGGATGTGCCGCTGTACCTTAACGGCGATCCCACCAGGCTGCGGCAAATCCTCCTTAACCTGGTGGGCAATGCGGTAAAATTCACCCGCAACGGACAGGTTGAGATCACCATCTCAATCAACGGCCCCGACCAGCCAAAACCGGAACTGCTTTTTGCGATCAAGGATACCGGCATCGGCATTCCGACCGAAAAACAGCAACTGATCTTCGACAGTTTTACCCAGGCGGACTCCCTCACCACCCGAAAATACGGCGGCACCGGCCTGGGCCTGACCATTTGCCAAAAGCTCCTGGGCATTATGCAGGGTCGGATCTGGCTGAACAGCCAACCGGGAAGCGGCTCCACCTTTTTCTTCAGCATTCCCTTCCACCAAGCCTTGTCGGCACCGCCCGCAATCAGTACGATCCAGCCGCCCAGCTGCGAACTATTGCGAAGCGCCCGCATCCTTCTCGTCGATGACAACAAGGATAACTGCAACCTGATTCGCCTCTACCTGAAAAACACCCCGTTTAGCCTGACAACGGCGGGAAATGGCCAGCAAGCGGTCAAGGCATTCTGTGCCAAACCTTGCGACCTGATCCTTATGGATATTGAGATGCCGATCATGGACGGCTATGAGGCCACCCGGAAAATCCGCCAATGGGAACAGACTCGACATCGCCAGCCAGTGCCGATCATCGCCCTCACCGCCCACGCCTTTATCCGTTTCAAGAAAAAATGCCTGGATGCGGGATGTAGTGACTTTCTCACCAAACCGATAAAAAAATCGAAACTGATCGAGACCATCGCCACCCATCTCAAGCTCAGCGATCAGATCCAGGCCAGACCCGACGCCAACGTACCAGCCTTGCGTAGCAAGGCAAAACAAAACGACGGCAACGTTATCCTTGACCGGAAGATTGCAAAACTCATCCCCCGGTTCATGATCAATAAAAAACAGGACGCCAGACAAATGCTCGAAACCCTGGCCACCGGCGATATGGAGGCCTTAAAGCAACATGCCCATGGCGTCAAGGGAACTTCCTGGATGTATGGCTTCACCCTTCTCGGCGACCTCTGCCAGGCCCTCGAGAAGGCGGCTGGAAAAAGTGACAAAGTACAGGCGGAACAGCTGATTGAGAAGATTACCGCCTATCTTGACACTGTCAAGATTCACTACCAGCAGATGGATGACAAAGAGTAGTGAGGGCAACCTGCCCTTGCCTGTTTTTTAGAGTTTAATGTCCAAAAAGAAGCGGATGCACTGAAAAATGTTGCATCTTCACCACCTCTTGTGGCAAATATGACTGCTTATCGGTCATGTACAGTCACTTTTGATGAGGAATCAGGAAAGTTGAGGCCTTGATTTTTGCGATTAACATCCTGGTTGAGCCCAATAATAATGTCGCAAGACCTGCACATCGCTTTAGTGACTTACAGGTTATTCTCTTGTTTTTTCAATAAAATAACCTGTAAAAGGCAATTATCCCGTTCATCGGGGTTAGGAAAGGGAAGAAACCATGTCAAAAACTAAAAAAATTGTCCTTATTGATGATGATCAGGATCTCTGCGATCTGCTCAAGATGAAACTGGAAGCATCCGGCCGATTTCGGGTTGTCACCAGTACCAGAAGCGAAACCGCGTTGACGATGATCAAAGAGGAACAGCCGGCTCTGGCGATTCTCGATATCAATATGCCCCGGTTTCACGGGGTAGAGCTGGCAGCCACATTGGCGCTGGACGAACAGACCGCCAAAATCCCCATCCTCTATCTCACCGGCATGGTCAGCCCGGAAGAGGTCAGCCTGCTCAGCGGCGGCCAGACCCTTGGCACCCTTATCTCCAAGCAATCAACAATAGCGGAGCTTCTGGCCGCCATTGACGGCTTGCTCCAGCCCTGACGGGCCCTCTCCCCGATGGCAGCCCAGGCACGCAAAAATGTTAAACGTCCAAAGACCGCAAGGTCCGGGGCTTCGACCAATCAACCAAAAACAGCCCAAACCCCACGTTTTGCGGCCATCGAAACCCTCTGTCAACTGGAACGCACCGGTTTACCGGCCGATGTCCTTTTTGACACCATCGCCGGGCAATGCGCACTTATTGAGAGTGACCGCCATCTGGCGATGAACATCCTCTATGGGGTCCTCAGACAGCGTCAGGCCCTGGAATCTCTCCTCCAAACCCTCTGCAACCAACCCCTTTCCCGGATCAAACTCTTTGTTCACCAGGCTCTCCTGACCGGACTGTACCAGATCTTTTTCCTCGACCGGATTCCGGAATCGGCAGCGGTCAATGAATCGGTCAAGGCCGTGCAGGCCGCGCACCTGCCGAAAAACCTCCAGGGGTTCGTCAACGCGGTGCTCAGGGAGAGCGTCCGGCGCAAAGAGCTGCTTATGCCCATGACCTTCCATGACCGAGATGGAGCCCCTTTCCTCAATCATCCGGACTGGCTGGTCGGTCGTTGGACCCAACGATTCGGCAAGGAGGAAGCGCGACGGATCTGCATGGGCAACAACCAGCAGTCACCGCTGATTGTTAATGTCAACACCTGTCTCAGCACGCAGGCATCGGTTAAGGCCGCCATCGAGCAGGAAGGCATTCAGGTAGAACCTGGAAACTTCAGTCCGGACGCCCTGATCCTGCCCGACTTTCATGGAGCCATCAACCGCTTGCCGGGCTTTGCCGCCGGCCATTTTCAGGTCCAGGATGAGGCGGCCCAACTCCTGTCGCAACTGTTGACCCCGGTTCGCAAAGGTGGCCTGTACCTCGATGCCTGCGCCGGACTGGGCGGCAAGACCAGCAATCTGATCCAGCTCGGGCATGGCAGCGACATCACCATCATGGCCGTCGAACCAGATGCACAGCGCCGGCAGAAATTTCGCGAGAACATGCTGCGCCTCCACCCGGACACCCCTGTAACCCTGGTGGAAAAAGATCTCCAGCACTTTGCCGCAGATTGCGACCTTCGCTTTGACGGCATCCTCGTGGACGCCCCCTGCTCCGGCACCGGGGTAACCGGCAGACACCCGGATATCCGCTGGAACCGGCAGGAGAGCGATCTTGCCCGATACCAGCAGATCCAGCTTATGCTGCTGAACCAGTCAGCCGCTCTTGTCGCGGCGAACGGTCTCCTGGTCTATGCCACCTGTTCCCTGGAACCCGAAGAAAACGAGGAGGTCATCAGGCTCTTTCTTGCAAAGCACCCGGATTTCAGGCTCGAAGACTGCACCCCCTTCCTGCCGCCCATGGCCCGAGAACTGGTCAGCGACAGCTGCTTTGCGCCCCGCCCCGGCCCTTCCATTGATGGTTTTTTCGGGGCAAGGATGAGAAAAAAACAGGAGTAATCATGCCCAAGCAACGTCTTCTCTGGATCAGCCTGCTCGTTGTCCTGATCATCGGCGCCTTGCTCTGGCGTCGATTTTCTGCGGACAAGATCGAGGTCATGGTCGCCCCAGTGGAGCGCGGACTTGTTGAAAAAGTGGTGGCCAACACCCGTGCCGGCACCCTCAAGGCCTGTCGCCAGGCCCATCTCTCTCCGGCCATCGGCGGTCAGCTCAGCGTCCTGGCGGTGCAGGAAGGCGATCTGGTGGAGCAGGGACAGCTTCTGCTGGAGTTGTGGAACAAAGACCTGATTGCCGAAAAACAGCTGGCGGCAAGCGAAGTGCGCTCTGCCCGAGCCCAGGCGGAATCGGCACGGGTCCAGATGGAGACCTCCAGCCGGGAAGCCAAGCGCCTCCAGAACCTGATCAAGATTGCCGCCATCTCCGAAGAAACTCTGGATAAGGCCAACAGCCTGGCCGAGGAAAAACGATTTACCTATCAGGCGGCCCTTGCTGCCGCCGATACCAGGGCTGCCCGCCTCGATGTCCTCACCGCCGAGCTTGAACGCACCCGCCTGCTGGCTCCATTTCCCGGCATTGTCGCCGAGATCCATGGCGAGCTGAACGAATACATCACCCCCTCCCCGCCCGGCATCGCCACCCTGCCCGCCATCGAACTCCTCGACATCTCCTGCTTTTATGTGACCGCCCCCATTGATGAGGTGGACGCCGCCAAGGTCGTGGTGGGCGCCAGGGGCAGGGTCACCATGGACGCCTTTGGCGACAAACATTTTGAGGCCCGCGTCCGCCGCATCGCCCCCTATGTCCTTGATCTTGAGAAACAGGCTCGCACTGTAGAGGTGGAGATGGAATTCACCGGTTCCATCGAGATCAAGAGCCTTCTTTCCGGCTACAGCGCCGATGTGGAAATCATCCTCGAAGAGCGCGGCAGCACCGTCCGCATCCCCACCCAGGCCCTGCTGCCGGGAAATAGGGTCTATGTGTACGAGCCGGACAAGGGACGGCTGGAGGCTCGAACCATCCAGGCAGGCCTGAGCAACTGGGATCGAACCGAGGTTGTGCAAGGCTTGCAGGCAGGCGAACTGGTTGTTCTGTCCATCGACCAGCCGGGCTTAAAGGACGGAATAGCAGTCAAGCTCTCCGGAAAAGAATCCGGACCGGACAGCCGCAAACCATGATCCAGCTCCAGCATATCGAGCGGGTCTTTATGGTGGGGGAGGAAGAGGTGCACGCCCTCCGTGATGTGAACATGGCAGCCGAAGCCGGTGAGTATATCGCCATCATGGGGCCGTCGGGGTCCGGCAAGTCGTCTCTGCTCAATATCCTTGGCCTCCTTGACCGGCCGGACAGCGGTTCTTACGAGCTGGACGGCACCCTGGTCTCGAACCTGGATGAAAAACAGCAGGCGGCCATCCGCATGCACAAGATCGGCTTTGTCTTTCAGTTTTTCCATCTGGTGCCGCGCCTCAGCGCCTTTGACAATGTCGCCCTGCCCCTGGTCCTCTCCGGCGTCAAACCGGATGAACGACAAACACGGGTGAGCGCCGCCCTGGCCGCCTTTGGCCTGAGCAACCGCGCCCGGCACCGGCCGGATCAGCTCTCCGGCGGACAACGGCAGCGGGTGGCCATCGCCCGGGCTACGATTATGCAGCCCTCGGTGATCCTCGCCGATGAACCCACCGGCAACCTCGATCGCAGTTCCGGCATTGAAGTGGCAGAGATCCTGGAAGAGCTGAACCACCAGGGGATGACCCTGATCATGGTCACCCACGACCCGGAGATGGGCAAACGATCCCGTCGGCAGGTCTTGATGGTTGACGGGAGGATAGAGGGACGGACGCGAGAAGACCGGGGGCAGTAGTCGTGAGCCATTCTTCTCGCTACCTGCTTCTGCTTTCTCTCTCCTGGCTCAGGGACTTGGAAGTTTTAAAAATATCATATGTCTGACCACATGTGTAGGTCGGTATCCGTCCGACAGCAGGGCTTAATGCTACCGCCATTGTCGGACGGATTCCGACCTACATGTTCAAACACGGTATAGTAGTATTTCCCAAATCCATGCGACTCCGCGATATCCTCACCTTCAGCCTCCGTGCCGCCACCGCCAACCGTGGCCGGGTTCTGCTCATGCTCCTGGCCATGACCATCGGGGTGGGGTCGGTGGTGGTCTTTATCTCCCTGGGCGACAGCGCCAGAAGGTATGTGATTGACCAGTTTTCCTCCCTCGGTACCGACCTTCTCATCGTCCTGCCCGGACGTTCCGAGACCACCGGCGGACCGCCGCCGCTTTTGGGCGAGACGCCCCGCGACCTGACCCTCGATGATGCCATGGCCCTGAGTCGGGGCCGCACCGTGGGACGGATCGCGCCGATCATTGCCGGTTCCGCCCCCATTTCGGTGCAGGGCCTGGAGCGGGAAATGCTGGTGCTGGGCAGCACCGCCGAGCTCTACGAGATCCGCCATCTTGCCTTAAGCCAGGGGAGCTTCCTGCCGCCCGGCGATCCATCCCGGGCTGAGGCCGTCTGCGTCATCGGTCTGAAAGGCAAGAAGGAGCTCTTCGGCAACGGACCTGCCATCGGCAAATGGCTGCGCATTGGTGACCGCCGCTTCCGGGTGATCGGCATCCTCTCTTCTCCCGGGGTTTCGCTCGGTGAGGATCTGGGCGAAATCGTGATCATTCCGGTGGCCGCCGCCCAATCGCTTTTCAATGCCTCCTCCCTCTTCCGAATCCTGGTGGAGGCCAAGAATAGCGCGGCCATCGAACCAACCCGGAAATCCATCCTCGAGACCATCCGCCTCCGTCACGAGGGGGAGGACGATATCACGGTCATTACCCAGGATGCGGTATTGACCACCTTTAACCGTATCTTCAAGGCCCTGACCCTGTCGGTGACCGGGATTGCCGCCATCAGTCTGGTGGTGGCAGGTATCATGATCATGAATGTCATGCTGGTGGCGGTCTCCAATCGCCGGGCCGAGATCGGGCTGCTCAAGGCCATCGGCGCCTCACGCGGCCAGATCCTCGGGCTCTTTCTGGCCGAGTCAACCCTTCTTTCCACCGTCGGGGCGGCCATCGGGCTGATTGTGGCCCTGCTCAGCATACAACTGGCGGGGGTTCTCTTCCCCCAGTTTCCCTTACAGCTTGCCCCCTGGTCACCGGCCATCGCCATCGCCGTGGCCCTGATCAGCGGGATTGCCTTCGGCGTCCTGCCGGCGCACCGGGCCGCCGAGCTGGAACCGGCCCTGGCCCTGGCCCGGCGTTAGGAACGAGCAGCCCATGCTTCCCCAGGATTTCTTCCGCTACACCGTCAAGAGTGTCGCCGCCCAGAGACTGCGCAGCTTTCTCACCGCAACAGGCATTGCCGTCGGCATCGGCGCAGTCGTCCTGCTCACCTCCCTTGGAGAAGGGCTGCAGCAGTTTGTCCTGGCCGAATTCACCCAGTTCGGCACCAACCTGATCTCCATTAATCCCGGCAAGGTCACCACCCACGGCATCTCAGGGGCGCTGATCAGCAATGTCCGCCCCCTGACCATCGAGGACGCCCGGATTCTCAAAAACATCCCCCAGATCATCGACACGGTGTCGGTGGTGCAAGGCAATGGCGCCATCGAAAGCGGCGGACGCCAGCGCCGAACCACAATCTACGGGGTGGATGCCTCCGCCGCCCGGGTCTGGAGGTTTGAAATCGCCGCCGGCCAATTTCTCCCCGACGATCCTCCCCGGGCGGCCCGCTCTTTTGTGGTGCTGGGCAGCAAGGTTCGCCAGGAACTCTTCGGCAGCAGCCAGGCCTTGGGGACGCGGGTGCGCATCGGCGGCGAGTTGTTCCGGGTGATCGGCGCCATGGAATCCAAGGGGCAGTTACTGGGCTTTGACCTGGACGACAGCGTTTATATCCCCACCAGCAAGGCCATGGCCCTGTTCAACCGCGACAGTCTTATGGAGATCAACCTCCTGCACAGCGCCGGCAGCAGCTCAACAAGCGTTGCCGAACAGGTCAAAAAGGTGCTTGTGGCCCGGCATGGCAGCGAGGATTTTTCCATCACCACCCAGGAAAAGATGCTGGAGGTTCTGGGCGGGGTACTGGGCACCCTGACCTTTGCGGTGGGCGCGATTGGCGGAATATCGCTGCTGGTGGGCGGAGTCGGCATCCTGACCATCATGTCCATTGCAGTCAATGAACGAACCGGGGAAATCGGCCTGCTCAGGGCCATGGGGGTGGAGCGGAGCCAGATCCTCGCCCTGTTTCTGGGAGAGGCGGTGGTGCTGGCAGCCATCGGTGGACTGGCCGGGCTGGGGCTGGGGGTGGGCGGTTCCTGGCTGTGCAGCCTGCTGATCCCGGCCCTGCCCGCCCATACCTCCTGGAGCTACGCCGCCGCAGCCGAACTACTCGCCGTGGTCGTCGGCCTGCTGGCCGGCGTCCTGCCCGCCCGCCGGGCCGCCGCACTGCATCCGGTGGAGGCGCTGCGAGCGGAGTGATGACAGGATCAAGGCTGAACCTTAAAAGTTGAGGATCCTCGTTCGAAGGGAAGGAAATCGAGAGAAGACAGGAGGGAGAGAATAGAGCCTTATTTGTGACCCATTTTTATGCTTTTTTCTTTTATTGACAAACACCAGCCCATTGTTTAGACTTTTGTTTAGACAATGGGCTGTATGATATTAAGAAAAACAACGCAAACTGGACAGGAGGTAGTTATGACAGAAGCTGTGCTCGATATTAAACAATGGGGAAATAACCTGGGTGTTCGTCTGCCAATGGCAGTTTCCCGTGCCGCCCACTTACATGTTGATCAGCGCGTTAGAATTACTGTAGAAGATGGTGCGGTTGTGATTCGACCGGCAGAAGAATCGGCACTCACCCTGGAACAACGACTGGCTCAATTCGACCCTGCAAAACATGGTGGTGAAGCTATGCGACAGAGCAATCTTTTAGGGGCCGAACGATGGTAATGTCAACAAAACGCAACAGTTCCGATACCTGGATACCGGACCGGAAGGACATTATCTGGATTGACTGTAACCCTCAAGCAGGACAAGAGATGAGAGATACTCATCCTTTCCTTGTGCTTTCTCCGCGTAATTTCAATGACAAAACATCTCTGGTTATAGGCTTGCCCATGACCACGGCAGATTATAATGCCAGCAACCCCTTTGCCGTAGCTGTTGGACAGGTTAAGTCGAAAGAGGGGAAAACAAGTTATGTTCTTTGTCATCAGCCGAAATCTTTTGACTGGCGGGCTCGTTACGCAAAACCACACGCCCTTAAAAAATGCCGTAATGACCATTTTACCAGGATATGTGAATGTTTGAATCAGATCATTGAGTTAAAGTAAGCATTAAGTATAGCGCCCATGTTTCGTGTCACTGCGGCCTCCCCCTCTGCCCCTATCCGCCCGCCATTTTTCCTGGTTATTTCATTATAACTGGAGTTTGGAGTTTCATAGATTCTCGCATCCCTATGATGGAGGCGGGCAGCTTTCCGTAAAATTGCTCTCTCACATGTTAAATTCCTGGGATTCGGCATCAACTTGAAGTTATGGTGGCGGTTCATCCTCAATGGGGGGTTGGAATTTACGGTACCAAGGGTTCCACCACTCTCATATTCGAACATTGCCTAAAATACTTTGCAGTCCCAGCCGGACTCTTCCGGCTGTAATCTGGTTTTTCTTGTGCCATGGAGTTTAAGTGCATCAAGTTTTCCATCTGGTCGTCACAATAGGCTGCCAGTAACTGTGGTAATGCATAAGCGATGGACAGAATCAGGCGCTGTTTACTCAAGGCACCGTTTTCATCTTCACTAACTACCCCGATTACACTACCTCAACAGATAAAAGTTCAAGGAGCAATCTTGAGCTGGGCGGGATCAAGGAGCAGATAGCGGGCAAAGCGTCCTTCTTCGCGGCTTCCGTCATCACTGACGATCATGATTCGTTGTTGGCCATCAATGATTGCAGGGCTCACTCCTTCTGCGTGCTCGAATCCTTGCACTTCAGGGGCGGTGACATGGCGAGCCGGGCTACCTGACTGACCGTTCCAGAACCAGAGTTGGAAGTGAATCTGTTCCCGTGCGACCGGGCCGCTGACGATGAGATATCCGCTGAGTGCGGGAATGTAGGACATTGCGCGAATCCCGTTTCCTCCGAGATCCAGCGTTTCCAGTTTGGCGGCGATTCGTGGCGACTCGCCTGTTTCGAAGATCGCAGAAGGATTTTCGATGGAGGCGATGATGGCTCGATTTTCAAGTAACGGACTGCGGAAACCGACCAGCAGCGTCTGCTGATCAGGGCTGATCTCCAGCGCCTCGATATTGAGTCCCCCGCTTTTCTTGACGTCTTGGATCTCGGCGGCATGAGCAAAAACCGGGTGCGCCGCTACCAAAGCGGGTTTCAGCCCTTTGACTACAGTTGGCGAAACCACACGGTCGCCTTCAAGTCGGAAGCGAACCAGTTTGTTGCGGGATTTCTTCTCATCGCCCTCACCGTCCCGTGAATGGGATGTCAGGGCATAGATATACCCCGACCGATCGAGGGCGAGTCCTTCCAGATCATCCAGCTTCCAGAAATCATCCTCTGCTTTCAATGTTCCCGCGCTCAGCGGAGTGGTGTTAACGTTTCCATCAGGGCTGATCGTAACCAGGCTGAACGGATGCTTCTTTTCATCCTCAACAACCAGGAAACGCCCGTCAGAAAGCTGCTGAATGGCGGAAGGCTCATAGATTCCGGCCAGAAAAATAAAAATGTTAAGAAGGGTCATGGTTGTCATTGTCTCCTGCTATTGGAGGATCCCCCATCATGGTATTTGATTGCAAGCCCTGATCTTGACAGAATCAAGGCCATCCCACGTTAGTTGGCAAATATGGGGGTATCCAAGATGTTTTGTCGGGGCTTGGTTTGTATAAGTTTTACTTTTATTCTTATCATAGGAGGCTCTTGCAGGTACGCGAGTGTGCGAGACTCCGAGTGCCTCGCTGGAGAGCTCTTTAATTTTTAGAATTGAGTTGTCCACATGCTGCTAATACATCATCGCCTTTCGCACTTCTTATTAAAGTTGGAATTTTAAACGTATCTAAAACCTCTTTAAATTTTTCAATTTTATCCAAATTCGGACGCTTATAATGTGATCCCGGGAATGCGTTAAAAGGAATTAAGTTTATATAGGCACTTTTACCAGCCAGTATCGTCCCCAATTTTTGAGCATCATCTGGAGAATCATTAAAGTCTTTTATCAAAATATATTCATAGGTAATAAATTGTTTTTTATGTAAAGGTATCTTGTCGATATAGCTCAATACTTCATCGAGTGGATATTTTGCGTTAATGGGCATAAGCTCATTTCTCTTTTCTGTAAAGGGCGAATGAAGAGACAACGCAAGGTTCACTCCGGGGATTTCCCGGCTCCATCTTTTAAGTCCTGGAATATAACCAGCCGTTGAAATTGTAATTTTTTGAACACCAATTGAAGTTCCGTGTTTTGATAAAAATATCTCGCACGCTTTTTTGACGGCATCAAAATTATGTAACGGTTCGCCTTGTCCCATAAAAACAATATTTAAAATCCTCTCTTCTCCAGGCCTGTTTGTCGCGAGCCAACGCCAAGCCTGGAGAAATTGGCCGACAATTTCACTTGTCGCCAAATTTCTTGTAAGTCCTTGTTTTCCGGTAGAACAAAAAGAGCAATTCATCGCACAGCCAACCTGTGACGAAAGGCAAAGAGAGTATTTATTATGAAACGGAATAAGGACGGTTTCAACGGTGTGATTGTCTTGAAGCTTAAAAAGGAATTTTACTGTTTGATCTTCTGACTCATGAACCGTATCAATTTCGGGGAGAGAAAAGTCAAAATTATTTTGTAAAAAGGCCAATGAACCTTTGGCAATTTTCTCATAGCACTGAGCCTTTTCTTTTTTCTTATAATGCCAATTAAAAAGAATTGCCGCTGCTGAGAGGTTTAAATCATTCTGACTGAGCACCATTTCTAAGTCAGAATGATTGAGGTCGTAAAAGGATTGTTTCAAGAGATATCTCTTTGTAATAGCAATATTGCAGATAATTAGGCGGTGTGACTTTTGCGTCCAAAATACTCCAACATCCCCAAGAGCATGAATGCTTGTGTCATAAGCACGAAGAACGCGCTGTAGGTGATCAACAAGATGATATCGCCAAGCACCCGTCGTAAATCGTCGCTTTCCCACTTGAGTACTTCAAAATAAAAATCATTCGCTATAGCAAAATACACCGTTAGGTAAATGATCAGTGCGATTAGACCGGCCGCAAAGGAAAGTCCGGCTTTCCTCTGTGTCTGGATTCTCCTTCTCTCAAGCTGATAACGATGCCCAAACATCCAGAGGAGTAAGAAAAGGCAGGCCAGGGAAGAGACGATTGATAAGAGTTGAGGAGAAAAATAGGCCAATCCGCCTTCAGGCCATCGAGCCAGAGGAATAATCTTGGCGAGAGCATTTGAAAGAGGAAACAGGACTGAGATACCTGCCAAAATCGTCCAGAGATTCTGGAGGAATTGGAGAAAATCCTTGAGCTCTTTAAGAAAGGGGACATCTTCCTTCGGATTGTTCATCGTCGCTACCTTTCAATACTCTTCAAGCACCCTTTTTCTCTTAATGAGTGGGGGTCTACCATGGAATTCATGAGTGGGGGTCACATGAGTGGGGGTCGCACATGAGTGGGGGTCGCACATGAGTGGGGGTCAGGTCTTGCAATCAAGCATCGACATCTTTTACTTTTGCCTTACAGCCCGGCTTACAGTTGCATAATGGACGCTGAAACAGGTCGCTATTTCCTGCATGGTATAATCGCCGGTGGTATACGCAGCAACCATGGCAGGTTTTTTATCTGCTATGGTTGCACGGTAGTGTTCAATTGGCTTAGCCTGCGGCCGACGTTGGGCGCGAGGAATTTCGGCAAATCCATATCCAATTATACCTTAATATTGCTGTCTGGGGGGCTTGGCCTTTTTTTTCTTATCACCCTCGCCTGATTTTTTTTCAGAAAATATCCAGACTGGAAATGTGCGTCCTTTAATCTTGCCGTCTTTCAGATAAGAATATGCCTGCTTAAGCCTGCTGCGCTCAATTGCAACATAGCTTTGCCGATCATAGATATCTATTTTACCCACATATTTACCTTCAATCCCTGCTTCACCGGTGAGTGCTCCAAGAATATCGCCAGGCCGCATTCTGTCCTTTTTCCCGCCCTCTAAAACAATGGTGACATTTGGTGGGGTCAGTGTGAAATCTGCAACCTTATTCAGCTTGCCAATATCATCAAACCTGCGCGTCACATTGCGATAGGCTTCCATTGCAAATGCTTGAAAGCTGGTAAAAAGGGTGACTGCCAAGCCCTCTTTGCCGGCACGTCCTGTTCTGCCGATACGGTGGGTATACGTCTCATCATCTTGGGGTATGTCGTAATTAACCACCATTTCAAGTTCTTTAATATCAAGCCCTCTCGCCGCCACATCTGTCGCCACCAGCACGGAACAACTTTTGTTAGCAAAGCGGACTAGAACATCGTTTCGTTGATATTGTTCCAGGTCGCCGTGAATTGCCAGGGCATCAATCCCGGCAGCCGATAAACCATCAGCGACATCTTGTGTCTCTACTTTTGTATTGCAAAAAACCAGGATATTTTGGGGCTTGTGGTGGGCAATAGCCTTAATAAGCATTGAAATCTTCTTATCGTAGGCCACTTCGTAAAAGTATTCGGTAATCTTATTCGCTTGTTCCCCAGAAATGGTTTGAATGTTAAGAGCGTTTTTTTGAATGGCGGAACTTAATTTCATGATCTTTTCAGGATAGGTGGCCGAAAAGAGTAAGGTCTGACGATTTTCAGGCGTATGGGCAATAACTCTATTAATGTCGTCAATAAATCCCATATCGAGCATACGATCAGCTTCGTCAAGGACCAGTATCTCTAGATCTTTTAAAGAAAGATGTTCTTTATCCAGATGCTGTAACACCCGCCCGGGAGTTCCCACAATGATATGAGCCCCATGCAGTATCGATTCATATTGAGGGGCAAAGGCAGCCCCACCGCAAAGAGTCAGTATCTTAACATTATGGGTAGCTTGGGCTAAACGACGTAATTCTTTGGCGACTTGATCCGCCAGTTCTCGGGTTGGGCAGAGAATAAGAGATTGAACTCTAAATTTTTTAACATGAAGTTTGTGTAGTACCCCAAGTCCAAATGCGGCTGTTTTCCCGCTACCTGTCTTGGCCTGGACAATAACATCACAATTTTTTAAAATATGCGGAAGACTTTCGGCCTGAACAGGGGTCATTGCTTTAAACCCAATTTCATCGAGGTTGTGGAGCATCGCCTTGGAAAGAGGAAGGCTTGAGAAGTTAGAATCAGTCATAGTTTGTCTTTTTTCAATGAGAGCAATTGCATTGTCATTTATCAGGGATATCCCACTTCATTAAACAGTTTGGGGTCGGGTCACGCGAACTACTATATTACTCATTGTGTGATTCTCTTAAATTTGTCCTTTCCATTCCTGGTGAAAATGTTCTAAAAAAATCTCCATAAATTCATGACGTTGTATTGCCAGCTTTTTACCAGTCTTTGTGTTCATCCGATCTTTGAGTAAAAGCAATTTTTCATAAAAATGATTCAGTGTTGGTGCGTCATTGTTTTTATATTCTTCAACTGACATATCGAGATTGGGAGATATCTCGGGATCATAAAGCTGTAAATTTTTATATCCCCCGTAATTAAATGTCCTGGCGATACCAATTGCACCCATTGCATCCAGTCTGTCAGCATCTTGTATTACGTCTAATTCGAGGGACTTAAACTGTTGTATGTTCTTCCCTCCTTTAAATGAGATGCTGGAAAGAATATTTTCAATATGAATTATTGTAGACTCAGGTACATTTTTTGTAGTTAAGAATTGTCTCGCTTTATACGGTCCAATTTCTTCATCTCCATTATAAAATTTTGAATCAGCAATATCATGCAAGAGGGCTCCAAGTTCAATTATTGCACGATCACCTGGTTCAGTTTTCGCAATTAATTTTGCCCCATTCCATACCCGATAAATGTGCCACCAATCATGACCGCCTTCAGCGTTTTTTAACGAATCCTTGACAAAGGATATAGTTTCTTCGATTAAATGCGTCTTTGCTGTCATGGTAATCGTTATATAAATGAGTGGGGGTCATGAGTGGGGGTCACATGAGTGGGGGTCAGGTCTTGCAATCAAGCATCGACATCTTTTACTTTTGCCTTACAGCCCGGCTTACAGTTGCATAATGAACGCTGAAGCAGGTCGCGATTTCTTGCATGGTATAATCGCCGGTGGCATATGCAGCAACCATGGCAGTTTTTTTATCTGCTATGGTATCGCGGTAGTGTTCAATTGGCTTAGCCTGCGGCCGACGTTGGGCGCGAGGAATTTCGGTCATTGCAGCTCGGTCCGCAACTAACATTTGCATCCGCTCCACGAACGCCTCAGAGCCGAGATAAATCTGGCCGCGCAAGGACTCCCACACACCAGGCTGGCCCACCCCTTCTTGAACAAAATCCATATAGCCCATTACAGCCTTGCCGTGAGTAGTCCCAAACTGTCCCAAGATCCAGTCAGTCTGTAGCCAGCCAGGCCGACTGGCCATACCAACCATGGCGCCATAGGAACTCCACGGCCAATCCCCTGCAGCACCGACCATTCCAGCCCGTACGGGATTAAGCACCACATACCGCATCAATTCCAGGAGGTGCGAATCCTTTTCCACCATGATTGCCCGGTAGCGTCCCTGAAAAACATGACCAACTCTATGATGAGTACGGTTGAGTTTCTGGGTGTACACCCCATTGAGGTGTCGCATGCCTTGAGAAAGATTACCTTCGACCGTCTCCACCACAAGATGATAGTGATTGGTCAGCTGGCACCAGGCATGACAGGTCCAATGAAACCTTTTACACACCTCACCCAAGATTTCCAACCAAACATACCGGTCCGTCTCGCAGAGAAAAATATCCTCGCGCCGATCACCGCGAGAGGTCACATGGTAGAGGCCACCCGCCAGTTCTATTCTCAAAGGTCTTGCCATGAATTTATCATAAAGGGTTAATTGTTGGATTGCAAGACCTGACCCCTTTTATGACCCTTCCTTTCAGATTTGTGTGAGGAACCTAATTTTGTTATGCATCAATCTCCTTTTCTTGCCACCCACTGAGTGTGCTCGCGAGAAAACGCAGCTTCACTATCGACAATAAATTCAGATAGTTGCTTTTCATTCTTGATAGATAAAGCTTCTCCTCTAATCAAAACTATTTCGTGTGCCGTTAGTGCATAAGCAGAATTCAATTCGTTGTGTTTTTTTGCCTGGAGCCAAGTTAAAACAGCACCAGCAGCGGTTGCTATAACTTCGACGGGGAGACTAATCATTGGATCTTTAATACGGTACAAAAGCGTCAATATTGCTAAGGCATGTAAAACCACCGACACCCAAAACCATTGCCTTGCTCGACGCTTATTGAATTGAGATTTTATAGAATAAAAGTTTGCTTGGTTTTGTATCCTTTGTTCAGCATAAATTCCTAGTCTTTCAAGAACAGAAAGAGATCTAACTAAAGTCATTTTGTCTGAGATAGGATCTTTAATTCCGACAGCAGGTTGAAGAAAATGCGACAAGCTACGGTTTTGACTCAAAATAGCCCTTAAATCATTAATAAATTGCCCTGAAACAATTTTTATATTCTCGGTATCCTCATATGGCTCGGCGCACATCATCCAACGCCAAGCTCTGGTTTTTACAGACTCGGCGACAGCTCTGCCGTTGTACCAAGTATCATCAGGACGTTGTACCCGAATAAATATGAGTATGCCTAAGGTGACAAGAAATAAACTAGCTGAGGATAAAGCCCCAAAAGCATCGTTCGGCCACATAAAAGCAATAAGGGCAGCAAGGACAAGAAGTATCAGGTACCATTTTAAGCTTTTAAAATATATGCATTGAGCGTCTAAAGAAGCTTGGTCAGCTGATTGATACAGACCGGGCAAATCTGACGATGTTATTTTTAAGTCGTTCACGGTTTATAAAGCTCCCAAATAGCCCCAACGACTGAATTCTTATTCCAACCGACTGTTTTCGAAGCTACTGCACTTACAACCCTTGAAGTGCGTTGGGCTCCCCACGGATTTACACCAAGTATTGGTTTTCCATACCCTGCGGCACCTTCAATTTCTTTTTGAATCCATTTGCTGTAATTCGTGTACATCCCCGTTGGGATTACAATAATGTGGCTTCGCGATATTTGGTTGAATAGAGCCTTCTTCAACTGAAGATCATTGTTTGCATTGTGGATAGGATCATTCTTGGGAACTGAAAAGTCTCGAAAATCGAGTGATGCCTGCCCTGAGCTCCAATTTTCGTTGAATATCCAACCAGCCAACGTATCGTAGTGACCAGAGTGAGCCCATGCGTGACTGATAAAAACATGAATTTGTTTTGTACTCATTTAGAACTCCTCTCTTTGATTGTTTCTAAATTGCATAACGATTAGGGTAACCAGCGGTGGCCAATGAACTTGGCCAGAGGAAAGCTGGTCCCAGCCGTCTGCGTTTACTCGTTTGTTATGTGAAATTTCAGTTAGATAATGCCAATGGTAATTTCTTTAATAATTCTATTGCAGCATCTCCCTTTTCCCAAAACTCCTGGAATGATTTTCCACCGTCCATATATAATTGATGACGGCCAAGTTCCTTCATTATTTTTGTAGCCTCACTAAAAATAGGTAACAATTTGTTCTCTGGGTCGGAAACAATTTGCGAACGATAATTTATAAGATCGTCAAGGGATGAACTAATTATATACTGGGCATCCTCTATATTATGTGGTCCACTGTCTTTTTCTGAAACCCACCTTGCATCTAATTTTCTAAGAAAAGTTTCAATCTGGGATTTGAACATTTCTATTTGAGAATTTTCAATTTTCCCCTCTTTTTCTGGCTCAGCAATGCCATTTTCTTTTGTAATTGAAGCCATTAATGAAGACAGGTGTCGTTGTAACATTTCACGGAACTCACCAATGTTTGAATATTCAAATGTTATTCCTTGCCCCCTCAAACTTTTTTTGTATTCAACAAGTGCCTTATATTGATCTGGATCGATGCTTTCTGGGACAACAGGTGCAGATGAAAAATATAGAAAAATTTTCTTTCCCTGGTTTCTAAGCCTATCAATTTCTTCTGCTGTACCAGAGACGTGTTCTTCCGTTGCCGTTCCCATTCGAGTCCAAAACGCACCAATAAGAAAATCACATGAATCGACTATCTGATTGTTTATTATTTCTTGTGGTCGGTTCCCTAATTCCGGGATCACATGGGTTTCCCACATAACTGGCTCTAACATTATACCAGTATGGAAGGAATGAACTGAATTCCATGAATAGATAGTTTCAGGGATAGCTGACCGCTCCTTCACGCAATCAGAGGGCGAAGCAATCAGAATTCTATAAATTGTTCCTTTTTGAGGCATATAACCTTCTCCTTGCAAACATAACGGTGAAATAACCTGCCGGCCGACACGCTGCCCACCTTTTAAGAACGCGGCTATTTCCGGTCAGGTTTATTGACTTGTTAGCCTGTTTTTGATTTTTATTAGCAAGTTCGAGAGATGACTGTTCAGATGGTTTCTATTTTTCTGGTCATGGTCAGTTAAAAGGACAATAAATAGCCCCATTAGAACCAAACCTAGAAAAGATTCAATCATAACCAGCGCCCGCATAGAGTCGGAAACTGGTGAAATGTCTCCATAGCCAAGGGTGCTGATCGTAACAAAACTAAAATACAAGCATCGCAATGCATGGCTAAAATCAAAGGTCGTGTCTCGAGACAAATACCCTTCTTGTAAAAGAGCAAAGTGCTGAAGCATTCTACTAAGGTCGTTACTTATTAATATTCTAGGCTTGTTTTGGTTGCCAGGGTTACAAAATAACTCCCCAAGGGATAAAAAGCGGTTTTCTCCATATTCCAACAGGTTCTTTCCCTCGACAGCCTCTATGACTATGGTCGTATAGTTTTCGACAGGCTGATTCAAAAATGAATTTCCAATTATTACTGGTGGCTCCCATGAAGTCAGATAGAATCGGAGTTTTGTGTTAACCGTATAGTATAAGTTCTGGATCAACGCGTTGAAATCAAGCGACAGGAGGGCTCCGTCTGAAGTGTCGATATTTTTTAACGCAAAGGAATTTAGGAAAATAGTAACCTTTTCGTGAGGGCTTGCCATTGGGTTTTCTGGCCATGGCGGAAGAAGCTTTGACTCAATGTCGATTGTGTTTTCATGTGTATCATGGCCTGCCTTGATATAGGCGACGAATTCAGTGGTTATGTCATTAAGAAGTTTCTGTTTTGCTATTCGAAAAGAACTTTCTTTCTCTATGTTTACTAGAAGTAAGCCACCTTTGTTTTGATAGTACAATCCTGCAAAGAGACATACTGTTAACATGTAGGCTGTGAACATTTTTTTTGGGGTAAATAATTGCATGGCTGCATCCTCGGTTGGGGCCAAAGTGAGATTTTGTATTTGAACTTTTCTGTTTTCACCTCGAGCTTTGCCGGGAATTGGTGAAAGTTAGTTTATGATAAACCCCAGCAGTCGGTTGGGTGGAGCGCTAACGCAGCTGTTGAGCCTCGAGCATCGCAGGCATTGGTGTAAACTTGTTTACATAAATGCTGAGAAGCGCAGTGGCTCGAACGCCTTGATAGGTGTAGCCTTTAGGCGGAACCTGTCAAGGTGTTCGAGTTTACTCAACAGCTGCGATAAGCTCGTCCGCGTCAGCGGGCGAGCTTATCAGTGTACTAGGCAGAATGGGCCAACAGGGTGCTATGCAGATTCTGTCTCATGTCTTTCTTGGATATCATGCAATCTCTATTTGTCCTGAATAGTTACATAACCTGTTGAGAGTACATGATGCGGCAAACGAAAACAAGATCGTCAAAAAAAATAAAAGAAACGGGGCGGATTCAGGATACTCGTGGTCTGTCTCCTCTTCTTCTTATTGGCACAGCGGTGTCAAATATGATACCACTAACTTGGTGGGTCATGGTTGCTCCTGGGTTGAGGTTGAAAGGACAATCGGGGCTGACCACGTCTATCTGAAATATCCATTATTCCCAAGCAAAAGGTTGCAACATTAAACTCTTTCCCACCATTACTCAGCTGATCCAGGCCCGCGAGACCATCCGGCTGCTGGTGCCATATTTCAAGAAATACTGGCAGCGGCTGTTTTGGGGGATTCTTGCCCTACTGAGCACGGATCTTATCCAGCTCTACATCCCCCGGGTGATCAAGCAGGCGGTGGATTCCCTGCAACTGGGTCAGGCCACTTCCGCCTCCCTCCTTCGCCAGGGTGGTCTGATCCTCTCCTTTGCCATAGGGATCGCACTCTTTCGCTTCACCTGGAGATATCTGGTGCTGGGATTTTCCCGCCTTCTGGAACGCGACCTGCGCAACCTGCTTCTGAGCCGTCTGGTACGGCTGGATCGCCCCTTTTTCAATCGCCGCTCGGCGGGTGAAATCATGGCCCTTTCCGGCAACGATCTCACCAACGTCCAGATGGCCTGCGGCATAGGCATCGTCTCTTTTATTGACGCCTTTATGATGACCGGGGCCGCCATTGCTTTCATGGCCTACATCCATCCCGGTCTCACCTTCCTGGCCCTGGCGCCCATGCCGGTCCTGGCTATCCTCACCGGATTGCTCTCGGCCATGCTCCATAAACGCTACAACCGGGTCCAGGAGCAGTTCTCCGATCTCACCGAGTTCGCCCGTTCCACCCTTATGTCCATCCGGCTGATTAAGGCCTATACCCAGGAAGAGCGCCAGACCGAGCAGTTTGACCGGCTGGGGAAAGATTTCGTTCGCAACAATATCCGCCTGGCCATGGTGCAGGGAGTGCTCACCCCATTTTCCTCCTTGATCGCCAGTACCAGTCTGCTGCTGGTCCTCTATTTCGGAGGGCGGCTGACCATTGCCGGCACCATTTCCATCGGCGATTTTGTGGCTTTTATGACCTATCTGGGATTGTTGACCTGGCCGATGATGGCCATGGGCTGGGTGGCCAACCTCTTCCAGCGCGGGGTTACTTCGCTTTACCGCATCAGCCGGGTGATGGAAGAGGAGCCGCTGTTGCGCGAGCCCCAAAACCCTTTGCCGATGCCGGCCGTCACCAGTCTGTCCGTCCGTCATCTCTCGTTCCAATACGCCGGCCAAAAGACCATGGCCCTTCACGACCTGAGCCTCGATATCTCCCCCGGTCTGCTGGGAATCGTCGGTCGTACCGGCTCCGGCAAGTCGGCGCTGTGCCAGCTTCTGGCCCGTCTTTATCCCGTGCCGGATGAGAAATTGTTCCTGGACGGGATCGATTACAACCGGCTCCCTTTGGCGGGACTGCGGGCAAAGATCGCCTATGTGCCGCAGGAGACCATTCTCTTCTCCGACACTATCCGCACCAACATCGCCTTCGGACGACCCGGGGCCAGTGATGCCGAGATCATGCAGGCGGCCATGGCGGCGGGAATCCATGAAGAGATTGAGGCCTTTAAGGAAGGGTACCAGTCCCGGGTGGGAGAGAAGGGGCTGCTCCTCTCCGGCGGCCAGCGCCAGCGCCTCGCCCTGGCCCGGGCCCTGCTGCTGGATCGCCCCATCGTCATCATCGACGACGGGCTCTCCGCCGTCGATACCGATACTGAGCATCGTATCATTGAGAATTTTGGAACTTGGCTGCCGGGCCGGATCTGTATCCTGGTCTCGCACCGGGTTGCCCCGCTGCTGGCGGCGGAGCGGATCATCGTGATGGAGAAGGGGCGTATTGCCGCCCAGGGGTCACATCTGCAACTGTTGGAAACAAGCCCCTTCTATCGCACCATTTATCAGCACCAGACCACGGCCGGGGAGGCGTCAGCCTGATGCAGAACGGCTTTGGATATTTCGAGGAAGATCAACTTAAAAAAGCCGGCGACCGTCATCTCTGGCAACGCATCGCCAAATATACCCTGCCCTACTGGAAGTGGGTGACCCTGGCGATTGTCCTGTCGCTGATCATCACCGGCTGCAGCCTAGCCCTGCCCTACCTGATGCGGCTGGCGGTGGACGGGTTCATCACCAATCAGCAACTGGATCTGGGGGAACGACTGAGCGGGGTGGCCCGACTGGCGGGCTTCTTCTTCTTACTCATGGTGGCCGATTTTTTTGCCAACTTTCTGCAGGTGGTGGTGCTGGAATGGGCCGGGCAGCGTATCATGCACGCCCTGCGCCAGGACCTCTTCCGTCACATGATCGGGCTTGCCAATCCTTTCTTTAACCGCAATCCGGTGGGCAAGCTGGTGACCCGGCTGACCAATGATATCCAGAACATGCACGAGATGTTCACCTCGGTCATCGTCACCCTTTTCAACGATCTGGTGCGGCTGGTGGCGATCCTGGTGATCCTGCTGCTGATGAACTGGCGACTGGCCCTGATGATGCTGGTGCTGGTACCGATTATCCTTTTTAACACCGTCCTCTTCAGCCGCCTGGCCCGCCTCGCCTTCCGCGACATCCGCACCCAGCTGGCCCGGCTCAACTCCTTTCTGCAGGAGGCCATCGGCGGCATCAGCATCATCCAGCTCTTCTCCAGGGAAAAGTACACCTGCGCCCGATTTGAGGATTTGAACGAGGCCTATCTGGAACGGAGCCTCTATCAGATCAAGATCTTCGGCATCTTCATGCCCCTTTTGGATGTCTTGAGCTCTCTGGCGATTGCGCTGATCATCTGGTACGGCGGCGGCCAGATTATCCAGAACCAGATGAGCATCGGCATGCTGGTCGCCTTCCTCGCCTATATGCGCTTATTCTTTCAGCCCTTGCGCGAACTTTCCCAGAAGTATTCGGTGGTGCAGTCGGCCCTGGCTTCGGCGGAGCGGATCTTCCAGCTGTTAGATACCGAAAACACCCTGACCATCCCCGAAAATCCGGTGCGACCGGCACGGTTGCGCGGTGAGATCGAATTTTCCGAGGTGACTTTCGGCTACAGCCTGGAGCAACCGGTGCTGCGTGATCTGAGTTTCCGGGTTGCTCCTGGCGAAACCGTGGCCATCGTCGGGGCCACCGGCGCCGGGAAGACCACCATCATCAGCCTTCTGGAAAGATTCTACGACCCCGATGGGGGAATGGTGAAACTGGATGGGATTGACCTTCGTACCCTCGATCCCCTCTTTTTTCGCGGGCAGATTGGTCTGGTTATGCAGGAGGTGTATCTTTTTCCGGCCTCAATGCGGGAGAATATCGTTCTTGGCAGGCAGTTGAGCGCGGCACGATTGCAAGAGGTTATCGCCACCGCCCAGCTCACCTCCCTGATCGAAGGACTGCCGGAGGGGCTTGAGACCCGCATCGGTGAGACGGGACTTGATTTTTCCGCCGGCCAGCGACAACTCCTGGCCCTGGCGCGGGTGCTGGCGCGCGACCCACGCATCCTGGTCCTCGACGAGGCCACCGCCTCCATTGACACCGAAACCGAAATGCTCATCGAGAAGGCCATGGCCGCTACGCTAGCCAACCGGACCAGTGTGGTCATCGCCCACCGGCTCTCCACCATCCGCAGGGCCGACCGTATTCTGGTTATGGATCACGGCCGTCTGGCCGAGGAAGGTAACCACGAGGAGTTGATGGCGCGTCCCGGCATCTATCAGCGCCTGCAGATCCTGCAAAGCAACAACGGCAACGGCAACGGTCGGACACCCTGAATCCTGTCTGGACGACTCGCGGACGGTATCGAGGCTCACGAAGTCTCGCACACCATCTGGTTCCCATGCGGGGCATGGGAACCAGAAGCTAATTCAGTGCAATATGGATTCCCGCCTACGCGGGAATGACGGCTCGTGAACGGAATACAAAGGACTCTCGGTCCAATCAATTAGAGCCACCTCTCCCTTTATTTCATCTTCAATCCAAACATTCCCTGTAATGCCGCCGGTAAATCCGCCGGCAGGATCACGGTCTTACTATTCTCGGAAGTACTCAGTTGCTGCAGGGTGGCGATATATTTTTCTCCCAGCAGATACAGGGCCGGCAGCTGGTCGGAGCCAAGCCCCTGCTGAACCAGTGCCAAGGCATCTTTCGTGGCGTTGGCCAGGACAATGCGGGCCTCGGCATCACGCCTGGAGGCCTCAAGATTTCCCTCCGCCACCAGAATGGCCTTCTGTTTCTGCCCTTCGGCAATCAAGATGGCGGCCTGTTTTTCCCCTTCGGCCTCGGTGATGGCAGCCCGCCGGATACGCTCCGCCGCCGCCTGCCGCTCCATGGAGGCCTGCATGGTGGTCGAAGGTTTGATGTCCTGAATCTCAATACTCTTGACCGTCAGTCCCCAGTCCTCCAGTTCATTGGCAATGGCCTGAATCAGCTTAACCTTGATCTGCTCGCGCGAACTGAGGGCATCATCAAGATCCATCTGGCCGACGATGGCCCGCAGATTGGTCATGATCAGATTGCTGGTGGCATGCTCATAATTGTCGATGCCGAAAATGGCCTTGTGCGGGGTATGAATATTGATAAAGGCGATGGCGTTGGTGATGATCACCGCGTTATCCCGGGTGATCACCTCCTGGCTGGGAATCTCCAGGGAGATATCCTTTCTCGTGACCTTGGCGGCGATGGTGTCGATATAGGGAATAATCAGATTCAGTCCGGGCATAAGCGTCGCATGATATTTTCCCAGACGCATGATCACAAACTCGAAGCCCTGCGGCACGATCTTTACCCCGTTGACAATGGTCGCGACCACCAATGCCAGAAGCGCTATAACTATAATCAGTCCTACGTTCATAGTTCTTCTCCTTTTAAAAGTTCAACCCTGCAAAGACGTTCTCAAGCCCCGATGAACGGGACAAGTGCCTTTGGTAGATTATTTTCTTGTAAAAAAACAAGAAAATAATCTGTAATCTGTAAGTCACTAAAAATATCAGCCTACTTTTTCGACCTTCAGTACCCGCTCTTCCTGAACCAGACAAACTTCCACCACCCGCAACCGGTTGCCGGTGTCGATGGGCTCATCGGCTAAATAACTCCAGGACTCCTCACCCAGCACCGGCACCGAAAAAACCACTCGCCCTTTTTCCCCGGGAACCCGGGCACGAGTGGCGGCAATCCCGGTCTGGCCGATGGCTGCCTGCTCATCAAGAAGGATGGTCTTCATTTTTTTCCGGGGGACAAAAAAGTAAAACCAGCAGGTTGTAAATCCAATACTCGATACCATAAACACCAGTATTTGCCACTTCAAGGCAACCTCAGGGAGCAAGACCAGCAGCAGGCCGGTCAAGAGCGCCCCCAAGCCAAACCAAAAAATGGTGAACGAAGGAACCACCAGCTCCATGAGAACCAGAATCACTCCAAGAACAAGCCAGTGCCACCAGAGGATATTTTCCATTTATTTCCGTTATTTCTCAAGAACAAGACGCGTGCTCACCACACCAGGTGTCACACTTCACCTCGTCCCATCTTCACGATTTTTTTATAAAAACGGCTTGACCAACAGAGCCCTTTCCTGCCGCGCGCAACTCCTGCCTACTCTATTGACAATCAATAAACACTATCCTATGGTAATTTTGCGATAAAGGAATGACTTCGACAAAAAAAAGCCCCCATTCCATTCTTATTTCCAGCAATCAGCACCACTGAATCCCTTCATTACAAGAGAAAAAATGTACCTCGAATATTATCACCTTGCCCAGAAACCCTTTCAGATAAACACCGATCCGGCATTTCTCTGGTACGGCGAAAAACACAAAGAAGCCCTGGCCACCCTGAAATACGGCCTGCTGGAGAACAAGAGCTTCCTCCTGCTCACCGGGGATGTCGGCGTCGGCAAGACAACCATTATCAATGCCTTATTGCAGGTTCTTGATAAAAACGAAATGGTGGCGGTCATTAATGACCCGAAGCTGGAAAAACTGGATTTTTTCCTCCACATCGCCAGAGCCTTTGGCATATCCGGGGACTTTACCAGCAAAGGTCAATTTCTCCTTGCCTTCCGCGAGCTCCTGCTGGAACAGCACTATCGCGGCAAAAGACTTCTGCTCATCGTCGATGAATGCCAACTATTGAGCCATGACCTCCTGGAAGAGATCAGACTCTTTTCCAACCTCGAACAAAACGGGGTAAAGCTGATCAATATCTTCTTTGTCGGCCAGCTTGAATTCAACGATATTCTTCTTCTTCCAGAAAACAAGGCCATCCGGCAAAGAATAACCGTCACCTACAATCTTCCCTCGCTCTCCCTGGAGGAAACAGAAGAATATATTGGACATCGCCTGAGTGTAGCCGGGGCAACAAGAAAAATCTTCGAGAAGAGTGCAATTAGAGAAATCTACGAGTTTTCAAAAGGATACCCGCGTCTGATTAATGTCATTTGCGATCGGGCTCTGCTGACCGGATTTATATCATCCGACAAACAGATCGATAAGAAAACCATCAAAGAATGTGTTCAGGAACTGGATATTTCTTTAGCCACAAAAGCCCATCAGGAAAGAAATCGAATAGAAAAAACACAAAACAAGCCGCCAGCCCCCAGTGCACGTAAAAGATTCAACTCTTTTACGTATGCTGCCATTGGTTTCATCCTGTTGCTCCTACTTTCTGCCTTTCTCGGCTCATCAATACCGGCCTTTGCTCCTACCTTTACACAAATCCAGAAGATCCTACCAGGGATCTTCGGCAAGGAGCAGGCAGTTACGTTTCCCAAGCCTCCGGCTGAACCTCCCACAAAAATTCCTGCCGCAGCAATCCCTCCGTCACCGCCCGCTCAGGTTACCGCTCAACCGCTCCCTGAATCTCAACCGGAAACATCGGTGCCAGCTAAAGACAACGTCTCCGCCGAAAACAACGCTCCCGCTACGATCAGCAAAATAGAAGCCCCGAGCAAAACTCCCGACCCGGCCCCAGATCCTCTTCCTAAAAAACTTACTATTTCTTTTGAGCGTGACTCCGTTGACATCGATGCAGCATCACTCGTAGAGCTGGAAAAACTGGCTAAGTCAGCCTTATATCACAATACGGGAAAAATCGTTGTGCATGGCTATACCGACGCCACCGGAAGCGCCCAATACAACATGAAACTAGCCGGCTTTCGGGCCACGGCTGTGAAGAATATTTTAGCAGGAAAAGGTATCTCTCCCGACAAAATCAGGAGCGTCAGTCACGTAACGTCACCACAAGACTCGAACATAAATCAGGGGACCAGACGCGTTGAGATTGAAATCGTTAATGAATAATTTCAGAGGGTAGGCGGCTAATAAAACCGAGAAGACAGACAAGCGGTGGCGCAACAGTGCGAAACAGACCAGAATTAGGCGCTGTACATGCCCAGCCCCCTTATCAAATCCCTGCCGGCGGCCAGTACGCAGATGACTCGACCTTAACAAACTCCATCTCAGGAAGAATCAGACAAACAAGTTGACCGCCATACACCGCCCCGCAGTCAATGCCCACTTTATTATCCAGAATCAACGGCTGCTCCTGCACGAAATGTCCAAAAACAACCCCCTTCAGCCCAACAAACTCCTGCCGTAGAAATCGATCCCGGTCTGCCCAATACAGCCACTCCGGACTCTGCAGAGCAAGATGGCGGCCCTGCTCGAGCCCGGCATGAACAAAAACATACAGATCCTCTTCCCAGCAGGGCAGAAGACTCATGAAAAATTGACGATGAGATTCCGGAACCGCACGCAATGCCTGCTCAACATCCGGAAGAATGACCCCATAACTCTGCAAAGTGGCCAACCCGCCAACCTGAAGGAAGAGAGTATCTTCCTGTCCGTGAAGATACTGTAAAAACATCTCCTCGTGATTCCCCTTCAAAAAAATCGTCCTTGGGAAGCATCTTTTAAACTCGATCAGTTCTGAGATAACCTGCTTACTTTGAGGGCCACGATTGACATAATCACCAAGAAAGATGACCCGATCCTGTATGGGATCGGGATTGATCTTTGCCAACAGCCGTTTGAGAGGATCGAGACATCCATGGATATCACCGATAACGTGGATTTTTTTCATTTAAAATGAAGAAGTCTTCAACCCGCTTTTGATAGCCTTACAGGGTGATTTCTTTCAGTAACTTTTCCGCTTCAGCATGCTCAGGAAATTTTTCCTTCGAAGCCAGCGCCTTGTTTAACTCGTTTTTAGCCTGGTCTTTCTGTCCGTCAGCGACAAGGGCAAGGGCAAGATGATATCGCAGCGTGCCCAACTCAGGTGATTTTTCCGTGGCCATAACAAACTGGGTGAGGGCTAGTTTATGGGAACCCCGTTTATAATGGATCCACCCCAGAGTATCGGCGATAAAAGGATCTTCCGGAAATGCCTCCTTGGCCATAAGTGAGAGACGTAAGGCCTCGCCGAGATCCGGCTCCGGACTTTTGGCAATCAGCCATGCCAGATTGTTGGCGGCAGCGGCAAATTTTGGACGAAGGGTCAGAGCCTTTTCATATGCGGCTTTCGCACCGACGGCATCGCCACTTTGATCAAGCAATGTTCCCAAGGCCATATAGCCCCTAACATCGGACGGGTTCTTTTCAACAAGCAGTTTATACTCCTTGAGAGCCTCTTCATTTTTCCCCATGCGGACCAAAAGAACAGAAATAGCGCTATAAACACGGGGAGAATCGGGGGAAATTTCCTGAGCCTGTCGTAAAAGCTTTAGGGCCTCATCTGGAGATGAATCATATTTTTCAAGAATTCCAGCCAGTAAAAGATAATAATCAAGATTCTTAGGTGACTCCTGCAGATGCTTTCTAACCAGAGCGATTGCCTGGTCAACCTTTTTGTCCTGAATAAGGATACCGCTCATGGCAACCAGTGCCGGTGTGAAGTCTGATTTTATGGTCAGAATCTTTTCAAAGGCAGCGGCTGCCTTTTGCATATCCTTTTGGGCCAGACAGGCAACGGCCTTATTGTACAAAATTTCGACATTGTCCGGAGCCTGACCTTCCATCTCGGTAAACAATCTAACCGCATCATCTGTTTTCCCTAACGCCATAAACGATTTTCCAAGGATGATTGCCGCCCGAAAATTGCTGGGTGCAACTTGCAATACCATGATGGCCTCTTTCCTGGCAGCCTCAAAATCTCGTTTCAAGAACAGGTGATGGGCCATCAAAGTTCGTGCGTCTGGATCATAGGGCGCAAGTTTCAAGGCCTGATCAACGGCATTATAGGAGAGCTCCGTTTCCCCCTTATTGAGATGCACCACCCCTTTCAGGTACGATGCCTCGCCCCACCGGGGAACATCACGAACCAAGCGGTCAAGTATGACAAGGGCTTCATTGTTTTTCTGATCCCGAATCAACAATTTGGCCTGAACAAGACTGGCCATGGGGTGCTGCGCATTATTAGTCAAAATTGGCGTGACCTCCTGAGCGGCCAGGTCATATTTCCCCGTCTCATAATAAAAATTCGCCAGGATAGCCTTATTGTCATCTGGTTTTGCTGATTTGCCAATGGCATCCCTATAGGCCTTTTCCGCCTTTTCAAAATTTCTGGTTTTATAATAAAAATTCGCCAGCATTAAATAAAGCTCTGCGGAGTCCGGTTTTTTCTCAAGCGCTATCAGAATATTTTTCTCCGCAGCTGCGACATCCCCTTTTTTCATATAGAACATCCCAAGATCTATATACGATTCAGGAGCTTCTGGATTCTTGGCCTGCAATTCCAGCAGAATCTGTTCTGCCTCCTTCTCTTTTTTCTGGCCCATATAAAAGGCTACAAGGGCTTTAAAATTATTAGGAACGGGATCAAGCTCTATGGCTTTTTTCAAAGCCGTCTCGGCTCCACTGATTTGATTCAAGGCACTCAGGATACGCCCATGAATAATGTAATACCGTCCTACCTCCGGTTTCAGTTTGATGGCTTGCACAATAGCCTTCTCAGCCTCCACGCCATGGCCTTCGGCCAACTCAATCTGGGCAAGCAGTGCATAGGCATCAGGAAAGTCTTTATTAACATCGAGGATGGCCGTGACCCGCGCCCGGCCTTCCTTTAAATTCTTCCCGAGAAAATTGAGCTCGGCTACCTTTATTAAGGCATCCATATTAGTCGGATCAAGGCTTGCAGCCCGTTCCAGTTCCTTAAATGCCTCACTTCCCTGATTCGTTTTCAGATAGGCGAGTCCCAGCTGATAACGTGCAGCAGCATATTTAGAGTCAATCTGAACAGCATTCCGAAATTCAACAATGGCCGCCTTATCATTATTGGCAGCGACATATTCCATGCCTTTTTGATAATGGCGGGCCTTTTTTTCTGCGTCAGACGCACAACCAATCATCGTAAAAAGAAAAAAGCAAACACACAGACAGGAAAATAATCTGCTAAATTGATTCATAATGAACTCCATCCATTAAATAAAAAAGAGAAAACTGAAAAATAATCTACTTTTAATATACTAATTTTATAAAATATCATATAGTTTCCTAGTTATCTCACCATAAGACAAGAAAAAAAACTTATCATATTATGATATTATTTTTTACAATTGAGGTGTCAAATGAGTTCTGCAATGATAATGAACGAAAAAAAATGGGCAAAAAGTGCAAAAAAGCCAGTTCTCTTCTTTTTTCTGACATTTATTTTGGGTCTTTGTCTGCTTCACGCAACCCCAGCTCAGGCTGAGTCCGTAAAAAGCGAGGAAGGCTCAACACCGGAATATACCTTTGGCGCTGGGGACAAGCTTGAGATTTCGGTTTTTGGCGAGCCCGAGATTTCTAAAGCTGTTTTTGTCCGTATTGACGGCAAGATCTCTCTGCCCCTCATTGGAGATGTTCAAGCATCGGACATTACCGCCACAGTCCTTGCCAAAAACATCTCGGAGAAATTGACAAAATTTGTTGGAAACCCCAATGTAACCGTGATCCTGGCAGAAAGTAAGAGCAAGGTCTATTACGTGCTGGGTCAAATCAAAACACCCGGCGAATATCTTATTACCCAGCCGATTACCGTTCTTCAAGCCATCGGCAGAGCAGGAGGCCTTCTCGAATGGGCCAAGAAATCTAAAATCATGATCGTCAGCAAGCCGGGAGCATCCAAAAAGATCAACTACTTTGACTACGATTCATTTTTAGGCGGAGAAAACATCGGGCAAAATGTTACGATCAATCCTGGTGACACCATTGTCATTCCTTAAGCCGCAACCAGGATTTAAAAATCTAATAGTTCTCTCTTAACAGCCCCCTCGATATACCAGACATACCAGAAGGATTATAAAAGATGCGCGCACCTGAAAAACAAAATCTCGCCAGGCTTATTCTTGCCCTTCCTCTGTTCTTTCCTCTTGTCGCAACAGCTGCGGAAAACACGCTGAACGGCGGCATATCACTGGGACAGGCATATGACTCCAATATCTACCGAGCCTCCTCCAATGACGAATCGGAATGGAAATCCATCCTTACTCCTAGCATGCTCTACACCCGTTCCGAACCAACAAATACCCTTTCGTTGAAGTATGCTCCCGGCATTGTCTATAACTATCGAAACGATGATAAGTATATGGATCAATTTGCCTCTGCCAAATATGATCTTCTGCTATCCCAGAAATTGCAAATCCATTTCCTGGACACCTATATTTTAACCGATGAACCCTATTCGGATTCCGCATCCAACCTGCAAGCAAATCAAGGCAACCCCTATTACGGCACAGCCGGCAGGCCAGATTCCATTCAGATCAACGATCAGCGCGGACAAAACCGCTACTGGACCAATAATTTCACAACATCAGCTGACTATGAATACGCCCAGGAAAGCACCGTAAATATTGGATATCAACATTATATTCTGGACAACGAGGACGAGACTATTGCTGATTTTGTTAAAAACTCGCCACACGCATCCATCATGCACCGCTGGAATCAACAATGGGACACGAAGCTTGCCTACCGATTTATAAAAGGTGACTTTGATGATATCGAGCCATTAACCGGCACTACCTCCACCAACAACAATTCGGAGGACCTGACCACAAACGCCACTGATGCTTATCTCTATTATAACTTCACTCCCTTCAGCAGCATTTTTGGCCATTACGGATATTCCCAGACGGACTACGATGGGATTAAGGAAGATTACGATTCCCACACCCTGTCGGCTGGTGCCAACCACCGCATTTCGCCCACTCTCAGCCTTGGCGGTGAAGCTGGTGCGTCCCTGCTCCAACGCGATAGCGCCGACACAAACGCCTTCTATATGCGACTATCCCTTAACCAGGCCTGGGAAAAAAGCTCCTGGGTTCTTTCTGCCGACAGCGGCCTGGATGAACAACAATTCAGCGGTGTTGACAATCTGGGACTCAGTCGGTACTGGATGATCAGGAATACCTTCAATCACACCTTTACAAAAGACATTACCGGCATGGCCGGCCTCTCTTTTCGGGATGACACCTACCTCGATCGACTCCCTCAGGAGAAAGAACAAGAGCTGCAAGGGGATGCCCTCTTGGCCTATTCATTTTCCCAATGGTATCAGCTTTCTCTCCGTTATACTTATGTCAACCATATAGCTGATCTTGCTACAAACGAATATGATGATCATCGTATTCTTCTTCAGTTATCGGCGGCCAAAGATCTACTTAAATGGTAGCTTCTACATAATCTCCTCCCGCAATCCAGGATTACAAGCTCACTCAGACCCCATGCAAAAGCTTGGCAAGCAAGCATTAAAGAGCGTAGACTAAAAAATAGCGTGGCACAGACAGCCGTTAACTTAACGAACTTCATGAAAACTCATAGGGAACAATGAATACCGAGCAGCAACAATTAGACGTCGTCAAAAAATATTTAAATTTATTTTTCAGTTGGCACAAACTGATTATCGGATGCCTCCTCTCAGCCCTTACCGTTGGCATTTTCATCTATCTCACCACGCCCAAGATCTATCAATCCACCGCCTCCATTATCTATCAGCAACAGAAAATCAATCCATCCAAGCTCTCGCAAGATGAAGAAAAACGGATAGACGAAATGGTCAACACCGTGACCCAGCAGGTCACCAGCCGGACAAGCCTTGAAAAGATCATTCAGGAGTTCAATCTCTACCCTGAAATGCGGGAAAAGATGCCCATTGAGGATGTTATCGGCAAAATGCGGACCGAGCACATTCGTATTAGTGTGCAGCGGACCAAGGGCAATGTCTTCACTGTCTCCTATCAAGGACCGGATCCGCGTGTAGTCATGCGGGTGACCAACGCACTGGCCTCCAAATTTATCGAGGAGAATTTACGAGTACGGGAGGAACGGGCCACGGAAACGACCTCGTACGTGCAGGATGAGTTGCGTATGTCCAAGGAATCTCTTGACAAAAAAGACGCTCTCATGCGGGATTACAAGTTGAAGTATTACAACGAAATGCCCGATCAGCGACAATCGAATATGGCTCGGCTCAATGCTCTGCATGAACAATTTCAGGCCACTCAAACCAATATTCATACGCTGGAACAAACTCGACTTTTGGTTTCAGAGCAGCTTGCAAGTCAAAGAGGCCGAAGCGCCTCCTCAGGCAGTTCATCATCGGCCGGTGCGGTAAATAATGATCTTGCGGAAGCACGAAAAAACCTGCAAGGACTTATGGCCCGGTATACTCCCGACCATCCAGCAGTAAAACGGGCGGAAAGTCAAGTTCAGCAGCTTGAGCAGGAAGCAGCTTCTCGGCCCACCGTAACGAGGCACACTACGGAGAAAGTAGCGGTATCGCCTCCTTCTTCTAAAGGAGCCATCACCGGTGATTTTGCCATACAACTGAAAGAAATTGAGCTGAACCTAAAGAACCTGCGCGATGAGAGCGAAAATCTTCTTAATCAGATTAAGACCTATCAGGGATGGATAGACACCACACCAATCCGTGAAGCGGAGTGGGTGGCATTAACCAGGGACTACAATGAACTGAGAAAATATTATGACACCCTTCTCGCTCAGAGTCTCGCCGCATCGGCTGCAGAAAGTATTGAAATGCGGCAGAAGGGCAGCCAGTTCAAGCTGGTGGATCCTGCCTATCTTCCGGAAAAACCAATGCAGGGGAATTTCTTAAAAATAATCATGATAGCCCTTGTTCTTGGCGTGGCTGGTGGATTAGGCTCGGTTCTCAGCATTGATCTTATGGATACTTCTTTTAAAAACGTGCAGGAGCTTGAATCCTTCCTGAACATTCCTGTAACCTGTGCGCTTCCGCTCATTGTCCTGGAATCAGAACAACAAAAGCACAAGAAAACAGCTGTGTTATGGTACTGTGGGTATGCTGCCTGGCTGCTTCTCCTGATCTCAGCTGCAGTCGCACTGTGGCTACGTGGAACGATTATTATTTAGAATCCGTTATAAAACGGGCAAGGTCTTTTTCTTGCTCGTTTCATTACGGATTCTTATGCCGCTTCAAGTAAGCAGCCAGGCCCTTCCGGCTGCTCACTTGAGAGGCGACTGGCAAAAAACAGCCATTACATTGTAACGAAAAAAAGTGAGTCCAAAACGGGCAAGGTCTTTTTCTTGCTCGTTTCATTACGGATTCTTATGCCGCTTCAACAAAACAGCCAGGCCATTCCGGTTGGTTACTTGAAAGGCGACTTGGTAGCTACACCACCCCAAACCCCCTCCTTAAAAAAAGGAGGGGACTTTGTGATTGTTTCTTGGGTAGCACATCGCAAACGACATTAAGGGAACTGCTCTCCGAATTAAGTAATTTTGGTATTTATTGATATTGGCTAAACTCATATAGCACGCAAGGAAATTAAATTAAAAATGGGCAAGATATCACAAGCACTGGAAAAGACCTACACGAAAATATCGCACCCGGCGACGACTGAGACGCCAGAGCCGCAAATAATTAACAACCAACCCAGCGCCCCCCCACCCCACTCCGGCAAAGAAAAATCCATCGGGCAGAATGGCTGGTTTACCCATGACCGCTGGGACCAGCGCCTACAACTTTCAATCAATCCCCATTCCCCTTTTTTTGAAAGCTTTCGACGGTTACGTACTCCCATCCTTCATCCCTCATCAGGAAAAATACCTAAAACGATTTTGGTAACCAGCGTGGTTCCCAACGAAGGAAAAAGTTTTGTATGCGCCAATCTTGGCATCGCTTTAGCGCAGGGAATGGAACACCATGCCTTAATGCTGGATTGCGATTTTCGTCGCCCCGCTCTTTCTCAACTCTTTGGGCTGTCAAATGATACCGGCCTCGTCGATCACCTTCAAAACAATGTCGATCTTTCCCTTCTCATCAGAAAAACCGGTCAAGATAAACTTTCCATGATTCCTTGCGGAAAACCTCCTAAAAATCCATCGGAACTGTTGGACTCCAACAGGATGATATCACTTATTAATGAGCTCTCCCAACGTTATCAGGACCGCATTATTCTTTTTGACAGCCCCCCCAATATTGTCGCTTCTGAAACCAGCATTCTCGCTAAACATCTGGACGGAGTTATCCTGGTTGTCCGTTATGGCGCCTCGAAAAGAGAGCATATCAAGAAAATTGTCGACACCATCGGAGGAGAAAAAATCTTAGGCCTTGTCTTTAATGCCTATCCTGAGAACACCATGGAATCATTCCTTGATAAAAAAATGGGTTATGGATACCATGATTACTATTCCTGATGTTATATGGATGATATCAACTTTAAACTGGAAGACAGTTACACCTTTTCCTACAGACATGGTTGAACTATGTAGAGTGAGATGACAACAGCGTATCCACCAACAGTTTTATGAATAGAATCTTTTGATTTCATAACCATTCTTCTTATCACCCAAATAAGATCCCATGCAGGACATATCATTAACATCCACCCAACAAGAAGTTTCAAGGCTGTCCCACAACAGCAAGATGCTGTTCGACCTCTTCCCGGACATGCTTTTGATCATTAAAGATGATTTCATCATCGAGCAAATGAACTCTTCAGCCAAAACCAAACTTGGCGACGTGCAGGGACGCAAGTGTTATCAAGTCATCATGGGCCTTGGGAATCCTTGTGAAACCGCTCTTTGCCCTTTTTCCTGTATGATTGGCGACAAACAATGCGGGAAGGTGTTAGAGAGAAAACTGCATGATAACTTTTATGTGGAATACACCTATGTTCCCTTTGAGGGATATCGTCAGGATAAGCTTATTCTTGTTGTCCTCCGCGACATTACCCAGAAGAAACTTCACGAATTAGAACTTGAGAAGTACAGCACCGATATAGAAAAGATCCTCCGCGAAAAAATTTCCGTTTTAAAGGCAAGCGAGCAAGAACGACAGCAGTTATCCACAGAGATAAATTATCTGAAGAAAGAGACCGAGCGTCTCGCCGACCGCGATAAAATGATCGGGGAAAGCAATCACATCCGAGTCCTGCGAGAAACGATATATCAGGTTGCCGAATCAAACGCCACCATCCTCATCACCGGCGAATCCGGAACAGGCAAGGAGCTGATTGCCGATCTGATCTACAAACATAGCAGCAAGAAGAAAAGAAGGTATCTCAAGTTCAACTGCGCTGCGGTCTCTGAAAGTCTGCTTGAGAGCGAACTGTTCGGCTATGAGAAAGGGGCCTTTACTGGAGCCTCGACAGTTAAAAAAGGGAAATTCGAAGAAGCCGATGGCGGCACCATTTTTCTCGATGAAATCGGGGACATCAGCCCCAAGATGCAATCGTCCCTGTTGCGGGTCCTGCAGAACGGTGAGATCCTGCGAGTGGGCTCCAACCACCCCATTGCCATCAATGTCAGAATAATTGCCGCGACAAATATCAATCTTGCCGAAGCCGTGAAGAAAGGGCAGTATCGGGAAGACCTCTTCTATCGTTTGAACGTAATCAACCTGCATCAGGTCCCTTTGCGCGAGCGGAAAGAAGATATTATCCTCCTTGCCACCAGCTTTCTTATAAAATACAGGGAACGGTTTAACAAAGAGGTTACGTTTTTGCCCAACAGCGTGGTAGAAAGATTGCTGGCCTATGATTGGCCCGGCAACGTGCGTGAACTGGAAAATGTCATTCAACGTGCTGTACTGCTCTCAAGAAATGGGATGATTTCCCCCAAAAGCCTGGACATCACCCTCAAGAAGGCAAGCCCGGTTCTGAATAGCGACGGTCCTGACTCTCCCATGGACAAGTTCCTCAATCTTCCCCTCAAGAAAAGCATCTCCCTGTTTGAAGCAGAGCTCATTTCCACAACCCTCAAAAAATGCTCGGGAAAGACAGACAACGTTTCTGAGCAACTCGGCGTGGCCAAAACAACGCTTTACGAAAAAATGAAGCGATACGGAATTACCTCCAAAGGTTGGCTGGACGAATAACCTCTTTGGTCTACTTATTGCATAGTTAATTCTGCATATTTATATATCGCGGCAATAGCTAATTTTGCATTAATGACTCAAAAGGGAAAGAATGGGCTCATCTACCAACAAAGTGCCTGAGAAGTGCATTTACTTATTAAAAGAAATGCAGGCATGCACCCTTCGTCCCGATGGAGTGTACATCCCACCCCGGATGCATTTGCTGACATATTGTCAGATTGGGAATTATCTAAACTGTCCAACATACGAAAAATATTGCCCAATGGAAACTCAAACCATGAAAAAAGAGATGCAGGAACATGGAGGAAGGCGGCGCTTTTTGCGTATCCCCAGGAAGCACAAAGTCTTGATCCAGACCTGTGATTCCATAGGCACGGTGATCGGCTCTTTTTCAGAACAAGCGTTGACCCTGGACTACAGCCAGGGCGGAATGCGCATCCAACTGGATAGCGAAATCCCTGCCGACAGCCTGCTACGCTTCGATTTCGGCAATGATTTTGTCGTGCCCCAACTGCAGGGCATCGCCAAGCTCTGTTGGCACCGTAAAACAGATGCCAACCCCCAGGGCATGGAGGCTGGCCTGATTTTCAAAGATCACTTTAGTCAGGCCGTTCTGGCTGTTCAAACTGAGCATTAACATCCTGATTTCATTCTACCAAGAACGATTTTTCGTAAAAGCTGGTTCCCCGTTCGTGACACATAAACCAGCTTTCATATCTAATACTTATTCCCCCAGCACCAAAATCTATCCTCACCAAGAAACACTTTTCCGGAAAAACGAAATAAATATCGGATTTCCGGAATTCCCTTCCAGCTAATAAATTTTCAGTAACAGTTTCAGGCTGTTACTGTTTTTCATTTTTACGATAAACGGGAAAAAAACACGGAACATTTTTCAAGGAGCTCTTGACGTTAAAATTTTACACATCAATTCAGGACGTTAAGCAGTTTTTCACAACAGTCTCATCATGCACGGCGGTAAGGACTGGCTCGCTAACTTTTTTTAAAATTACTCCAGAACCTAAAGACACCTCTTCTCACATTTTTTCTTGAAATATACTTCCCACTAATTCTCAATGCCGTTCATGAATTTCAATTTTTCAGTCGTACTTTCAATGAGTAAAAGAATTCACCAAGATAAGAACAATAAAACATATCAAAAAAACTGGCTGTGGCACAATAATTGCTAAACAAATAGGGAAGTCTGTTACGATGAACATTGAGTACCATGCGATCATATTGAGTACTATGCGATCATATATTTGTGCAGATCGTTTTAGTTGCTTACAACAAAAAACATATGGGGAGAATAAAATGAAAAAGGCAGTATTTACAGGATTGGCTTTAGGTATACTTAGTGTTGGCTTAATGGCAGGCAGTGCAATGGCAACCACACTTACCTTTCAGGACAATATCAACTTTTTTCCAGGCTATGGCAATGGGACCGATGATGATCTGCGAGACGAAATTGGCAACCCACAAGTATCATCAATGGCTATAACTTTTGATGATACGACGAGGCTCTTGCAGAGCGTTGTCGTAAACATGACAAACAGATCACTCTTTGATACTTTGCTCGTTAATAATGACAGCCAAGGTCAAGGATGGGATTTCATGATTCGGGATACAAAGTCAAATAGTTCTTTAGGAGATGGTGGTTTCTACTCTGTCGCTGAAAATTATACTTACACTCTGGTCGGCCTCCCACCAAACCAAGGCGCAAGAGACTTACATCCTAATGGAATAGAGATGGATGACCTTACAGAGATTGACACTACTTTTTCAGTAGTATGGGATGGTGTCGCGAATACACTCACCTATGATTTTAGCCCTTATGAGATTATCCTTGGAGAAAAATTTAATTTTGCCTATTTACCTTGGTGTGCTAATGATGTTATGCAAGTACCTGAACCAGCTAGCATGCTCCTTTTTGGTGTTGGCCTTGCAGGTCTTGCCGGAATCGCCACCAGACGAAAAAACGACTAAAAGCTTCTGTTTTTAAGTTTTACCATCAGTCGCACTTTAAGTACGACTGATGGTAAAACTTCACTCCTTCTGGCCTCTGGGAAGTATTCCTTTTGATCAGAAGGATTTTTTTTATCCCTGAATTGAAAATCCAAGCAACTTACATACCTTTACCTTACTGCCCTCCGCATCCCCAACCATATCCAGAATACTCCGACATCACAAGGCGAAGTGATTTCTAGACGCACCATACAGCCCCTCAACCTATCTTGAATAGAGTTCGAATGAATCCTTGAAAAAGATTGGCTCTCATGCTATTTTTTTAAAAATTCTTGAATAATTCAGATTATCTGGTTCTCCAAAAAACTTAAGGCCATCTTCTCATCTGACGAATGGAGGAAAGAGAAGATTTTCATTATAGGCTTTAAATTTCATTCTCAAAAAAACGACAGAAACAATGTTTGACGAAAAATCACAGAAGACTCAACGTCTGCTCACCATATGGGATATTTTCATCTCCGTTGTCAGCTTTATTTTTGCTATCTGGATTCAGTCTTTCCGCTCACAAGAGACATTAAATTTTTTTTCGCACATCGCCATCCTACCCTTTCTTCTGGCCCTGCTGATTCTCTCGCTCTCCTACTTTGACGCCTACCGCCCCCCACGTTCAACCTCTAATTTCTTTTATTTGATCGCCCTTATCAAGACCATGGCCATCACCCTGGGGCTGCTTTTCACATCGCTCTTTTTTCTCAATATTCAATATATCAGCCATCAGGTAGTTTTTACCTTTGCTGGTATCACCTTCATTGGCATGTTGGGTGGGCGCGTCATGTTAATGCGACATTTCCGTCAAGCAATCACCCAGGGCAAAGATCTGCTCAGAGTGCTGATTATCGGTTCCGGGGAACGGGCAACCTTTCTCTCCCGCGCCCTCAAGGATAAATCGGAGTGGGGCATTGATATCGTTGGCTATCTTGACACCGAACCGGAACTGGTCGGCACGGATGTTTATCAGGGAAAGGTCCTGGGAACCATCGGCGATGTCACGTCAATCCTTAAGAAAAATGTGGTCGACGAGGTGATCGTCGCCATCCCCCGAAACATGCTGGCCGATGTCAACGATATCGCGGTGGCCTGCGAAGAGGAAGGAGTCAAGTTTCGTTTCATGGCCGACATCTTCAACCTCTCGGCTGCCCGCGTCAGCCTCGCAAGCCTGGCCGGTGTTCCCCTTCTGACCCTGGAACCGGTAGCCCTCGATGAATCGAAACTACTACTGAAACGATTTATTGACCTGACCCTGACCCTGCTCGCCCTGCCCTTTTTCCTCCCCTTTTTTGGGATGATCGCCATTGGGATCAAACTTGATGATGGTGGGCCGGTGTTTTTTGTTCAGGAAAGGGTGGGGCTCAAAAAACGCCTCTTTCCCATGTTTAAATTCCGCACCATGCGGATCGACGCTGAGGCCATGCTTAAAGACATTGAACACCTCAACGAGGCGGAAGGCCCAAACTTCAAAATTGCCAACGACCCCAGAATAACCAGGGCTGGCCGATTTCTCCGCCACACCAGCCTGGACGAACTGCCGCAACTTATCAATATCCTGCGCGGCGAGATGAGCCTCGTAGGCCCACGCCCCATGTCCATTCGCGATGTCGATCTTTTTGACAAAGGAATCCAGCGCAAGCGCTTCAGCGTCAAGCCAGGCATCACCTGCATCTGGCAGATTTCCGGACGCAGCAACCTGCCCTTCCACAAGTGGCTCGAGTTGGATCTTGAATACATCGACACCTGGTCACTCAGCCTGGATCTGCTTATCCTGCTCAAGACCATCCCGGTGGTGCTGCTTCGCAAAGGAGCGATGTGATCCCGCAGCTCCTTCTCAGCCTGGACTATGAGCTGTTTTTCGGCCCCCGCACCGGAACCGTCGAACACTGCCTGATTCGCCCGACCCAAAAAGTGGCTGAGATAGCCGAAAGGCACGGCGCCCGTCTTTCGCTCTTTGTCGATGTTCTCTATCTTCAGCGTCTCACCGAGGAGGCCCATCGTTTTCCCCGCCTGCAGAACGACCTTGATGCCATCCGCAAACAACTTGTATCCCTCAAAGGGACAGGGCACGATATCCAGCTTCATCTCCATCCGCACTGGCTGGACAGCTCCTTTGACGGGGAGCAATGGAATCAGGTTACCACCCGCTATAAACTGCACGATTTCTCCGCCGCTGCGATGGCAACCATGGTTGGCTCCGCCAAAGAACTTCTCACCCGCCTGATTGGTAACACCGTCTTTGCCTTCCGAGCCGGTGGTTGGTGCATGCAGCCCTTTGCCCAAATCGCCCCGGCCCTGTTGGCCCACTCCATCTGGCTCGACAGCACCGTCTTTGCCGGCGGCATTTCCGACGACAAAGACCGCTGGTTTGATTTCTCCTCAGCCCCAGTGAAGGATTCCTGGCGCTTCAGTGAAGATCCCAACCATGAAGACCCACAGGGCCAATTTGTCGAGGTCCCAATCAGCGCCATGCGAGTCACCCCGCTGCTCTTCTGGCGGATGGTTGTCAGCCGGAAACTTCTGCCGCAAACCGACCATCAACCCTTTGGTGATGGCTCCCCCATGGTCTGGGGCAACAGCTATTTTCTCAAACGGCTGACCAGCTCCACCATCAGTGTCGCCTCCATGGACGGCTTCAAGGCCGGCTTGCTCACCAAGGCCTTCAGCGACGAACAGGCAACAGCTCCGGGCAAGCAGCTCTTCCACGCCATGGGCCATCCTAAGGCTCTGACCCCTTACTCTCTTATGCAGCTTAACAAATTCCTCGCCGGGCTTAAGGCGTTTACCGGCGTCACTTTCCAGGATTTCAAGCATCTTCAGCCAAAATCTGAGGCACATGAAGTCAGCCATCAATAGTGGACACCAAGCCACTCATTCTTTAAGCATTGTTGATGACTTCAAATATCTCCATCTACAGGCTAAAAAGACCCTATAAAAGAAATATAACTTTCCTTAAGGCAAAATTTGTGATGTGATAATAAACGAGATGCACCATGCCTGGTTAGTTTTTTATACATGACATGCAACCTTGAACCAACTGATTACAGGGGAAAAAGAATGAGGAAACTTTCATACTTGTTGTTGTGCTCCGGATTGCTCTTAGGAACAGCAACAGTCGCAACCGCATTACCCATACTTCAGATTATTGATTTAGAATCCACCTCCCTTGCCAAAATAACAGGGACGAGTCAAGATGGCATAGTTAACGAATGGAGTTCCCTGAAAAAAGTTACCAAGGCCAGCCTGGAAACAAAAATCAGCCAGGGATTGGGATCTTCTGCCCCATATCCTTATAATGTGGTGGATGTTACGGTAAAAGATGAATTCAATGACTGGTCGGGGTCGGTTTACGCTGGAGCACTTTTTTGGAATGGTGCTTTTTCTAACAGCGAACACTGGTACGGCCTTGGTGGTGAGACCAATTATACTTCCATAAGAGCAGAAGCGACCGCAGAGCTTGATATGCGATTTACTGTTAAGGGTATTGGCGCGATGATATCCGCCGACGCTCACAAAGATACCAACGGCTCACTGGCCTTTTCAGTGTTTGATGAAACCGATGACACAATGCTCTTTAATATCGCTACACAAGGGAGTGGTTTCGGCTCACCTGACTTGTATTTAACTGATGGACATACCTACCAGCTTTATGCTTTATGTGAAATTGGCCCTGGTTCATCGTCGGGGAGATGGGGGGAGCTGTATTGGTACAATTCCCCCTTTACCATTACAGTTCCGGAATGTTCAACCTTGCTTCTTTCTATTACTGGTCTTTGTCTGTTTCTCATCCATAGACGCAGAAGCACTTTATAATATTTTTCATTTTCCTCAAAAAAATCCCCCCTTCCCCTGTATCACATAAAAATCAAGCCCCGGCTTCTGCAGATTGCACTGAAACTTGTTGCACTCAGCAACCATCTGATATATTAATATATCTCCCCTCATGAGAGCTGTCTATGTCTCACATAATTGAGATAGAAACTGAGAAGAAACAAGAAATTTCAATGAGCGACAATGCCATCTTCTAACCAGCCATCTCTCCCCACGTTCAACATCATGGAAGAAGCCGCCCGCTATCCCACCGTGCGTCTCTTCGATATTCCCATCAAGGCCATGACCATGGACCAGGTTCTGGGCCTCATCGAGCAAGCGATATCTGCGACTTCTCCGTTGCAGATCGGCGTGGTCAATGCCGCCAAGGTAGTGAATATGTACCGCAACCCTGCCCTGGGCGCCGATGTCCTGTCCTCCGATGTCATCTTTGCCGATGGCGCCTCCGTAGTCTGGGCCAGCCATATCCTTGGAAACCCTCTGCCCGAAAGAGTGGCAGGCATCGATCTGATGATGGGCATGCTTGAACGTGGCCAAGTAAAAAAATATCGGGTCTATCTGCTGGGAGCCACCGAAGAAGTAAACCAAACCGTGGCAGAACGAATCAAGACCGATTATCCCGGGGTCATAGTCGCCGGACGCCGGAACGGCTATTTCTCCTCAAACGAAGAAGAGACCATCGCCAATGACATCGCCCAGGCCAGACCGGATATCCTTCTGGTTGCCATCACCTCTCCCAAAAAAGAGCAGTTCCTGGCCCGCTGGAGCGACCGCATCAAAGTTCCCATCTGCCATGGGGTTGGAGGCTCCTTTGATGTCTATGCTGGCAAGGTGAAACGTGCACCCCTCTCATGGCAACGCTACGGCATGGAGTGGCTCTACCGTCTGCTCCAGGAACCAGGCCGGATGTGGAAACGCTATTTAGTGACTAATTCCCTTTTCTGTTGGCTGATCATTCGGGAACTGGGCCGTAAGTGTTTACTCAATGGCAAAAAGCGGGGCGCAGCTTCATGATTCGACTCACCCTACTCTGGATGTTTATTGCCTGGGTATGCACTATTGCCTGGAAAGATTGGTATAAAGGAGTTTGCGGCCTGATTATCCTCATGGCAGTCCTGGAGCGACCCGACATGCCCCGTTCCATATTAGGCGTCCCCGGCCTCAATCCCTGGAATATCCTGTTGCTTGTCACCATCTGTTCCTGGCTGCTCCACAAAAAGCGGGAAGGTCTGCACGGGGACATGCCTCAAGGCGTCAAAAATCTGCTGCTTTTGCAGTTCTTACTTTTTACCATCGGCTTTCTCAGGATCTTTTTCGATGGCGCAGGGCTTGAAGAGCTCCGATCCTTACAACAATACGGCTATCATTATCCCACAGGGGCTGGTCTCTGGAACAATTATTTCATCAATTCCTTCAAATGGGTCATCCCAGGACTGCTCCTTTACTATGGGTGCAACAGTCGGCCACGCCTGATGATGGCTCTTTTTTCTCTGCTCGCCATGTACCTTGTGCTAAGCATACTGGTATATAAAGCGATCCCTCCTTGGAAGATCATTGATGTTGATAGTTTAACCAAATATGCCATAAAACTGGATAATCGAGTGGGGTATCATCGGGTTGATCTTTCGGCCATGCTGGCCGGCGCCTCGTGGGCATTTTTCTCCGTAATAATTCTCATGCGGCAAGGCTGGCAACGAGCAGGCCTGTTTGTGGCTGGCGGGATGGCCATTTTGGCCATGGGCCTTACTGGCGGTCGGGCCGGCTATATGGCCTGGGGGATGACTGGCCTTGTCTTTGGGCTTTTCCGCTGGCGTAAACTCCTGATCATCATGCCAATTACTGTTCTTCTTCTCCTGATTTTTATTCCCCAGATCAGGGATCGAATAATGGTAGGTTTTGACTCAACAGAAGAAACCGGCTATACAGAATCCGGCGATGAAGTGGATGTCAAGACCTTAACAGCTGGCCGTGATGGCATCTGGCGTTTATCCCTGGAACAGTTTCGCGAGGCTCCGTTGTTTGGACATGGCCGCTTGGCGATCCTCCGGACAGGAATAAACCGACAGGCTATTTTAGAGTTCCGTGAATCTTTTGGTCATCCACACTGCGCTTACATAGAACAGCTTATTGACAATGGAGTAATCGGCCTGGGACTTATCCTACTTTTTTATCTGGCAATGGTTCGAAAATCCTTTTCTCTGTTGAGGGATAACAGTAATCCACTGTATGCCGCCGTGGGCGGGATAGCCCTGGCAATAATTTTGACTCAATTGATAGCCGCCCTGACTGCCCAGAGTTTTTATCCCCGCCAGGGAGTTGTCGGGGTGTGGTGTGCCATAGGACTTATGCTGAGAGTCTACGTGGAAAGAGAGAAGGCACGGCAGGGGCATACTCCGGCAATAATTTGGGATCAAAATAACAGGAGTCAGAAATAGCAATGAATAGCGATTTGCAAAGGAATGAACGACGTCGTCTTGCCTATATTATGGGACCCAACTATTCGGGTTCAACCCTGCTCACCCTTCTTCTGGCAGATCATCCCGACATTGCCACCGTGGGAGAATTAAAGGCAACCGCCATGGGGGATGTGACCAGCTATAACTGTTCCTGTGGGGAGCTGCTGACCGACTGTTCCTTCTGGAAAGAAGTGAAACAATTACTCTTGAAACAGGGGCAAGATTTTTCCTTTCATGATTTCAAGACGCATTTCCGGGACAAAAAACATCCATTCACAGATCGTCTGCTTCGAGCCGCTCTGCGCAGTCCGTTTTTTGAAACAATCAGAGATGTCGGCTTTATACTCTCCCCCGCTGCCCGCAAGGTAAGACAAGACATTATTGAACAGAACAGGTCACTTATCGAAATTATCTGTATACTGCAACAGGCGAGGGTCTTTTTGGATGACTCCAAGGAGCCGGTTCGTCTCAAATTTCTACTAGCTGCTGATTTGTGGGACATACGAGCAATCCATTTAATTCGGGATGGCCGCGGGGTGACGAACTCGTATATGCGGCATAACAAGGCAAGCATGGTGAAGGCTGCACAGGAATGGACGCACACCCAGCAGGAATGTGACCGAATGAGCAAATTGCTTGGCAGTCGTCGCTGCCTGACAGTACATTACGAAGATTTATGCCTAGAGCCCGCGAAAACGCTTACCACAATTTACCAATTCTTAGAGCTTCAGCCCGAACCAAGTACCTCATCCAATCGAACCAAACACATCATGGGAAACCAGATGCGACTCGGCTCACTCCAAGACATCCGCATTGATGAAAAATGGAAACAGACCCTTACTCCTGAAGATCTACAGACTTTTACGGCGACGGCTGGCAAGTTGAACCACATCCATGGTTACAGATAAAATCCAAGCCCCTGTTCCCCTGGACACAAAGCCGAAAGAGCAGGATCTCACCGGTAAAAACAACCGCTTTTACAATGTCATGGTCGGATGGCTTGGGCAACTGGTCTTTGTGGCCTCCGGCTTTATCCTCCCACGGATGATTGACACAAACCTTGGCAAGGAGACCCTGGGAATCTGGGATTTTGCCTGGAGCATGATCACCTATTTCGAATTTATCTATGGTGGCTTGATTTCATCAGTGAACCGCTATGTAGCAAAACACCGGGCAGTAGGAGATATAGCTGGTGTTAATACAGCGGTAAACTCCGTTTTTGTCGTTCTTCTATTTTTTGCTATCCTCATAGCCCTCGTTTCATCCAGCTCTTTTTTCTTGCTCCCTCTTTTTATGGCGGAAAAATTAGGCGAGCAGATGGCAGATGCCCAGTGGGTCATTCTCTATCTTGGTTTGGGACTGTCTGTAAAAATAGGCCTGGCAATCTTCGGAGGTATTCTGACAGGGTGCCATCGTTGGGATCTTCAGCATGGTATTAACGCAGCCAATCGCCTGGTAACTCTCATAGGAATGATTGCGGTACTTTCTTTTGGTGGTAGCTTACCGACATTGGCTTTGGTCTATTTCTGCCTTGAGACACTGGTATTCAGCTCCCGCTGTTCACTTGTTTTCAGAATCTGCCCTGGCCTCAAAATTAATCCACGCTTGGCTCAGCGCGCTACCATCCTGAATATGTGGCGTTTTAGCCTAAAAACCCTTCTTCCGGATATTGGGGACCTGCTGAGCAACCAGACCTTTAATCTATTGCTGGTCTGGTTTCTTGGGCCAGCCGCACTTGCCGGCTACAATCGCCCCAAAGGCCTTATTCGGAATATCCAGACCTTTGTGCGGCGTTATGCCTTTACCCTGACTCCAACGGCCAGCTCACTCCAGGCCATGTCAGCTGATCAGGAAATTCGAGAGCTCTTTATCCGATCCTGCCAGACTGGAGCATATATTGTTTTTCCCATGGTTGCCGCCCTGGTCATTACGGGTGGCCCCATACTTCAGGTCTGGATGGGACCGGAATATGCTGATGATATTCTTCCCGCAGTTCTGGCCTTGGGATATTTACCTTTTCTCCTCCAATTACCGTTAAACAGCCTTCTCCAGGGATTTAATTCCCATGGATGGCCAGGCATGTTCAAGTTTATTGCCTCGGTAATTGGTATTGGGGCGGCCTTTATCTCATTGGGTCTTTTTCATACCAATATTACAGGAGCAGCTATAGCCCTATTCCTGCCATTTTGGGTTTCTGAGTTCCTTGCCACTCCTCTGTATGCAGCAAAAAAACATAAATTTTCTTTGCTGGAATATTGGATAAACGGTATCCTGAAACCTCTCTTGCTCATGATTCCGATGATTTTCTCTCTCATTGTTTTCAGATTTGTTTACGCGACATCTCCAATAAAAATTCTCCTCATTGGAATCCCCGTCAGTCTAGTATGTTTCTTCATTTCATACTGGCTCTTCGCGGCTTCGCCAGAAATTCGCAAAAGAATTCGTTCCTATTTTCAATTATCCAGATATTTCAAAAATAAATCTCAATAGGCTTACTCCATGGATGAAACACAAATCGATATTGTCTGGCATCATGCCACTGTAACCAGGGCCCGTCGTGAAGCCCTTAATAACCATAAAGCAGTAAATCTCTGGTTTACCGGGCTTTCCGGTTCCGGCAAATCTACCCTTGCCCATGCCGTTGAAGAACGGCTGCACCAACTCGGTTGCAGAACCTTTGTCTTTGATGGTGACAACGTACGACACGGCCTCTGCTCTGATCTGGATTTCAGTATTGAGGGCCGCAGTGAGAACATCCGCCGCATAGGCGAGATGGTCAATCTTTTCCTTCAGGCAGGGGTTATTGCCCTCACCGCCTTTATCTCACCATTAAAAAAAGATCGGGAGAAAGTGCGCGCCATTATCGGCGAAGAAAATTTTTTTGAAATTCATTGTGCTTGTTCACTTGAAATCTGCGAACAGCGAGATGTCAAGGGCCTTTATAAAAAGGCCAGGGCAGGCCTCATCAAGAACTATACAGGCATTTCTTCACCCTATGAAGCCCCCGAAAACCCGGCTCTCTGCCTTAATAGCGGTTTGGTTCCCCTTGAAACATGTGTTGAACGGGTGATATCCTATCTACAAGACAAGCAGGTAATTTCTTGATAGATCCTACTTAGCCCTCAACCATCCAGAGATTATGGTACAAGCAAAAAAACAACTCCTGCTTCAGGCCCTGTATAGTGCCGGTCTCCTACAACTCTTTCTAGCCAGTCAACGGAACAAGGTGACAATCCTGATGCTGCACGGGGTGATTGATCCAAATGCTCCTTCAGCCTGGAAGCCCCTTCGATCTCAACTGACTACCAAAGAATTGTCCAAAACGCTGACCATTCTGGCCCGATACTATCATTTTGTTTCCCTGCCCGAAGCAGCTGAAATGCTGGCCGGAACCCGGCCTCTTGTGCCTCATAGCCTGGCACTCACCTTTGATGACGGCTACCGTAACAATTTGACATTTGCCCTCCCCATTCTCCGTCAATTCAAGGCACCAGCCACGGTATTTCTCTGTACAGGCAATGTCACGAAACAAGAGCCATTCTGGTTTGACCGCCTCGACTATGCCGTACAGTCAATGAACGACAAGTCTCACCAGGGGATACCTGAACTGAAGGAAATAGATTTTTCCAACAGGGAAAACCTTACCCGCTCTTTCATCACTTTTATCCGGAAAGAAAAAACAAATTACCCAACAGATGCGGACATGCGATCCGCCATAAACAATTTGACGGAACGCATGGAGCAACGTTCCGGCCAAGGACTCGCCGATTTTTTTGCTGATGATCCATGGTCAGGAGTACTCACATGGGATGAAGTTCAAAAAGCCGCAGCAGAGGTTCATTTCGGCAGCCATGGGATTGACCATTGTCAACTTGGTCTCATTTCACCAGATGCAGCCAGAGAAGAACTGCTTGCATCCCGAGAAGCCATTGAATTCCACACTGGTTCTCCCTGCAGGCATCTTGCCTACCCAAATGGATCATTCAATAACAACCTAATATCATTAGTCAAAGAGTACAAATATCTTTCAGCAGTAACCTCAATGCACGGTCTGAATCGGGCAGGAGCAGAAATGTTCACGCTACGCCGGATTGCCTTTCCCCGCAATAATTCAGCGGCGGGAACTATAACTGTCACAACTGGGCTATCTGCTGGTTGGCAAAAAATAAGTAAAAAGTTTTGATGAAGTTTCGAGAGTATAAATATCTGGTGTATTCCGACCTGTACCGTATTACAGGAGTTATCAGATTTCCCACTCTTCTTTGGTATATTTTAAGAGGGGGAACCTTCAAATATAATTTTTGGATGCGCACCTGTTTTTATACAAAAAATATTGTCTGGCTCAAATATTCCATTTATCCTATCGCATTCTTTTTACTCAACCATTTCAAATATAAGTTTGGTATTTCCATCCCCCCTGAGACAAAAATTGACAGTGGATTTTATATCGGACATTTTAGCGGAATCATAGTAAACCGTCACAGTGTAATAGGGAAAAATTGTAATATTTCCCATGGGGTCACTATAGGGCAGGTTAATCGAGGAAAATATAAAGGGTCCCCGATATTAGGTGATAATATATATATTGGAGCTGGCGCAAAAATAATTGGTTCTGTGACAATTGGTAACTTTGTTGCTATTGGGGCTAATTGTGTAGTGACAAAAAATATCCCGGATCGTTCCGTCGTTGTGGGCATTCCAGGCAGGATAATTTCACAAGAAGGCTCCACAGGATATATTAACAATATTGATTACGATAAAAAATTGATCAAGTAACAATCAACCGATATTTAAAACATATCTATTTAATATGGTTTTTATTCTTCCAGTATAAATAAAATGAATCCGCTTGCCATTTTTGATGCCCAGAAACGAGGAAGACTTGCCGCCAAAGTAGGCAAGACTTTTCGCCAGACCTTTTCCGCACCCATGGAAACGACGCCGGTTTTCGTCCTCGGCATTCAGCGATCCGGTACCACCATGCTCATGTTTGCCTTTCATCTCCATCCGGAAATCGCTGTCTATGATGAAAGCCGCGCGAGTAAGGCTTTTTTTGATTTTCAGTTGCGCAGCATGAAGACCACAGAAAAGCTGATTGATGCCAGCCCTTTTCCCGTGGCCTGTTTCAAACCGCTGGCAGACAGCCATCTAACCACTCAGCTTCTGCAGCGTTTTCCCTCTGCCCGCTGTATCTGGGCGCTTCGTGAGTACAAGGATGTGGCCAATTCCTTTCTCAGAAAGTTTCCTCACGCCACCAGGGCAATCCGCCTGGTTTGCAGCGGTCAGGAAGGTGGGGGCTGGTTTCAGGCAGGGGTCTCAGAAGAAACCGGTCGAATACTGCGCAGCCTGCCCTGGCAGAATTTTTCAGACTATGACTTTGCTTGTTTAGTCTGGTGGACCCGGAACCGGCTGTTTTTTGAGCAGAATCTTGATAAGGAAAAACGGGTATTGCTTTTGCGTTATGAAAAGTTGGTAACGGCCCCGGAAGAATCCTTACAGGCAGTAACAAATTTTATTGGCATACCGTTCTCTGCACAGATGACTCGTTATATCCATGCCCGCTCCATTTCCAGGCATTCTCCACCAAAGTTAAATCCATCTGTACAGAAATTATGTGATGAGCTATCCGCCTCTTTTAATATGAGAACTTCAGAGAAGAACTCAACTAACATTTAAAAAAGCAAAATCAATGAGTTCCGCTACAGATTTTTATAGTACTTTAACCAATAGTTCTAAAAAAAAAGGGCCTAAGAGTATCGCAGACTTTGCGGTACATCTATGCTTCCGCACCGTGCTCTTCTTATATATTGGGACTGTCAAACTTGCACGACGACTTGTACCGCAAAAGCCCCTTCCAGACGATGGCCCAATTGAGATTCTTCTGACCGGGACATTCTTTTCTGACAACTGGATTATTTCACTGCTCCGCCCATTGGCCCTGTCAAAACGATGTGGTCGTATCCGTATGGTTTCAACAACACCGGTGCCATGTATTGAAAATGTGGAAGCGGTTTATCCACCCAAACTACTTATTAAAATCATAGGCAGAAGTCCTGCCCGCCTTGCCACCTTTATCTGGCTCGGATTTCGAACCAGACCGCATATAATTGGTGGACTACATTTACTCATTAACGGTTTAATGGCAATTTTATTAGCTAAGCTCCTTGGTGTTAAGGCGTTATATAGTTGCTGTGGTGGCCCTACAGAGTGTGAGGGAGGAGGCTATAGCAGTGAGAATCACCTGTTTAGCAAGTTACATGGACCTGATCCATTTATTGAACGTCGTCTTTTAGATGCCATATCTGCGGCAGATTTTGTTATAACCCGTGGAAAGCTCGCCATTCAATTTTTTACGGAGCACGGTGTAACAACAAGATTTCATGTCGTTCCTGGCGGAATGGATAGTAAAAAATTTTTCCCCTCTTCAATCCCCCCTATAATTGATCTTATCATTGTGGGAAATCTTGTCCCCAGAAAACGGGTAGATCTTTTCCTAGAAATAATCAGCAAAATACATGCTGTTCGTCCGGATATCCGGGCAGTTGTCCTTGGAGATGGGCCATTACGACAATCTCTTGAATCTCAAGCAGAAACACTTCACCTCCAAAAAGCTGTTTACTTTGCTGGCTATCAAAACGATGTGGTACCATGGCTACAGCAAGCAAAAGTATTTATTCTTACCTCTGAAGCAGAAGGGTTATCACAAGCCATGATTCAAGCCATGTTATGTGGTTTACCAGCCGTTGTTTCGCATGTCGGCGAGGCGGAAGAACTAGTTGAGGAAGGAGTGAACGGATTCCTGATTCGTGATTTAAATGTTGATGCGTATGTCAAAGCTATTCTTTCAATACTGGAGAACCAAGCCATGTTGTCTAATTTTTCAAAAGCAGCCAAGCGATCAGCGGGAAGGTGTGATGTCCATTATCTGGCCCGAAAATGGGATGAAATATTCAATGCATTCATTGATACCCCTGTTGTAAAATAACTATCTCCAGCCACGCTCTATTCTCAGAATAAATTTAGCAGAGTTAAGGCATGAAACGAGCACTCTCAAAAAAGAACATCTGGGAAAATCTCCCCCGACCATTAAAGACCGTTGCAGGGCACGCCCTTGGCGTTCTTCCCGTACCTCGTATCTTGGGAAAACAATTCCGTAATAATTTGAAATTTCTTGAGGAAGCGCAATGGTGGTCTCGCCAACAATTTCAAGCCTACCAACTGCAACAGGTTCAACAAATCTGTGCCCTTGCCTTTGATAAAAGCGCCTTCTATCGTGATCACTTTTCTTCAGCAGGTCTGAAGCCATCAGATATAAAAAATCTTTCTGACGTGGAACGACTGCCAACAATTAATCGTGATACAATCAACGATCATCTGGATCGCATGCTTACGGTTTCCACCAAGGCTGCACACGTCGACTATATAACAACTGGAGGAACAGGCGGGGTCCCTCTACGATTTTATATAGGGGCCGGTCGGTCCCATATTGAATATCCATATCTGGTTACAGGATGGCAACGCATTGGATATCAACTAGGCATGCCAATGGCAGTAATACGAGGGAGAGTTGTTTCACCGGATAGTCATGGACTACCACATGAATATGACCCCTTACTCCGCCATCATTACTACAGCAATTTCCACATGACGGAAGAGAATATGGGCCGCTACTTGGACCATATTCGCACACTTGGTTCCTGTTACCTCCATATCTATCCTTCTTCTGCCTCTAACTTGGCACGTTATATGCTGCGACATTCAATAAAACCATTACATAATATTAAAGGAATACTGGCTGAATCTGAAAATGTTTATCCGGAACAACGCCAGATGGTTGAAGAGATTTTCGGTTGTCGCTATTTTTCCAGTTATGGCCATACGGAAAAACTTGTCGCGGCTGCAGAATGTGAAAAATCCACCAATTATCATGTATGGCCCACGTATGGTTATTTTGAACTGCTAACCCCAGACGGGGCGCCAGTAACAACTCCCGGAGAAAGTGGAGAAATCGTCGGAACAGGTTTTATCAACCAGGTTGTTCCCTTTATCCGCTACCGAACCGGAGATTACGCCACCTTTATCGGCAACAAGTGTGAACAATGTGGAAGAGAGATGCCCATTATCGCCGACATTCGTGGTCACAATATTCAGGAACACCTTGTTGCCAGCGATGGTTCTTTTATCACATGGTCAGCAGTGAATGTCCACGATGACACCTTTGATCATGTACGGCAATTTCAATTTTATCAGGACTCCCAGGGTGAAGCGGTACTTAAGATTGTACCGGCATCAGCATTTCGGGAGGAGAATATCAGGGCGATGCAGACCAACTTAGGCAAAAAATTTGCAGGGCGTTTACGTTTTGATATCAAGGTTGTGGAAACGATTGCCCTTTCAAAAATGGGCAAGGCAATTTTTGTAGATCAAAGAATTCCACAAAAAAAATAAATTATGGCTAATACCCATTCATAGCTATATATAGGTCAATAGACAGAAAGTTTTTTGAGATCAAAAAATACTGCTTTCTGGCGTATGACAACTTCACTTAAAGGGGGTCTCTTTATGCAAACACAAAGAATGGTTCTAGGTAAGCCAAAGCTAATTCTTCTGTTATTTATGTGCACAATCATATTCACTTTTGTTAATACGTGGGCATACACTCCTCCAATCGGTATTCCTGATCCGGGAATGTGGGGAACAACGCATCCCATTGATTCTCTTGCACCTGACACAAAAGCCAAATGTCCTAGCTGGCCTGCTGGTCAGACAGCCAACTGTTATTATATCGACAATACCCATGCCCAGGCAACGGATTCCAGTAACGCTTACGGGTATCCCGCAAAGCCACGATTAACCATCCCTTCGCAAACTTATACGGCAGGGGCTTACATTGAAGTGCATGGTGGTCCATATACTTCAAATATTGCAATGACAATGCAGGGGACAGCAGAGAATCCTATTTGGTTCAGGGGAACATCATCTACCTCAATGCCCGACATACGAGCTAAAATAAGTATCCCTAATGGCACCTATGTCATCGTTGAGAACCTTGAATTTAATAACTTTACGGGAACTGCTCTTTCAATAACAGGTATGGCCGTCCATAATATATGTATCAGAAGCTGCAAGTTTCATGATTTAGCCTTTCCTGGAAGTTCAACAGCAGTCATCAGCAGCACACCAACCCAGGGTGGGAACATCCACGATCTTGTTTTTTATCGTAATTATTTTGGCGATATCGGCAACTGGCAAGCAACGACAGATGAGGACTTTCACGCCATCAACCCGGATTTGTGGGGAAGGAAACCGCCCACAACACAATATAATATCTGGTCACTTAATAATACTGCCTACCATATTGCAGGGAGTCTGAATCAATTTAACGGTGATCAGCGAGACGCTACAACAGCAGTAAATGAAGGCAGGACAGAAACAAATCTGCAAAACTTTCATCACATGTACTCAGGAAAAAACCTGATGTATAACAGCAGACAGGCACTGGGAGCCCCCAAATTTACCACCGATGCCATATACTCACAGAATGTTGCCTATAGTAACTACAGCATCTCTTCTGAAGCGGGATCAGGTCAAGTATTTCAAGAAGGATCACGTTATGTCTGGCTGCTATTTAACAAATATTATGATTTAACCTACGGAATTCGCTCTTCCAATACAAACTTCCCTGGGGCTGAAACTGCCGATCTTAGAGCCTACATGATTGGAAATGTGATCTATAATATCAATAACGCCCGAGCAAGGGATTATGTCAGAACAAGTGCTTACAAGCCAAACCAGGCCATCGGATTTGAAAAGGCTTATTACAAGAGATATGTTGTCGACAATACTTTCTATAATGTTGGAGGGGGCATAAACGTCGGCAATCAGGTTGCAGCAGACATCACAGGAATAAGTGGCAATGTCTTTGCTGGCATATATGGGGTTGATATAAATGGAAATCCTGACTACCACTTCTCCATGTTATCCATCGGTGGAACAACCGGGACGACTATGGACAGGTGTTTTTTTCAACCGCGAGCTGACAATGGAAAAGTAACATTCAAGTGGGCTGGTGCTACTCCAAGTTCAAGCATGGAATCCTTGACTGATCTTCAGTCATCATCTGTGGCACAATGTCCGAACTGCTGGACGGGTGATCCTCTCTTTGTCGATGTTGCCAATTATGACCTGCATCCGAAGGAAAACTCCCCACTCATTGGTAAAGGTGTTCGTCATCCGGTCTATAACGAATTTCAGGCACGCTATGGCATAAATATCGCCTATGATTTTGAGGGCAAACCTCGTCCACAGGGAGCGTGGACATTAGGGGCGTTAGAACCGGGAACATTGTCAATGGATCTTCCTCCCCCACCGGCACCGAGTGCCAGCGTTGTCAAATAAGATCGGTTTTATTTTGCAAGCCCCACTACTCCGCATCTGTTTTGTGGCCCACAACGCTTACGGAGCCCTGGCTGGTCTCGATACCGGCCATATCGGCGGCATTGAACGGCAGCAGGCTCTGATGGCCCACTGGCTAGCAGATCATGGGCACGATGTGTCCATGATCTGCTGGGACGAAGGGCAAGGGGATTGTATAGTTGGTAAGGTCCACGTATTTACCCTAGGCCGTCGAGAAGCAGGCCTGCCTGGCCTTCGTTTTTTCCATCCACGCTGGACCGGTCTTCTCAGAGCCATGAAGCGCGCTGATGCGGATATATATTATTATAACTGCGGCGATCTTGGCTTGGGGCAGGTTGCATACTGGACCAGCCATCATAATAAAAAAACGCTCTATTCCGTGGCCAGCGAACCGGATTGTGATCCGCAATTACCCACACTCAAACCATGGCGTGAGCGCATTCTTTACCGCTATGGTCTGAAACACGCTGACCAGATTGTTGCTCAGACCCTGCGTCAACAAGAGATGCTGCAAACTGGGTTCGGAATTTCTGCAGAGATCATCCCCATGCCTTGCACCGGATTTAACGATGCAAAGCCCTTGGACTCATATGATGGCCCTCCACGTATCCTCTGGGTGGGCAGATTCAGCCGGGAAAAGAGACTGGAATGGTTGTTGGATGTAGCGGAGGCCCTGCCCCAATATGCCTTTGATGTGGCTGGGGCAGCAAACGCCCGTACCGAGTATGCCAAGGATTTACTTCATCGGGCCGAGTCGATCTCCAATGTCGTACTCCATGGCAGGCTGTTGCACCATGAACTTGGTGGACTCTACCGCCGTGCTCGACTTCTCTGTTGTACTTCGATATTTGAAGGATTCCCCAACACCTTTCTTGAGGCTTGGAGCGTGGGGTTGCCCATTGTTTCCACCTTTGATCCGGACCAGGTTATTGCTAAAGAAAATCTGGGAACAGCGGTTTGTACCGTTAACGAATTGCGCGAAGGTATTACAGCCTTGATGGAACATGCACAGCAGTGGCAGGAGGCGTCATTGGCGGCTCAATCCTATTTTAATACCCACCACACTCTGGATGCGGTAATGCCCAGGTTTGTTCAATTATTTGAGAAAATCAGTCTGAGTTAAAATATCGTTCCCGGATCTTAACACCTATGAAAGTAGTCCTCTTCAGTAGATATCCTCGTTCATTCAACCTTCCCAAGGGGGGGGTGGAATCGGTGACCGTAATTCTGGCCAGAGCTCTCGCCAGAATGGCGGATTTGGATGTCCACCTGATAACTCTGGAAAAAGGTTTGGCAAAGGAAATGACCGAAAGGGACGATAAGGTCACCATCCACCGCCTGTCAGCTTCTTCCTGGCCCCAAGTTCTTGATATCCATGCAGGCCCGGGCCGCAAGCGACTTTTAGCAAAAATCCGCCAACTGAATCCGGACGTTGTTCACTCCCATGAAACCTTTGGTTTGACCATGGGAGAGCTGGAAATTCCCCACGTCTTTACCGTCCATGGCTTTGACCATGCCAATATCCCGGCCGAAGGACGATCTTTTGCCGGTCCCCGGTCTCTTCTCTGGAAGTATGTTGAAAACCGGGGGCTCAGCCGACAAAAAACAATTATTTCCATTTCCCCCTACGTTCTCGGCATGATTCAACAATACGCGCCGCAGGCTGCCATCCATGGCATAGACAATCCAGTGGATGACCGTTATTTTACCGTCCCCCTGGAAAAACAGAATGCCGGGAACAAGCGGGTACTTATCCTCGGCTGGATTAATGAGCGAAAGAACACCCTAGGCGCGATTCGGGCCATGGCCCATGCAGTTCGCTCTGGCGCCGAAGGAACTCTGGCGGTGGCAGGAGAAGCGAAGCTCGCCTCTTATAAAGAGCTGCTTCTGCAAGAAATCGCGGATCTTGGCATTGAAAATCATGTGGAATTTCTAGGCCATATCAACCGGGAACAACTGGAAAGTGAACTTCGGCGTACAAGTATTCTGCTCCTCCCCTCATTACAGGAGAATGCCCCCATGGCTATATCCGAGGCCATGGCAGCTTCTATCCCGGTGGTGACGTCTAACCGATGCGGCATGCCCTATATGGTGGCTGATGGGGAGTCTGGATTCCTTGTCGATCCAACAGATAGTATTCAAATAGGGGAGCGATTAAAAGAGCTTCTGCTCTCTCCTGAGCTCTGCCACAAAATGGGGGCAAGGGGGCGAGAAATCGCCTTGGAGCGTTTTCATTCTGATGCCGTTGCGGCAAAAACTCGCGCCGTGTACGAAAGCGCATTACAAAAGTGATACCATGCCACTTCCCGCTCCCTCTTCGTTAGATTCTTTGTCCACAGCTAATGAACCAAGTGCTTCGGCCCCCATCAATTGGATGAAATACGGTGTCCCACTAGCATTCCTCTGCCTGTCCTTTTATCTACTGTATCAGAATGGACTTGCCTGGATCTTCGAGATCTGGAACCATAATGATTACTCGCACGGATTTCTGATCCCCTTTGTCAGTCTCTATATTGTCTGGGAACAAAGGAAGCGATATCAACTACTACCGGTTATACCGGCATATCCGGCCGCCGCCACAGTGTTTCTTATCTCTCTGGCCTTGCTGATTATCTCCCGCAGCAGTGCCTTTATTCAGCTGGAAGCGGCGTCACTTTTCCTGATTATCTTTGGCATCTTATTGCTGCTCTTTGGATGGAAAATTTCCCGAGCCGCCCTGTTCCCCTGGCTTTATTTAAGTTTTGCACTTCCCTGGTTCGATCTTTTCCTGAGTCGCGTACAACCACCGTTCCAGCGTATCTCTGCGATCATAGGCTCTAAACTGCTCAGCCTGATTTATCCCGTTTATCTCCATGATGTTTATATCCAACTTCCATCAATCAATATGGAGGTGGCAAAAGCCTGCAGTGGTGTTGCTTTTTTTATCTCCGTTCTGGCGATTGGCATCCCCTTAGTCTATCTTACGCAACGAAGTTGGAAGCGGGCAATAGTTGTGCTTGGCCTTGGACTTATAATCACAGTGCTGGCGAATGGTTTACGTGTCGCCATGGCGGGAGTTATGGGAGAAAACTTTGGCCCGGAACTCTTACACGGCCCGGCCCATGTATTACAAGGCTGGTTTGTTGCATGGTTCGGGTGGGCCGGACTCTTCCTAGTAAATTGGTTGTTTATCAGAAAAGCTGATACGACCGCCCCCAGACTATTTGAGCGCTGGAAATTAGAGACCATCGCCAATACAGAACAAGAGCACACGCTAAAAATTTCTTCCAAACCCATATATTCGGTAAGTGTTATCCTTGCTCTCTGCGCCGGAATAACGTACTTCCTCTCTCCTCACCCCGTACCATTGCCAAATCCGCTCTCCACCCTGCCGACCAAAATATCCGCCTGGCAAGGGACAGAAAGCGACTGGCTTGATAAAAAATCTTCTTTCCCTAAAGCAGATGAACTCCTGGAACGGAGATATGACTCAACTCAGGCAGTGACACCTGTTTATCTTTATATCGCCTATTTCGACAAACAGACCGAACAAAAGCGGCTTATCCGTCAGTTATCTCTGCCATTGCACAAAAATACGACTACGATAACTCTTCCTGGCTCAGGACCCGGAACGCTTCCCCGTAAAGTCAATAAAACAACCCTTGTTCAGAATGGAATACCGTATGATATCTTTTTTTGGTATCAGTTTTCGGAGGGTCAAACCGTCACCGGGCAAAACCAGGCGCGACTGGCTGCTTTGCAAAACGGGATTCTCCATCAGCGGAATAATGGCGCAATTATTATTGTTGGCACCCCACAGAGCGCAGATGAAATCCCCAGTTCAATCAGCGCATTTCTCAAAGCCTCCAGCCCGGCAATTGCAGAGTTGCTTCCCTGATTGAGTCCCCTTAACATATAAGCCCAATAACCCCTTTAATTCTTCGTCACTTCCCTGTTTTACAGGCAGAGATACGGTCTACAAGACAGGAGCCAAGTAAAAGCATGCTGGAAGTAAAAAAAAAGTCCACTACCAGATGGTTTAATAGTTCTACGGAAGGAATGAACCCTTTTGGTCTGACTCATTACCGGAATTGCCAAACGACTGAAAAGAAATTTGGATTCTTCAGAACAATATCCTACACAAAATTTGTTGACTTAACGATTGACACGAATGAACTCTTGAAAAGCTTCGAAAAAAACACACAATATGAAATTAGAAGAGCCCAGAGAGAAGGTGTAGAATTTTCAGAACAGATTACTCTTCATGAATTTGTCGAATTCTATAATATCTTTGCGGAAACAAAGCAGCGCAATAAAATAACATATAGCTCACTAGAACCATTGATTAAACATTTGAAAATATCCAAAGCCATGGCAGGAGGTGATTGCCTGGTTGTCCATTTGTATCTTTGTGACCAAACAGCATCAAGGGCCCAATTGCATTATTCAGCGACGCATTTTAGAAAAGAAACAAACCATGACACTATCAAATTAATTGGATATGCGAACAGATTCTTGCACTATTCAGATATGTGCCATTTCAAAAACCTCGGCTATAAAATATATGATTTAGGAGGATATGCGCATCAAACCGACAATCAAGATCTAGCAAAGATAAATAAATTCAAAGACTGTTTTCATGGCAAATTGGTAGAAGAGGGTAATTATATGTCAATACCACTTTATATGATTGAGAAAGCAAAGAAAATTTTCAAAAAATAACCAACACCATTGTCCAATGAGTTGTATGTTTTTTCCTATTTGGTTTCTGCGTAAGTGTTTAGCAGCCAAGAAGATTTCAAGGACTTTTTCGTAAGAAGCTTAACAAATTTTCTCGTTCACTTGCCAATCCATACTCTTAAATCCCATGCAAACGCCCTCCTGGTACCTCCAACGTCTGAAGAGCATGTCACCGGCGGAAATTCTCTGGCGCATCCAGGGGAAATGCCTTGACCAGGCTGATGCCTACCGCATTCCCCGGGGCCGCTTCCCTTCTCTGGATGAGGCTATGGCCAAGGCTGACCGAACCAGTTGGCAGCCGCCTTTCCGGGTGTCTGATCTTAAGGTTGGCGAGTGGATGCATGCCAGCGCCTCCCCGCAGGAACAGGGCTGGTGCGCCGCGCTGATCGAGCAGGCGGACAAAATCGCCAGCCACAAACTCTCGTACTTCCATCTCCGCGACCACGACCACGGCCATCCCATCAACTGGAACAAGGATCATGGCAGCAACATCGACGCCCCCACCCGCCTCGCCCAAAAAATTGACTATCGAGACATGAAAGAGGCTGGCGACTGCAAACTCGTCTGGGAACCTAATCGCCACCAGCATCTGACCACCCTGGCCAGGGCCTATCGTGCCAGCGGCCACAATAACTACGCCCTGGCCATCAAAGAACAACTCGAGTCCTGGCTCAGCCAATGTCCTTACGGCTACGGCATGAACTGGCGCAGCCCCATGGAGCTTTCCATCCGCCTGATCAACTGGGTCTGGGCCATTGACCTCACCCTGGAATCGGGGATCTTCAGCAGCAGCTTTCGTGATCATCTGTTGCACAGCCTCTATCTGCATCTGTGGGAGGTGACCAGAAAATATTCGCAGGGATCATCGGCCAATAATCATCTGATCGGCGAGGCGGGCGGCGTTTTTATCGCCACCAGTTATTTTCCACAGATGACCAATGCGGCAAAATGGCAAGAGGAGAGTTTCGCCATCCTCTGCCGGGAGATTGAATTACAGACCTTTGCCGACGGCAGCAACAAGGAGCTGGCGCTGGAATATCAGTTCTTCGTCCTTCAGTTTTTCCTGGTGTGCGGTCTGGTCGGGAGATGGTGCGGCAAAGAATTTCCAGCGCACTACTGGCGCAATGTGGAACAACAGCTTTGCTTCCTCGGACAATTGCAGGAAGGCGGCGGAAGCCCGGTCTTTTTCGGGGATGCAGACGACGGCTATGTGCTGAACCTCGGCGATTCCCATACCGACCCCAAACCGCTGCTCGCATCCGGCGCCCTGTTGTGCAACAGCAGCCGGTGCAAGGCATGGGCCCCGGATTACACCGAATCCCTGCGCTGGCTCTTTGGCGCTGCCGGGCGAGAGAAATTTGCCGCCATTGCCCCTGACCAGAGCAGCAACCAGCTCGCTTCGCACGCCTTTCCTGACAGCGGCTTCTATCTCTTGCAGAGCGGGCACAAGAATACCGACGAGCAGATCAGCGTTCTCTTTGATTGCGGGCAACTGGGCTTTGGCACCATCGCCGCCCATGGCCACGCCGACGCCCTGAGCTTTAGCCTCAAGGCCTTTGGCGAGGATCTGCTCATTGATCCCGGAACCTACGACTATTTCACCTACCCGGAATGGCGTCAGTATTTCCGCAGCACCCTGGCCCATAACACCATGGAGGTGGATGGTCAGGATCAGTCAATCATGCTCGGGCTCTTCTTATGGGGAAAACGGGCGGCGGCCCGGTGCCTTGACTGGCAGCAGACCGAGAATGGCGGCAGGGTCAAAGGGGAACATGACGGCTACACCAGACTGGCCGATCCGCTCCTCCATCGCCGAAGCCTTGAGCTTGACGGGCAGAAACGGATTCTCCAGATCACCGATGAAGTGCTGGCACAAGGAGAGCATACTATCCGCCTTGCTTTTCACTGTGCGCCAACCTGTAGCCTGCGCAAGCTTAATGACCATGAATTTCGCCTCACCGGCCAAAATGGTGGCGCAATCCTGCGCATCGATCCAATCCTTGCTGCCGAAATCTTTCAGGGAAGCACCCAGCCGTTACTGGGCTGGGCAAGCAACGGCTATCACCGGAAACAACCCTGCCCGACCCTGGTGGCCCGAGCTGACATTAGCGGTGAGACAAAAATCTCCTGCACCATCTCCTTGCTGTAAGGGAAAAGTCCCCTCCTTTTTTTAAGGAGGGGGGTGGGGGTGGTTGCTCTTTCTTCGACGCCGCATGGTTCCCCGTTTTTCTGGTTCCCATACGGCGCTTGGGAAACAGGTATAAAGCCCCCTCTTAGGTTAAGAGGGGGTGGGGGGAGTTACGATGGTTTCCGGCGAGTTTGCCTGTTATTTGCCAGCCCTGCGGTAACCCCTCCCGACCTCCCCTTAACCTAAGGGGAGGAGAGAAAGCGAGAGCGGATGTAATATTTCATTTCGAGGGTATTGGAAGAATTCTGAGTTTGCCTGGCTCCCATGCGGCACATGGGAGCCAGACAAAAATCCTCGTCTCCTACTCCAATCCAATCGTATCTAGATAAAGGGTCAGTGGACGCTTCTCCTTGTCCACAAAAAAACCAAGCCCCACGACATTTGAAAGATCCATTTCCCTAGTCCGCGGCCCTTTCTGCACCTCGACAAGAGGAATCTGCACCCTTGTCCAGCACCCTGCCGGTAAATCAATCTTCTGACTGAAACAATCACTGAAGGGTTTGTTCCCATGGCGATAAGCAGCATCCTGGATGCTGATCTCAAGGGAAACCACATCCGTGCCGGGATTGTAGACGGCAAAATAAAATTGGGAATAGCCCCGCCAGTCGGACGGGAAATACTTCATGGTCATGCCGGACCAGGGCCCGGGAAGAAGGGCAAGACGCAGACTTCGCCTGCCATGAAAGGCCTGGTCCGTTGTCAGGGCTCCGCTTCCTGTCTTTCCTTCAAAGCGGCTTTTCTCAAAAGGAGTTTCAAAGTCTGCCAACAGAGGGAACTGCGAGCGGGCCAGCATTTCATCAGAAAAAAAACATACCACCGGCCACAAGACAAAACCAGCCAGCAGCAATGCTGAACCATGCAGGAAAAAATAGCGCTTCGCCTGCCTTCGATAATGAAAAGACAGAAAGAGCACCGTACCGGTAACATCCCCAATGATATCGGTCAGCTCAAGGGCTTTGCCGGAGATAACACTTTGCAGACCTTCCACGGCAAGGGCGCAGAGGAGCACCCCTCCCAGTAAACTGACGAGCTGAGCGGCTAGGGTTCGGTGCAGTAATGGAGGATAAACGACACAGACCAGATGGGAAGCAACAAAAAACAAGAACAGATGCCCGCTCTCCCAGAGAGCATAGGCAGAACGGGTGTCAATGGAGACAATTGCGCCGGGAATCATCAGGGCTGCAATCGCCATCCCACAAAGAATGAGGAAAAGAAAATTCCTGGCTTGAGAGGGCTTCACGGATTTACTCTTGGGTGACTTCTATGCAAGTTGCATTTCAATATCAGTAACTTGTGGACTTTCTGGTTGGCCTTCCGGTCCCATGCGGCGCTTTTTTTCTGGTTCCCAAGCGCCGCTTTGGAACCCATCCCGGCCTGCATTGCAGGCCGTTGCTATAAGCCACATGATACACAGGTAAGGGAACAAAGCGTAGACTCCGAGATAGTCCCCAAGAAGAACAGGGGCTCAAGGAGCCTGCACAGTGATCACTTTCTCTGAGACCACCGCTCCGCCACTATCATCCGTGACCGTTAATTTGACTGAGAATGCACCTGGTTTTTTATACACACACGAGACATTGGATCCCATCGCCTTTCGGCCATCCCCAAATTCCCAGATGTAAGACGTGATGGTGCCATCAAAATCCGTTGATCCGGCAGCAGAAAGCTGCAGCGCCAAAGGGGCTTTTCCGGACAAGGTGGACGGACGGAGAATGGCTGTCGGCAAGAAATTATTTCCGACCACAGCAGCCGGTACCTTCAGCCGATATGATGGGGAAAAGGCACTTTCATTGCCATTTTCATCAAAGGCCTTCATGGTAAAGGCCTCTGACTTGCCAGGCGTAAGCCCAACACTCAAATCAATGGACTGCACAGTCGGGTTATGGATGGTCTGAAGATAACGACCATTTTGATAGAGGATATACCCCGCCAGCTCCGGAACGGTTGAATCATACTCCCACTCAAAATTAATCTGCTTATAGACAGCGGCGAAAGCCGGCGTTGAACTCATCCCCGCCATCACCGAAAACAGAACGGCACATGTCTTCATCCGGGAAACTCGTGTCCGGAGTCTCTTTAATTTACCAAGCGATAAAGAGGAGCTCTCACTCTCTGTAACTCGTTTGTTTTCTACACTTTTGTTCATTATTATAGGTGTCCTACGTTGATTTGATCCAAAATAAATGGTGTATGGAAAGTCCCCGGAAAAAGAAAACGAATATATAAGAAAAAGGCTGATCTTGCCACTCATACTTTTTCATCAGAAAATTCACTGGAAGAATGAAATAAATTCATCCTATTGCCCGATTGTGAGACCTGCCGTGAAGATGTAATTTGTGTTCCATAATAACATTCTTCTTCAACCAACTACGGAGGTCTTATAATGAAAGCAATAGATACAACAAGCAGGATTCAGAAACCAGCATGGAAAATAGCCCAATCAATGAGCGCAGCAGCACTTCTGGCAGCCGGTCTGTGCTTGGCCGCAACCAGCGCCCAGGCTGCGCCGATTGTCATCCAGGACACCTACATCGGTGGAACTCCAACCAGCAACGCCTGGGTTGGCAAAGATATCGTCGGCACTGCTGCACACTACGATGTCACCAAGCTGGAGGTCTCATTTGCTTCTGCCAACACCATGATTGTCGATGTGTACTCTCGATATTTTGACAATATTGGCGATGGTAACACTCAGCTGGGCGACCTGTTCCTGAGCACAAACGGATATCAAGGGGACGGCGAGGTTTGGGAATACGCCCTGAAACTTGACAGTTACCGTCCATCCACCGCATCAGGAGCAATTTCACTGTACGGCGTCCAGGCTGCAAACATCCAGTACTCCTTCGCTCCCGGCTACATCTACCGCGCCGGCCAGGAAGTTCAATACAAGGGAATTGGCCAGTCAGCTCTCGCCACCGGCAGTTGGAGCCTGAACAATATTGGTGGCGTCGACACCGATGATTATCTCCGGTTTACCATCGCGTATGATTTCGGCGATGTTGACACTTATGGTTTGCATTGGGGCATGACCTGTGGTAATGACGTAATTGAAGGGGCCGCCACAGTCCCCGAGCCCCCAGCCATGCTGCTTTTCGGCATTGGCCTGATTGGCCTGGGAGGCGCCTTACGCCAAAGAATGCAACCCAACAACGATATCAGAATAAAATGACATCTTCTGTTGAACAACGCCGCATGGAACGATTCTCTTTGGAGCTGCCCGCGCGACTCCAGAGAATCGAAGAAGCAGTGACCAGCCCTGGCCGCTATGATTCCTATTCCATTGACATCTCCGCCTGCGGAGGTTTTTTTGTCACCGACTCGCACTTGCCTGTCGGAACAGAAGTCGCGATTGATCTGTTCATCCCTTTAGAGACCTTGAAGAAAACCGGCGGCAAAACGAAAATTCGCGTTTCTGGTTTTGTGGTGCGAACGGCAGCCAACGGCGTGGCAGTCTCTTTTGATGAGCAGTATCAAATTTTCCCATCTCCACCATTAGACAACTAGCCACACAATCTTATTAAATTAAGAATTTCCTGGCGGCTCCTTTGGTTCCCATGCGCCACATGGGAATGTGATGGAAAAACAAGAAAATAATCTGCAAGATTACTAAACCGTATCACACGGAAAATCATTTATCCAGCTCTTAAAAAAGCGCGGACACAATCTGAATATTGTGTCCGCGCTTTTTTTTATGCCGACGCCCTTCCCCTTTTCTGGCTGCGCTTCTGGTTCCCATGCGTCGTTTGGGAACCAATCACTGCCTGCGTTGCAGCCGTTGCTCACCCATGATGCACAGCTAAGGGACATAGAAATTACCAAATTTCCGTTTCTGGGCATGTAGGTTGGACTTTAGTCCGACAGCAGGGCTTGATACTTCAGCCATTGTCGGACTAAAGTCCAACCTACTATTGTTGTAACATCTGGTAATTATGTAATTTCCAAATCCCTAAGCGAAGCAAAGCAAATTCCGAGGGCAGGAACTGGATGCGGCGCATGGGAACGAGATGATAAGCAGGATAAGAGGAAGGAGAAGAGCTGTGGAGGACAGTCAGTGCGTTTGACTTACGACTTTAGGATCTCAAGGCGCCAGAGAGGGTTCTCTAGAGATGTTTAGCAGCCCACAACATGGCCTGCAGGCGACTCGTCACATTGATTTTCTTGTAGATATTATAAACGTGGGTTTTAACGGTATATTGGCTGACAAACAAGGCCTCGGCGATTTCCTGATTGGACGCCCCGGAGGTTATTTCGATGAGAATTTCTTTCTCACGGGTGGACAGCTTCACTGAGTGATGGAGAGGAGTCTTATAAGCCACGCCCTGTTCCAGCAGACATTGCGAGATAATCTTTCGTGAATACCACAACTCACCGGCGATGATGTGAACTATGCCCTTGGACAGCAGCGCCGGCTTCTCGTTGACATAAAAAAGACCCCGAACCCCACGGCTGATCGCTTCCTTTTCCAGCCCCTGCCCCGGTTCCACGTTCAAAAGGGCAAGCATGACTTGGCTGGAATTTAAAACCGGCTGCAGGCCGGACTGGGCCCAGAATTCCCCCCTCGGAACCCCCATGCAGTCAAAAATAAGCAGCAGCTTCGAATCATCATTCCTGGATTCAGCCAGAGCAACATCTTCGATCTTTGCGCTATTGGTGATCTGAAAACCGGTCTCTTTGGCGAGATAGGTAATCAACAACTCATTTTGCAGAGAAGAATTACCGACAATATGAATGAGATGTTCAGCCATGTTGATTATCGTTTTTCTGATGGATAGACGAATACATTAACAATGCTATCAAACCGGACAGTTACCGACTTCTCATGGAACCAGGGTAATGCTGCGGGGACGAAGAATCCTTCTTGTCATCAAGCATCTTGCGCAGTTGCTTCAATTCGGCCTGGGCCTGACGCAGCTCCTCACGCAAGGCCGCGGTTGTCTCAGCTGGGCTGCTCGATGGTGCGGCCTCTATCTGAGCTACGATCCGCGCAACATTCTGTTGGGCACGATACAACTCAATGGCCAGTAACTTGATGGACATTTCTATTCAAATGTAAAATTGGCTTTGGCCCACCTCGTGCCCATGCGCCGCATGGGGAATGCATCCCGGATGCGCCGCATCCAGTTCCCACCATCGGAAACTCTGCGTTACTTCGCTTACCTATGCATCATGGGGAGGTAGCAACAGCCTGCAACGCAGGCCGGGTTGGTTCCCATGCGGCGCATGGGAACCAAAAGTGAAATTGCGGCCAAATAAAATACCCAGGAAGATTCTACTGAGCAACCTCTCCACTCCCGTTCAGGCCCTCTCCTCCGCTACCTGCAGAGGCATCAGCAGCCGCCGATTCCTCACCCTTTGGCCTTGACAGGAGCGGTCGTATTGGCACTTTCCGGACTGGCGATGGCTGAGCGGGAAATCTTGACCTTTACATCCTGGGCAATCTCGAGGGTTACGACGGTGTCGGTCAGCCCGGTAATTGTGCCATGGAGACCGCCCTTGGTGATCACCTTGTTTCCGGTCTTCAGATCATTGAGAAATTGCTGATGTTCCTTGGCCTGCTTCTGCTGTGGCCTGATCAACAAAAAATAAAAAACTACAAAAATAAGAACAAGTGGGATAAACGAGGCGATTGAACCCCCGGCTCCGGCTGATGGCATAGTACTTTCCTCCGTAAATTATAAAAAAATTAGCACCTTACAGATTGTCTCCCTATTTGTTTATAAGAAATTACTCTGCGAAAGGTACTTATCCCGTTTATCGGGGTTCATGCGTTACTTTTTTACTGCTTCGTCTGCAAATTCCCAACAAATATAATATCCAATGAGCCTCTTGCAGTCTCGCACACACGCTTCCCAGCAAAATGACGACTTACCGCCTGAATCCACCGTCATTCCCGCGCAGGCGGGAATCAAGAACATCCCAGATTTAGAAGAACGGATTCCCGATAAAAACACACGGGAATGACGTCCTGAGCATTTTGCTGAAACACCCTACTCATTTCACTAGGACATCCCCATCCTGCTCATTTTGCAATTAACCGACAATGTTACTCATTCGCCGGCAAGCTTGCCATAAAAATCGTTGCGAAAGGCGGTAAATTGATCACGTTCAATGGCCGCCCGCATCCCCGCCATCAGATTCAAATAATAATGGAGATTATGAATGGTGTTGAGATGATAGCTGAGAATCTCCCGACACTGGTAGAGATGACGCAAATAGGCGCGGGAATAGTTGCGGCAGGTATAGCAGGTGCACTCCGCATCCAGCGGGGCCTTGTCGTCCCGGTAGCAGGCATTTTTGATGGTAATTTTGCCGGTCGAGGTGAACAGCGTGCCGTTGCGGGCATTGCGGGTGGGCATCACGCAGTCAAACATGTCCACACCACGATAGACACCCTCCACCAGATCTTCCGGGGTGCCCACACCCATAAGATAGCGCGGATATTCCACCGGCAACTCGGGGATCACCGCCTCGGTCATCTCCTGCATCTGAGCCTTGTCTTCACCGACACTCAAGCCGCCCAGGGCATAGCCGTCAAAACCGATATCGATCAGGGCATGGGCATGTTCCCGGCGCAGATCGGCATACATCCCGCCCTGCACGATCCCGAAAAGGAGCTGATTGGTCCCGCTCTGCGCCTCCCGGCAGCGCCTGGCCCAACGAGTGGTGAGATCCGTCGCCTTGATCGCCTCGTCCCTGGTGGCCGGATACGGAATACAGGTATCAAGGCACATCATGATATCAGAACCCAGGGCCTCCTGTATCTGAATCGCCTCCTCCGGCCCGAGAAAGAGCTTGGAGCCGTCCAGGTGCGAACGAAAGGTCGCGCCCTGCTCAGTGATCTTGGCCAGCTCCTTCAGGCTGAAGATCTGGAATCCGCCGCTATCGGTGAGGATGGGCCGATCCCAGTGCATAAACTGGTGCAGTCCGCCGAAACTCCGGATCAGCTCATGGCCGGGCCGGATATAGAGATGATAGGTGTTGCCGAGGATAATCTGGGCATTCATCTCGGTCAGGTTTTCCGGGGTGACGGCCTTCACCGTGCCCAAAGTGCCCACCGGCATAAACACCGGGGTCTGAAAGGTTCCATGTTCCGTCGCCACCTCGCCCCGACGGGCGGCACAGCAGGAGGAGTTACAATGAAGGGTAAAAGGGGAGTTATTTGGCATGGGAAAAGGCTGGTAAAATGACGTGGATAGTAAAAGACTTCAAGCCGACAGTTGCCGGTCGGGCTCTCTCCTGCCTCGGTTTTCTTCACGACGGAGGAGAAAACCAGGGACACAAACGCCTGCCATGTTAATGCACTCCCGTTTTTTTCACACCCATATTGTGACCGAAAAATGCCTGAATTGTGACGGTAATGTGAATATGTCACCAAGTTTCCAATCAAGCCCATGAAAATGTAGGATAATTTTTTGTACTTTTCAAGAATTGGCCACTCACTCAAATGCCAAAAAAAGATGTTAATTCATTGACATGGAAGAAAAAAAAAGGTAGTACAAAATTATATATACATAATTATTTCTGCTTGAATGTATGACCCAATTTGATACCAGGCTTAAGACAAGTTTACAATATACGGTTCAACCGCCCTTGACCGGGCGTAAAGAATCAGAACTGCGGTTGCTGGATCTTTGCAGGATCCGGTAATTATATTAATTCAACACAAGGAGAAGAAGGAAATGATGAAAAAATTTTCCATGCTGGCCCTCGCCGGTCTGATCGCCCTGCCCGCCATTGCGGCGGCAGGCGGTGGGGCTGCGAGCGGCAGTGATCTGGAACGCAAGATTCAGGACCTGAGCGACCAGCTGAACCAACTGAAGGCACAAATGGCCGCTCAGAACGAGACCACCAATGCCAAAATCGGCACCCTTGACAACACCGTCGCCAGCTTCAGTGACCGGGCCGACGAGTGGGACCTGGCCTCCCGATTTAAACTGTCCGGCGATTTCCGTACCCGAATGGATTTTTACAATGCCGAGACACTTTCTGGCCGCAGCCTGGATAACGACACCTCCTGGACCAATCGTTTCCGCTTGAACATGCGTGTCAATGCCACCGAAAATGTCGAATTCAAGGGCCGTCTGGCCATGTACAAGGCCTGGGGAATGGAATCGGCCATGGCCGATGCCTCCGGTACCGCCTGGCCTCAATTTGACGGCAACACCACCCGCACCCCTTCGGATAATGCCTTGCGTGTCGACCGCGCCTACGTCAACTTCAACAACATCGGCGGCGCTCCTGTCTGGTTCTCCATTGGCCGTCGCCCCACCACCGATGGCAATCCCGCCAATATGCGGATGAATCTCAGTGAACGCAGTGGCACCCCGTTGATCATGGACTATCCCTTCGACGGAATTTCCCTGGGCTATGCCTATAAATGGGGTCAGGATCTGGGAGCCGGTCGCGTTCGCTTCTGCTACGGACGTGGCTTTGAAGATGGTCTCCAGGTCGATGGCGACGGCATGGAAGATATGGATTTTGCAGGGGTAAGCTGGGATATCCTGCAGAAGGGTGACCGCTTCCTCTATGCCCAGTCCTACATGGCCATGAATGTCATTAATTACCCCAACTTCCAAGATCCTATTATTAACTCGATGATGGCAACTACTCCTGGCTTCATGCTTCCTGACGATACTTTTGCAGTTGACGCTGGCACAGAGAGAGATCCATTTCCATATGGCCCCAGAAAAAATGTGGGTAATATCCAGCACAGCGGCCTTATGTACATGGATAAGGTCGCCAACTTCAACTACTTCCTGACTGGTGGCTGGAGCCGTACCGATCCCAATGAAAACGGAATGCTCAATGACGTTGCCAGCATGCTACAAGGAACAGCAATGACTAACACAGACAGCGAAAACGGCTACCATGTGCACCTTGGTATCCGCTACGATATCGATCCCGTTGGCCTCAAACTCGGTGCTGAATGGAACTACGGGTCCCAGTACTGGGTCGGCATGACCCCCGGCCATGATGATCTCTATCAATCCAAGATCGCTGCACGTGGTAATGTCTATGAGGTCTATGGCATCTACGACCTGCCCACCGGCCCAGCTATCTCTAAATATGCCAAGACCTTTATGCGTATCGGCTATCAGCATTACGAGTACGATTATTCTGGTTCCAACGACTGGAACGTGATGCCCTACGACCTGAACTCCGCCGCCGATCTAGCCAAAATGGATTTCCTCGGTATGGATCCCATCGAAAGTGCTGAGCAGATTTATGTAACTCTGGAAGTCGCCTTCTAAGGGAGAGTCCAGAAAAAGGGCAATCACTCCAGAGTGAACGCGAGACCGTTCACTCTGGAGTGCAGCCCTGCTCCATCATTACCTGAGGTACCGGGGAAGACTTCGTCTCAAGAAGTCTTCCCCTTTTTTATTCCCCTCTGCTGACTCCGGTTGCCATGCTTACACCATACACCTTTGCCGTCCCCTCCTCCGCCGGGCTTATCCGCGCCACCTTTGACCGCCATCAAGGGGCGAGCAACGCTCGTTTCACCTCCCTTAACTGTAGTTTCGGGGTGGGCGATACAACAGAAAATGTCCAGGCCAACCGTGCCCTGATAAAAGAGCATCTGCAAATAGACCGCCTGGTTTCGGCCAGACAGGTCCATGGGGATCAGGTTTTCAGGGTGGAGATCATTCCGGAAAGGGATGAGGAAATCGACGGGGTGGATGGGCTGATGACCGACAAACAAGGGGTGGGCCTGATGATCCAGCACGCCGACTGTCAGGCCGTCCTGCTCCATGACCCGGTACGATCAGTGATCGCGGCCATCCATTGCGGCTGGCAGGGCAGTGTGATCGGGATTCTCGGAAAAACCATCCAGCAAATGCGCTCCTGCTATGGCTCCCAACCACGGGATATCACCGCCGCCATCAGCCCGTCCCTTGGCCCCTGCTGCGCGGAATTTGTCAACCATCGCCAGGAACTGCCGGCAACCTTTCTCGCCTTTCAGACCCGGGACAATTATTTTGATTTCTGGCAGATCTCCAAGGCACAACTTATGGAAGCCGGGCTGCTGCCGGGAAATATCAAGATCGCAGCCATCTGCACCTCCTGCACCCCCGACTATTATTCCTACCGCCGAGCCAGACGCCGAGGCGACGGCATCACCGGAAGAAACGGCAGTATTATATCGCTTTAGCCTGATGGTTGGGGTTGCAGGAACTCCGAAGAACGAAAGAGGAAAATGGCAATGGCGGTAGGTCGGGTTTCAACCCGACGCAAGGCTTACAATGCACCCACGCTGTCGGGTTGAAACCCGACCTACCACATGCATCTGGCTCCCATGCGGCGCTTGGGAACCCCATCCCTGCCTGCGTTGCAGGCCGTTATCAATATGCAGGACGGGCAGGAGATGTACGGGGATGCGACGCATCCGAGATGCATTCCCATGCGGCGCATGGAAACGAGAATAATATGGTTGGGGTGGATGAAACTATAAAGGACGAAAGAGGAAGATCGGAACCGTAGGATGGGCAAAGCGCAGCGTGCCCATCAATTCCTTGAACAAACATGATGGGCACGCTGCGCTTTGCCCATCCTACATTTTCCTCTTTCCCTCTTCGAAGTTCCTACCGGCCAGACAACCTGGTTCCCGGGCGGAGCATGGAAACCAGAAGGACCCTTATTATACTGATGGCGGCAGCTTGGGCTTCTAAGCCGGCAACAGCTCTACCTCTACCCGGTTGCGACCCCTGTTTTTAGCGGCATACAGGGCGGAATCAGCGGTTTTGATCATCACTGCTTTCTCAAGCGAGTTCTGCGCGGTATCGTAGCCGGTCACCCCGATACTGATGGTGACACGGATACTCATGCCGCTCACCACCGTTTCCATCTCTTCCACCCGCCGCCGTAATCGTGTGGCAAAGACCTTGCAACCAGGCAGATCAGTGGAGGGCAAAATGACTGCAAACTCTTCGCCGCCATAGCGAACCACGATATCGGAGATACGCATGGTTGACTGAACCAGCTCCGCCAGATTCCGCAAAACCTGATCGCCGGCAGGATGGCCATAGGTATCATTGACGTCTTTAAAGTGGTCAATATCAAACAGCATAAGGGAGAGCCCCAAATGATGCCGCTTCGACCGGCTCACCTCCCTGTCCATTAATTCCTGAAAATATCGATAATTGTAGAGACCGGTCAGACCGTCACGAAAGGCCATCTCCCTCAGCTTGACATTGGCCTCGAGCAGCTCGGTGGCCAGCTCCTCCGCCTTCTTTCGAGCCTGTTTGGCCTGCATAACCAGCTGCTCATAGGAGAGATTAATCCGCCGCAACTCCTCATTGGCATCCTGGAGAAGAAGGGAAAAAGGCTTCATGTCACCCGAATCGATCTCAAAAAAAGACAGGATCTCGACACTTTTTTCCGCCACCATATCGATCAACAGGTCGATGGCCTCTTCTTTAATCTTAAAACGGGGACAGATTTCCGCCTTGAGCTGCAGCCCCATTTCCACACTTCGCGAACCAAAATAGATAGAGGTCAGCATGGAAGACCAGTGGAGCAGATCAACCTGCATCCTGAGCTTTTCCGGGCACCCCTCACTGTCATGATGATGGCGGATCGTATCCGCGAAGGTTGTTGGAAGCCCCCATTCCAGGAGAAGCTCGGCCCCGACCTCCTGATGATCAAAGCCAAAAATGCGCTGCTCAATATCTAGAATCGGGCGCCCCGACACCCTCTTTTCATCCAGAACCTGACGATACTCGTCCGACCGGCACAGATAGAGAATCAACACCCCGATGTCCTGGAGCAAGGCGGAAACAAAAAGATCATCATTCCGATACGACAGCCTGGCAGCCAGGAGTTCCGCGCTCACCGCACTGGTCACCGCCCGTTTCCAGAAAGAGTTAAAGTCAAAACCGCCATCAACCGGGACGACCAATTCTTTAGCAATGACGAAGGAAAGGGCAATGTTCTTGGTAACATTCAGGCCAAGGACGGAGAGGGCCTTTTCTATGGTATTGACCTGACTAGCCATACTGTAGAAAGAGGAATTAGCAACCTTGAGAATCTTGGCTGTCAGAGCGGGATCAACCTCAATGATCCTGGCCAGATCTGAAAAGGAGGCGTCATTCTTTTTCACCGCCTCCAGAATCCGCAGGGCAATGGCCGGCGGGGAGGGAAGTTTAAGATCTTTGGTGACTAATATCGGCATAATGATTCTCAACAGTCAATAATAAGCGGTTCTTTTCGTAACAACGTTTGCACACTGTCAGCCAGACACCACTCACAAAACTGCGAAAAGCCCCGGCCTTGTTTTAAGGAGGGGGTTGGGGGTTGTGGTTGCTGGTTCTTCGACGCGGTAGAAGGTGCCGGTCGCTCTTTATCCATCCATGGAGCGAGCGACACTCGGAGTCTTCGCTTACCTGGCCTTCGTAATAAAACAAGCAGAAGAGCACTGCTTGATTCTTTGGTTACTCCCGTTTAGCAGTCGGACGCTACGCGAGAAACAGCCGGAAGGGATTGGCTGTTTCTCGCGTGGCATAAGGTGCCGTAGTAAAAGAAGCAGAAAAGCGCTGCTTCTTTTAAACGGCACCTAAGTAATTCAACGCCGATCCTGCCTTAAACCACTCAATCTGTTCAGCATTGAGCGAATGGCGCAGAGACACCGACTCCTCTGATCCATCCCGGTGATGCAATACCGCCGTCACGATGGAGCCGGGGGCAAGTTCACGCAGGCCGAGAATATCCACCAGATCAGTCTCTTGAATAAGATCATAATCTCCACTGCTGATAAAAGTCAACGGCAGAACCCCCTGTTTTTTCAGGTTGGTCTCATGGATCCGGGCAAAGGAGCGGGTTATCACCACCCGACCGCCCATGTGACGGGGGCTCATGGCCGCATGCTCACGGGATGAGCCTTCGCCGTAGTTGGTGTCACCCACCGCCAGCCATTTATCTCCAGCCGCCGTATAGGCCCGGGCGATCTCGTTATAGGGCTGTCGTGCGCCGGTCAACTGATTGAGGCCGGTGCCGATCTCAGCGGTAAAGGCATTGGTGGCGCCGCTGAACATATTGCCGGAGATGGCATCCAGATGGCCGCGAAACCGCAGCCATGGCCCGGCCGGGGAGATATGATCGGTGGTGCATTTACCCTTGGCCTTCATCAACAGCCGTAAGCCTCGGAAAGCCTTCCCTTCCCAGGCCGGAAAGGGAGAAAGAAGGGCCAGCCGCTCAGAATCCGGGGCCACCCGCACCGTCACCGCCATGCGCTCGTCCATGGACTCCACCGGGGCCAGGAATCCCTCTTCATCCCGAACCAAACCTTGCGCTGGAACCTCCGGGACCTTCCCCGGCGGGGTCAAGACAAAAGAAGTGCCGTCCGCTGCCTGGAGCGGCTCAGTGAAGGGATTCACATTAAAATCACCGACCATGGCATAGGCCAGACAGGTCTCGGGACTGCCGATAAAGCCGCAGGTCCCGCTATTGCCGTCGTTGCGCTTGGGAAAATTACGGTTATAGGAGGTGACAATGGAATTTTTGAAACCCGACTCAATCCCAGATCTTGTCCACTGGCCAATACAGGGGCCGCAGGCGTTGGCAAGCACCGTCACCCCGATGGCCGCCAGCTTGGCAAGCTGTCCGTCTCGCTCCATGGTGGCGCGAACCTGCTCGGAGCCGGGAGTCAAGAGCAGAGGAATCTTCAGCTTCAGGCCCTTGCCTGCGATCTGCTCGGCCATGGCCGCGACGCGCCCCATATCCTCATAGGAGGAGTTGGTGCAGGAACCCACCAGGGCATAGGTCACGTTGGCCGGATAGCCGCCTTTTTCAACGTATTCCTTCATCCCGGACACCGTCAACGCCAGATCCGGCGAATGGGGACCGACCAGATGGGGCTCTAGAGTGTCCAGATCAATCTCGATGACCTGATCAAAATATTTTTCAGGCTCGGCCAGAACCTCCGCATCGGCCTGGAGCAGATGCGCGTACTTCGTCGCCAGGGCTGCCGCCTCGCCGCGACCGCAGGCCTGAAGATAGGTGGCCATGTGCTCATCATAGGGGAAAACCGAGGTGGTGGCGCCGAGCTCGGCACCCATATTACAGATGGTCGCCTTGCCGGTGCAGGAAAGGGTGGCGGCGCCGGGGCCAAAATATTCAAACACCCGATTGGTGCCGCCTGAACAGGTAAGCATTCCCAGGAGTTTGAGGATGACATCCTTGGGCGCGGCCCATCCCTGCAACTGTCCGGTGAGGCGCACCCCGACAAATTTCGGCAGCAGCACTTCCCAGGGCATGCCGACCATAACATCCACGGCGTCGGCCCCGCCCACACCCGAGGCAAAGGCGCCAATGCCGCCGGCATTAGGGGTGTGCGAGTCGGTGCCAAGCATCATCAGGCCGGGAAAGCCATACTGCTCAATCACCACCTGATGAATAATCCCGGCCCCCGGCAGCCAGCAGCCAAAACCATAGCGCTGGGATGCTGAGGCAAGGAAGTCATACACCTCGCGGTTTTCCATGCGCGCCGTGTCGATATCCGCCGCCGCCCCGCGCACCGCCCGGACCAGATGATCACAGTGCACCGTCACCGGCACCGCCGCCTCATTTTTGCCCGCCAGCATAAATTGAAGAATGGCCATCTGGGCAGTGGCATCCTGCAGAGCAATACGGTCGGGCCGGGTCTTGACATAGGAAACACCGGGGACCAGCTCGGTCTCCATGGGCTCATCAAGATGACCATAGAGGATCTTCTCAGCACTGCTGAGGGGGCGACCCAGTCGTTTTCGGACCACGGCCAGATTGGCCTCCATTTTCTGATAGACCTTTTCAATAAACTGAGGGGTAGAATCAACTGAACTGCTCATATACTCTCCAACCTGATAAATAAATAACCAATGGGAATCATGAAACGGACCATTTCCATGACTCCCAAAATCCTACTTCCCAACCTCCCCCATTGCAAAGGGAAACGTTTGGAAAAACAAACCACTCAAATAGCAACTGCCCCTGTAAAATCAGGAACGGATCAGCTCTTCCGTGAGCATCTTGTCGGCCAGATCCAGGATATACTGACGCTGCTCCTGGGTTGCATGGGCGATGCAGTCACAATGGAGGTTGGCGTGACTGCGCACCAACATCTCAAAACGAACTGCGTATTTCTCCACCTCCACCCCGCAATAGTAGGGGCCACACTTTTCCTCATGCTCACGCTGGAGCTCCGACAGCATCTCGGCAGGAAGGACAATCCAGTACAGGCCAATCATCGGCCCTCGCTGGAAGGTCCGTTTCAGATAAGAGTCAATATTATCCCGCTCCATGGGGGACAGATCATCTATAAGGTATTGGCGCATAATGTTTTAATGGTAAAGAGGTCGGTTGTAATACAAGGCCAGAGTAATAAAATACCTGAGTCCTTGAGTTCTTGTCTTCTGTTTGTGGATCTTGCAACATGACCAGGTCGTCATTCCCGAGTGTTTCCCCCCTGGCTCCTCCGGTCCTTTCTGTCTCCTCCCCTTAGGTTAAGGGGAGGTCGGGAGGGATTCCCGCCTACACAGGAATGACGGTGGTGGAACACAACGTAATTCGTCATTATGCAGGGAACTCGTTTTTTACAACAACTGAGCGGCAATGGCCGACAGCGGACTTCGCTCGCTCTTGCTCAGGGTCACATGGCCATACAGCGACTGTCCCTTCAACTTTTCCACAGCGTACGACAGGCCGTTGGATGAGGAATCGAGATAGGGATTGTCAATCTGCTCGGGATCACCGGTGAGCACCATCTTCGTCCCTTCCCCGGCGCGGGAGATGATCGTCTTCACCTCATGGGGGGTCAGGTTCTGGGCCTCATCAACAATGACAAACTGCCGGGGGATAGAACGCCCCCGGATATAGGTCAGGGCCTCCAACTCCACCCGCTGCTCCTTGAACAGCATATTGACTTTGTTCTGCACCGTGCCTTCCTCCACCCGATGATTCTTCTGCATCAAAAAGACCAGATTATCAAAAATGGGCTGCATCCACAAAGAGAGCTTTTCATCCTTGGTTCCGGGCAGATAGCCGATGTCCTTGCCCATGGGAATCACCGGCCGGGAGACGAGCAGTTTCTCGAAGCTCTCCTGCTGCAGAACACATTCCAGTCCGGCGGCCAGGGCAAGCAGGGTCTTGCCGGTTCCGGCCTGACCGATCATGGTCACCAGACTGATCTTTGGGTCCATCAACAGCTCCAGGGCCATCCGCTGTTCCTTGGAACGGGCATGGACATTCCAGGCACTGTCAAAGCTGGGATTGAGGGGAACAATATTTTTTGGCCCCACCGCCCGACCAAGCCCGGTGTGCTTGGGGTTGGAGACATCCAGCAGGTGGACAAACTGGTTAACCAGGAAATCAACGTCGTCCATCTCCAGTCCCTTCTGCTCATGGAAGCGATTCACCAGCTCGGTTGCCACCCGTTCCTCGGTCCAGCCGGTGTAGAGTTCGTCAAAATTACATTTCTGCTTCTCAAAATCCATGACGTCAATGCCCAGGGCGTCGGCCTTGAGGCGGGCATTGATATCCTTGGAGACAAAGATCACCTTTTTCCCTTCCTCGTGCAGGGAATTGGCCACCGCCAGAATCCGGTTATCCGGCACCGACATGTCAATACAGATCCCGGGGATATCCTTGCGTTCCACAATAATCTGAAGAATGCCGTTGTTTTCCATGGACACGCCATCCTTGAGCGATCCCTGCGAGCGCAGTTTGTCAATCTCACGGATCACGTGCCGGGCGCTGCGTCCCAGTTCATCGTTATGCCGCTTGAAGCTGTCCAGCTCCTCAATGACGGTCATCGGCAGGATGACATAGTTGTCGTCAAAGGAGGTGAGGGATTCAGCATTGTGAAGGAGAACATTGGTGTCGAGAACAAAATATTTACGTACGCCCTTTGCGATCATAAGTCCAGCCAGGTTGAATTTTTATTGAGTAGCTCACAGCCGTCGGCACGGACGACCACCATGTTTTCCAGACGGACTCCCCCCCAGCCGGGAATATAGATGCCGGGCTCCACGGTCACCACCATCCCGGCTCGCAGTTTCTTCCCATTACGCGAGGACAGGCGGGGCTCTTCGTGCACGGCGAGCCCCACACCATGCCCGAGGGAATGGCCGAAGGCCGGTCCGTAGCCAGCCTCTGCAATAATATCCCGGGCAATCTTATCGACATGGGCCGCCTCCACGCCCTCCCGGATCTCGGCCATGGCAGCCAGCTGGGCCCGGCGCACGAGGCGGTGAATGGCCAGATAGCGGCTGTCTGGCTCACCCACGACAAAGGTGCGGGTCATGTCCGAGCAGTAGCCATTCAGGATCAGCCCCATATCAACCATCACCGGCTGACCGGCCTCCACCTTTGTCACGCCGGGCACCGCATGCGGCAAGGCGCTGTTCGGGCCGGTGGCCACAATCGTACTGAAACTTGGCGACTGGGCCCCCAGGCTGTACATGGTGGACTCCAGCTGACGGGCAATCTCACCTTCCGTTCGGCCGCTGGCAATGGTGGGAAACACCTCTTCGAAGACCTTTTCGTTGAGGGCCACTGCGGCCTGCATCGCTTCAATCTCCACCTCTTCCTTGATGACCCGGAACGCCTCCACACACTCCATAACCGGCACCATCTGCACGCCGATCTTTTGACCAAGGGCACTGAGCTTTTCGGCAAAGGAGTGGAGGGTGTAGTGACTTTCAAAGGCAAGGGTACGGATGGAAAGCTCCGGCAAGAGCTCCTGGAGCAGGGCCGGCACCCCTTTGGTGTAAAGGATGACCGTCAGAAAAGCGGCCTCGGCCTCGGCCTGGAGCTTGAATCGAAAATCGGTGAGCAGGCGGGCATCCCCTTTGGCCGGAATCAGTAAAAGCCCCGCACTCTCCTCAATCCCATGATCAAGGGCCGAATAGCCGCTCAGGTAGCGCCGGTTGCAGGGCTGACTGACCAACAGGGCGTCGAGCTTTTTACGGCGCAGCACCGCCTGAATTTTGGATATTCGTTGAAGATACGGCATTAAAGCACCATGGAAGTCACATTACACCGCAGTAAAAAAATGTTGTTTGTTTGATAACGGCCTCGCGGATGAACTTCACGCTGACCACCTCGTTCCCATGCGCCGCAGGAGAACGCAGTCTGGATGCGCCGCATCCAGTTCCAACCCCCGAGATGAAGACCTTGCTTGGTGTATATCAGTCTCGTGGATCTTATTCGTGGATCTTATTTAAGGAGATATCGTTTGCCGGACGCCGCGTCCATACAACAGCTGAACTAATTGCTGTTGTATGGACGCGGCATAAGAGGCCGTCGCCCTGCCAGCAAGGAAAAGGCCTTGCTGGATCTATATCAGCCTTGTGGATCATATTTAAGGAGATATCGTTTGCCGGACGCCACGCCATACAACAGCTGAACTAATTGCTGTTGTATGGACGCGGCATAAGAGGCCGTAGGCCCTGCAAGCAAGGAAAAGACCTTGCTTGCAGGGCGACGGCCTCTAAAACCTCTGCTGCAGCAACTCCTTCCGATCATCGAGGGCCTGATTGTACTGCTGGTTCAGGTCACCTTTCATCCGTGTCCACTCTTTCTGAAATATGGGATGCATCGCCGGATCCATTGCCATCCTGCTAACCGGGGCAGCCCCCTGTGGCCCGACCTTCTGCTCCAGCTGGGCGCGCACTGCGTCCTCCAGCTGCTTTCTGATCTGCTCTTTATGCTGATTGTACTGCTCGAGAATCTGTTTAAGCTCAGCACAGATGGCAACCATATCGCCGGCCGAACGCTCCATCTCGAGCAGTCCCTGCATGGCCCGAACGCTGGTGGCCATCAACATCTCATCACGAGGCAGAACAATGTTGCGCAACAGGGCCCGGGCCATCCCTCTGCGCACCGCCATCTGTTCCGCCGGAGGCTGCCCGGCCAGGACCTGACCAAGATCCTCCAGAGAAAGACCGATATACTCAGCGGCCAACCGCATGCCGGTTCGCTCGGACTCTTCGGAATCAGGCTTGTCCGCCGACCGGGCAGCCATTCGGGCAGCCCGCTCCATTACCATATCCATGGTACTTTTTATTTCTGCCATTGTTTTGTGCCGTTGATGTGAAAGTTTAACATTACAACTCGTTGAAATACTTAAATATTCATGCTACTGACCACCAGGCCATCGCCACAGCCAGTAGGAAAGCGCCAAGATGCTTCCGACTTCCTCCTGACATACTTTAAACGTATTCATCTTTACTCCAGGAGAGAGTCAGCCGTAAAGAATAAATTAGCTGCCCGGCTACGTCAATCCTTTTGATCCTCATTTTTCTCTTAGAAAACCCAAGAAGTGCTTGTCTTTCCAGTTTTCTTTTGCTATATGGTAATGCTCTTTAAAATTTTTTGATGCGCCATTCAAGGCGCGTCGATTCTTCTTTGTATTCTTTGCGCAGCGTCGTCTGCTGGATAGTCCAGCCGGACGATAAAGATTAACCTCTTACAATTTGGCCCATTCCCTTGGGCCGCACGAGCGAAAACCCATGACCGAGGCACTCAATCAAACAACAAGCAATGATGAAGAGTTAAGCTTTGCCGAGCTCTTTGAGATGGAAGAAAACTCAAGCGTCGTTAACGTCGGCGATGTCACCACCGGCACCATTATCGGCGTCGTTGATGGCTACGTCCTGGTTGACGTAGGCGATAAGGCGGAGAGCTATATTTCCAAAGCCGAATTCCAGCTTGAAAAAGGCAAAGAGATTCAAATAGGCGACACCTTTGATGTCTTTATTGAGCGTCGCAAGGAAGAGGGCGGACTCCTGTTGTCACGGGAAAAAGCCATCGCCATCAAGGTCTGGGATGATATCGCCAAGATTCAGGAAGAGAACGGCACCATTGAAGGCAAGGTGGAGAGCAGGGTCAAGGGCGGCATGGCCGTCAATGTCGGCGTCCCGGCCTTCCTTCCCTATTCGCAGATTGACCTCCGTCCAGTGAAAGATCTGGATGCCCTCATCGGCGAGACCTTTTCTTTCAAGGTCCTTAAATTTAATCGTAAACGCAATAACGTCGTCATTTCACGGCGTGCCATCCTTGAAGACGATCGCAACAAACTGCGTGAGCGGATGCGCTCCATCCTTCAGGAAGGCCAGATCATTAAAGGCGCCATCACCAACATCACCGACTATGGTCTGTTCATCGACATGGGCGGCATGGACGGCCTCTGCCATATCACCGATCTCTCCTGGGGTCGGGTTTCCCATCCCGGCAAGCTCTACAAGGTCGGCGAAGAGCTGGAAGTCAAGGTTCTCAAGTATGACAAGGACAACGATCGCGTCTCTTTAGGTGTCAAGCAGCTGAAAGAAGACCCATGGGCCACGGTCACCACTCGCTACCCCATTGGTGAAAAGACCAACGGCAAGGTGGTTTCCATCACCGATTACGGCGTCTTTATTGAGCTGGAAGAAGGCGTTGAGGGCCTGATCCACGTTTCAGAGATGTCCTGGTCCAAGAAACCCCGTCATCCTTCCAAGATCGTGGCCGTGGGCGATGAGGTTGAGGTCATGGTTCTCAATATCGAACCCGAGACCAAGCGCATCTCTCTGGGCATGAAACAGATGCAGCCAAACCCTTGGGATCTGGTCACCGAATCCTATCCGGTTGGTTCCATCATTGAAGGAAAAGTCAAGAATATCACTGATTTTGGTGTCTTCATCGGCATCGAAGACGGTATTGACGGCCTCATCCATGTCTCCGACCTTTCCTGGACTGAGCGGATCAAGCATCCTTCTGAAAAATATGCCAAGGGCCAGACCATCCAGGCCGTTGTTCTCAAGATCGACAAGGAAAACGAGCGTTTCTCCCTTGGTATCAAGCAGCTTGAGCCAGATCCATGGCAGGCTGCCTACAATAAGTATCCCTCCGGCACCATCATCGAGGGCACCATCACCAACGTCACTGACTTTGGCGTCTTTTTGCAGCTTGAAGAGGGCATCGAAGGGCTGGTTCATATCTCTGAGCTCAGCAAAGAGAAGATCAAAACCCCCGTTGGCGTTTATCAGATTGGCGACACCCTGAAGGCCATTGTCATTAACGTTTCAGCCAAAGACCGGAAAATCGGCCTCTCCATCAAGACACTCGATGACGATGGCAGTACACCGGCCGAGGAAGGAACCACTGCTCCTGCGCCCAAGAAAGAAGAGTCAGCAAGCGCCGTGGCCTCCGCTGCAGCTGCAGCCGCAGCCGCCGCCCCTTCGACCTTCGGAGATCTTCTGAAGGCTGCCGCCAATGGACAGGCAGATGAGGGATCCGATAAAAGCTGATCCTTTGCCTGGTGCAAACGGCAGAAGGAGCCTGCGCAAACTACTCAGGAAAGATCAGGGTATGTTGTCACCCCGATGAACGGGATAGGTGTCTTTCACAGATTATTTTCTTGGTAAAAAAACAAGAAAATAATCTGTGAGTCACTAAAGGGCTTCTGCAATTAATGGTTGTTTTGCCGGCGAACAGTCTTGCCGGCAAAACAACTTTTTTTATAACTCCCAACGAATTTGACAATCTCGCCCAAGGCCTGCAGACATCCGCTTGCATGGAGTCACCGGCTTTGCTCCGGGGTAAACTCAATACTCAACTATTTCAAATGTTAAAAAAAGAACTTATCGATCAGGTCAGCGCAGAGCTTTCTCTCCCCAAGCAGGATGTGGGCACCGCCCTCGAGATTATGCTGACGACCATGCGCGATGCCCTGACAGACAAAAGAAGAATCGAGTTGCGCGGCTTTGGCAGTTTTTCCATTCGCAGCCGCAAAGAACGAAGCACCAAAAATCCTAAAACCGGGGCCATCATGAATATCCCCGAGAGGAAAACGGTGCACTTTACCATGAGCAGGTCGCTCAAGGAGCCGTTGATCAAGGCAGAATGAAGTCTACTGTCTCGTGGGCTCTCCAGCCATTGAGACAGTTTTATTGGAAGGTACGCCATGTATCGGAACTATCTGGTGGGCTTAAAGTGGCGGGAAGGGGTCTAGCCCCGATGAACGGGACAAGTGCCTTTTACAGAATATTTTCTTGTAAAAAACAAGATAATATTCTTTTAGTCACTAAAGAAAGGGGGCGATATCGCCCTTGCCCTGACGGAGTATCACCGGCTCATCGCCGGTCAGATCAATCAGGGTGGAAGGATCGGGGTAGATTGCTCCGCCGTCGATAATGACATCCACCCGGTTGCCCAGCAGCATCTCAATTTCATAGGCCTCGGCGGGGACAGGATGATCACTGTCCACCGGGATACTGGTGTTGACCAGGGGATTGCCCAAGGTCTCCAGGAGCAGCTGACAGATGGGATGGGCCGGAACCCGGATACCCACCGTTTTCTGCTTGGTGGCCATGATTTTTGGCACCAGTTTGCTGCCCGGTAACACAAAGGTGTAGGCGCCCGGCAGATTTTTTTTCATCAGCCGGTAAGCCCTGTTTGACACATGGGCATACTCGCTGATATCCTTCAGGCTGGAACACATGAAGGAAAAAGGCTTGCCCTCGGGTCGTTTCTTGATCTGCATCAAGCGCTTGATCGCCTTCTGATGAAACAGATCACAGCCCACTCCATATCCGGTGTCGGTGGGATAACAGATGATCGCGCCATCCCTCAGCCGCTCGATAAGCGGCTGAATCAAACGCAACTGGGGATTCTCCGGATTGATTTCTACAAGCATCTTCGTCGTACTCCGCGTGGTCTATGCCCTGAAAAATTTGAGGCGACGGGGTTCCGCCCTGCCCGAAGGGACGTTTTCTCTCTTCCTTCCCGCTCCGCCTCTTATGACTTACAAATTATTTCCTTGTGTTTTTTACAATAAAATAATCTACAAAAGACACTTATCCCGTTGATCGGGGTTTATATATTAACACTGAAAAGCCGAATCTGAAAACTGAAAATCGAACGCCCAGCCCCATTTGCCAAGCCCTCGTCAAGATATAACTTGGACTTTTTTTCTTCAACAACAGCATAAGGGTCTGGAATAATTAAAAGAGGCAAGAAAAGAACCTTGCCTCTTTTATAACAGCCCATAACCACTCCAACTCTTCTGTTCACCTGAACCAGGTGAGAGGAACCTGCCATGCTACCAGATACCATCGAACTTGCCTTGACCTTTGACGACCTGTTGCTTGTCCCTTCAGCCTCAGAGGTCCTTCCCAATGAAGTCTCCCTGGTCACCAGACTGACCGACACAATCACCCTCAATTCCCCCCTGGTCAGCGCCGCCATGGATACCGTGACCGAACACCGGGCAGCCATCGCCATGGCCCGGGAAGGAGGAATCGGCATCATCCATAAGAACATGGGCATCAACAAACAGGCCCTTGAGGTAGAACAGGTCAAAAAATCCGAATCCGGGATGATCATCGACCCGGTGACCGTCCGTGAGGATCAATCGGTGGCCGATGTGGAAAAGATCATGGGAAAATACAAGATCTCAGGCCTGCCCGTCCTGCGTGAAGGCAAACTGGTGGGCATCGTGACCAACCGTGATCTTCGCTTTGTCTCGGACAACGACCTGCGGGTGGGCGATGTGATGACCAGCAAAAATCTGGTGACCGCCCATGTGGGTATCAGCATGGAGCACTCCAAGGCCCTGCTCCACGAGCATCGTATCGAAAAGCTGCTGGTGGTGGATGATAACGGCAATCTGGCCGGGCTGATCACCATCAAGGATCTTGAAAAGATTCGTAAATACCCCCTGGCCGCCAAGGATCACCTGGGCCGTCTCCTTGTTGGCGCGGCTCTCGGCGTCGGCCCTGCCGTCGAGGCCAGCGCCCAGAGACTGGTGGATGCGGGTGTCGATGTGGTGGTCATGGATTCCGCCCATGGGCATTCGCGTGGAGTCTTGCGGGCGGTGGCGGCCATCAAGTCCGCCTTTCCCAACCTGCCGATCATTGCCGGCAATGTGGCCAGCTACGAAGGCACGGAGGCCCTGATTGCCGCCGGCGCCAATGCAGTCAAGGTGGGCGTGGGGCCAGGCTCCATCTGTACCACCCGTATCGTCGCCGGTGTCGGTGTGCCGCAGATGACGGCCCTGAAAAACTGTGTCGCCGCCGCCGCCAAGCACGGCATCCCGATCATTTCCGATGGCGGCATCAAGCACTCCGGCGATCTCGCCAAGGCCATCGGCGCCGGTGCCCACACCATCATGATCGGCTCGCTCTTTGCCGGCACCGATGAGACTCCGGGCGAGACCTTCCTCTATCAAGGCCGGACTTATAAAGGCTACCGGGGCATGGGCTCCATCGGCGCCATGCGCAAGGGCTCATCGGATCGTTATTTCCAATCCGAGATCAGCAGCCAGTCAAAACTTGTGCCGGAAGGAATCGAGGGCAAAGTCCCCTATCGCGGTCCCCTGTCCGACGTCATCTATCAGCTCTTGGGCGGCCTCCGCTCCGGCATGGGCTACGTCGGCGCCGCCACCATTGAGGAGCTGCGGGAAAAGGCGCGGTTCGTCCGCATCTCCGCGTCCGGCCTGCGCGAATCCCATGTCCATGATGTGATCATCACCAAAGAGGCGCCGAACTACCGGACGGCATAGCTGGAAGGATAACACCCGAGTCCAGTCCGCCGGAAGTCGCTCCCGGATAACAACTTTTTAACCACACGGAATTTCTCACCATGAAAAAAATCCTGATCCTTGATTTCGGTTCCCAGACCACTCAGCTCATTGCCCGCCGCATCCGCGAACAAAAGGTGTACTGCGAGATCCATCCCTATTCCACTCCCCTTGACAAGATCAAGGCCCTGGCCCCGGCGGGAATTGTGCTCTCCGGCGGACCGGCCTCGGTCTATGACAGTGACGCGCCCCTGTCCGACCCGGCCCTGTTTACCCTGGGCCTGCCGATCCTGGGCATCTGTTATGGGGCCCAGCTGATGATCCAGCAACTGGGCGGCAAGGTCGAGAAGGCGGAAAAACGGGAATTCGGCAAGGCGGATCTCTCCATCAACGATACCAGCGGCATCTTTGCCGGCCTTGAGACCAGCCCCCTCCATCACCAGGTCTGGATGAGCCATGGCGATCGGGTGGAAATCGCCCCCCAAGGCTTTGAGGCCACCGCCACCAGCAACCATTCGCCCTTTGCCGCCCTCCGGCACAAGGAAAAGCCCTTTGTCGCCGTCCAGTTTCACCCGGAGGTGGCGCATACCCTCATCGGCACCGATATCCTGCGCAACTTTATCTTCGGCCTCTGTGACTGCCGGCCGGACTGGACCATGCACTCCTTCATCGAATCAACGGTTGCCGCCATCCGCAACACCGTGGGCACCAGCAAGGTCATCTGCGCACTTTCCGGCGGGGTTGACTCCTCGGTCACCGCCGCCCTGATCCATCGAGCCATCGGCGACCAACTCACCTGCATCTATGTCAACAACGGCCTGATGCGCATCGGCGAGACCGAAGCAATCCTCCGTTTCTTCAAGGAAAAGACCCATCTTAAACTCATCGATGTCGAGGCCACCGACTTTTTCCTCGCCGAACTGGCAGGGGTTGTCGACCCGGAGATCAAACGCAAACGCATCGGCCTGGGCTTTATCAAGATCTTTGAGGAAGAGGCCAAAAAACTGGGTGAGGTCAACTACCTGGCCCAGGGCACCCTCTACCCCGACGTCATCGAGTCGGTCTCCTTTCGCGGCGAGGCCCCGATCAAGTCCCATCACAATGTCGGCGGCCTGCCCGAGATCATGAAGCTGGAGCTGATTGAACCGCTGCGCGAGCTGTTCAAGGATGAGGTGCGCGAGCTGGGCCTTGAGCTGGGACTGCCGGAAGAGGCTATCTACCGCCAACCCTTCCCCGGCCCGGGGCTGGGCATCCGGATCATGGGCGAGGTCACCCTCAGCCGCCTCGAGATCCTCCGTCAGGCCGATGTCATCGTCCTCGAAGAGATGAAGAAGAGCGGCTGGTACCGCAAGGTCTGGCAGTCCTTTGCGGTCCTCCTGCCGATCCAGACGGTGGGCGTCATGGGCGATGGCCGGACCTACGAGAATGTCATCGCCCTGCGCGCCGTGGACTCCAAAGACGCCATGACCGCCGACTGGTCAAAACTTCCCTATGAGCTGCTGGGCTCCATCTCCAGCCGGATCATCAATGAGGTTCGCGGCGTCAACCGGGTGGTGTTTGACATCTCCTCCAAGCCGCCGGCCACCATCGAGTGGGAGTAACGTGACGATGCTGAAGACCGGAATCTATGTTGATGCCGAAAATATCCGCCTGTGCGGCGGCTACGGCATGCGCTACGACATCCTCGTTGATCTGGCCAATCTGGGCAAATCCGCTCTCCTGCGCGCCAACTGCTATCTGGCCGAAGATCGGGCCCGCACCAAGGATGACCATGAGTACCGCCAGAAACTCTACCGCTACCACGACATCCTGCGCCAGTGCGGGTTCAAGGTCATCAAAAAATACGTGCAGCACTTTGTCGATGACGAAGGGATTCTCACCACCAAGGCCAACGCCGACATGGATCTGGCCATTGACGCCCTGCTCCAGGCCCGCAACCTTGACCGGGTGATTCTCCTCACCGGCGATGGCGATTTTATCCGCCTGGTGGTGGCCCTGCAGAACAATGGCAGCCGGGTGGAGGTCATTGGCTTTAACAACGTCAGCAATCAGCTCAAGGAAATCGCCGACTCCTATCTCTCCGGTTTTCTGGTTCCCGGGCTTCTGCCCATCCAGGGCGGGCACAGCGAAAACTGGCAGCGCGGGATGGCGGTCAACTATAACGCCGAGCGCGGCTTTGGCTTTATGCGGTACTTTGTGATAAAACCGGAAGGGCTGGAGGCGGAGACGATCTTTTTTCACTGTTCCCGCTCCAATGTCACCAATGACGGCCTGTTCCTTGATCCGACGGCCATCTTTGAGTTCCGCATTGTGGTCAATACCGACAACAACCGCACCGAGGCCTGGGACATCCGCGCCCTCGACGAGCCGTTACCCGGATCATAAATCTGCCCTCCCAGCCCAATCCAAAACAACAAAGGCGGTTGCTCAATCCAGAAGCAACCGCCCTTTTCTATCCACTGTGGATAAATATCTCCTCTCTATCCCTTCATCCGATACCCGATACCGCGCACGGTTTCGATGCACTCGCCGGAATCCCCCAGCTTCTTCCTGAGCCCGAAGACCTGGACATCCACCGCCCTCGGGGTAATCACATAGTCATAGCCCCGCACCCCATCAATAATCTGCTGACGACTAAAGACCCAGCCGGGCCTACGCGCCAGCAGATCAAGAATACTGAACTCGGTCACCGTCAGGGCCACGAGAGCCCCACCAACCTCCACTTCGTAGCGCTTTGGATCGATGGCGATATCATGGATCTTGATCAGCGCGTCCTTAGCCCCTGCTCCATCGTCGGCCGACAATTCTTCCCGACGACGCAAGGCCGCCTTAATCCGGGAAACAAGGATTTTCGGGCTGAAGGGCTTGGTGATGTAATCGTCCGCCCCCAGATCCAGACCGGCAGTCACATCATTCTCCTCACCCTTGGCAGTGAGCATAATAATGGGCAGGGTCTTGGTCTGCGGGTCTTTGCGCAGAATCTTGCACACCTCGAACCCGTTCAGACTGGGCAGCATGATGTCGAGCACCATCAGATCCGGCGCATCCCGCTTCACACTGACCAGGGCCTGCTCGCCGTTTTCCGCATAGATCACACTGTATCCGGCCTTCGCCAGGTTATACCCGACAAGCTGCTGGATATTTTCGTCATCTTCAACGATAAGGATTGTCTCTCTTGCCATTCTTTGCTCCACAATAGTGCTTGGTAGGTAGAAAACCCCGTTCATCTTCAAGTCAATTCAAACAAAACACAACAGCCATTACTTCCGAACTTCAATGCACCTTACGTCCTTGGATTTCAACCTGGCTCCCATGCGGCGCAGGGGAAACAGAAGCAAAACAAACCAATCATCTCAGGTCAGCTTCAGCTCTTTCGAGTTGTGCTTCCCGCCGTAGTGACGAATAATCTTGCCCTGGGCCATAAAGATAATGTCTTCGCAGATATTAGTGCAATGATCGGCAATACGTTCCGTGCTTCTGGCCACGCTGAGCATTTTCGCCAAAAAAACATTCCTGGAAGGATCAACCAAGATAATCTCCTCCAGCTCCTGATAGATAAGGCGCTTGGCCAGATCAACCTCAGGATCGGCCAAACAAACCTTATAGGCCAGGTCGGTATCCTCATTGATAAAGGCCTCCATGGTCTGTTTGAACATCCACAGCGCCTTGTCAAACATCCCGTGCAGTTTATCCGGAACTTCCATCTCGCTGGACAAGAAGACCGTTGGATTCTCCTTGTAAAGCAGGAGCACCTTGTCGGCAATTTTCGCCACCAGATCGCCAATCCGTTCCAGGTCATTATTGACCTTGAGCACCGTGACCAGAAAGCGCAGATCACTGGCCACCGGCTGGAGCAGGGCCATGATATGGAGACACTCCTCTTCAATGTCGATTTCGATATGATCGATTTCAATGCGGTCGGTCTGCATCACCTGATGGGCCAGTTCAGGGTTTTTTTCCATCAGGGCCTTGATGGCGCATTCCATGTTCTCCTCAACAACGGTGCCGAGGAACACAATATGGCCTTTCAGGGTTTCAATTTCAGTCTGGATGTCGCGTGCCATCGAGGAACTCCTTTGTACCTTGCTGAGTTTTTTACAGATTCAAAGAATCGATCAACCGAAGCGGCCGGTGATGTAATCCTCGGTTTCTTTGCGTTCGGGGACGGTGAACAACTTCTGGGTCGGGCCGTACTCCACCAGTTCCCCCAGATACATATAGGCGGTGAAGTCCGAGATCCGGGCCGCCTGCTGCATATTGTGGGTGACGATGATAATCGTATATTCGCCCCGCAGCTCCCGAATCAGGTCTTCAATCCTGGAGGTTGAGCGCGGATCAAGGGCCGAGCAGGGCTCATCCATCAGGATGATTTCAGGATTAACCGCCACCGCCCGGGCAATACAGAGCCGCTGCATCTGGCCGCCGGAAAGGCCCATGGCCGACTGATTGAGCCGGTCCTTCACCTCGTCCCACAGGGCTGCCCGCTTCAGACTCTGTTCCACCGACTGGTCAAGCATCGCGCGATCCTTGATACCGGCGATACGCAGACCATAGATAACATTTTCGTAGATGGTTTTCGGGAAAGGATTCCACTTCTGGAACACCATGCCCACCTTTCGCCGCAGCTCAATAACATCTAAGGAGGGGTCATTGATATTCTCGCCGTCAATGGCAATCCGCCCTTCGATCCGCAGGCCCTCGACCAGATCATTCATCCGGTTGATACAGCGCAGAAAGGTGGACTTGCCGCAGCCGGAAGGACCGATCAGGGCGGTCACCTGGCTCTTGGGGATGCCAAAGCTCATGTCTTTGAGCGCCTGACTTTCGCCATAATAAAGGTCCAGATGTTCAACCACGACCTGCGGGTTTTCAATGGACATGATGGCTTTGTCGGATTGTGCCATAGTGCTTCCTCTTGTTAAAATGCCAGGGAATAAAAGAAATTGTAGTAGTTATTTTCGGGGTCTTCGCTAACCTGACTGACGGTCTAGCCGTCAGTCTTCGGTCTTCGACCTTATTGCATTTCCAAATCAAACGCGGAGTTCTATAGAATTTCCCTCCCCCTTGGCGGGGGAGGGTCAGGGAGGGGGGGATCGCCCATGAAAACGGCTTATTGCAGCTTCACCCACCCCCAACCCCTCCCGTCAAGGGAGGGGCGTTTTCTTTCCCAAGCGAGCCGGACATGGAACGCTTGGGAAAGATTTCGACCTTTCCTATAAATCGGCCACGGAAAAGCGCTCGCGCATCCTGTTACGCAGCATAATCGCGGTACTGGTCAGGATCAGGACGATTAAAATCAGCAAAAAGGTCGTCACATAGACCATCGGTTTTGCCGCCTCGACATTGGGGGATTGAAACCCGATGTCATAGATATGAAAGCCCAGGTGCATGAACTTGCGATCAAGATGGAGGAAAGGAAAGGTTCCATCCAGGGGCAGGGCCGGCGCCAGCTTGACCACCCCGGTAATCATCAGCGGCGCAACCTCTCCGGCGGCGCGGGCCATGGCCAGAATAAAGCCGGTCAAGATCCCGGGCGAGGCCATGGGCAGAAGAATCCTGGTCAGGGTCTGAAACTTGGTGGCGGCCAGGGCCTGAGATCCTTCCCGGATTCCCGGCGGAATGGCGCCCAAGGCCTCTTCCGTGGCCACGATCACCACCGGCACGGTGAGCAGCCCCAAGGTCAGACTGGCCCAGAGGATGCCGCCGGTACCAAAGGTGGGGGTGGGCAGTTTCTCGGCAAAAAAGAACTGATCGATCTGGCCGCCGATGCCATAGACAAAGAAGCCAAGGCCGAAGATCCCGTACACAATGGAGGGAATGCCGGCCAGATTGTTCACCGCAATGCGCACCATCTTCACCAGATAGCCGTCCTTGGCATACTCACGCAGATAGATGCCGGCGATAACGCCCAGGGGAAAGGAGAAGATACTCATCAGAAAGATCAGCATGATCGTCCCGAAGATTGCCGGGAACAGGCCGCCCTCGGTGTTGGACTCACGCGGCTCGGCAAAGAGCAGCTCGTGGATGCGGGTCCCGTAATAGCAGAGTTTGGCACCCCAGGACATGGCATTGGGCTGATAACAACGGACGATATCAGCCAGCACAATACTCTTTTCCCGCCCATCGGCATCGGTGAAAACCGCCTCGTTGGCCGAGACGATGGCGCGCTTGGTGCCGTGCAGGGTCACCAGCCGCTCAAACTCGGCCCTGATCTTCAGAACATCGTCCTGCAAGGCCACAGCCTCCGGCGTATTTTCTTCCTTCTGATAGCGCAGACGGGCCAGCTTGTGGTTTTTCTGCTCCATGGTGGCGTTGATGGCGGCAATTTTCCGGTCGATCTTATCCACCTCACCGCGTTGCGGTTCGATGAGCTCCATGGCCGCCTGCAAATTCGCCTTATCCTCTGCAGGAAGGACCAGACCGGGGGTTTTCAGTTCCTTAAGAAAGCCATAAAAATTTCCATGCTCCTGTCGCTCAAGGACATAGGCCGCGCCCGGCACGCTGAACTCCTTCACCGCATGGGTGTCCACCCACTTGAAATCAAGGCCATACAGATCGCGGTTCCCGATCTTAAACTGCTGCCGCGCCTTGCCGGTACTGGGATTGTTTTCTTCCTGAACCACCTCGCCAAGCATATGACGGCCATCATGCAGGGTTGCCAGGGTCACCTTCTTGGGCCAGAAAACCAACACCCCGTTAGAGATCACCACATAGAGGAGGGTAAAGGTCAGGGTCAGCACCAGTGAAAGCGCCAGGCCGGTGCCCCAAACATACGGTTCTCCCTGCCGCCAGAATTTTATATTCGCCATTGCATATCCATTATAAAAACAGGTGATTTATCCAACACGTTCTTCCAATACCGGGGAACAGAGTCATTTTGTAAGGCACTAACCCCAATAAACGGGATAAGTGCCTTGCGCAGAGTATTTTCATCTGGTTCCCTTGCGGCGCATGGGAACCAGATGCAACGACAACCATCGGCAGATTTGATTTGCCACTCGCCACACCAGGAAACAGCGGTAAAGATTGCTGTTTTCTGGATGCGGCATAATAGGCCGTTATAAAAAGAGCAAGAAAAGCTTTGCTCTTTTTATAACGGCCTCTAATATCTCCCATATTTCTTTCTCAGCCGTTCGCGGATCACCTCGGCGCCGGTGTTGAGGATAAAGGTCAGGGCAAAGAGCAGGGTGGCGCAGAGGAACAGGACCCGGTACAGGGTTCCGTTCAGCGGCGCCTCCGGGATCTCCACGGCGATATTTGCCGACAGGGTGCGCATGCCGTTAAAAATCGACCAATCCATGATCGGGGTATTGCCGGTGGCCATCAGGACAATCATGGTCTCACCCACGGCCCGGCCGAATCCGATCATAATCGCAGCAAAGATGCCGGGGCTGGCCGACGGCAGCACCACCCGCCAGATCGTCTGCCAGCGGCTTGCGCCCAGGGCCAGCGAGGCGCCGGTGAGACTGTTGGGGATATTGGAGATGGCGTCTTCGGTGATGGAAAAGATGATCGGAATCACCGCAATCCCGAGACCAAAGGCAATGATGATACTATTGCGCTGATCGTAGCGAATCCCTAAATCATCGTAGAGCCATTGCAGGAAATTGCCACTGAAGAACGCCCCTTCCACGACCGGCGACAGCCAGCCGGAACACCACACCGACAGCAGCGCCACCGGCACCAGAAGCAGGAACTCGTAGCCGCTGCATCGGTTCTGCAGGGTCGGGGTTTTGTAAAAGGGCTGGATAAGCATCATCATGGCGGCCAGCATCAGCGGCAGCAGCATGGTGAAGAGGATAAGGGCCAGGATATTTCTTTCAATCAACGGTCCGAGCCACAGGGCAATAAGAAAGCCGATGACCACGGAGGGTACCGAGGCCATGATCTCAATCATCGGCTTAATCCTTTTCTTGAAGCCGTAAGTGGTGAACTGGCTGGTGTACACCGCGCCGAAGATGGATAGCGGAACGGCGAAAATCATCGCGTACAGGGTGCCCTTGATGGTGCCGAAGAGCAGCGGCACCAGGCTGAATTTCGCCTCGAAATCATCGTTGCCGGATGAGGACTGCCAGACATACTCGGGCTGGTTATAACTTTCATACCAGACCTTGCCGAACAGGGTCTTCAGGCTCACCTCCGGATGGGGGTTGTCGATATTCCAGACCACCAGATTTTTCTTCCGGTCAACGCCGATAAGGCTGTTATCGTTGCCGGCTATGGCAAACAGGGCAAGATCATGTTCGATCTCCAGGAGATGATTCTCACTGGTCATGTGATCGAAATGGACCACGCCTTCGGCCCCGATACTGACGATGGTCTTGGTACGGCGTGAAGCGACGACATGGGAGACAGCGTTTTTATGGCTGGTCAACTGGTGAATCTTACGAAGTTTCTGGGTCTTAGCGGCCCCTTCACCGCTCCACACCCGGCTCCAGGTGGAAAGGCCGCCGGAGGCATCCCCCACCGCCACCGACACATCGCCAAAGACCATGGTCATGGCGGTAATGGACTGATTGCCGGTAGTAGCCACGACATTATCGGTCAATTTGGCCTCGCCGGTCTCGCTGATATCCCAACGCAGAACACTGCCGGTATCGGTGCCGACAAACAGGGTGTTGCCCTTTTCGTCCACCGTAAAGGCCTTGATCCTGCCGGGGATCTCATCTTTGATGACAAAGGCGAAGGACTCTTTCTTCTCGTTACCGATAAAATCCACGGTCACGAGCTGCTGGGTCACCTGGAAACTGTTGTCATCCACCAACACAACCTTGGTCAGTCGTCCGTCATCCGAGTGACGGACATTGACCGCAACTATTTTTGTATCTTTCACCTCCGGGGCAAAGCCACCCAGGGTGACAATCTCGGGCTTGATCGTCCGCTTTCCTGCCTGGTCAAAGAGAAAACGGAAGTTGACCTCGGTCATGGTAACGCTGTTATCAGCCCACAGCATGGTGTACTGGTTGTTCCGGTGCAGTTCGATGGATTTAAGCGCGACATCCTTGTCCGCACCACCGTCCAGGCGCAACGTGGGCACCCCGTCGGCAAGATGATAAAAGGTAAAAATTCCCTGATCATCAAGGACGTAGCCGGTTTCCCGATACTCATCGACGCCCATGGCGAGCACCGACTCAGGGCTTGTGGCCAGGGCAAATTGATGGATGATATTGGATTTGGCAGGCTGGAAAAGCGGCACCGCCACCCGCACAATCAGTACCAGAATGGCAATGACGCTGACAATAACCAGCAGACCGCCCATGGTAATAACCCAGGTGGCTATCCGATCCTGACGACGAACCTTTTGAATGAACTGCCTGTCAAGTTTCTGCATGGGTTTTTTAGGCCAAAAGCCAAATACTAAAGATTAATTCCATTTCCAGGTCAAGAGTGACGTTTCCAGAATTTCCCTCCCCCTTGACGGGGGAGGGTCAGGGTGGGGGGGAAAGCAACTATGAAAAAAGCTCTTTGCAGCTTCACCCACCCCCAACCCCTCCCATCAAGGGAGGGGAGCTTTCTTTTCGTGCCATGAGGATTGACTGGATGCGGCGCATCCAGACTGCATTCCCATGCACCCGCATGGGAACGAGGATCATGTAGGAATGTAGCAACAATCCGTAGGATGGGCAACCGTAGGCAACCGTAGGCAACCGTAGGCAACCGTAGGATGGGCAGGTAAGCGAAACGAAGTGGAGACTCCGAAGCGAAGCGTGCCCATCAATTCCTCGAGCAGACATGATGGGCACGGCCTATCGGCCTTTGCCCATCCTACATCTCCGTCCTGTCTTTCTCCTCCCCTTAGGTTAAGGGGAGGTCGGGAGGGGTTACCGCAGGGCCGGCAAAAAAAGGCCAGAGCGCCGTAAACCCGTAACTCCCCCAACCCCCTCTTAACCTAAGAGGGGGCTTTAAATCTGGTTCCCAAGCGCCGCATGGGTCCAGATGATGGGACGTTGGGAATAAGCCGTAGGATGGGCAGATAAGCATCTATATCAACCCGCCGTCATTCCCGCGCAGGCGGGAATCCAGAACTGAGGGGACAGAATTATTTTTGCGGTTGTTGGCGAAAATTATTCTGTCCCCGGTTTTCGAAGCAACAAATGTAACCCCATCCTCAGGTTTCAACCCGACGATAGAACTAATTCAGTTTTGCCAATTCCTTGGCAATAACCTCAGGGGTCAACGGCATAAACCCATCTTTCACCACGATCTCCTGACCTTCCTTGGAGAGGATAAACTTCAGGAACTCAGCAGTCACTGCGGGCAGGGGCTTATTGGGCTCTTTGGCAACATAGATCAGCAGGCTGCGTGACAGGGGATACTTGCCGGCCAGTACATTTTCATAGGTGGCCTCGGCAAATTCCTGACCTTCTTTGGCGCTGAGGGCAACCGCCTTGACGCCGGAGGTCTTGTAGCCGATACCGGAATAACCGATGGCGGACCGATCCTCGGTCACACCCATAACCACGGAGGCTGAACCCGGTTGTTCTTTTACCGTATCTTTATAGTCACCCTTGGCCAGGGCATGCTCCTTGAAAAATCCGTAGGTGCCGGAGGCGGAGTTACGGCCAAACAGACTGATCGGCAGTTTCTCCCATTCACCGGTGAGCCCAAGTTGTCCCCAGGTCGCGATATCTTCAGCAATACCGCCCTTATGGGTCTTGGAGAAGATGGCATCCACCTGTGGAAGGGACAGGCCCTTGATCGGGTTATCCTTGTTTACAAAAACCGCCAGGGAGTCAAAGGCCACACTGATACCGGTTACTTTATAGCCATATTTGGCAACAAAAGCATCTTCTTCATCTTTCTTCATCGGCCGGGACATGGGTCCAAGCTGGGCGGTTCCGGCAATCAGGGCCGGAGGCGCGGTGGTGGAACCCTTTCCTTCGATCTGGATGCGGACATTAGGATACTCCTTGCGGAATCCCTCAGCCCAATAGGCCATCAGATTATTCAGGGTGTCGGAGCCGATACTGTCCACATTACCGGACACCCCGCTGACCTTTTGATAGGGAGCAATTTTGGGATCAACTTCAATGGCGGCCATGGCCATGGAAGCGGTCACCGTCACCAGACAACCGGCCAGCATTACCTTCTTCACTGCCTTTCCGATCAAGCTTTTATTCATCTTCATGGTAAGTCTCCTTCACAAGTGATTTCATGGCGCTGACCGTTATGGTCATGACCAGTAGTTGACGACACCATATCTGCCCTTTGTTAGGATATGATGAGGATTTGATTAGGAGACGAACAGGAATTAAATATTTAACCAAGGCCGCCTCTCGAAGTCTCGCACATCCGCATAGCTGCAAAGTGAGGATTATGTCCACAAGCCTTCATTCCCGTGCAGGCGGGAATCCAGAACACCCTGAATTTACCAAACTGGATTCCCGATAAAAGCACTCGGGAATGACGGGATGGTTATTTCAACCTCGTTCTCCCACGCGCCAGACGTTGAATCTCAACAAACTCCGGCTTAACCTCGTTCCCATGCGCCGCATGGGAATGCATCCCGGATGCGCCGCATCCAGTCCCAAAAAACAACCCCACCACCCTGCTCTTCCCAGTATACAACAACGGTAGGTCGGGTTTCAACCCGACAAAAGGCCTGCAATCTACCCCTGCCATCGGGTTGAAACCCAACCTACCATTTCAACCTCGTTCCCAACCGCCGACAGTGGCATAACGCTATCAATAATCGGTAAGCCACTAAAAATTCAAGTTCGACAACATAATTTTTTTACTTTTCCAGGATTATTTTCACTCACTCAAAAACTCGCCCCTACGCCCCCCCATCCCTCCCCTGAAATCCCAATCAATCCAAGCCTTTCACGCACAACCAGCACATCCAAAAATCCTATAAAAATCCCTGCGCCCCAACCATTTCCCCATGGACCACCAAAAAAAAAGAGGGCAAAGTAAAAAAAAAAACATTTCGCCCTTGCAATAGTATAAAAAATTGTATAAACGGATATCAACAGATTGACAATTGCCCATCGTGGGCAGAAATGAATCGTTGAGAAGTAACTGTACCAACCCCTTACGGAGAAAGGAGAACACAATGAAAAAAGTATTATCAACAGTTGTAGCTCTTGGTTGCTGCCTGTACCTGCCCAGCGCAGTTCTGGCCGGTGGCGGAAAGAAAGTTAGCGATGATATGTCTCGCGAAATGTCTGACCTGCGCGCCCAACTTGCCAAACAACAGGCCGAGATCGATATGCTCAAGGGTCAGAAATCAGATCCTACCCTTGCTACCCGTCTTGATGCCCTTGAGAAGAAAAAAGGCTATGTTATGGCCGGCAACGCCTTTATCGATGGCGTAACCCTCACCGGTGACCTTCGTGAGCGTTTCCAGACTAAAAGCTACAACTTCTACAATGATTCAGATGCTAGCCAGGATGGTTTCAGTACCAGATTCCGTCTGGGTGGAGTATGGCAGAACAAGGCAGAAAACTGGACCATCGGCGCAGGAATTGCCACCAATATTGCTTCAGCCAACAGAAGCCCTGAGGATGCCTGGGGTGGTGTAAACGAATTTGACCACAGTGAAATCAACCTTGATTATGCCTATGCCAAGCACACCTTTGGCGACTATGCGGTAATTCTTGGCCAGTCCCCAGTCCCTTATACATGGTCTTGGATATTCTGGGATAGTGATCTGCGACCCCAGGGTGCAACCGTTGCCTATGGTAAAGAAACCGGCATCTTTGCCGTGGCTGGTGCCTATGGCGCAAAAGTTACGAATATAGACAAAGGAGATTTGGTAGATGATGTCTACGGTGAGAATACCGGTTTGGCGTATATCGGACAGGTCGGCTACAAGGACAAGTTCAGCGAAAAAGGGAAATACACCTTGGCTGCCGGCTACCATATGGTTGACCAGGCCTATATGAATGAAATTGCTAGATCAACTTCTGACCTCGGTGGTTACAGCGTTGAAGTTGGCGATCTCTATGGTGATGTCAGCTTTCCTGTCGGACCGGTTGACCTCAAGCTCTATGGTCAGGGATGGTTGAATTTTGCTGCCGATAGCGACAAAGGAGTTACCCAATCAGCGATTATGGGTTTAGGGGAGGATGCTGAGGGGAACGATATGGGCTGGAGCCTTGGCCTGAGCGGTAAAATGGATCAGGTTCGCTTTGCCTATTCCTATTCCGTTGTTGAAGCCGACTCCATCTATGGTGGTTACGTAGACATTGCCAACGCCGTTGCAGGAACCACCAACGTTCAGGGTCACAAGGCCGGTGTTGGCTACGATGTTACCAAGAACTGGGCCCTCGATTTCACCTACTACAACTTTGAGAATATTGAAGATGCTGGTGTTACAAAACTCACTACTGTAGAAGATGTTCAGACCTATCAGTTTGACGTAACCTACAAGTTCTAATCCAAAGCATTTCTTTTTGCTAAGGTGCATTTCACCGGCCTGTCTGGAAACAGACAGGCCGGTTTTTTATTGCCCACCCGATTCCCCTGAAAATCCCTTCACCCCCAGCGCCGCTCTTCCCCGCACCCCCTCGCCCACCACCCCCTCTTCAGCCCGTTCTCAGCTTGACACAAGATCTCTGCTTGCGTATTCTTTGCAAACACGGGACAAAGAAATTCCCAACCTACCATTTTCGAAGAGGTATTGTAGGTTGGAAGCCGCCCGTGCCAGGGCTTACCACCATCATGTCTATTTTTCTTGCATTTCCCCGGGTTTCCCTTTTTAATCTGAACGCTCATTTTCAAGCAAACGGTGCCTATCCGGCTCGTTCGGTGAAGAAAACGCCACTTCCTTGACCGGAGGGGTTGGGGCGGCAATAAGGTGTAGGTGTAAATGTAGGATGGGCAAAGGCCGACAGGCCGTGCCCATCATGTCTGCTCGAGGAATTGATGGGCACGCTTCGCTTCGGAGTCTCCACTTCGTTTCGCTTACCTGCCCATCCTACACCTACCCATCCTACAGTTTTTGATTTGGAATGGAATAACCCTCGGTCCCAGCTTCCATGGTCATCACGAATCCATCCACGTTTGTGGAAAGGGACAACGGCTCTGTTCCATCATCGTAAAACCCTCTTCAAGGCAACACCACGTCACAGCAAGGATGTTGATGAGAGATCTGCCTTCCAATTCGTGGGAGTATCTGTACTGAAAATAACTTTGATATTATTTTTTGTTTATGATTATATAACATATATGTTTCTTTCATAATCATGGTAAATAATGAAAAGGTTATTTTATGAAAACAAAACACAAACAGATTGCGAGACGACAACTTGATATCACTCTGGACAAATTAGCCGAGGTGAGGAGCATGAAGCCTCCACCAAAGGGATGGATACGGGCGGTACGCGAGGCGCTAGGCATGTCCGGCAAGCAGTTGGCTGGACGTCTTCAGGTTTCTCAGCCCCGTGTTTTTAAGCTGGAACAAGGAGAACCATCGGGCGCGTTGACGCTCAAAACCATGCGTCAGGTCGCTGAAGCTCTGGATTGTGTCTTTGTTTACGCTCTTGTCCCCCGCTCAACGCTCGAGGAAACCGTAAGGACGCAAGCCAGGGTGGTGGCTGGCGAGCGGTTGCAACGGGTATCCCATACCATGCTTCTTGAGGCCCAGGGGCTTTCCATGAAGGAACAACAGGCATTTCTGGATGATGTCATTGAGGAGTTGGCAAGAGAGACACCCAAGGATCTCTGGGATATAAAATCATGATATTCGATGCCCAGGATGGGGCAACACCGCTTGACCCTGATGAAGCTGACGGACTTCTGCTCACCCATATCACCACACGGGCTGAGCTGGATCGGTGGGAACAGGAGAACATTACAGAGGCAGAAGCCTGGGCCTTTCGTCGCGCTCATCCTAACATTCTCACTGATGGTTTTGCCAGGCGGTTGCACAAGCGAATGTTTGGCAATGTCTGGCGCTGGGCGGGACTGTACCGTAAAACCGGCAAGAATATTGGCCTGCCTGCCTGGCAGATAGCCACTGAACTGCGCACCCTCTGCGATGATTGTGTGTTCTGGATTGAGTATGATTCCTATCCGTTTGACGAAATCGCCGCACGCTTCCATCACCGGCTAACGGCAATTCATCCCTTTGCCAACGGAAATGGCCGTCATGCCCGAATGATGACCGACATTATTCTGCTACACCTGCTCAAACAGCCTCGTTTTACCTGGGGAAGCGGCAACCTTGTCAATGCCGGAAATTGCCGCAAACAGTATGTCGAGGCTCTGCGCGCCGCCGATCGGTACGATTACGGGCCGCTGCTGGCCTTTGTCAGATCGTAGCCAAACCAACGCAGAACAACCAAGAATTTAATCGCCATGATTTACCTCATCGGCGGAAACCTTAAATTTATCCTGGTTCCCATGCGGCGCACGGGAACCAGGGAGAAGAAATTACCAAGCTACCATTTTCAAACAGGTATTGTAGGTCGGACTTCAGTCCGACAGCAGGGCTTTCCACCACCGCCGTTGTCGGACTTTCCCTGTTCCATCCTCGTCAATCCACCTTGAAGGAGACCCCATGCAATCATCAGCACAGCGGCCCATGCCCACCGTACAGGCCGCTCTCCAACGGCTTTTCCCGTCCTTTTTCGCCCTTTCTTTCTTCTGGCTGCTGGCCATGTTTAGTATCCTCCATGCCGCGCCCGCCTGCGCCATGGATGTCTTTGTCTCCATCCCGCCGCAGAAATGGCTGAATGACAAGATAGGCGGCAAGCTGGTCACCACCCATGTGCTGGTGGCTAAAGGCCAAGACCCGCACAGCTATGAACCATCCCCCCGGCAGCTCACCGACCTGTCCCGGGCACAACTTTATTTCACCCTGGATCTGGAATTTGAAGCCCAGATCGTGCCCCGCCTGGAGAAAACCGTACCCACCCTCCGAATCATCGACACCGCCGACGCCATCGCCAAAATCCCCATGATCGAAGACAACCATGCAGAAGAACTCGGCCACGGCGCAGAGAAACAGGCCGCCCATTCCCCTGGACATGAGGCCGGGAAACACCAGCAGCACGACGGCCTTGATCCGCACGTCTGGCTTTCGCCCCTCAACCTGAAGATCATGGCCGCCACCATGGCCAAGGCGATGATGGCGGCAGACCCCACCAATGGTGCCGCCTACACCGAAAATCTGGTTGCCCTCTCCACGGTTCTCGATGAGCTGCACGCCCGGATCAGCCAGGATCTAGCCCCGTATAAAGGCGCCTCCTTCTATGTCTTCCACCCGGCCTTCGGCTATTTCGCCGAGGCCTATCACCTGCACCAGAAGGCCATCGAGACCGGCGGCAAATCTCCCAGCCCCAAACAACTGGCCGCCCTTATGGAGCAGGCCAAGGCCGCCAAGGCCCGGGTCATTTTCGTCCAACCCCAGTTTGACGCCAAAAGCGCCCAGACCGTGGCCACCGCCATCCACGGCGAAGTTGTCCCCCTGGACTCGCTGGCCGAAGATGTGCCGGCGAATCTGGAGATCATGGCTGAAAAGATTAAAGCAGCGCTGCGGTGATGGGAGTATTGAGGGTGATACAGTGACTGCTCTGTATGGGAACCAGGTCAATCAAGCATTACATATCCGGCTCGTTCGGTAAAGAAAACTCCCCTCCCTTGATGGGAGGGGTTGGGGGTGGGTGAAGCTGCAACTTCCCATTTCTATAGTTGATTCCCCCCCTCCCTGACCCTCCCCCGCAAGGGGGGAGGGAAATTCTGGAAACGTCACCCTTGATTCTGCCTCGTTCCCTGCGGCGCGTGGGAACCAGATTAATAAAAGGGGAAGTAGGTCGGGTTTCAACCCGACAACATGGGTACATTGTAAGCCTTGCGTCAGGTTGAAACCCGACCTACCGCTGTTTCAATCTTTCTCATTCTCTTTTTAAACTTCAATTTTTTTATAACCATCAGCCCGAATCCCCCCATGATCCAACTCCCTCGCTATCAACCCGCTCCGGCCCCGGAGGAACCTCGCAGCTCCGAGATCATCGCCTTTGGCCTGGAGTATGCCTTTCTCGCCTGCGTCACCCTTTTCTTTTTACAGGGGATGACGCCCGCCTGGGGCAATCTGCTGGGCGAGTTGTCGATCAACTTCCTTGCCATCATCGTTGAGGCCCTGCCCTTTATGCTTATCGGCTCGCTGGCCGGGGGCCTGATCGAGGTCTTTATCCCGGTGGACCTGGTGGACCGGCTCTTTCGTAGGCGTCGAACCATGGCCGTCTTTCTGGCCGGCGGCATGGGCCTTATCTTCCCGGTGTGCGAATGCGCCATCGTGCCGGTGGTGCGGCGGCTGCTCGGCAAGGGCGTTCCCTTCAGCGCCGCCATCACCTTTTTGCTGGCCGGGCCCATTGTCAACGGCATCGTCGCCGCCTCCACCGCCATTGCCTATCGCTATGACTGGAACTATGTTTTTGTCCGGCTGGGGATGGGCTACGCGATCGCGGTCTTTATCGGTCTCTTTCTGGGATTTTTCTTCCACCGGGGTAACGGCCTGCTTCCAGCCTGGAAGGCGGCGCCGACCTGCGGCTGCGGCCACGAGCATGGCAGTTCCGGGCAGCCGCTGTTCCTCCGCCTGCGCCATGCCCTCGAACATGCCGGCGATGACTTTTTCGATGTGGGCCGCTACCTGATCGTCGGCGCCTTTATCGCCGCCCTGATGCGCAGCACCATCGACATGAACACCTTCCTCAGCCTGAAGGATTCACCCTGGCTGGCCATCGTTCTGATGATGGCCATGGCGGTGCTCCTCAACCTGTGCAGCGAGGCCGACGCCTTTATTGCCGCAAGCTTTCGCGGCCTTATGCCGGATGCGGCGATGATGGCCTTTATGGTGCTCGGGCCGATGCTCGACATCAAACTGATCCTGATGTACTTCAGCGTCTTTCGCAAGCGCGTCATCCTCGCGCTGATCGGCACGGTTTTGACGACGGTCTTACTAGCCATGCTCGCCCTGCACAGCTTTTTCCCCATTCTCCATTAACGAACTAAAATGCGTGTTCTGCAAATCGTAAAAATCATCATCCTTGCCGCCTGGGCCGCCTTTTTCGGCTGGCTGGTGACCTTTGGACAACAGCAGCTCGGCCGCCTCCTCCACCCCTCTCTGTGGTGGCTGGTGGGCGCCGCGACGGTGGTCCTGATCCTGTTTCTGGCGGTCAACCTGTGCCGCCAACTGCCCGCTGCGCAACAGGGTGACGGCTGGCTTAAATGGCCGGCACTGCTCATCCTGCTTGTCCCCCTGCTCTACTTCATCCCCGCCCAGAGTAGTCGATTCGGCGCGGAAACCCTTGCGAAACGCGGCATCCAGACGACTGCCGGGTTTATCCCGCAAGCTGTCAACAGCGAGGCCGAGGAGAGTGATGACAAGGGCTATCCGCCGCCCCTGCCAGCCAGAAAAGCAAATACCGATACTCCCCTGACCAGACTTTCCATGGAGCCGCAGAACTATGAAGGCAAGGAGGTGGAGATCGTCTGCCAGACCTTCGTTGACGAACGCTTGCCGGCCGATCTCTTTATGTGCTACCGCTACCTGATCAGCTGCTGTGCCGCCGACGCCCTGCCCGTCTTTGTCTTTGTCAAATACCCGGAGGCCAGGTCGATCAAAAGCGACCAGTGGATCCGCGCCAAAGGGGCCTTTTCCCGCATTGAAAATGCCCAGATCATGGTGCCCTCCATCCAGACGGAGAAAGTGGAGTATATTGACGAGCCGCCGTTTCCGTATCTGTTTTAAAGGGGAAGATGGGATGGAAAAATATTAATGGGGGGATGGGAACGAGGTTGAGGCTGGATGGCCAAATGGTGCTGATTGTTACGATTGTTGAAGCCCCCTCTTAGATGTAGGATGGGCAGGTAAGCGAAGACTCCGAAGCGCAGCGTGCCCATCATGTCTGCTCAAAATTGATGGGCACGCTGCGCTTTGCCCATCCTACGGCTTGTTCCCACCATCTCATCCTCTGGTTCCCATGCGTCGCGTGGGAACCCATCCCCGCTTGCGTTGCAGGCCGTTACCCGTGTATGGCATGCACGAGATGGAGGATACGCCGCAACGGTGAATCGGTTGACAAAAAAAGAATCATTCTTGCTGATTACGGCCCGGCATGGTACATCTGGACGCTTAGGACAAACCAGTCAAGCCCCTTAAATACTTCTCAAATTCAATCACATCAACAGTTCCCCACCGAGAGGCCCGCATGGAAATTCTCATCGCCAGGCAACCTATCCTTGACCGCGCCCAGCGACTCTTTGCCTATGAGCTGCTTTTTCGCGGCACACAAGGCCACGATCATTCCAACCTCGATGGCGAACGCGCCACCACCAGCCTGTTGTCGGCCGCCTTTCTCACCGAGGGCATTGACCGGATTTCCAAGTTTAAGCCCTGCTTTATTAACTTCACCACCCAACTGCTGGCCCGGAACCTTCCCGCCTCCTTTCCCAGCAGCAAGGTGATCGTTGAGATCCTTGAGGATGTGGACCCGACCCCGGAGGTCATTGCCGTCTGCCAGGAGTTATCAAAACAGGGATACACCCTGGCCCTCGATGATTTTGTCTATGAGCGCAAGCTGGAGCCGCTCATCGAGATTGCCGACATCATCAAGATTGATGTCATCGCCACTCCCCTGGACACTATCCAGAAGACCCTCTACCGGCTCTCCCACTATTCCAAGATCAAATTTCTGGCCGAAAAGGTGGAGACCCGCGCCGAGTTTGAAGCAGCCCTGAAGCTCGGCTTTACCTATTTTCAGGGCTATTTCTTCAGCAAGCCGGAGGTAATAAAGATCAAGGAGCTGACTGCAGCCAAGATCAACCTCCTCCATCTGCTGGCCGAGGCAAGCTCAGGGGCCACCTCGGTCTCCCGTTTAAACGAAATTATCAGCCGCGATGTGGCCATCAGCTACAAGCTGCTCCGTTTTCTCAACTCCGCCTGGTTTTACCGGCTGGAAAAGATTGAGTCCATCCGGCACGCCATAGCCTACCTTGGGGAAAAGGAACTCCGCCGTTTCCTGATGCTGATGATTCTCTCCGAGATGGCCTCTAATAAACCCGAGGAACTGGTGCGACTGGCCCTTGTGCGCGCCAGATTCTGCGAACTTCTGGGGGCCGCCAGTGCGCCGCCAGCCCCCCTGGTCAAACAGAATGACCTGTTTTTACTGGGACTTTTCTCCCTGCTTGACGTCATGCTGGACGCATCGATGGAATATTTGATGAAGGAACTGCCGATCAATGACCTTATCAAAGATGCGCTGACCGAGGCAAAAGGGTCCCTCGCGCCGTACCTGCAGGCGGTCGTCACCTATGAGAAAAAGAAGGCCCAGGAATGTGTGGAGGCCCTGACCAGAATTGCGGTGCCGAGAAAAGATGTGTACGAAATCTATCTGCAATCCCTGGAGTTTGCCCAGGCCTTGCTGGATCCCCAAACCGCCGAATGATTTGCCGCCTGAACTGCACCACCCCCAACCCCCTCCTCAACAAGGAGGGGACTTGAACGCAGTGAATAATGGTAGGAAAAGGTTTCCCATCTGGGCCCTTTGTAAGATAACGAACTCAGCTCAATATTCGTCATTCCCGCGCATGCGGGAATCCATAACGTACTGAATTCACAAAACTGGATTCCCGATTAAAAGCTCTCGGGAATGACGGTGGGGATATTTTGCAGGGAAGCGACTGTGCCAGACTCCGAGAGCCTTCCCTACCGTTTTTTTCTTCCCAATTCCATCAATCCTTCATCGGCAAATGCAGGGTGAAGGTGCTGCCTTTGCCGGGACTGCTCTCCACCGAGACATGGCCATGGTGGGCGGCAGCAATATGCTTGACGATGGAGAGCCCTAAGCCGGTGCCGCCCATTTTGGCGCTGCGGGCCTTATCCACCCGATAGAATCGCTCAAAGATGCGCTCCACATCCTGTTTGGCAATCCCGACGCCGTTATCACAGACCCGGATCAACACCTCGCCTGGCTGCTTTTCCGCCACCACCCGGATCACGCTGCCCTTGCCGCTGTATTTAATGGCGTTATCGAGAAGATTGATCGCCGCCTGTTCCAGCAGGGCCGGATTAATCTCAGCGACAATCCCCTGTTCACAGACCAGACTGACCGCCACCTCTTCCGCCGACGCCTTTGGGTTGCAACTCTGAATGGCCGACTGCAACACATCGAGCACCGGCAGCTTGTGCAGGGCAATCTCCTCCTGCTTGGCCCCCTGTTCCACCCGCGACAGGGCCAGCAGATCCTCGACGATGGCGTGCAGCCGCGAGGCCTGTTTGTTGATAATCTCGACAAATCGGCGGGCATCTTCCGGTTCATCAAGGGCGCCATCGAGCAAGGTTTCCGAAAACCCCTCAATGGAGGTAATCGGCGTTTTCAGCTCATGGGAGACATTGGCCACAAAATCACGGCGGATCGACTCCAGGCGACGCAGCTTGGTCACATCGTTGATAACAATCAGGGCGCCGGTGGTCTGTCCCTGAGCGTTGTGCAATCGTGCCCCATGGGCGTAAAAATATTTTTCCTGGCCATCCGCACCAAGCCGACTGCTGAACTCACCTTCCAGCGGAGTGGAGCAGGCCAGGGCATTTTTGACGAAATTTTGGAGATGGGTATTGCGCACGGCCAGCAGGATACTCTTCCCCCGGACTTTTTCAGGATCAATATTAAGCAGCTTCGCGCCGGACTGGTTGACATCCATGATCCTTTCCTCGATATCCACGGTGATCACGCCCTCCACCATACTGGCAAAGACCGCCTTCAACTGGCTGTGCTGGCCGACGATGGTCTGAATCCGGGAATCAAGCTGGGCCGACATTTCATTGAGGGCGCGGGCCAGACTGGCCATCTCTTCCGCCCCCTCCACCCGGATGCGCATGCCGAAATCGCCCATGGCCAGGCGCTCGACCCCCAGCTTCATCTGCTCCAGCGGCCGACTGATCCGACGAGCCACAAACCAGGCAACCAGGGCCGCCGCCAGCAGCACCAGCAGACAGCCCCAGATCATTTTTCGATAGACCACGGCAAGTTCCTGATCGATACCGGCTAGCGGCACGGCCATGCGCAGAATGCCTTTGGTGTGGCCATCATGTTGCAAGGCAATGGCGACATACATCAGTTTCTGCTGCAGGGTCTGACTGAAACGTAGGGTGGGAAGAATCTTTCCGGCTTGGGCGGCGATGACCTCGGGCCGGTCTTGATGATTTTCCATACGGGCCGGATCTTCTTCTGAATCGGCTAGGACCTTGCCATCCAGGGCAATCACCGTCAGCCTGGTGCCGGACCTCTGGCCAGCCACCCGAGTAAAGAGTTCCAGACCGGCCCTGTCATCGCTGACCAGATACTGATAAATGCTGCCGGCTACAAGATGGGCCCGCTCCTCCAGATCATTTGCCTTCTCGTTGACTTGAAAGGTGTGGATGGCCGAGATTCCGATCCAGGTAAAGGCGAGAAGAACGGCCAGGGTAATGAGGAGCTGACTTGGATAGAGAAGCCAGAAAAGACGTCGGTGCTGCATGGGGATTCCCTTTTCTTGATTGTGAGTGAAAAAAATATTTCACGACAATAGCACGGGATTGTTAGGATTGGATTAGAAATTGGCAGGAAAGGGATTTTTATGGGAAGAAAACTGACCTGTGGTGAGCCGGGAGGAGTCATTGCGGACTCCCCTTGACTCTGCACCTGAGGCATGGCCCTTACTCCATTTCCATATCAACCGTGGAGTTTCCAGAATTTCCCTTGTTCATGGCAAGGGTCAGAGAGTGGGAAAGCACGTATGGATACGGCTTATTGCAGCTTCACCCACCCCCAACCCCTCCCATCAAGGGAGGGGTGTTTTCGCTGCCGAACGAGCCGGAGATGTAACACTTGATTGAGAATTCGAATTATTCCTTCCAGTCGGGACGGAGATGAAGTTCAGTCAGCTGCTTTCTCGCCACTGCTGCCGGGGCCTCGGTGAGCGGACAGGTGGCCTTTTGGGTCTTGGGGAAGGCAATGACGTCGCGGATGGAGTCGCTGCCGGTGATCAGCATCATCAGTCGATCCAGGCCAAAGGCCAAGCCGCCATGGGGCGGGGCCCCGAGCTCAAGGGCACGGAGGAGAAAGCCGAACTTGTCCATGGCCTCTTCTTCGGCAATGCCGAGGACAGAGAGCACCCGGCTCTGCATGGCCCGCTGATGGATACGGATGGAGCCGCCGCCGATCTCGGTGCCATTGAGCACCAGATCATAGGCCCGGCTGTACACCGCACCCGGATCGGTCTCCAGCTTGTCCACATCTTCTTCCTTGGGGGCGGTGAAGGGATGATGGAGGGCCTGATAGCGTTTTTCGCGGGCATCATACTCCACCAGGGGAAAATCGGTGACCCAGACAAAGTTGAACACATCGCGCTTGAGCAGCCCCAAACGACGGGCCAGTTCGAGGCGCAATTCGGAGAGCACCTGCAGCACCACCGCCTTGGTATCGGCGCCGAAAAAGAGCAGATCGCCCTCCTGGGCATCCAAAACCTTGCCCATGGCCGCCCGTTCCTCATCGCTGAAGAACTTGGCAATGGGTGACTGCCACTCGCCATCGGCCTTCATCTTCACCCAGGCCAGACCCTTGGCGCCGAACTGGGCCACAAAGTCGGTGAGATCGTCGAGATCCTTGCGGGAGAAGGTGGCGCAGCCCTTGGCGTTTATGGCGCGGACGGTGCCGCCCTCATCGGCAATGGCCCGGAAGACCTTGAAGCTACAGGTGCGGGCGATCTCGGTGAGATCGGTGAGCTCAAAGCCAAAGCGGGTATCGGGCCGATCGGTGCCGAAACGGCTCACCGACTCATCATAGGTGATCCGGCCAAAGGGCGGGGCCACGTCAAGATCCAGGGTCTCCTTGAACAGTTTGGCGATCATCCCCTCAGTGATTTCAATGATCTGCTCCTCATCGACAAAGGAGAGCTCCATATCGATCTGGGTAAATTCGGGCTGGCGGTCGGCGCGCAGGTCTTCATCGCGGAAACACTTGACGATCTGGTAGTAGCGATCCATGCCCGCCACCATCAACAGCTGTTTAAAGAGCTGGGGCGACTGGGGCAGGGCATAGAACTTACCGGCATTGACCCGGCTCGGCACCAGATAATCCCGGGCCCCCTCCGGAGTGGAGCGGGTGAGCATCGGGGTCTCGACCTCGAGGAAGGCATTGTCGTTGAGATAATTGCGAATCGCCTGCACCGCCTTGTGGCGCATGATCAGCTTGGCCGCCATGGCCGGGCGACGCAGATCGAGATAGCGATACTGGAGGCGCAGGTTGTCGGAAATCTCCATCTCCTCATCGAGGGGAAAGGGCGGCGTCTCGCTGGTGTTGAGGATCCGCAATTCATCCACCATGATCTCGATGGCACCGGTGGCCAGTTTGGCATTCTCCATCCCCTCAAGCCGCGCCACCACCCGGCCGCGCAGGGCGATAACCCACTCACTGCGCAGCTGATGGGCCTTGGCGTGCACCGCCTGGTTCATCTCGGGATTAAAAACCACCTGGGTCAATCCATGGCGGTCACGCAGGTCGATAAAAATGACGCCGCCATGATCGCGCCGACGTAAAACCCAGCCCATAAGGACCACGTCCTCACCAATATTGCCCTTGCCTAGATCGTTGCAGAAATGGGTTCTGCGTAAATTTCCCATTGATTCCATGTGATTCTCAAATAGATGTGGATGTTAATGGTGAAGAAGATGTCAACTGGAGGAGCGCTTGCACCGTTGCTGCTGTCTCCTGGAGCTCAACATTCTGCTGCTGCTGGGTGTTCATATTTCTGATCTGGGCCAGGCTTGCGGCCAGCTCATCGTCCCCGATGATCAGGACATTGGCGGCCTTCAGCTTGCCGGCCTGCTTCATCTGGCTCTTCAGGCTGCGGCCCTCCAGATCCATGGCCACCGCCATCCCGGCCCTACGCAGGGCATGGGTCAGGCCAAAGGCATACCCGGAGGCCTGCTCGCCGATACCGGCCACAAAGAGCGCCGGGCTGGCGGATGCCGCCTCCGTTTCCTGCTGCTGCAAAAGCAGCACCAGACGCTCCATGCCGAGGGCAAACCCGATACCGGAAACTTTCGGCCCGCCCAGCTGCTCGACCAGGCCGTCATAGCGGCCACCGGCGCCAACTGCGGCCTGGGCGCCAAGATCAGCGGTGATAAACTCAAAGGTGGTGCGGGTATAATAATCGAGTCCGCGCACCATAAATTTATTGAGGCTGTAGACAACGCCCAGTTGCTCCAGCCCTTCCTGCACCAACCGAAGATGGTCCGCACAACCTGCACAAAGAAAGTCCAGCAGCGAGGGCGCCTCCAGTACCTGCTCACGGCATCGGGGATTCTTGCAATCCAGCACCCGCAGGGGATTGGTACTGCTGCGGCGCTTGCAGTCATCACACAGGGACTCGTGGCGCTCCTCAAGAAAGGTGAGCAGGGCCGTGCGAAAGGCGGGCCGACAGGCCGGACAGCCGAGGGAGTTCATCTCGAGAGTCACGGACAGGCCGAGCTCGTGCAACAGCAGGGCGCCCATTGCCATCAGCTCGGCATCCACCCGGGGATCGGCAGAGCCCAGCACCTCGACATCCATCTGATGAAACTGACGAAGCCTGCCCTTCTGGGGCCGCTCATGGCGAAACATCGGGCCGATGGTGAACAGCCGCTGCACCGGTTTCTGGACATGCAGACCATGCTCGATATAGGCCCGCAGCAGTGAGGCCGTGGCCTCGGGGCGCATGGTCACCTGCTTGTCGACAAAGGTGTACATCTCTTTTTCGACGATATCGGTAGTCTCACCGATGGCACGGGCAAAAAGGTCGGTCTTTTCAAGGATCGGCAATCTGATCTCGGAAAAATTAAACCGGGCAAAGATATCCCGGGCCGCCGTCTCCACCCGCTGCCACTGCTCCACCTCACCGGGAAGGACATCTTTGAAACCATTCAAGGCTTTAATATTCAACGGCTGATCCTCCTGAAATCATCCCACATGTAACGCTGATAGCTTACTCAACACACGATATTGCGACTGGTCCATCTTGTACTGCAAACCCTTATAAATAAAGCCCCTTGTAAAATGATCCTGCAGTCCATCCCCGGTCATTGCGCAAGAACCTCGATTCTTTAAAATTTTCAAAAATCAACATTAAAGAATAACAATAAATCAGGGCAAAAGTCAAGGATGGTGCGGAAAAGCCGCTCCGTCCAACGTTGATAGCGGGAAACATCCTGGCTGAATCATTTTCCCACTGCTCAAATCAAAGGTTTCTGCACTTTCCTGCGGCACCGCTTGACAAAACATGGTAAGGAGAGCATTATTATTTTTTCATGTCCAGCCCCTAATTCTCAGAAACAGTTACAAAGGATTTTCTCTTTTATAACTAATAAATTACAAACACTTATGCCGTCTGGATCCTGCGAAGAGCCCTTCGGCTTCCTTTCAGAGCGATTTATTCTTGATTACAGGAGTTTTCCACCCAAATGAAGTTACCCCCACTAAAGATTGCTAATTTCACCGCCAGCATCCCTCTGATTCAAGGTGGCATGTCCATCCGGGTCTCCACCGCAGCGCTGGCCGTGCCGGTTGCCAATTGCGGCGGCATAGGCATTATCGGCGGCTCAGGCCTCCCCACCGAGGAACTCAGGGCCGATATCCTCAAGGCCAAGGCCGCCACCACAGGGATTATCGCGGTCAACATCATGTATGCGATGAAAGATTTCCACAGCCTGGTGATGTGCTCCATTGACGCTGGCATTGACATGATCTTCACCGGTGCCGGATTTTCCCGCGATATCTTCAAGATCGGCCAGGAACACAATGTCCCCATCGTCATGATCGTCTCCTCGCCGGGGATTGCCAAGCTCGCCGAAAAGCTGGGCGCCTCCGCCATCGTTGTTGAGGCCGCTGAAGCAGGTGGTCATCTGGGCACCGATCGCCCCTTGCGCGAGATCTTCCCCCCCATCCGCGATGTAATCAGCAAGGTGCCGCTCATTGCCGCCGGCGGCATCACCGATGGCTACGAAATGGCCGAAATGATGGACAAATATGGCGCCGACGGCATCCAGATCGCCTCCCGCTTTGTTTTGAGCGAAGAATGCGATGTGGCCGACAGCTTCAAGCAGACCTTTCTGGACGCGAAAAAAGAAGACATCGTCCTCACCTCCTCCCCCGTCGGCATGCCCGGGCGGGCGATTAACACCCCCTTTATTCAGGCCATGGCCAGGGGTGAAGACGTCTCCGCCAAGCGGTGCGACTACAAATGCCTGAAAAAATGCGACCATCATTACTGCATCAGCGAACGGCTCCGCATGTCCAGAGATGGCAATGTCGAAGAAGGGCTGGTCTTCTCCGGGGCCAACACCTACAAGATGAAAGAGATTCTGCCCGTGGCTGAAATCTTCCGACAGTTTGTGACCCAGGCCGAATCCGTGTACAAAGAAGGACACGGCTTTACCCCCCAGCCCGAGAGCTCAATATAGTATCGCCTCAGCCATACAATATCGCATGACCACTCCCCATAACAATACGGTAAAGAACAAAAAAATCCTGGAGCGCTCCCTGCCTGTCGTTCTGGCTGCGGGCGAGCATCCCATCACCTTAGCGATGATGGATGCCGACGCCCTTTTTGTGCTGCGCAAACTCCAGGAAGCGGGATTTTCCGGCTATCTGGTGGGCGGCGGGGTGCGCGACCTCTACCTGGGCCGGACCCCGAAAGATTTCGATATCAGCACCAATGCCCATCCCGGCCAGATCCGCAAGATCTTCCGCAACAGCATGACCATTGGCCGCCGCTTCCGGCTGGTCCAGGTCTTCTTCCGCAACGGCAAGATCATCGAAGTATCCACCCTGCGCTCCCTCAGCGAATTCGATATTGATGGCCCTGAAACCGTCCTTGCCCCCAACAACACCTTCGGCAGCCTGGAAGATGACGCCCAGCGCCGGGATCTGACCATCAATTCCCTGTTCTATGAAATCGAACAGGGCACCATTCTCGATTATGCCGGCGGTATCGACGACCTCAACCATGCCATCATTCGCATCGTCGGCGAGCCGGAAAAACGAATCACCAGGGATCCAGTGCGGATGCTGCGGGCCATCCGCCATGCAGCACGTACCGGCTTTACCATCGAACCCAGAAGCTGGCAGGCCATCTGTGATCACCACCATGAATTAGCCCTTTGCCCGCCCTCCCGTCTGCGCGACGAGCTTTACAAAGACCTGCACAGCGGCGCACTGTGCAACTGGTTTCACCTGGCAGCCGACTCCGGACTGTTCGGTGCCCTGCTGACCCCATATAAAAGGATCCTGGACAGTACCGACAAGGATGAAGATCCTGCCACCTTGTGCAGAAATCAACTGACGAGTCTCTTTACGGTCATTGATCGTATCAGTGCCACAATGTCGGAAGAACAGCGCGGACAACAACTGCCGAACGAGTTCCTGCTGTCCCTGCTCCTGCTGCCCTGGGCCATCAATAAATTTGATTTCATCCGCCTTGAACTGCAGGGCACGGCCGCCTATCAGTTCAGCAAGCAGTTGCGAGCCGAACTTGATCTGGAAATCGGCGTCCAGCTGAACCTGCCCCGCGCCACCCGCCAGGAGATAGCCTCCCTCATCGGCAGCATGCCGGTTTTTCTCCAACATGAGAAAAAAGGTGCCTGGCCCCACTGGCTGACTAAAAAAAGCTACTTCAAGCGCAGCCTCCTCTTTTTCCATTTTTATCAGGAATCCACCGGCGGCACGGCCATTGGCAACGATCTGCTCGATCTACCGCCCCTGCCGACACCACCAGAAAAATCCCGCCCCGTGTCACACGGCAAACGTCCGTCCCGTCCGGGAATTACCGGACCGGCCTTTTCCTCAGAGAAGCCCGGCGGGATCTTTGGCTTCAAAAAACACTCTTCTTCCACCAAAGGAAAAAAAGAGAAGCCATAAGTAATACTTTTGCCAGATTCTTAGAAGAGGGGCTTTTTGTATGATTTTCATAACGAGCTCTTCGTTTTTCCATCTGTCCCCTTTGCCCGGACACTTTGACTGCAAACCATTCGTCAACACGACTGTAAAAAAGAATTGATTAAAATCTCAAATCAACTTGACAAGACCTACCTGCATAGAATATGCCTATTATTATTCGATAAAACAACAAACTGAAACGTAGTATACGCATACAAATACAAATACAAATACGAAAAATATTAGTGTTGCACAATCCGCACAGCCCTGCTATTCAGCGTCATTAATAATAGAAATCGTTTTAACTTAGGTCTCGACTTTGCTAACCGTAGGAAGAAAAGAAGGGTTATTCTGTAAGTTTCAATTCATTCATAGGAGGATGAGATGACAGACACACCAGAACGCACGATTCCAGATCCACAACTCAATCGCCGCAGTTTCCTCAAAGGATGTACGGCCGTCGCAGCAGCACTGGGTATCTCTGAGGCGATGATCCCTAAACTGGTAGAGGCGGCCACCTCGGCGCAACGCCCACCGGTTATCTGGCTGCATTTCCAGGAATGCACCGGCTGTACGGAAAGCCTGCTTCGGGCTTCACATCCCGATATCGCCAGACTGATCCTTGACGTCATCTCTCTGGATTACCATGAGACCATCATGGTCCCCTCCGGACACCAGGCAGAAAAGAGCCTCCATGACACCCTGGATAAATACGCCGGTAAATTTCTCCTCGTGGTCGAAGGCGCCATCCCCACCAAAGACAAGGGAATTTATTGCAAGATTGCCGGACGCACCGCCATGGATATCCTGGCTGAAGTGGCTCCCAAAGCCGCAGCCATCATTGCCATGGGTTCCTGTGCTGCCTATGGCGGCATTCAGGCAGCCTCTCCAAATCCCACCGGAGCTGTGGGGGTCCAAGACTTGGTCTCCGGCACCCCGGTGGTCAACATTCCCGGCTGCCCGCCAAATCCCGTTTCTTTTATGGGAACCGTACTTCACTACCTGACTTTCAAGCGTCTGCCGGTATTGGACAACCTTGGACGGCCTCTCTTTGCCTATGGTCGCCGAATCCATGACCATTGCGAACGTCGGGCCCACTTTGATGAAGGTCGTTTCGCAGAAGAGTTTGGAGACTATGGCCACCGCAACGGATACTGCTTGTACAAGGTCGGCTGTAAAGGTCCGGGAACTTTTTCCAACTGTCCTTCCGCCCGTTTTAACGATGTCGATGTATGGCCGGTAAGTGTCGGCCATGGCTGTGTCGGCTGCACCGAGCCCGATTTCTGGGACACCATGACCCCCTTCTATGAAAGACTGCCGAATGTCAATATTCCAGGAATAGCCGGAATAACAAACATCGACAAGGCCGGTAAAACCATTCTGGGTGTTGCCGCAGCGGCCGTTGGCATTCACGCCGCCATCGGGATCGGCAAGTCCATGGTCACGGGTTGCGGATGTAAAGACAAGAAATAGCCGACAGAGCTCTTCAATCGGCTATAGCGAAGAGCAAACCCGGCAGAGTGTTCAATAGTCATACGAAAATACTATTAACGTGCCGCTCGAACGGCGCAGAAAGCAACGGAAGAAAGACCTGATCAATCAGGAGAATCTTTCATACTGCTTCTTAAAGGAGGAACACATGGCAGAACGAATTACCATAGACCCCATTACTAGAATTGAGGGCCATTTACGTATAGATGCCGAAGTTGACGGCGGCAAAGTCACCAAGGCCTGGTCATCAGGTCAGATGTGGCGCGGCATTGAAGTCATTCTTCAAGGCCGTGATCCCCGCGACGCATGGATCTTTGTCCAGCGCATCTGCGGTGTATGCACCACTGTTCATGCCTTGGCCTCGGTACGGGCCGTTGAAAATGCCCTGCAATTGGAAATCCCCCTGAACGCCCAGTACATTCGTAATATCGTTCAAGGGATCCATGCCATGCAGGATCACATCGTCCATTTTTATGTCCTGTCCGCACTCGACTGGGTAGATGTCGTTTCAGCCCTGTCTGCCGATCCTGTGAAAACGGCGGCCCTTGCCAACAGCATTTCCGCTTGGCCAAACAATAGCGCCAAGCGTTTTAAGGCAGTGCAAGATAAGGTGAAGGCCCTTGTCGAAAGCGGCCAGCTTGGACCTTTTGCCAACGGCTACTGGGGACATCCGGCCATGAAGCTGCCACCCGAGGCAAATCTGATGGCGGTCGCCCATTATCTTGAAGCCTTGGATTATCAGCGCAAGGCCACCCAGGCCCTGGCCATCATCTCCGGCAAAAACCCCCACATTCAGAATCTCTCCGTGGGTGGCGTGACCACCGCCCTCAATCCAGACAGCGACTCCGCCCTGAACATGGAACGCCTCTACTGGATCAAACAACTGGTACAAGAGGTACAGGCATTTATTCAACAAGTCTATCTTCCAGACGTCGCCGCCATCGGCGCGCTCTACAAAGATTGGCTTCCCTATGGCGCCGGGGTTACCAACTACATGGCCGTTCCAGAATTTCCCACTGATGCCAAGGCCACCAAGTTCGAGATGCCCGGCGGAACTATCATGGGCGGAGATCTGAAAACAATCAAACCAATCAGCAATTTTAATGACCCATACTTCCACAAAAATGTGGTCGAGAACATCACCCACGCCTGGTACAAGGGTGATTGGACCAAGCATCCCTACGAAGAAGAAACCGTTCCTGAATATACGGATTTTAATGAGAACGGAAAGTACACCTGGCTCAAGGCTCCACGATTTGAGAACAAGCCCATGCAGGTCGGCCCACTGGCCCAATTGTTGGTCGGATACGCTCAAGGAGATAAAGAGATTATCAAAAATGTGAACGGTGCCCTGAATCTGGTCAGCACCGTAGCCGGCGTAACTGTCGGGCCGGAAGTCCTGCACTCTACCTTGGGCCGTCATGTGGCCAGGGCGGTTCGGGCCTCCATGCTCACTGATCTGACGTTGAAACACTGGGAACTGCTGGTGGACAATATCGGCAAGGGCGATCTGACTATTTTCAACAAACCGGTATTCCCCAAAGGAGAGCAAAGAGGCGTGGGCATGCACGAAGCTCCACGCGGCACTCTTTCCCACTGGATCGTCATTCAGGATGGTAAAATCAAAAACTACCAGTGTGTTGTTCCATCCACCTGGAATGCCGGCCCACGTGGCAAGGAAGAGCTCCCAGGACCGTATGAGGCCTCCCTTGTCGGGAACCCCATCGCCGATGCCAAACAACCACTGGAGGTGTTGCGCACCATCCATTCCTTTGACCCCTGTATCGCCTGCGCCGTACACATGCTTGATACAGAAGGCAAAGAAACAATCAAAGTCAAAGCAGTTTAAGCTCTTACAAGTATTTTAAGTGCTTAAAATTGACAGGATAGTGCAAGAAGATTGTCGTTTTCTTGCACTATCCATGACGATTGCAACACTGGAAGCCTCTAAGCGTGTAACAAAATCAGATATTCATGTTATAGCCCTGAAAGAAATCTCAGTGTTCAAAATGGACGGTAAACATTCATCCCCCCGGAACCATTCGGAGAGAGGAGGTAATCATGATCTATGAAAAACATTATGTCTGGAGCATCCTGCTTCGCCTGTACCACTGGGCTATGGCAGGCTCCATTGTCGCGCTCTCGGTTACAGGTTTTTACATTTTCAACCCCTGGACTCTGACCAATCTGGAAGGAACAGGGCTGTTTCCCATGATGACCATGCGGAATATCCATATGTTGGCTGCCTACTTGTTCACAGGCGCCATCGTTGCCAGGCTTTTTCTTTTTATTTTCGGTAACAAGCAGGAAAGGGTCTGGGATGTATTACCAATAACACCACGGAACATTAAAAATCTCATCGACACTCTGGGTGCCTATATGTACCTGACGGATCATCACGATGAAGACCGACTGGGTCATAATGTTCTTGCAGGAATGACCTATGTCACAACCATTTTTGTTGGATTTATTCAAATTATCGCAGGTTTTTACCTGTGGCTGCCTGAAAGCTCATTCTGGCAAAAGCTTGGCAATATCATTTTCGGGACTCAGCAATTTGGCCGGTATATCCATCATCTCCTGATGTGGTATTTCTTGCTCTTTGCCCTGATTCACATCTATCTGGTTATCTGGAACGACTTAAAGAATCCCGACGGCCTTGTGTCCTCAATCTTTACCGGCAACAAATTCAGACATCGCGAGGTTAAATGACCGATCTTGCCTATGGCGAGGCTTTTCCCCATTCAACCCCGCCACTGGAAATTCAGGAAAGAAAAGCGCTGGAATTAGTTGTTCACGGAATTATACAAGGAGTTGGTTTTCGTCCTTTTGTCTATCGCTTAGCAAAAAAATTTAAGGTCTGCGGGAGCATTGCCAATACCGGCCAGGGTGTCATCATACTGGCTGAAGGGGCACCCGCAGACCTTGACCGTTTTATCCGTGCCTTAACCAGTGAAGCTCCTCCCCTGGCGCGGATCAGCTCTGTCAGTCAGCAGGAAACTGATTGCGTTCGCGACAGAGCAAGTTTTACCATCCTCAAAAGTCGTGCGTCCGACACCCCAAGCACCATGGTTCCTGCCGACATTGCCCTCTGTGATGAGTGCCGACAGGAACTTCTCGACCCTGCTGACCGCAGATACCGCTATCCTTTTATCAACTGCACCAACTGCGGCCCTCGTTTTACCATCGTCGAATCTATCCCCTATGATCGTCCCGGCACCTCCATGGCCCCCTTTCCCATGTGCCCATCATGTCAGGCCGAATACGACAACCCTGATAACCGCCGTTTTCATGCCCAGCCCAATGCCTGCCATGTCTGCGGGCCGCAGATTAGCTGGCACGCCCGCACCGGCGAACAACTGACATCATCAGAACCCCAGACTGCCAATGGCTCTGTATCCCCTGATTCAAGGCATGATAACGAGTATCCGCTCACCGAAACCATCAAGGCGCTCAATGATGGGTTGATTGTCGCCATCCGGGGTATCGGCGGGTTTCATCTGGTGGTTGATGCAAGTTCTGAGACCGCAGTTACACGACTTCGCGAGCGTAAACATCGAAAAAGCAAACCCCTGGCCGTGATGATGGCAGACCTTGAAATGATCGGGTCGTTTTGTCATCTCACTCCTGCCGCCAGCAAGACTTTGACCAGCCCGGCCCACCCTATCGTTCTGCTGGCCCGGCGAGAGACGTCGCTGCTTGCCCCAAGCCTTGCTCCAGGAATGGGAGAGCTTGGGGTCATGCTGCCCTATACCCCCCTGCATCATCTTCTCTTTGCCACCGCCGGATGCCCGAAGGCCCTCGTTATGACCAGTGGCAACCACAACGGAGAGCCACTCTGCGCTGGAAATCATGAAGCCACCTCTCGTCTTGGTTCCATTGCCGATTTCTTTCTTTTGCACAATCGTGAAATCGTAACCAGGATAGATGACTCCGTTATCCGTGTCATGCAGGAACGGCCCAGATGTCTCCGTCGGGCCCGAGGTTTTGCCCCCTCCTCCGTGGCGCTCTCCCATGACCTTCAAGCCGCTCTCCCACCCTTGCTTGCCTGCGGCAGTGCTCAAAAAAACACCTTCTGCCTGGTCCAGGAAAACAAAGCCTATGTAAGCCAGCATATAGGCGATATGGTGAATATTGAATCCCTTGATTTTTTCAAGGAAAGTATTTATCATGTGCAATCTATGCTAAAGTTGACGCCGCAACTGATCGTCTGTGACCTCCATCCCGACTATCTCAGCAGCGCCTATGGTCGTGGACTTGCAATCGAATTAAATATCCCCCGGATTCTCGTCCAACACCATCATGCCCATGCCGTGGCAGTGATGGCTGAGCATGGGCTGAAGGATCCCGTTCTTGCCATCGTCCTCGATGGCACAGGCCTTGGCTCCGATGGAACCATCTGGGGTGGCGAAATTCTTGAGGTCAGTCTTACCGACTTTACCCGCCGCGGATTTCTTGATCCTCTGCCATTGCCGGGAGGAGACGCCGCCGCTCATCAACCTTGGCGCATGGGCCTTGCAGCTCTCCATCATGCCGGGGAAGATGCTCTCTTTAAATCCAACCTGCCTGTCTCAATGCAAGGCATACCCAATGATAAAAGAGCGGCCATCCTCACCATGATTCAGACTCGGCTTAACACCCCGCTGACCTCAAGTTGCGGCCGCTTGTTTGATGCCGTGGCGGCGCTGCTCGGAATCCGTCTTGATTCCGAATTTGAAGGACAGGCTGCGATGGAACTGGAAGCCCTCTGTGCCTGGACAGAAGACAAAGAAGAGAAGGCAGTAGAGAGGCCAGAGTCCTGGTTGGCCGAGATTAGCCATCGGGATGAACTTTTTATCATCGAAAACAAGCCGTTCATCCGCTGGATGCTCCATGAAATTCAGAAGGGAACGGCCGCAGTCCAACTAGCCATGGATTTTCACCGCTGGCTGATTGCAAGTTTCGCTTGCGCAGTGCAACACATTGCCGAGACCAGCCCCATTCGCACCATCGTCTTAGCCGGGGGCTGTCTGCAGAACAGAATCATAATGGAAGGTCTTTTTCAGGCCCTGGAACAGAATGGTTTCCAGGTTTACACCGGTGAGGAGATCCCAGTGAACGATGGGGGCATCTCGCTGGGTCAGGCGGTTATAGGAGGATTAAGGTATGTGTCTGGCAGTACCCATGAAAGTTATTGAAATTAGAGGAAGTGCGGATGATTTCCTGACGGAGCAAATCGCGGTGGTTGACGTCGATGGTATCCACCGGGAAACCCGCCTTGATGTCGTTGATCACTGGCCGGAAGTTGGCGATTATCTCATCATCCACGCCGGCTTTGCTATTCATTCTTTGAATCCCCATGAGGCCGCGATAAACCTGGAGCTGATGCGGGAAATGTTTGCCAAGATGCCACAACCCGTTGCCATTGAGAATTAACGCATGAAATATGTCGACGAGTTTCGTGATCCTGTCCTGACGGGTCACTTGTTGCGTGAGCTTGCCGCAACCACTGCCGCCATCGCCAGACCGTTGCGGATCATGGAGGTCTGCGGCACCCACACCATGGCGATATTCAGGAGCGGCCTGCGGGCTTTGCTTCCACCAGAAATCGAACTCATCTCCGGCCCCGGCTGCCCCATTTGTGTCACCTCTGCAGGCCATATCGACACCTTCCTGCATATGGCAGATCTTCCGGGAACGCGCCTTGCCGTTTTTGGCGATCTCTTCCGGGTTCCCGGCAGTAATGGCCGGACGCTGGCCGACGCACGTGCCCGTGGTGCCAAGATTGATGTTGTTTATTCCCCTACAGATGCCCTCGAACTTGCCCGCCAAAATCCCGACGAACTGATGATCTTCCCGGGCATAGGATTTGAGACCACCACCCCCGCCATTGCCGCCACGATCCTTACTGCCAGTCATCAAAATATCGATAATTTTGTGGTCTTTTCCACCCACAAAACCATGCTTCCTCCCCTCATGGCCCTCTTGGGCGACCCGTCCTTAGGCCTTGACGGTCTCCTCTGCCCCGGCCATGTGAGTACGATTATCGGGGCATCTGCGTATCTGCCGTTAACCGGTGCAAATCACCTGGCTTGCGTGGTAAGTGGCTTTGAACCAACCGACATTCTCCAGGCCTTGATCCTCATGGCTCGACAGATCAAGGAAAACCGGGCGGAGGTGGAAAACGCCTACACCCGGGCCGTCAACTGGGAGGGCAACGCGCGAGCAAAGGCCATGGTGGACACCATCTTTGAGCCGGCAGACATGGAATGGCGAGGATTAGGGGTCATTCCCGGTAGTGGACTCGCCATCAAAGAAAGGTTTGCCCGCTTTGACGCACAGCCCCGCCTGTCACTGGTCGTGCCCAACACCAAAGAGCCGGCAGGGTGTCTCTGTGGACAGATCCTCAAGGGTATCACCACTCCGCCCCATTGCCCGCTCTTTGGCAGGCGATGCACTCCAGCCGGCCCCATCGGTCCCTGCATGGTCTCCAGTGAAGGAACCTGCAGCGCCTGGTTTGCCTACGGAAATGAATCAAGGGGCACTCAGGATAGTTAAGAATCGGGGCAATTTCCCCTCTCTGTATTGGTAGACAAGAACATCTGGACCGTGCCGGTGTTACTCGTGGATTCCCAGAAAGAGCATGGGGATCAGGTAGTTATGTTATCTCCCCATGTTTGCACAACGATATTTTTTTCATTTCAACAGCTTCTTCAGACACTGATATACCATGCTCATGGATTTGACTCAAAAATTACCAAAAACCATTCTCCTGGACCACGGCAGCGGCGGCCTGGCCAGCCAGGAGCTGATCAGCAACCTGTTCATCCGTCACCTCGATAACAAAATCCTGTCAGCCATGGAAGATTCCGCCGTCATTGACAATCAGCCAGGCCGGATCGCCTTCACCACCGACAGCTATGTGGTTGACCCGATCTTTTTTCCTGGAGGAGATATCGGGACCCTTGCCGTCCACGGCACCATCAATGACTTGGCCATGCGTGGGGCCAGACCAATCGGTTTAAGTTTAGGCTTAATCCTGGAGGAAGGCTTGCCCCTCGATGATCTGGAGCGCATCATTCTCTCCATCAGAGACGCCACACTGGCCAGCGGAGTGCCCATTCTCACCGGGGATACCAAGGTCGTGCCCCGGGGCAAGGCCGACAAGATCTTTATCAACACCTCCGGCATAGGCCTGGTGGCAGAAGACGTGAATATCACTTCCTTAAACGCCAGAGCCGGCGACAAGATTATTCTCTCCGGCTCCATGGGCGATCACGGCATCACGATTATGACCCGTCGGGCAGGAATAGCCCTGGACGGAAACCTGCGCAGCGACTCCATGGCCTTGCACACGCTGGTCCAAAAGCTGCTCACCGGTCTCCCTGCAGGCACTGTCCATACCCTCCGGGATCCCACAAGAGGCGGGGTCGCTACAACCCTCTGTGAGATCGCCAACAGCTGCGGCCTGCACATTGAAATTGAAGAGGACCGCATTCCTGTACGAGCAGAGGTACGGGCAGCCTGTGAAATCCTGGGGCTAGACCCGCTCTATCTGGCCAATGAAGGCAAATGCCTGGCAATGGTTGCCCCTGAATATGCCGACCAGGCCCTGGCACTTTTCCATTCCTGCCCGGAAGGCGCCGAAGCCGCTATTATCGGCACCCTCTCCTCCGGGTCAAACGACATAAAGACATCCCTGTCCGGTGCGTCCCGTCGGGTCACACTTAAAACCACCATTGGCGGAACAAGGGTGATAACACCCCTGCACGGCGCCCCACTCCCGAGGATCTGTTAAGTTTATGAAAGAAAAATCTCTCCAAAAAAAGACCGGGATTCTCGGCATCGGCAATGTTCTCCTTTCAGATGAAGGGTTCGGGGTTCATACCGTTCACTATCTGGAACAGCATTTTACCTTCCCGGAAACCGTCGAGACTACTGACGCCGGCACGGCCGGCATATACATGGCGCCCTTTCTGGAAGAACATGACCCCATTCTGGTTATTGATGTGGTGGCCATCGACGCAGCACCCGGCTCAATCCATTGTTTCAGCAGTAAAGACATCGGCAAGGGCACTATCCCCCGAAAAATGTCGCCGCACCAGCTTGGACTCCTTGAGTTGCTGGAAGTCTGCACCCTACGTGAATCCTGTCCGGAGACCGTGGAATTTTTCTGCGTTGTGCCCGTTGACCTGAGCACCTCCATGGACCTTTCTCCACAGATCAAGGCAAGGGTCAAAGAGATGGCCGAGCGGATCGTCGCCTGGTTGCGTGAGGCCGGTCACACCATTACGGAAAAGATCAATGTAACAGAGAAAGGAATGTTCAATGCATGAGATGTCACTGGTTCAAGGGTTGATCGAACAACTTGTCGCCCTTGCCGCCGAACATGACAAGCAACGGATTCTTACCGTCACTGTGGACATTGGGCCGCTCTCCGGTGTGGCCATTGACTCGTTCCAGTTTGCCTTTGACATCCTCTCCAAAGAAAACAACCTGACCAACGAGGCCAGCCTGACCATTATCAATTCGCCGGCAACCTTTCGATGTGTACAATGCGGACATGAAGAGTCCGCAGCGGTTCGCCCCGATCAATGTTCGAAATGTCAAGAAAGCCTCCTTATCCCAGAAGGAGGCGATGCCATCACCCTCAATCAAGTGGAGCTGGAATAGCTGCCTTTGCAGCTCCCCGGCTTCGTTCATTTTCTCAAAAAAAAGGTGCCCTTATGTGTGATGCCTGCGGATGTGACCTTACCCACACCCATACCCACGACCACGATCACGATCACGATCACGATCATAAACATACCCATAATTCCCAGGTGATAGAAGTCCATCAAAACCTGCTGGCTGCCAACGACGCCATCGCCTCCGGCAACAAGGCCCACTTTGAGGCCAAGGGGATCGTGGCCATCAATCTGATCTCAAGCCCCGGATCCGGCAAGACCACTTTGCTGGAAAAGACCATCGAACGGCTCAAGGGGACTATCAGAATCGGTGTTATCGAAGGCGATATTGAGACCGATCGAGACGCCCAGAGAATCCGCGCCAAAGGAGTGCCGGTCATCCAGTTGACCACCGGTGGTGCCTGTCATCTCGATGCCGCCCAGATCCACAAAGGATTTCATCTGCTGGAGCATGAACCGGGCGGAGACAAGCTCGACATCCTCTTCATCGAGAATGTCGGAAATCTGGTCTGTCCGGCCACCTTTGATCTTGGCGAACACCAGAGAGTCGTCCTCGTTTCAGTCCCGGAAGGCCCGGATAAACCCTCCAAATATCCCAAGGCCTTTATCAGCTCTCAGGTCTTTGTGATCAGCAAGACGGATCTGCTGCCCTACTTTGACTTTCCCGTGGCCGAGGCCAAGGCCGACGCCCTGCACCTCAACCCAAGGTTACAGGTGATGGATCTCTCCTCCACCACAGGCGAAGGATTTGACGCATGGATCGAGTATCTCACATCCCTGCATAGTAAGAATCAATCAACAGGGGCTTGATTACCAACCCGCTCCTCCCCCTTCTGATTATCCCTTTGCCAAATCCTGGCCGATTGGAAAATCTGGGTAGGGAGCGCCGTTCGTCCTCACTTGGAGCAACCCTCCCCTGGCTTTTGCTTAAACGGCTGAGGGGTCCATCAAAAAATAATATTTTTTGATGGACCCCTCAGGTCTTTCTCGCCTTTCGTTGAGCCGTATTATTTTTTCAAGCCCCTTCCTCCCTCATATCCGCAACCCACAGAGAAATCAGCCGTCACGTGGAAGTTCAGTCTCACATGGTGGACAGTCTTCGCAATATCCCCATGGTTGCCGGCGTGGCAATACCGGTAACACTCTCCGGTTGAAACCGGAGCTGAAACGCCCGCAGGATGTCCGCTGTTGTGACCATCACCACATTGCTGACGCCATCTGGCGGGTTTGCTGGATCGGAAATTGAGACATAGCCACCACCCTTGATTCCGTAGGCGTGTTCTTGCGGATATCCGCAGGCCTCAAGAAGAGACTGGATCTGCTGCTGGGTGCCAACCGGCTCATCCTGCATGGTGGTAGGCCAGAGGCCAATCCCCGCCTCGGCCAGCTCTTTCCAGGGAAACTTGCGGCCGGGGTCGTCCTTGCGCTTGGGCGCGATGTCGGAATGTCCGACAATATTGCGGGGTGAGATGCCGGGATTCCGGGTAATGATTGTCGTACAGAGTTCGATCAGCGCTGCGATCTGCGTCGCCGGGTAGTCCCTGGTGTTGGCGTCGAGGTTGACGATCTCGACGCCAATGGATCGCCCGTTGACGTTGGGCCTGCCATGCCACATCGACAGCCCGGCGTGCCAAGCGACCTCGTTATCCTCAAGGATCTTCCAAACGCTTCCGTCCTCGGCCAGCACATAATGTGAACTTACGTCTCCGTATCGGAGTATCCGCAGTGATGACTCCAGATCCAGGGCAGTGAAGTGCAGCACCAAGGTGTCAACCTTTTCGGTGCGCGGTCGAAAGCTGGTGGATTGAATCCGTGCGTTTTTGATCGTAAGCATATTCTATTGATAGCTAAGTATTTGTAGCGCCTGTGTTATCAGCACGGAAAACTGCCGGCAGCGACCGAAGTTGCTCTACACTTAGAAGCGTTCGCGCCGATTTGCATATTGGACCTCTGAAATTGGGAAGCATCCCTGATTTCCACAGCTATCAAGGTTTAACGAAAAACCCAGTCTCCCAGACCGACCTCTCTTACACCAACAACTTCGGGAACATCAGATTCCGAATCACAAGGCACTACCAGCCATGGTTCCATGTCCTCAGTAAATTTGTCCCGGCTGTTACTTTTTGCAGCACTGAACGTACAAATACCTGATACTTGGTTAAATCGCTTGATGATAAGATCAGCTGAATTATCGTTATTGACATCTTCAATTCCGGCAATTGTTGCGTTTTCATCCCAATCCAACAGCCCCCAGAGCTGTTTAGCCTTAAATTTTCCGGTACGGTCGGAAAAATAGACATGAATATAGAGCTTATCATTTGAGCTGTATTCACTGAATTCTTTCATAATGAGGTCTGCGGCGCCATCGCCGTTAACATCTCGCAAAGCAAGGTGCTCTGACATTATATTGTTGTAATAATAAATGCTCCTGGCAAACACCGGATAAAGGAAGCGTGAGCCGTCGGACAGACAAGTGTAATAGTAGGTGGGAATAGAACTAAAGTAACCTGCTCTTGTCAACCAATACGCCATATCGGCCTTGCCATCTCCATTAACATCGCCAAAATCAACGCTAAAGTTATCGTAATTGGAGACAGAAAATTCCGCCCATGGAGACTCATTTTTCTCAAAACTGTTACGGCCATTGGACAGGCAAGCATGCACAATGACCTGGTATGTGGCCCTGCCTTCCCGACGTTCTCTTATGAGCAGGTCTTCCCGTCCGTCGCCATTCACATCAGCCATGCCAAGGTATTCCGGCTCTTTGTCATTCGGCTGAATGGAGGAATACCAGATTTGGCCCATCCTGGAGAAACCAGAATCAATGGCCATAGTATGCACGACATAGGATATCTTCGAGGTGGCAGCATCGATAATGGTTTTTTTCCTGACAATGACGTCGGCAAGGCCATCACCGTCAACATCAGCCATGTCGATGGGTTGCGCTTCAATCGCGCCGAACCCATAAAAAAGGTTCGAATCGAGGCGCTCCTCTTCAAGGAACTGGTCACTGCCGTCGGAATAATAGGCTGAAAACCTGTTAACGAAGGCATTGGGCATGCTAGGATCTTTCAGGATAAGATCTGCAGTATTTTTCCTTGGCTCATACCTGTCAAGAAATTGTGATGCCGCCGCAACATTCAAGATTCCCATGCCATAACGCATATCTTTTTTCTGCGACTCTTTTACTTTGCGGGAGCTGTACAACAGGAATTTCTTCAAATCATCAAGACCCTGTTCAGGCATTTGCTGCAGGAGAAGTGCCGCGGCACCCGCAACTTGGGGGGCGGCAACGGAAGTACCGGAAAGGGCTTGATAGCCACCGTTCTGGTCCAAGCCAATGATCAGATATCCGGGAGCCGTGATATCCGGTTTGATAATCGTGGTCTCGCCGTTTTGTATAGTTGCGCCAGAACTTTGCGGGATAACCTTATCAAACTGGTCAGTGGCGCCCACCCCAATGACCTCCGGCATAGTGCCCGGGAAATAAACTGCAAATAAGCCCTGATTACCAATAGCGCAGACCGGCAAAATCCCCAGGGAAACTATTCTCTTGATGGCTTCATCCAGAATTTGGGATGACCTTGGCATCCCGAAGGACATATTGATAATCTGAGCACCGTCATCAAGATTTCCGTCGCCATTAGGATCAATGACCCACTCCAATCCGGCCAAAATCTGTTCTTCCGTTCCATATCCCTCAGGGAGTACCAGTGCGGATAACAGATGAGCCCCTGGGGCGATACCGGTTGTGTCTCCGGCTAGAATGCTTGCGGTAAAAGTCCCATGCGCGGAAGCGTTTGTTTCATGAGGGACACTATCGATCCTCGCACCCGTGTTATTGAACTCGGCCCAATCGATGACTTTCGAGGCAACGTTATAGGCGGAAGCACTGATCCCTGTATCAAGGTGCCCAATCCGTATTCCATTGCCGTTAAGACCTTGGAATGGAATGTCCTGCATGCCGATTGCATTGAAGCTCCATAAATTTTCTGGAGGTGAGCTCTCTCCTTGCAGAGCTGAAGTTTGGGGTATCGTCAGAATAACAGGTCTTTTTTTGACAATTTTTTCAATTGCTGGATCATTGGAAAGCACAGCTATTTCTTCAGGAGTGAGAGATACGGCAATGCTATTGGTAAGCCAGGATCCCTTTTCGTCATACCTGTTATCTCTCCCTGCTTTTTGCCGATTTTCAAGAAGTGAATGCAAATGACTGAGATTTGACGATGTCGCGCGCCGATATCGGGCAGCGCCATCACGACCTCTTTGTTTTGCAAAGCGCTTCTCATTGGAATGAGTGGTTGCCTGCTCTTCTATAAGCGATGGCTTGAACTTGACAAGGACTCTTATCCGTTGCTCCCTGTCCTTCTCCTTCATAAAACCGGAAAGTTCCTGCGATACTTTTCCTGTATTATAACGAAGCCCTTCTTGAACGGGGGACGATTGAGCCGCAAGGCTCAGATGGATCAGGATACTGTGAGTAAAAAGCAGAACAAGGAGAGCAACCGTGAGTTTTAGACAAAGAGATTTTGAAAAATAAAACCTTTTGTTTCGCTTACCGGCAGCCAGCAAAAAAAGATAATTATTTACAGAATTCCGAGTATCCACTTTTTATCCTCCCGACCAGACTCAATTAACTTCCTAAGATCTTTCCGCAGGGGTAAGAGCTGAACTGTAATTAAAATATGACCTGAATCCGTGGCGCAATATTTGCTATTTATTCCTTTAATCTGCTAATATTATTAAATATTCATGGCACAATTCCTTCCAGAAGATAATACCTGGGAGGTGAATATTCGACCTGTAGAATTTATCATCAAAGAGGGCGATGAACTTTTGACCAGCCATTCGGGGCAGGCCTTGATCGGGATAATGTTGAATTGGACGAAAACTCGGAGGAGGGCTTGATGTCACGCCCCTGACCAGGTTACCGCGAGCCCAAGATTTCCCACAGTGATATTGTTAAAGCCATGATTGGCTTGCTGTGCCTGGGTAAACAAAAGGGAGAGTTGGCACCGATTCCATGGAGACTACGACCTCAACGGATATATTATTGATTTTTAAATTTACTTTTTATAAGGCAGCGAAAAGGTTCCCCTTTAAATCTCATGCCCATAATAAATTTTTTTATTTACCGAAGCATTCCGTGCCTCATTGTTTACGGGAGGCTCGGTAAATCAAACGGATCAACTGGTCGTCGGATGGCGAATTATCAGTTATTTTTCATACAAGGTTGGCTGCATATTTTGTGCCACGGATTCAGGTCCGACATATTCAGTCTTACAGCGGGCTCACAGAAAAATATTATGAAGGAGAAGGGAATCGGATAATACCCACCTGTGATTATAACTGGCTGTGTCAATGATATGGTGACGCAACTAGTTGCAATCACAGGTCACACTAACAAACCACCCCTTCTTTTTTTATGGGTGTCAACTTTTTTCTTAAAATAACGGGCGCTGGAAGAACAAGAAAAGTTCGCTACTGGCAAACTTTGGGGTATGGCGAGAGCTTTTGCAGGGGGGAAAAGTCATTTAAAGAAGGGCCCACTTTAAATTGGGCATGAAGATTCCGGAAACCGGAAAAAATAGTCCCGATTTCCGGACTAAAATCTATTAAATCTTAGTGTAGAAAGGACTTGCTGGGCATTCTAAATTCCTGAAAATGGGAATTCATTTTTTTTCTTCAGGCAAATTGTAGAAACTTGCAAGTTATTTTTTACAGCTGACGGCAAGGTCGAATTTTCCAGTTATCACTTAAAATATTGAAAGCATAGACATTTTTAAGTGTTTAATGGAATTTAAATTCTGGCACGAAAAATGTACGTAAAAAGGGAGCTGAAATAGGGGGTGCCTCATAAGAGTACAACAATAAATCAAAGGAGGATAAAACTAAAGAACAATTAATACTCATATCAATACGGGCATTTGTTGTCAAGCAGAAAAAATGAGAACTGAAAATATTTATAACAATGTAGACCTTGGTTGTCGTGGGGACGATAACAATAGCTGGTAAGTCCCTGGTGTGAAGGACGAACCGCCCGGCGTAGATGGTGAAAAAAGTGTACGCCTGGAAGGAGGTAGTTTTCAAATCAGCCTTAAACAATGGAACTATGTCTTTCACAACGAGTTAATTCCTAAGATGTTCTAGACCAACACAAATCATCAGGAGGTAATTCAATGCACATGACAAGACAGATGACAAAAACAGGAAAATTCGTCGTAGCAGCATCCGCATCCGCTCTGCTCCTGGCGGCCGGAAATAGCCAGGCAAGTATAAACTGGGATACTTTTCCGTACAGCTTGCAAAGTGAATACGTAAGTTACAATTTTGAAGTCCAGCAGAATGGCGGGCAATTTTTAAATACGGAAGGTTACGTCTTTGGTGAATCTTCCACATCAAACAGCGCCAGCTCATATGCAGATATAGTCAAGACTTCTCCTAACACAGCCCCTTTGGGCTCAGTGCTCTCCATGAACGCCGGCTCTCAGGGAACAGGGACTTCCGCAAGCCCACCTGACGGTCTTTCCATCCAGTCCTTTGCCGAGATGACTTTTTCTGGATTCGATGATTCAACGCTCGCAATTATAAGCGCACAGCAGCAGGCGACCACCAACGCACTCAGAAGATTAACCGTCGATACCGCTGGCTTCTACAATTTCTCAGCAAACCTTCTCGGACACATTAATTACCCGGATGAATATTTGGTATCCGACATTAGAATCACGGCTTCATTTAGCGGATTCATCTACAATGGCCCAGGCAGTGAGCTCACGTCATTAACTGACGACACGACCCTTGATTTCGATTTGATTGGAGGAGACCCGAGTCAAAATGCAGACGTATACCTCCAGTCGCAGACCGACTCAGGAAAACCTATTTTCTACCAGATGGGCATTGGCATTTATTTTAATACCAATTTCAGCAATCTTAACTGGCTTGAGGGCACAGCTACTCCTATCGATTTCCTTGATGAAGATGGCAACGGCCATATATACATCGGCACCGAAACTGATCCGCTGAAACTTACCTGCGCACTGACTCCTGCTGCGCCAGCAATTCCTACGCCTTTGCCGGGCGCAGCCCTTCTGCTTTTTTCAGGACTGAGCAGCCTTGCCTTTTTCAGACGAAAGGCAAAAGCATAGGCCGGCTGAGAGCCGGAGAGCCCTTTTTTTTTCGGCAAACGCTTCTTCCGAAGGGAATATACAAACACAGAAAAGAGTGATTTCCGGCCTTTCAGGCTGGAAATGAAGCAAGGATAAAAGGCTGTTAATAACAATTTAAGCGGTTTGAAGGGAGGAGAGACAAAATAAATTGAACCACCATTCTTTTCCCCTGTGGCTGCGCAAACTCATAAAGGAGGTGAAAAAATCTTTTAACGAGCCATCTTACAGCAATAAAAACAGTAACCAAACGCCTTGGGGGGTAGCAGTTTGCAGCCTATCCTGAGGAAATGCATCAACCATAAAAAATGAGGGAGAAAAAAATGAAAAAAACAATAGTAACGTCATTGGCTTTTTCTGTGCTCATGGGTGCAGTAGTAGCGCAGGCCGGTAACATTCCTGAGTTCGACGCTGTTTGCAACGACGAAGAGAACTATTTTGCAATTTCAAACAGCGCTCAGTATGGCCAGGTCATCGTCAACAACGTCGGCCCCAGCGGCCCGCTGAACTTGAGAAGCTGCTGGGTGCGGACACCTAACCAGTTAGCATACGAAGAGTTCACCACTACAGCTGGTGAGCTGTATGACGACCCGGTATTCCCAGGGATGTTGTCAGCACTGACCGATGTGTATAACGAGGGAACCTACCACTGGAATATCGTTCTGCAGATGAAACCCGAGAGCGACCTTAATATCAACATCTATGACAGCGTGTTGAAACACAATGAGTTCAGTCCTTGGGGCTATGCTGAGCAAACAGGCAGGTACAGGGCGCCATGGGGCCAGCTGATGTTCGTCCCCAGCGCTAACCCACAGATAACTGTACAGGCTATTCCGGGTAAGTACGCAACTCCAGGTTTCACGAGTCCAGTCACTCTGGATGCCAGAACCATTCCAGGACTGGGAAAGGTCACCTTGGACGATGCGGTTTATACCTCAAAATGCCTCTGGACGGACGACATTGTTGTTGTTATGCCTGAAACAGGTACCACGAACACTGTTAACCAAAGAATGTACAACCTGAAACAAGGCGATATGATCAGTGTTGATATCTATGTTCCTGGAAACAACACAGCTGATATCCGCTACGGGGCTGACAGCATTACCGTCAAGTACATCGGTATCGTTGGCACCTGGATGTATGGCACCCATGTTACTGCTCAATAAGGTAGAGCGCAGAAATAAATAAATTATTTCTGCGCCCTGGTTGTGAAACAGAAGGGTGGGGCATTCGACGCCTCATCCTTCTATCTGTACTATTCCCATTTTTTCATTTTAACGCAATAATTTATTCGTACCCGATGGTTCAGGCCCCCCTGAGGCAGGCTGGCGATATCTGCTCGATCACGTCATTCAGGACTATATAAAATAATATCCTGGTCACATTTTTTGTGTCAGGTTTCTCATAGTAGAGCCAAGCCGCAGTAGTAAGTGGTAGGTGGAGGACAAAAAAACTCTTCAAACATTCGCACAATTATGTCCATTGTTCAGAGGGTAATTTTATATGATCAAGCAAAAACATGTTCTCATAATTAATGGGCTTCTCGTGGCGGGAATAATATTTTTCATATTTTCCCGGGATTCAGGCAAAAAGCATGAAGATACCACAGGAAGTTCCTCCATTGTTGCCACATATTCCCCGGCCAATGAAATTCAAAAGAAGGACGTTGGTAAAAATTCAGCAAACGAGTCTGCAGCATACACGCGACAAGAAGGTGCTGATAACCCTACTGACATGTCTAAAAGAATGACGGTAATCAGGGATCTGCGGGAAAATTCCAGCCCGGACAGTGTACTGGAACTGGCGTCCTTCCTTGATGATCAGGAAACTGCCGTTGCAGAAGAGACGCTTGACAGCCTTGGCTCTATAGGCTTGAACAGCGACCTCAAGCAGATGATTCTCGATATTCTCATCAAAAAAATAAACGATGGAGGGTATGGGCATCGCGGTGCTGCGCTGCTGACCGCTGCAACTCTCGATGATGGCAAACAGGTATTATCGGTTATAGAGAAGTATGCATCCTCCAACGATGAAGGAGTTTCTACCTATGCCATTCGTGCAATTTCTCTCCTCCATTCGGAAGACAGTGTTCCAATCATTGCCGATATGCTTGACAAGCTAAAATCTTCTGACGACATACGCACTGCTTTTGGAACTCTTGCCACGATTAATACGCCGGAGGCGATTGCGATTTTAGAGAAAAATCTTTATTCCGGAGAACAAGCACTACAGGAAGACAGCGCCTGGGCTCTTTCGTTAAGTAAATCAGGCAATCATGTTGAATATCTTAGCAAGGCTGTTGCCTCAGACAACCTTACCCCCCAATCCATGGCGGTTATTGCAAAAAGTCAGGCTGGCCCTGCTATTTTCGCTAACCTCTTGCAAAGGGAAGACTTACCTGCGGATAAAATTACGAAAGTTCTGGGGATCATGGAAGAGAATACCATTCTTGCACCCGGGGCTATTCGTTCGGAAACCGCCAAAATAATCGAACCCCTGCTCGACAACCCTGATCCGGAAATACAGATTGCTGCCATAAGGGCTCTGGGGAAAATCGGCGCTCCCGAAAATAAGTCATCGCTGCTCATTCCAAAACTACAGTCCGATAATATTCAGATACAAAAGGAAGCTGTATCAACCTATGCCCAGTATTGCACACCTGATACCTATAAGCCGTTGTTAAACCTCTTCGGGCATGAAGATATGAAAATTCGCAGGACCGCCCTGCTGATTTCTTCCCCCTTCTTGAACAAATCTGATAGTTCCGTGCTTGAAGAGGCCTTGCATCAAAACGATCCCTACATGAGCGAACAGGCCAAATTAATTCTTGATAAAATAAACAAGTAAAGGGGAAAAATTATGCGATCTCTTCACTATCTCACCCTCTGTTTACTTATGACTGTGCTGGTAAGTATCTCCGCCACGGGGTTGTTAGAAAATTCTCATGCCACCGTGGCTTCTACCCAGCCGGTCGCAATAGTGAATGGCGTTGAAATTTTTCCCATCCAGCTAGAGCCTATGATAGAAGAGTTTAAGTCAAAAGCCAAAAAACAGGAGGTGTCCGCCGAAGAAAAGGAAATGCTGTTAATGAATATTATCCGGCGAAAGCTTATTCTTCAGCAGAAAGACGTTAACGATCTTCGCAAGGATCAGCAAATTTCCAAACGGGTCAAGGAATTTGAGGATGAGCTGGTGGTCAAAACATACCTTCAGAATAAAATCGGCATCAATTTGCAGGTTTCAGATGAGGAGATTGCAAAATACTATGAAAAAAATTCGCATGAATTCAGAAGTCCGGCAAAAGTTGTTGCCCGCCATATCCTTCTTCCATCCCAGCAACAAGCGGTAGAGGTGCTCACTAAACTCCAAAAGGGCCTTGATTTTGCCGAAATGGCTAAGCAATATTCCATTGATCTTCCCATGGCCAAGGAAGGTGGAGCAATGGGAACGATAGAAAAGGGCAAAACCCTTCCTGAACTTGACGCCGCACTTTTTATATTAAAAGAAGGAGGAATCAGCGAGATAGTCCAGACCCCTTACGGATTTCATATTCTTACAGTTGATAAAATTATTCCCGCTGAAATTTCATCCCTTGAGGAAGTGAAGCAAAAAATTCGTGTAATCATTCTCCAACAGAAGGAAGCTCTGGCGTTTACTGATATGGTAAACACCCTCCAAAAGGGTGCATCTATTACCATTTTCAAGGAAAGGATATAATTCCATGAAATGGTATATTTCATCTCTCCCTTACAAAAGAAGGGAATTGATATGCCGAAGTGGGGCAGAGTCTTTTTTTCTTTGTTGGCTTTTTTGTTTTCTTGCCGGCACTCTTGCATCATCAACTGCGGAAGCATCTCAATACTCCATTCATCCCAGTGACGATACATTTGTTTCTAATTACACGGGCAATGGAAGCAACTACGGCTTGGAGTATCTTCATCTAGCGAATACGCCAACATTTCTTGCTTACGCCTATTTAAAGTTTCCCTTAGTCCAGATACCGGAAAACGAGGTGGTTGATAACGCAACACTGGGAATGTCTACTTATGCTTACGGCAGCCGTTCAGTCATAAGCGTGTCTTATGTGGCCTTTGATGACTGGGCCGAAGAAACAACTACCTGGAACAATCATCCATCAGATCATGCAACTCCAGTCATATTGGTTAGCAAGTTCGTGGAGGATACAGACTCGTATATACAGTTTGACCTTTTAAAGAACATTCCATGGCCCAAACCTTTTGATATTGAGGATGGCAGCTTGACTCTTCTGTTAACTTTATCTTATGGACAGACCTTTTTGGCAAGTACAAGCAATTTAGCATTTGATCTTAACTGGTTGCCGACATTAAATATCACTACTCATACAATTGATTCGAGCACTGAAGTTTCAAACGTTCCTCTCCCTTCTTCACTGGCAATGATTTTAAGTGGCTTGATGGCACTACGAGGCAGCGCCTGTCTTTTGAGAAGAAAACGGCAATTGCCGTCAACAAAGTAAGCAGTTCATTCATTTCAGATAACTACTGAGAATAAAGCGAATAGATTTACACTAACCCCGATGAACGGGATAAGTGCCTTTCGCAGATTATTTTCTTTTAAAAAAACAAGAAAATAATCTGTAAGTCACTAAACACAAAATTAAAAACAAATTTCTTTCTCTGAATATCCAATAACCTTACCCTCACCCTTGATGTCGGCGGATCTCGGCCAGCATCTCCCTTCCGCCATTCTCAAGGATATACCGGCCCAGTTGTTCGCCTAAGTGTTCCGCTTCCTGGCGGGGGGCCTGCTTTGATTTTCGCAGGATGGTGGTCCCATCGAGACTGGCAAGGCCGACGGTGAGGGTCAGGATATTGTTATCAAGAACCGCCAGGCCAAAGGCCGGAATCGAACAACCGCCCTCCAAGGTACGCAGAAAGGCACGTTCGGCCAAAAGACAGGACTCGCTGTCTTCATTATTGAGACATTGACGGATCATACTCTTCTTCTCTGCAGACAGCGCGTCGGAAGACTCAATGGCGATACAGCCCTGGCCCACCGGCGGCACAAAATCATCCTCTGGAAAGACCTTCACAATCATCTCCTCATACTCCATGCGCTTGACACCGGCATAGGCCAGCATCAGGGCGTCACAGGCGCCATCACGCAGTTTCTGAATCCTGGTCTGCAGGTTGCCGCGCATCTCCACGGTCTCTACATGGGGATAATAATGTTTGAGCAGGGCGATCCGCCGAACCGACGAGGTGCCGATGCGGATTGTTTTGGCGGTATCATCCAGATCCAATCCCTTATCCAGGGCAAGCAGGACATCGTTGACCTTTTCCCGCTCGGTAAAGGCGATCAGGCCAAAGCCCGGCGGCAGGATAGACTGCATATCCTTGGCGCTATGCACGGCGATATCGGTGGCGCCGCTCTGCAACTGCTCTTCCAGCTCTTCGGTGAAGACCCCTTTGCTGCCGATCTTGGCAATGGAGACATCCAGGATCTTGTCGCCCTTGGTCTCCATTGAGCTGATCTCCGTCTCCATTCCCTGCTCATTCAACATGCGGGCAACCGTCTCGGTTTGCCACATGGCCAGCTTGCTCTTCCTTGATCCGATCTTTATAATGGTCATTCTCTTGTTTCTGCTTTATCTTATAATTTTGTCTTCTTTCCACTTCTGCCAAACGCCGCTCTTAAGCAACAGCTCAACTGAGTGCTGCTTATTGATGGCGAGTAAGATTGAGGAGGGCAAAAAAACCTGCTCTTTTGGTAACGGCACCTTGTATAAACTTCACTCCGGCAGATGTCATTTGCTAGGCACCACGCTACAAAACAGATGGACTGATGGCTGTTTTTTGGACGCGGCATAAGGGGCCGTAAATGAAAAGAGCAGGAAATACTCTGCTCTGCTCCACAACACCTTATATAAACACTCTGCCTGAGCTTATTGGCCAGACGCCACGCCCAGAAACAGCTGAACTGATGCTGTTTCTGGGACGCGGCATAAGAGGCCGTAAATAAAAAGAGCAGGAAAAACTTTGCTCTTTTTATAACGGTCTCTAAGCTGTATCATAAAGCCCATGCGCTTCCTTCTCTATAACATCCGTTACGGCACCGGCCAGGGTGTACGATACCATTTGCCTCTGCCGTTTTCTGGATTTTTCAGACATACGGCTAACACCCTGAACCAAATCGTCGATTTCATCGAATCGGTCGAGCCGGACATCGTTGCTCTTATCGAAGTCGATTCTGGCTCCTATCGTTCCAATAGATGCTGCCAGGCCGACATCATTGCTAAAAAACTGCATCAATTCCATATTGTTGAAACAAAATACGCGAACAACTCCCTGGCAAGAAGAGTCCCGGTTTTGAATAAGCAATCCAATGCCCTGCTCACCCGGGAAGCAATAACAGCCCATCATTTTCATTACTTCAATGAGGGATTTAAACGATTGGTTATTGAGGTTGAACTAGCGGAGGTTGTTGTCTTTATTGTCCACCTTTCACTAAAATACCGGCATCGACAACAACAACTGGAACATCTGCACCGTCTGGTCAAAAACAGCACCAAACCTATGATTGTGGCGGGGGACTTCAACACCTTTGGTGGAGACAGAGAACTGGAGCTTTTCAAGGCGGCAACCGGCCTGGAAGATGCAAACCCTCTACACTTCCCCTCCCATCCCAGTCATGCACCCCATCGACAGCTCGACTTTATCCTGCACAGCCCCGAGCTTGAAGCCGTCGATTTCCGCATTCCTGATATCCGCCTCTCAGATCACGCCCCGCTGATCTGTGATTTTAGGCACCGTTAATCCTTGAGCAAGTCTTCTCTTGCTCAAGGATTTTACGGTGCCTTATGCCGCGTCCAATAAACAGCAATCAGTTCCGCTGGTTTATTGGCGTGGCCCTCCCAACATACCCTATAGAAAGTCTTCTCTTGCCCAAGGATTAACAGCGCCTAAACCCTTTTCAGTCCCCGGCATATTCATTAATAAATCGAAGATACTCATCGCCCCCCTTGGTTCGCCGCTGGATGGCCCGATGGGTCGTGGCCATCACCCGCACCAGATCCTCCTTGGGGATATCCGGCATATCTTCCTCGATAATCTCGCCGAGAAGCTCGTAGCCCTTTTTCAAGAGGGGATCATCCATCTCCAGCACATCATCCTTGAAATGATAGCGATCAAAGAATAATTCCAGAACCCTGGCGGCATCCTTATCCATAAAACTTTCTTCCGGATCAGAAAATCCCAGGCGGCACATGACGGATTCGATGGTGCTGGCTATAAACTCCAGCTCTGGCGACCGGGAGATGGTCTGAATTTCGTAATGGGGGACGTTGCGATAGTTTCTAACAGGCTTGCCAGTGTGGTCAGCGGGGGCGCACTTTGCCATGATTTTGTCTGTTGAAAAAAAAATTGATGGTTGAAAAGGTTCATTGCGGATTCCCGACGCCTCATCGTCGGGGGTGAATTACATGACACTCAATTTCTATTTATCCTTCTCTGATTTTTTTTTCAACTAATAAGCTTGCATGATAGCGATACATTTCAAGGCACGCAGGGGATAGACGGAATCAGGGGACCCCTTACAGCCTCTCCTCGGCAGATTTTCGCAGATAATAGCTGTAATCGCCCTCATAGGTGTGGAGGGCGCCGTGATCGATGGCGAAAACCCGATTCACCAGCAGACGGAGAAATCGCCGGTCATGGCTGACCAGAATAACCGTGCCGGTAAACTTCTGCAGGGCCTCAAGAAGAACCTCGATGGACTGGATATCGAGATGATTGGTGGGCTCGTCGAGAATGAGGAAATTCAGGGGTTGGGCCAGGAGGGTGGCCAGCACCACCCGACTTTTTTCTCCGCCCGAGAGGTTGGCGATGCGCTTGTCCACATCATCGCCCTGAAAGAGAAAGGCGGCGCAGAGGTTGCGGATCACCCCGATATTGCCGGTGGGAATCACCGCCTGAACCGTCTCAAAGACCGTGAACTCGGGGTTGAGCAATTCCATGGAATGCTGGCTGAAATAGCCGGGCAAAACCCCGGCACCGATACGGACGGTGCCCCCTGAGGGTTCCACCTGAGCGGCCAGCACCTTGAGAAAGGTGGATTTACCGGCCCCGTTCACCCCCACCACCGCGATCTTTTCCTGACGCCGGATCACCCCGCTGACCCCGCCAAAGACCGATTTTTCCCGTTCGTGACCTGCTGCGTCATCCACCGTCCAGGATTTGGCCAGCGAGTCCATCCACACCACGTCATCACCGCTGCGCGGTGGTTCGGCGAACTCAAAGCGGACGATCTTCTGCTCCGGGGGAAGTTGAATTCGCTCGATCTTCTCCAGCTTCTTGATGCGCGACTGGACCTGGGCCGCGTGCGAAACCCGGGCCGCGAAACGAGCGATAAAATCCTCCTCCTTGGCCAGCATCTCCTGCTGCCTGCGAAAGCTGGCCAACAGCTGTTCCCGCCGGATCTCACGCTCACGCAGATAAAAATCATAGTCGCCGCTGTAGGTGGTCACCCCCTGCGCCGCCACCTCAATGATCCGGTTCACAATCCGGTTCATGAAGTCCCGATCATGGCAAGTCATAAGCAGCGCCCCCTTGAACTCGGTGGCCAGCCACTCCTCCAGCCAGATGATCGACTCCAGATCAAGATGGTTGGTGGGTTCATCGAGCAGGAGTACATCGGGGTTGATGGTCAGAATTTTTGCCAGACCGATACGCATCTTCCAACCGCCGCTGAAAGACTCCACCGGACGCTGCCAGGCATCAGGGCCGATGCCGAGCCCGGTGAGCACCGCCTGGGCCCGGGCCTCCAGATCATATCCGCCCCGATGCTCAAACTCCTCCACCGCATTGCCATACCTTTCCAGCAGGGCATCCATGGCCTCATCGTCCATGGGCTGGGACATGGACGCTTCCATTTCTCGCATCTGCTCACCCAGGGCAGTGACTTCTCCTACCGCCGCCATCACCTCGGCCAGAACCGGACGACCGGCCATCTCGCCTACGTCCTGGGAAAAATAGCCGATGACGGTTTTTTTCGCGCAGGAGATCTCGCCCTTATCCGGCTCTTCTTCTCTGGTGATCAAGCGAAATATCGTGGACTTACCGGCGCCATTGGGGCCCACCAGGCCATTGCGGCTGGCAGGCAGAACCTGCAGGCTGGCATTCTGAAACAGGATTTGCGAACCGTGCTGCTTGCTGATATTGGTCAGATGAATCATGTGAAAATTATCTCTTTTTTCGGTACGGAGTGGAAGTTGATCTCGGTCGGCCCATGGGGCGGGAGGCACCGGGTCGCCCATGGCCACCAGATCCCCCTTGAGCCACCGCCGGGCCCTCAGTGCTGGGCCGTCCGTGGCCAGGAGGAGGCGTCACCAGGAGGGACTCATCGGGCTGAACGCAGTGCAGCGATTCGCCGATATAGGCCTCGATCTCGGGAAGGACAAAGGCATCTTCCTCGCAGGCAAAACTGATGGAGATCCCGGCGATCCCGGCACGACCCGTCCTGCCGATGCGGTGCACATAGTCCTCCGGTTCATAAGGCAGGGTATAGTTGATGACATGGCTGATGCCGGCGATATGGATTCCGCGACCGGCCACATCGGTGGCAATCATCACCTTCACCTTTCCCTCACGAAAGGCCTCCAGCCGCGCCGTTCTCTTGTCCTGGGGGACATCACCGGTGAGCAGGGTGCAGTCCACACTGTTGCGCTCGAGCCGGTCAAAAAGCCTTCTCGCCTCATTTTTCATATTGGTGAAAACAATAATTCGCTCATGCTCCTTGCTGGTGATCAGATTATAGAGCACCGTATATTTCTCGGCGGTGGTGGTCAGATAGACAATCTGCTGCACCGTGTCCACGGCCACCTGATCCGGTTCCGACTCAATGGTGATGGGATCCTTGCACCATTGGGCAGAGAGCTGTTTAACTTCCGGGGTGAAGGTCGCCGAGAAGAGCATGGTCTGGCGCTGATCTTTGGAGGGAAGCTTGTAAATAATTTTGCGCACATCGGGAATAAATCCCATATCCAGCATCCGGTCCGCCTCATCAATGACCATGATTTTAGCCCGGTGCAGATTAATAACCTGTTTACCGACATAATCAAGGAGCCGGCCAGGGGTGGCCACGACCACATCCACCGGTTGTTCGGTCATACTTTTGCGCTGTTTCTGATAATCAGTCCCGCCATAGGCCGAAACAATCCTCAAATTGGTATATTTGGCCAGGGCCCGGGCATCCTTGGCAATCTGGATCACCAGCTCCCGGGTCGGCGCGATGATCAAGGCCCGGGGCGTGCCCGCAGCTGTTTGCTGCTCCGTCTCTTTCAATAACTGGGTGAAGATGGCGATCAAAAAGACCGCACTTTTTCCGGTGCCGGTGGCGGCCCGGCCGATCAGATCACGACCGGGAAGGAGATCCGGCAGGGCTTGCGCCTGGATCGGGGTACAATATTGAAATTCCAGATCAGCAATGGCATGCATCAGCACCAAAGGCAGATCAAGGTCATGAAATCTGGTCTTGCCGGCCGCCGGCTCCACCACGAAAGAAGAGATATCCCACTCCGCCTGGCGCGGTTCACGCTTGGGACGGGGACGACGGGCCTTGGGCGCAGTCTCTTCCACAGGAGTTGCGGTCTGAGACAGATCAGGTGCAGCCTGCTCGACCGTCAACTCCTGTCGATCAGCAGACTTCGCCCGATCATGGGCCGGAGTGGTGTGTTCGTTCTGTTCTTTCTTACCGGATCTGGCGATGTTTCGGAGTTTGTTTCCGGCCTTTTTAAGAAATGCCTTAATCATGCAATACCTTCTACTACAGTTAAATTTGGCGAACTGGCGAATTCTCTCTGTGCTTACGATGATTCAAGAAAATCCGGACGCCTTTGCTACGCGAGGAAAAAATTAGCCCCAATATACCACGATCAGGGTGGAAATTCGAGACTATTAGCGGGGTTGGCGCGAGAACCACGGCCAAGCCTGCCTGTATGATGACTGAGTCACCGCCAGCCAGGCCGGCACACGATCCGATATCGACTGGTTACTGCTGAGGGAAGAGAAGAAATGATGGCAGAGCATGCCTTCAAGACAAGGCTCTGCCCTTGACAGGGAGAAGCATCAGACTAAGAAACTGATATACTTTCAAAAAATCCGAGAAAAGCTCAGGAATAATCGAAGATTTGACGCAGAATACGGATTCCATCAGGGGTGAAGGGTTCCTGCAGACTGCGCTCAAATACCTGAGGCACGGTCATAAACAGCCCGTCGTCAATCTCTTCGGGCTGCAGGACGAAGGGACCATCATGGGTACAGCGAAAAATCCGGCCCCAGACACGGTTGCCCGCATCCTCAAAATAATGGTCAAAAAGGGGCAACAGAGGAACCCCGGAAACCCCGAGTTCCTCCGTCAGTTCCCGGGATGCCGACTGCTCATAGGATTCTCCGGCCAGCACCACACCACCGGCGGCCACATCCCAGTATCCGGGATAGATATCCTTGCTGGTGGTTCTTTTCTGCACAAAAAGCTCTTCCTGCTGATTAAAAACCAGGATATAGCATGCCCGATGGATAAGGCCCTGACTGCGCATGCAATGACGGGGAAGGGCGCCCGTCACTTGGTTTTCCCGATCTACAATCTGCACAATCTCGTTGGCCGGTTGATTATCCACGCCTTCGCTCTCCCTTCAATCCGCCGTTTCCATGGGGCGTCCGCAACAGACCGGGACTGCGTCTCCCCCTTGGAGATGCATATATTTATTACAGGTGGTGCAGATCACTGTGCACTCTTCAGCGGCCTTGTCCTCGGTGTAAGTGGTGGCCCCGGGAACGCCTTCAATGACAAATCTGGCCAGATTCAGCTTTTGTGGAATATATTCGCCAATGGCCGTCATCCGCTTATTCTCCCGGGCACAATCCACAACCTTGCGCCACAGGGTTTCCATGGACGCCGTCTCCTGCTCATTCTCCGGAAAAAATTCGACAATATTTTTATCTACATGGATTTTCATGCTGTATTTTTCCTCCAGTTTATATTGCTACGCAATTCAAGTTTTTCAGCAACCAGACTTTCTGCGGTTTGCACAACAAAAAAGGAAATCAGACAGTCGGTGCTTGCACCTCTTTTCTGATTTCCTCCCATGAACGTCCAGGCACTCCTCCATTTTCCAAAGGCACAGAAGGGTCCCACAAGCGATATCCCCTTACTGCTTCGCCTTCAAGGCCTGACCAATCTTATGGCCAAGGGCCGCACAGTTGGCCAGGTCACTGGTTTCAGGGACATATTTCACCTTGATGCCATCATCGATGAGATCAAACTTCATCTCGGTCATGGCCTCATTGAGCAGCTTCACCGCCTCACCCGACCAGCCGAAGGAACCGAAGGCGGCGCCGATCTTGTTGGTTGGGCGCAGGCCGCGCATATACATAAGGAAGCCAGCCATTCTCGGCAGCAGACCGTTATTCAGGGTCGGACAGCCAAGAATAATGGCGCTGGCATCGAGGACCTCTTTCATGACATCGCTGCGGTGGTTATAGCGGAGATTGTAGAGCTTCACCGAGATCCCTTCATCCTGCAGACCATTGGCGACTTCCTTGGCCATCAATTCGGTGGAATGCCACATGGTGTCATAGATGATCACGGCATTGCCCTTGCCCTCATTGCGGCTCCAGCGATCATAGGCGTCAATGGCCATCATCGGGTTTGACCGCCAGATCACGCCGTGATCCGGGGCAATCATCTTGATCTCAAGGCCGCTCTCCTTAATCTTGGCAATCAGCTTTTTCACCAATGGTGAGTAAAGGGTCAGGATATTGGCGTAATACTTGGTCAACTCCTCGATCAGAATGGATGGATCAATCTGATCGTCAAAACGCTCACTGGTGCCAAGATGCATACCGAAGGCGTCACTGGAGAAAAGGAGCTTGTCCTCTTTCACATAGGTGAACATGGAATCCGGCCAATGGAGCATACGGGTCTCAATAAACGACAGGGTTTTCCCGCCGAGATCAAGGTCCTGCCCCGGCACGACCACCTCATAGGGCCAGTCTTCGCAGTGAAAATGCTGAAGCAGCGCCTTCTGACCCATGGTGGAGCAGAAAATCTTCTCCGGCTTAATCAATTCGACCATATCCGGCAGAGAACCGGAGTGATCCATCTCAACATGGTTCACCACGATATAATCAATCTTCTCAGGATCAACAATTTCGCTGATACGGGCAATAAGATCAGCCTTCATCGACTTTTTGACCGTATCGATGAGGGTAATCTTTTCTCCCATGATCAAAAAGGCATTATATGTGGAGCCTCTATTCGTGGAATATCCATGAAAATCACGGACATCCCAATCCACAGCCCCTACCCAGTAAATATTTTCAGCGATCTTAATTGGATTCAACGTCCTACCCTCCTGTCAGAAATTGATAATTTCAAATCCTTGTTCAATATAGTTAGCCATTCCCGGGTGCCCTGACATGTCATCAAGGAGGGGAAGGCCTGCATTTGTAACAGCTTCCAGCACCTGCATCTTGGCAGAGCAGGCATGGCACACCCCTTCGAGCAGGCCTTTTTCAAGCATCTGCCGATAGAGACCATTGAGGAAGTGGCCATCCTGGCTGATCTCGGGGATCAGTTTGGTCGCCTCGCCCTCAATGATAATTTTGCACAGATGTCCCTTTGCCGCAAGCTCCAGGCCATTGAGCAAAACATGGATAAAGCACATGGCTTGCCCCTGAAAGGCGACCAGCAGAATTTTTCGCGACATTCGATAATCCCTTTCTCTAAACAAACGTAAAAATAAATCAGTTATGGAACACCATATCACACTGTCCCATAACTGATTTGATAGTCGAACTCAGGCTGTCCTGTCAGGCACTAAGCCGCTGTAACGAAAAGAGACATAAACGGCCATGTTATTCCATTTCCAAATCAAACATGAAATTTCCAGAAATTCCCTCCCCCTTGGCGGGGGAGGGTCAGGGTGGGGGGGAATAACCCATGAAAACGGCTCATTGCAGCTTCACCCACCCCCAACCCCTCCCGTCGAGGGAGGGGAGTTTTCTTTCCTAAAACAAGCCGGATATGGAACGCTTGATTAAGAATTCGGAAACTTCGTAACGGCTCCTAAACAGCGGTAAAATCGTCCTTTGCCGCCCCGCACACCGGACACTCATAACTCTCGGGAACATCTTCAAAAGCAGTTCCGGCAGCGATCCCTGCCGCAGGTTCGCCCTTTTCCGGATCATAAACATAGCCACAAATGTTGCATCGATATTTTTGCATGGTCCCTGTACTCCCTGAAGATTGTGCAGGAGTTTCCTGCGTTTTCGTATTTTCCGCCTGCACCGACCCCGGTCCCATCAGAGGCTTGAACGCCTTCTTGCTTGCCCCGCACACCGGACAATGCCAGTCTTCGGGGAGATCTTTGAAGAGCGTACCTTTCTCTATCTTTCCCTTCCGATCACCTTTATCGGGATTGTAGATATACCCGCAATTGACGGTCTGACACTGATACATTTCCTCTGGTGCTGCCATATACTCTTCCTCCTTTGACGATAAATCAGAAATTGTCTCACCATAAACCAGCCTAACTCCATCAAGAACCAACCCCCGATAAACGGGATAAGGCCGGCACTCCTGCCCGGGGACCAGCCACACGTGTCATCCCTTGCAGGCTCTTTATTAACACTGGTTGTTTATTGCTTGCCGCCTCAGGAAAGGATTACGCCTTCCATGCGCCATGGAGGTTGCAATACTCCCTGGCGGTAACCGTGTCTGCCTTAATTGCAAAAAAGGCCTCCGGCGCATCGCCGGGCTTCAAGAATTGACGATAACAGGCATCTCCGGCGATCAACTCGATCCACTGGATATAATGTTTCTCCTCCATGGGATGGGCCACGCTGCCGACATTCACCTTATAGCCCCCATCCACCTTGGTAATCACTGGAACATGCTTTTCCTTGGCGGCATCGACGGTGTTCTCGTCCATAAGAACCATGGGCGCGCCGCAACAGACCAGCTCCCCGCCGCCTGCATGAAGAACCTCGACGATATTTCCACAGATATTGCATTTATAAATTTCCAATTTTGTTGCCATGTTCATGTCTCCTTAAAATGTTGTTTACTTCCAGGAAGGACTCTCAAATAGCTTTTCCCTTCATCAGTCATTGCCCCATTGGCCAAATACTCTCGCGTACATCACTCTATTCACTCAACAGCTCACGTCAACCAGGGCAAAAAGACCATCAATCATTGGCGTGTTCGCTGAGATAACGGGCCACACCGGCTGATGTGGGGGTCATCGCATCGTCCCCTTTTTTCCAGTTGGCTGGACAGACATCGCCATGCTCTTCGGTAAACTGCAGGGCGTCAAGAACTCGCAAGGCCTCATCAACACTGCGTCCCAGGGGCAGGTCATTCACCACCTGACTGCGGATAACACCATCCCTGTCAATGAGAAAGAGCCCGCGCAGGGCAATGCCCATGGGCAGTAGGACCCCGTAACTCCGGGCTATGCTCTTGTCCAGATCGGCGACAAGGGGAAATTGGATATCACCGATGCCGCCATCGTTGATGGCCGTATTTTTCCAGGCAAGGTGGGTAAAGTGGGAATCCATGGAAACACCCACCACCTCACAGTTCCGCTCCTTGAACTGACCCAGGGCCCGATTAAAAGCGAGGATCTCGGAGGGACAGACAAAGGTGAAGTCGAGTGGATAAAAAAAGAGGAGGACATACTTGCCACGCAGGGAAGAGAGGGTGAACCCCTCTTTGAAAGAGTTGTCCGGCATCACGGCAATGGCCTTAAAATCAGGGGCTTCATTGGTTACCAGGGGCTGTCTGATTGATTCGATTACAGGGGTGTCCATACTATTCATTCCTTTTTTTTGATTCATTGATAAATGATTGCCGAAGCATACGGGGCAAGGCGGCTCAATTCTTTATTGCGGCCCGGCCTTCTTCGGTAATGCCATAGCGGCAGCGCTCGGGGCTGTCCACATAGCCCTTTTTCTTCAGATCCGTCACCCGGTTGCTCACGACCTTGGCATCAAGCCCTGTCGCTGCCGCAATATCTTTGGCCGCGCAGGCGCCAACACAATTGGCCATGGCCTGTAATACCTGCTTCTGCTCGTCGGTAAGTTCTGATTTTTTGCAACTGCATGCGCATCCACATCCCATCGTTTCGTCTCCCTGTTTTTCTTGTTTTTCTGTCTGACACCGGGGACACAGTCCCGCAAATTCGATCCGGTATCCTGTTATTGTATACCCATCCGCCACATCATGTGAAGGATAATTTTCCTTTTCCTTTCCTAAACTCACATTCTCTACCCGATGGCATTTCACACAGGTAACATGGTCATGGACACCCGGGTCGTAGTCAAAACGCATCTGCCGCCCACGACTCTCCAGCCTGCCTATCACCCCGCTCTCCACCAGAAATTCCAGATTCCGATACACCGTGGCCAGACTGATCTTCGGCATTTTTTTCCTGACCAGCCCATAGAGCTCATCAGCGGTCATATGTTGCCTGTTTTGCTGCAATTCTTGTAAAATCAGTTCTCGCTGACTGGTCCTTCGGCATACCATCTCGGCTCCTTATCAGGAATGAGTCTCAAAACTAATGAGTCCTCGGAGCTGAGTCAAGTTTTATTTTGTACGAAAGGGAACAAATAACAGGATCTGAATACTCTGCGAAGGAGAGTGGGGTGGAGACCAAAGGGGAGAAGGAACGGCAGACGATGATTCAACCAGACAGGGGCGGCCGGGGTGCTGAGCTTAGCCCCGGGGAGAAGTGAGCGGCAGGATCTCATCCATAGCGAACCTTGAGATCCTGCAGGAGCATCGGTTCCAGGGTGGCATCAAACAGCGAGCGCTGGCAGTCCACCTGCGCCATGTGGCCGTCACGCTGGAAGGCCATGGCACGGCAGCCGCCAAAGCAAAGGGGCAGATACACACAGTCACAGCATTGGGCCTCGTTTTTCCAGTGATTTACACACCAGGCCTGCCGCCAGTCCTCGCCCATTCCACGCCAAATGTCGCCACAAGCCAGCTCCCGGTGACCAATTAGAGCGACACACTTGTAGATGGTCCCGTCATGGTCCACGGTAAAAGCATCATCAACGTCCACCATGCAGGGACTTGGATACAGTTTAGGGTAGGTAAAGCCCCGCTGCATGATCTCCTCGCGCAGGGCCAGCGAGGCGGCGTGCACCCAGGGATCATCGTTAGAGCAGCAACCGCCGGTGAATTCGGGGTTTGCAAACTGATCGTTGATCTGCATAACAGGATAGAACTGGCCGCTGGCAAAATCGCCGGGCGCAAACCCCCTTTCGGTCAGGACATCGAGCAAGGCGGGAAAGAGGGCGTGATTCTCGGCGGTGTAGTTGCCGCTCAGGGTGATAAGGCAGAGGCCCCGGCAGGCCAGAAGGTTCTCAACGATGATCGACCAGCTGCCGCGTCCGTCCTTAAAGGGGCGGAAGTGGTTATGATTGGCCGCTGGCCCGTCAATGGTAACCTTGACGCTCTGAAGCCCCAGGGCAACCAGCTCCTCCACCACCGTTGGGATAAGCAGCGACCCGTTACTCACCAGGGTAAACTCAAAAATACCGCCCAACGCCTCGATGGCCGGTTTGAGACGCTCAGCCAGATATATGATGCGCTGAACATAGAGCAGCGGCTCACCGCCGTAAAAATCCAGGATGAGACGCTTCTTTTTGCCAGCGCTGAACCGGGCCAGCAAAAAGACCGCCAGTTGGTCGGCGGTGGCGTCGCTCATGGCAGCCGTCCCCTTGAGGCTGCCCTCGTAGCAATAGACACAGGCGAAGTTGCAGGCCATGCCCAGGATCACTGCCACCCGCAGATTGGGATTCAAGCGATTGAGCTTTTGAAGGTAGCCGCCCATCTCTTTCTGCTCACGGGCCGGATCGTCCACCACCATGGAAAGTTTGGCCAGAGATGCGGTCAGCTCGGGACTGGCGCTGTTGTCCTCAATGGCAGCCAGAGCCTCGCCGCTAACCATGGCCAGACCGCCGGTTCTAGTGGAGAAGAGTAGCCGTTTCTCCGGCTGGCCGGTCAGGGGGTAGATTTTCAGATAATGGGAAAGGGGCATGACAGGGCTCGGAGAATGGCCCTTTGAGGAACGGCTCCCTCAAAGGGCCGGCTTTTAGTGCCTTACAGATTATTTTTTTGTTTTTTTACAAGGAAATAATCTGCGAAAGGCACTTATCCCGTTCATCGGGGTTAGGTTAGCGATCGATAGAGCCGGAAGAGGCCGCACTGGGCCTACCTACACAACAAGCAGCCTCAACCGCCACCTCCTCCGGTTCCTTGCCACAATCCAAGACGACGACCTCTTCATTTTTTTCTACATCCATGTCATACCTCCTTCAATTAAGGTTAAGCCCAGAACCACCATAGTTCATGGGTAAAATCTGCGCGGCCTGTAAGTCCTGACTCAGAAAGTCACCCGCATACCGGCCAGCAGCCAGCGGCCCGGCATAGGATAATAACTATCTGAAGTGGCGTTGCCATTGAAAAGGTTGTACGCCTTAGCGTAGAGTTCACAGGACAGCCATTCGGAGCTGTAAACGGTACGGCCTAGACTGAGGTTCCAGGTCATATCCGCAGCCTGCCCCGTCAGCCCCGCGACCTTGTCCGAGGTCCACCAGATATAATGGCCGGCCAGCTCACCTTTCCAGCCGATTGTATCACGGTAGCGCAGGATCAGGTTGGTGGCGGTGGAAGAATCGTCCTCTTCCTGCTCGTCCTCCGGGGTCAACAGGGTGTAAGTGGCGTTGGTGGCCAGGCTCAGGTCATGCCAGGGGGTGGTCTCCAGCTCCGCCTCGAAGCCCTTGCGCTCGCTTTTTCCACCGTTGGTTACGGCTCCGGTGCTATAATCAACGCCCCAGGTATCGGTGACATGGTGAAGGAAGGCGTCCATCTTGACGCTCATAAAGGAAAGGCTGCGGTTCTCCACCCCCACCTGAAACGAGGTGACTTCTTCCGGCTGGAGCTGCGTATTGGGGTTGTCCCAGATACCGCCACCGGCAATATAGGAGAGGATGGGGTACTGGAAGCCGCGCGCGGCCGTGCCCCGCAGCAGGGTGTCCGGCCGGAGCAGATAGGTCGCACCCAGGGATGGGCTGACCATGGAGCCGCTGATGCTGTGTTGGTCGTAGCGGATACCAGGGGTAAGGGTGAGTTTACCCAGGCGCATGGTATCATTGATAAAGAGGCCCCAGACCTCTTCAGCCCCAGGCTTTGACAGATCCTGGGCCGGGGCCCACCAATTGGTCTGAGCCCAAGAGCCATAGTCAGTAACGGTGTCCATCTTACTGCGGTTGATCTCAGCCCCGAGGGCCACCTGCTGCCAGGAGTCGTGCCAGGTGAGCAGACCATTGGCCCCCTGACTCTGCTCATGCCAGTTGGCCTGATAGAACAAGGCGCCGGGGTCGCCCTCCGGGCTGGAGGAGAGGATGTCCCGGTTGTCGATGAAGTTCCGCTCATAATCTCGGACACCGATATTGAGATGGAGCGATTCGGTGAGCGGTGTGTCGTAGTTGGCAGTGACAAAATGGCTGCGATCGCGGGCATCCTGACTGAAATAGGGGGTCCCGTAGTCGAAATCGCCGGTGCGGTAATGGGGATCGACGGCCATGCCGGAGAAGGTGAGCAGCCCCTGGTGCGGCAGATCAACGGTGATCTTGCCGTAGGCCCGACCCGCATCGTAATAGTGATTGTTCAAAAGACCATTGGAGTCTTGCTGACCGGCATAGAGAAAATAGCCGACCCGCTCCACCTTACCAGCGATATCCGCCTCGTAGGCCCCCACCTGACGCTCGCCAAATTCGCCGGCCACCGAACCGGTGGGCTTGCCGCCCGGCCCGGGACTTTTGGTGATGATATTGATCACCCCGCCCTGGGAGGAGCCCCAGACCGCAGAGCCCGGGCCCTTGATGATCTCGATGCGCTTGACAATACGCAGAGGGATGTGAGCAAGATCAGCCGCCCCGGACATGGCCGAGTTGAGACGGACGCCATCGATCAACACCAGCACATGCTCATCCCTGCTGCCTTGGATAAAAATCCGCGAACCGCCGTTGAAATCTTCCGGTGTCATCCTCACCGAGACCCCGGCCACCCGGTTCAGCACCTCGGAAAGGCTCTGGGCGTGGATGGCGTCGATCTCCTCCGCGCTGATAACGGTGACATTCTCCGCCACCTGGGTGATGGGCTTGGCGGCGCGGGTGGCCGACTCCACCATCTGGGTGTCGTCGAAATACATGGCCAACAGGGGATCGCCATCGGCTGCCGCCGCGATTGGGGCGGCGCAGAGCAAGGTGACAAGCAGCGAGGAAAAACCACCGGCAAGCCCCGATGAACGGGATAAGTGCCCTTCACAGAGTATTTTCTTGCTAAAAAAACAAGAAAATACTCTGTAAGGCACTAAACGGGAATACTGAGCAGAGGACGTCATCCTTGAATTCCTTGTTAAAAAGGGTTTGAGAAAAACCAACAGAACAGCCTTCGGCCGCTGATGGCTCATTTACCTTGCAAAATGAAAAAGTTTCCTATTAGATAAAAGGTGCATTGCAGCAAATTCGCCGCCCCCCGACCCTATACCCCTAATGAAACATAGACTTCACATCTTTGCGCTGTTGTTTCTCCTCCTGCCGTTTCTGGCCCTGCTGTCGGCCGCTACGGCCCGGGGAGAGGAGTGCATTGTGCTGCAATCGTCCGCCTTGAAGCCCTACGAAGAGGCCCGTCAGGGCTTTGAAAAAGGGTGGAACGCCGAGCCGCCACGTTCGGGGCCCAAAAGCATTATCCGCAACACCGTAACACAGATACTGCTCTCAGAACAACCCCAGGAAAAACAAATCTCCCTCCAAAACCAACTGCGACAGGCGCAACTGGTGGTGGTGATCGGCGATCCGGCCCTGGAGTTCGTCCGTGACCTGCAAGACACGCCCATCCTCACTCTTCTGGCCCCTTCGGCAAAGAACCTGCCCGCCAACTTCACCGGCATCGACCTGCGCATCCTGCCTTCCCGGCAACTGGAGGCAATGAGCCTGCTTATGCCCAAGCTGCACCGCATCGGCGCCCTGTATAACCCGGCGGTGAGCGGCCAGTGGGTGCAAGAGGCGCTTATGAATCAGGTGAGTGCGGTGGAGACCCTGCTGTTTCGCAAGGTTGCCTCCCCTGACCAATTACCCAAGGCCTTACAAAGCCTGAGCAACGCCATTGATGCCTATTGGCTGCTGCCGGACGAGATGGTCACCAACCCGCAGGCCATGGAGCAGCTGCGGCTATTCTCCATGGCCAACCGGGTCCCGATTATAAGTTTCTCGGAGAAGTACCTCAAGGCCGGAGCCGCCGCTGCCATCACCTTTGATATGGATGATATGGGGAGGCAGGCTGCCACGATGGCGGCTCGCCTCCTGGCCGGCACAAAGCCTGCGACGATACCGATGGAACCGGCTCGCGGGCTGAGAATAATCGCCAACACCAGCGCCTTTCGGCAAATGGGAGTGCCGATCAACGAGGCGGTGGTGGATGAAATCTATGGAGAGGAGCGTCAGCCATGAGCCATATCCCTCGACCTGTTCTGCCCAAGATGGGCCTCAACCTCAAGATCCTGTTGACCTTGTCCCTCATCCTGCTTGGCTTTGCCGTAACCTTCGCTACAGTCTTCACGGTGATCCAGCAAAAAGAACTGAAACGCCATCTTCACCAGCAGGGAGCAATGATGGTCAACTTGCTCTCCGGCTCTCTCCAGTCGGGGTTGTTTTTCAGCGATCGAGCCGGCTTGGACCAGGCAGTGGAGACCGTGACAGCCATCAATAGCGATCTCCATCTCGATGCCGTGACGGTGTACGATACCAAAGGCGGGGTGATCCTGCGTCAATTACTCGGCAGATACAATCGTCCCAACCCCGCCCCATCACAGCTCATCCCCTCTATGGCCGTTGCCCTTCAGGCCTCTAACCTCATAGGTGATCAGACCCATATCTGGGAGAACGGCGATCTGCTTATCTTCACAGCCCCGGTCTCGGTGCAGAGCGACCAGAAAGGCAGCGAGGCCCTTTACTTCGAGACCAATCCTGACATTGACAAGCAAACAGAGGGCAAAACATTGCTTGGCTCCGCCCAGTTGGTGATATGCAAAACCGAATTCAACAAGGCCGCCAAAGTGATTGCACTCCAGACTGCGGCACTGACCGTGCTCTTCTTCCTTATCTCTCTGGTTGCCACTTACAGGCTGACCCGGATGACCATGGCGCCGCTCCAACAGTTGATCAACACCATTAAGGTGCAAACCCATCAGGCAGAGGGGGAATCAGACGACGTGGACGTGCTTGGCGACACCTTTGCCGATCTGGTGAAGGATCTCGAAAAGTCCTTCACAACCATTCAAGGCCTGAAAGATGACCTGGAACAGAAAGTAACGGAACGTACCCGGGAGCTGCAAAAGGCCCTGAACGAACTCCAGGAAACGCACGCACATCTGGCCCAGTCGGAAAAAATGGTGGCCATCGGTCGGCTGGTGGCGGGCGTGGCGCACGAGATCAACAATACCACCAACTTTGTCAGCGGAGCGCTGCCGCCCTTGCGCAAGCGGCTCAAAGAGTTGAACGAACTCTTCCATCAGCCGGACGGAAAGCCACTGGATCAAGAGCGGTGCGAGGTCATCTTCAACAAGCTGAACATCCTTCTGGAGAATATCAGCGAGGGGGCGCGCCGCACCAACAAGATCGTCGGCGACCTTAAAAACTTTGCCCGCCCGGCAGACGAGCAGCCCGGCCCAACGGACATCAACCAGTGTCTGCACACCACCACTGCGCTGGCCTATCCGGAGTTCAAGCATCGCATCCAGTTGACCATGGAGCTGGCCGAAGATCTGCCTTTGGTGGAGGCGGTCAGCGGCCAGCTCAATCAGGTGTTTATGAACCTGCTGCTCAACGCGATCCAGGCGCTGCCCGATCAAGGCGCCATCCTGATCCGCACCTGGCTGGCGGCGGATCAAGCACACATCCTGTTTAAAGACAACGGCCCCGGCATTCCCGCCGGGCTGATCGACCGGATTTTTGAGCCCCTCTTCACCACCAAGGAGGCATGGAAGGGTACGGGGCTGGGATTGTCCATCTCCTACGGGATCATTCGGAAACACCAGGGCAAGATCCTGGTTCGGAGCGAAATAGACAAGGGAGCCGAATTTGAAATCATCCTGCCGCTCAGGCGGCGGTGATATTATCTCCCCTCCTTAGTGAGGAGGGGCCGGGAGTGGTGGGCTTTCTTTACCAGACGAGTCGGACAATGATGATGCAGGGCAGACAGAGAAGACAGGCGAGCAATCGACAAACATATTGATTTGAAAGAGACTTAGCAGAAGAACCATCAACCATTACCGAGGAAACACCGTGGAAACGAATTTGAGCAAAGTGCTTTATGTGGACGACGAGGAGATCAACCTTATCAATTTCAGGGAAGCGCTCTGTGACAACTTCGAGATCCTTACCGCCCTTTCCGGCGAGGAGGCCTTGTCGGTGCTGAATATGGAACCGGATATCGCCCTGGTGGTCAGCGACCAGCGGATGCCGGGGATGAAGGGGATCGACCTGCTGAGCAGGGCACGGGAGCTGGCCCCCTATGCCGAGCGGATCATCATCACCGGCTATACTGATCCTACCGATATCATTGCCGCCATCAATGAGGGGCATGTCTACCGCTACATTCTTAAGCCCTGGAGTGAAGACGACCTGCTGATCACGGTCACCCTGGCCACCGAGCGCTACCATCTCAAGCGGCATAATCGGGAGCTGGTGGAGAAGCTGAACCGGAACAACCTGGAGCTGAAGGATCGGGTCCGGGAACGTACCGCCGATTTGGCCATGATCAACCAGACCCTGATCGCCAAGGTTGAGGAACTGGAGAAAACCAAATACGAATTAAAGACCCTGCGCGGGCTTCTTGCCATCTGTTCCTACTGTAAAAAAATTCGGGACACCGATGATGTCTGGATACCACTGGAAGATTACCTGCATAAAAACTCCGACGTCCTCCTCACCCATGGCATCTGCCAAGATTGCTATGAGCGAGTGATCAAGGAGATCCCGGATCAGGTGGCCAAGTTTCTGGGCCAGGGAGCGTGTGACAAGAAAAACGGAATATAAGCCACAGAGGCGGGAGGAAAATCGTCCTTTTGCAGGCAAGCGAGGGTGCGAGACTCCGAGGGGCTTGACGGTATCTGATTTGCTTGTCAACTTGACATCCCTTGCGGGGAAATTACCTTATGACAACTTTCCCTTCGAGACATCCCCTTGTTTTTTTTTCGAGGAGAGAACTTGGAGCATGACCCGGAATTTCCAGCAATACGCATCTTGCATATTGCCGCCTTGGAGCCTATGAACAACATCATTGACGTCATCCATCTGAGCAAAACCTACGGAGACAATCAGGCCGTAAAGGATGTCTCTTTTTCGGTGAGCGAGGGCATCTGCTTTGGCCTGCTCGGCCCTAACGGTGCCGGAAAAAGCACCACCATGGAGATGGTTGAGGATATTATCAGCCCCAGCAGCGGCCAGATCCTCTATCAGGGACAGCCGCGCCGCGCATCGTTCCGCGAAGAGATCGGCATCCAGTTCCAGCACACCTCACTGCTCAGTTTTTTAAGCGTCGAAGAGACCCTGCTCTCCTTTCACAAACTCTACAAGAACCCGGAAGACATTGATGCCCTGACCGAGCGCTGTGACCTGGGGCCGATCCTGAAACGACGCAACGACCAGCTCTCGGGCGGCCAGCTGCAGCGCCTGATGCTGGCCCTGGCCCTGGTCAACAAGCCGCGTCTGGTCTTCCTCGATGAGCCGTCCACCGGCCTTGATCCCCAGTCGCGGCGCAATCTCTGGGAGATCGTCCGCTCCATCAAGGCAGACGGCAAGACCATCATCATGACCACCCACTCCATGGAGGAGGCCGAAACTCTCTGTGACGAGGTGGCAATTATGGACATGGGCAATATCATCACCTGGGACACCCCGGCCCGCCTGATCCAGACCCATTGCCGGAAAAGTTCTATTCTCCTCCCCGAATCCGCCTTCAAGTCGAATCTTACGGCCATCCCCTTCCCCTGGAAGCGGCGCGACGACACCATCGTTATGGAAATAGGGCAGGTAAATGAAGGGCTCAGCACCCTGCTCGGTCTCGATATTGATCTCTCGGAAATGGCGGTCCATTCCTCCAATCTGGAAGATGTTTTTCTCTGTCTGACCGGGAAAGGGTTGAGAGATTAGAGGCCGTTATACAATGAGCAAGGCTTCACCTGCTCATTGCATTACGGCCTCTTATGCCGCGCCCCAGGAAACAGCAATCTGTCCAGCTGTTTCCTGGCGTGGCTCCACCAAAAACAAAAGAAGTTATTCGAAACCAATGAGTTGCCCAATACGCGAGCAAAGCAGTAACTGCTTATTGCATTACGGCCTCTAAACCACCCCCAACCCCCTCCTTGAAAAAAAGGAGGGGGCTTTTATATGCACCTCTCAATTTCAAAAATATCATGAACTTCAAACGCATGTGGGCCATGTTTACGGCCAGGAATCACGAGTTTTTCCGCGACAAGGCGGCCTTTGGCTGGAATTTTGCCTTCCCTTTTCTGATCATTGTCGGCCTCGGTTTTATCTATGGCGGCGAGGATCAGCAACAATTCAAAATCGGCATCTTTCCTGCCGACATCCAGGTCAATGCCAGTGAGAGCACAGTGCCGCCCTTCTTCCAGGAGGGTAAATTCCTCCAGTTCATCAATTTCGCCAGCCAGGAAGAGGGTGCGGAAAAGCTGAAGCATCATAAAATCGACCTGCTCCTTGACGTCCGCTCACCGCAACACCGCTACTGGATGAACGAATCCTCCCCCCAGAGCGCTGTGGTCGAACAGATTTTCCTCGCCTCATTCCTCAAAGACCGGCAAAATGTTGCCGAAAAAAAGAGTATTGAAGGAGTCCAGATCCGTCATATCGACTGGCTTTTTCCCGGGATTCTGGCCATGAACATGATGTTTTCGGCCCTCTGGGGAGTGGGTTATGTGGTGGTGCGCTACCGTAAAAACGGAGCCCTGAAACGACTCAAGGCCACACCGCTGACCCCGTTGGAATACCTGAGCGCCCAGATGTTTTCCCGCATCTTTCTCATCATGTTCACCATCGTTGTGGTCTGGATCGGCACCAACTTCATCTTCCACTTCCAGGTCCATGGCAGTTATGGCGCCCTGGCCCTGGTTTTTTTACTGGGCAGCCTCAGCATGAGTTCCATCGGTCTGGTCCTGGCAGCGCGCGGCACCAGTGAAGAGTTCACCAGCGGTGTCCTCAACTTCATCTCCATGCCGATGATGTTCCTCTCCGAGGTCTGGTTTTCCATCGAAGGCGCCCCCGCCTGGGTGCAGTCCCTGGCCAAGGTTTTCCCCTTGACCCACCTGCTCACCGCCGCCCGCAAGATCATGAATGACGGGGCAACCCTTGTCGATGTCCAGAGTGAATGTATCATCCTGGTGATCACCACCCTCCTCTGCCTGACCCTCGCCTCCAAGCTCTTTTCCTGGAATGAATAAGCCCAGCCATGAACTCCCCCGCCGGATACCTTGACAGCCATCTTCACCTGCAGGCACAACACCTGGAGCTCACTCTTGGCAGTATTCTTGAACGAGCCGAAAAGGCCGGGGTGGAGCGGATGTTCTGCAATGCCACCCGTGAAGAGGACTGGCAGGCGGTGATCAATCTAGCCGACAGAGGGAAAGAAGCAGGCGGCAAGCAGCTTATCGTCCCGTTTCTCGGCATCCACCCCTGGTTTGCGGAAAGCGCCGGAACAGGATGGGAAGAGAGACTGCTCGCCCGATTACAAGAGTGTCCGGCAGGCATCGGGGAGATAGGACTCGACAAGTGTTGTCGGGCCGATTTTGACAGACAGCAGCGGGTCTTCGAGGCCCAGCTCAGCATGGCCTCGGCACTGAGGCGGCCGGTGGCCATCCACTGCGTCAAGGCCTGGGGGCTTCTGCTGGAGATCCTGGAACACCTTGCGGCAGCAAAACAGCTGCCGGCAATAATGATCCATGCCTATGGAGGATCAACGGAGACCCTGCAGCGACTGATCGGACTTGGCTGCTTTATCTCCTTTTCCTGCCGACTGATCGCAGACCACAAAGGTCACTCCTCATTTCTCGCCACCCCGCTCCCCCTCCTGCTCCTTGAAACCGATAGCCAGGGACGGCTGAGTGTCGCGGACGCCAGGGATGGCGCAGGAGCGACCGACAGCCAAGGACGGCTGAGTGTTGCGAATGCAAGAGAGGAGGCGGGAGGCGCGACAGCGGCGCCAACGCAAGCCCGATCAGTCCAACCCGTTGAGACTGAGAACCACGAAATCAGCTGCAACGAACCTGCCGACGTCCCCAGTCTGTATGCCTGGGCCGCCGCCATGTGGGGAATAGAGGAACAAGAACTTCGTCAAAGGATATGGAGCAATGGAGAGATTTTCACGGATACGATCCTTCCTCGGTGAGGAGGGTTTTGCGATCTTGCAGGACAGCGCCATCACCATCGTCGGCATCGGCGCGGTGGGCGGACACGTCGCGGAAGGGCTGGCCCGGGCCGGTATTGGCCGCCTGCGCCTGGTGGATTTTGACATCATCCAGCCTTCCAACATCAACCGCCAGATCATGGCCCTGGAAACCACCCTGGGCCAGCCCAAGGTCGAAGCGGCACAAGCGCGGATTGCGGCCATCAACCCCCGCTGTCAGGTGGAGGCCCTGCAACTCTTTGCCGATGACGCCAGCATGGAGCAGATCCTGACCCCGGCTCCCCACATCCTGATTGACGCCATTGACTCAATGAATCCCAAGGTGCAATTGCTCACCGCCGCCCACCACCTGGGCATCCCCATCATCTCCTCGATGGGCGCGGCCTTGCGTTCCGATCCCACCCTGGTACGGATGGGCGATCTTATGGACACCCGAAACTGCCCCCTGGCCAAACGGTTGCGCCAGCGGATCCGGCGCGTCGGCATCGAACGCGGCATCTCCTGTGTCTATTCCACCGAGGCCGTCAACTGGCATTACGATGAGCTGGAAGAAACGCCCAACCCGGACGCGCCGTGTGCCGACCGCGGACGCAAACGGCGAGCCTTAGGTAGTCTGCCCACCCTCACCGGCATCTTCGGGCTGGTCATCGCCAATGCGGTGATCCTGCAACTCACCGGCAAGTCATAAAATCATCCCGTTGAGGCTCTGAGAAACACCTCCGTTGCACAACTAAGCCGCTGTAAAAAATAACATGGCCAATGAGTTGAGGGAATCGGCATAAGGAGCCGCAACGAAATCAATATAAATGGTCAGGTTATTTCGTAACGACTCCTAAGCACACCTTCTCAAAACTCCGATGAGCCACCCTTGCGATAGAGAAATCCCGCCACAACAGCAGTGAATGGAGCCACGGTGACCAGGCCAAAGCTGCCCACCAGGATATTCAAGACCTCGGCGGCGACAAAGGGGGCATTGAGGATATTGGCCGCCGGTAAGCCCTTGATCATAAACAGCATAAACATGGTGATATGGCTGCTGGAATAGGCAAGCAGCAGGGTCGTGGTCATGGTGCCGGTGACCGCCCGCCCCACCCGCAAACCCGATCGCACATGCTCGCCGATGCTGATTTCCGGATGTTTGCGCTTGATCTCGTCCATGGAGGCGGCAATATCCATGGCCAGATCCATGACCGCCCCGGATGAGGCAATAAAAACACTGGCGATAAAGATATCGGTCAGATTCAAATCGTAATAGCCGGAGTAGAGCAGGGTCTCGGCGAATGGCCGGATGGCGCCATGGAGATGAAAGGCCTTGGCGAACCACACCGCCAGTCCGCAGGTCAGAAGCACCCCCAGCATTGAACCGATGAAGGTCGCTGTCCCGCGCCGGTTCAAGCCGCCCACCGAGAAGGTGATGACGGCAATGAGCAGGGACACGATGGCAAGCCCGGTGGGAATGGGGGCAAAGCCGCGCAGGAGCAGTGGGAAAAACAACTTCCACAGCACCAGGGCGGCGAAGATGAACGAGAGGGCGGCCTTAAGCCCGGTGACGCCTGCCACCGCCACCAAAAGAACCACAAAAAAGGCAATAAGCATCACCTGCAAATGAAGCCGGTAATATCCACGGGCCATGGCATGGGCGACTTGGCCGTCCCGTATATCGTATTCGACCAGGATGACCTTGTCGGGCGCGTAGAACTCGTCAAACTCCATCTTGCCGCTCAGCATATTTTCGACTGTGACCGTCTGCCCCTTGCATGGGCCATCAAGCAACTTGACAGTGAGGATCTGGGCCTCGGTCTTGATGATCAGATCCATGTGCACCTGACTGTTGTCCACCGCCGTAATCAGGCCGCGACTGTGCAGACCATGCGGAACCCCCTGGGTATGAAAGATCTCAACAAAGCAAAGGACAACACACAAGGCAGCAATAACAAGGGAAAAAAGCCATTCGACCCGCAGATAAGACATGCGAAACCTTCTTGAAAGAAGAAATAAAAAAGTGGCGCCGCAAGCAAGCATGCGACGCCACAAAAAGAAAAGGGGCAGCGCCCTCAACCAGATGGTTTAGACCAAAATCAGGCCTTCTTGCTTTTTTTCCTCAGACCGGCACCGGCAATGGCAGCCCAGCCGGAACCTAAAAGAAGCAATGCCGCCGGGACAGGAACCGGAGCGGCAGTGGTCAAGCCGTTTTGAAGAACAGTCCCTTCATTCTGATTATACACGACATAGAATTGTGCTCCAGGCCCATCAACTCCTCCAGTCCAGCTAAAATCAACACTGAACTGGTTCGCCAAAGAGGCGCTGTCAACCTGGGCATAAGCATCAAACACAGCAATCTCAGAATCATACGCAGAGGTATAAGTCCAGACATCCCAATCACTGTTTGGAGCGATTTGCTCTCCCTCGGCAAGCACAAACGAACTCTTCTCAAAATCAATGGCAAAACCTGTTCCGGAAGCAAAGCTGTCGCCGGTTACGGTATAGGTGTATCGCCAGAGATCTTCTCCCGTGTTCACATCCGTCAAATCAAGGGCGGTATAGCTGATGGCGTTTGATGCGTTTGCCAACCCGGCAGCGCCAAGGGTCAACATCGCCGCCATAACAAGTGATACATATTTCTTCTTCATTTTTTCCTTCCTTTATCTCTTGAATCGTTCTTTTTTAATGGCAACCATTTGCCGGCAAAGGCCCCCTTCTGTTTATGGAACCAAGAAGGGGACCTTGCAAGTGACCTTTTATTTCTGCACAGGCAACGCCGGCAAGGCCATAACCTGGGCCAACCGTTTAGCGATATCGGTATTATCGTAGAAACCGGCGAAGGTCTGGGCTACCCGGCCTTTGGCGAAAACCGGAGTCGGCACGCCGGTATGGGAATACGAGGTCCAGCCAATACTGGCCTTCTCGTTCAGGATATGGGTCATGGTAACCGAGAAGGGATTGTAGCCGCTATACAGGAAGGTATTCTCGGCTGCGCTGTTATCGTTGGTCTCGCACATGGATTTATCATAGGCATCTTCAAGCTTTTGCTTCTGAAAATCATTCAGGGTGCTGTAAACAAGGCCAAAATCGTTCTGCAGCCAATTCATTACAGTCTCGTCGTTTTCCAGGTTGCTGGAGGATGGACTGGCGCACACGGTTCCTTCATTTGCTGCCTCATGGGGAGCCCACAAGGTTTCGAATTTCTGAAAACTCATCGTTTGCGGGACAAGTGCGCCGTAATTGGCCGCATACCCGGTGGTGGCGTGACCGACGGTCATACCGCCGGTTTCATGGTCACCGGTGACGATAATCAGGGTCTCATTGGGATGCTGGTTGTAAAATTCAAGGGCTTCACCAATAGCGGCGTCAAAGTCAAGCATGTCGCCAATGGTGGCCTTGGCATCGTTGGCATGACAGGCCCAGTCAATCTTGCCGCCTTCCACCATGATAAAGAAGCCAGCCGGGTTTTCATCAGAAAGATTGGCAATGGCAACGTCGGTCATCTCGGCCAGGGACAGATTGGTATTGGGCTTGTCAATGGCATAGGGCATGGCGGCGGCATCCTGAAGCCATGGGTTGATGCAGACCACCTTGTCCTGGGGATTATTTTTGAGATCGAGAATATCCGTACGGGTATTCTTCACTTCATAGCCGTTGGTTGTAAGTAAAGCCATCACGTTAGTTGTCCCAGTGGGTTGTGCGAGACCGCCGCCACCGAAAAACTCATACCCGGTATTCGCCATCTGGCGACCAATCTCATTCATTTCACTACGGCTGTTAACGCTTGCGTAATAGGCGGCGGGAGTGGCGTGATCCAGGGAAACGCTGCTGAGGATACCAACCTTTTTCCCGGCCTCATGGGCAAGTTGGGCAATACTCTTATAGGAAGTCGCTTTGGTCTCATTCTTGCCGATGGTACCGCTTACCGTCTTCAGACCGCAGGCAAAGGCGGTGGCGGAAGAAGCGGAGTCGGTCATAAGGGCAAAAGAGTCAAAGGTGGTCTGCATGCCCTGCACCGGCATCTTGCTCATATTGAGCCGGTTTGCAGGTTTCAGAAGATCGGTGGCCTTCATTGCCGAACCGCCATTGACGGTCGTCAGATAGGCCTCGGTGGCCTGAATCTGAGAGTTGGACATCCCATCGCCCAGGAAAAAGAACACGTACTTCGGCTGGGGGCCGGGCGCGCTGACTGCCTCTTGCGCCCCAACCGTAAAGGCCAGTGCGGTACACGCCATTAATACTTTGCAACAGGTGCTTTTGGCTCTCCGTGATACTTTCTTCATTTTCATTTCCTCCATCTATTTTTATGATTCCCCCTGCCGGAATTATTCCGACAGAATAGTTGTCAACCTCCCTGATTGGATTGCCGGGCATAAAAAGACACGACCCTCCAAAGTTGATCATAAAAAATAGATACCAAACGATTATTCAAAAAATGTTACGGCTAAATTATGATTCGATGATTTTTTTTTGGGCGGAGGAAGAGAGGAAAGAAGACGGAGCCAGAGGAGAGGAGAGGAGATAAACGCAAGGACCGGGAAAAGAGCCGCTGACGTCTGGGGTTTTAGTGACTTACAGAAAGGCGCTTATCCCGTTCATCGGGGTTGCAGGAGACAGAGCCAACGGGGAGCAGTCTTTCCCGTGACGAGAACCACTGCTCCGTCGACAATCAGACGAAGCTGTCACATTATCGGCAGTCAATGGGCTGAGGGGGAAACCCCTGATCCCATTGACTCAACCAAGCTCGATTGCCCCGGGAGCCCCGGCGATGATCTCGCCGATGTCGGCACAGGCCAGGGAGTACCCCTGCGCCCGCAGCCCGTGGAGGATGGCGGCGGCGGCATCGGGGCTGGCCGCAATCAGGAGACCGCCGGAGGTCTGCGGGTCGGCCAGGATCAACTCCAGCCAGTCCTGTTCGGCACATCGATTGACAATGGCGGCGGCATAATGCTTGCGATTCACATGGGCGCCTTCCGGGATAATCCCCATATCGACAAAATCCCGCACCCCGCTAAGCACCGGAATCTGTTTGCCGAAGATCCTTGCCGCCACGCCGGAGGCCAGCAGCATCTCCGAGAGATGGCCGAGCAGGCCGAAACCGGTAATATCGGTACAGGAATGCACCTCCCCGCCGGAACGCCGCACCTCCTGGGTGACCTCGGCAGCCAGGCGGTTCAGGGTCACCATCACCTCGACGATGGCAGCCTCAACCTCAGGGCCGGCCAGATTACCCTTGATGGCCGTGGACAGAATCCCGATACCCAGCGGCTTGGTGAGGATCAAGCGGTCTCCGGGCCTTGCCCCGGCATTGAGCAACACCTCATCGGGATGGACCACGCCTGTCACCGACAGACCATACTTCAACTCCGCATCCTCAATGGAATGGCCTCCCACCAGCAGGGCGCCCGCCTCCTGCACCTTGTCCAGGCCGCCGCGGATCACCTCACGGAACACCGAGACATCCATGGTCTTCACCGGACAGGCGAGGATATTCATCGCCAGAATCGGCCTGCCCCCCATGGCATAGACATCACTCAGGGCATTGGCTGCGGTGATCTGGCCAAAACTGAAAGGATCATCGACGATGGGCGTGAAGAAATCCAGGGTCTGGATCAGGGCGATCTCATCGGTCAGTCGATACACCCCGGCATCATCCGAGGTTTCCGCCCCGACAATCAGATTCGGATCCTTTGGCAAGGTGATTCCGCACAATATTCGGCTCAGATCCCCTGGGCCCAATTTGGCCGCTCAACCAGCGGCTTTAACGGTACTTGTCAGCTTAATCATCACTCTTTTCCTTCTATTTCCACCCTGTCCCTGCCGCTCCTGGAACGACCAGACAAGACAATGAAACAAGAAAAAAGGATCATGCCCTTCTTTCTTGTTGAATTTCTGCACAACTTCATTATAAATGTCTCTTATCAGATTTGAATGAAAGGCACAAAGATAATTATCCTCTTTGTGCCTTTCATATTTTTAGAAGCCGTTAAGATGTGAGCAAGTCTTTTTTTGCTCACATCTTTTACGGATTCTTATGCCGCGTCCAATAACCAGCAGTCTGTTCCGCTGATTATTGGCGCGGCGTCCGGCAAATTACACAAGCCGGAGAAGATTACAGAAAGCCGCAAAAAACGAGCAAGTCTTTTTTTGCTCAAATCTTTTACGGATTCTTATGCAACGTCCGATAAACAGCAGTCTGTTCCGCTGATTATTGGCGTGGCGTCCGGCAAATTACATCCGCCGGAGATCAAATAAAAGGCCGATCGCATCGGCAACACTTATCGACAGAAGAGACCATAATGCTCACCAATAAATCCCACTCTGAATCCGGACGCCCCCGACACGAATGCGGTATCTGCGGCATATTCGGCCATGAAGATGCCGCCAAACTCACCTATTTCGGACTCTATGCCCTCCAGCACCGGGGCCAGGAAAGCGCCGGCATTGTCACCTCGGACGGCACCAAAGTCTCCATTCACAAAGACATGGGGCTGGTTCCTGAGATCTTTACCGAGTCCATCCTGCGGAGTCTGCCCGGGCATATGGCGGTGGGACATGTCCGCTATTCCACCACCGGCTCTTCCAGCATCACCAACACCCAGCCCCTGCTCGTGACCCACAAGGGTACGACCCTGGCGGTCGCCCACAACGGAAACCTGGTCAACGCGATACAACTCCGCCGGGAACTTGAAGACAAGGGCTCCATCTTCCAGACCGGAATGGACAGTGAGGTCGTGCTTCACCTGATGGCCCGCACCACCCACCTTGATCTTGACCGCGCCCTGACAGAATCGTTTGCCTGCCTGAAAGGCGCCTACTCCATCCTGATGATGACCGCCGACACCCTCATCGCCGTCCGCGACCCCAATGGCTTCCGGCCGCTGTGTCTAGGGAAAATTAATCATGGCGGCTGGATTGTCGCCTCCGAGACCTGCGCCCTGGATCTGGTGGGGGCCGAGTATGTCCGGGAAATTGCGCCCGGCGAGATGCTCATCATCACCAAGGATGGAATGCGCTCCATCTTCCCATGGCCGAAGCAGAGGACCAGCTTTTGTATCTTTGAGCAGGTCTATTTTGCCCGGCCCGACTCCGACATCTTCGGCATCAATGTTTATGAAACCCGAAAACGGATGGGCGAAATACTGGCCCGCGAGTGTCCCGTTGACGCCGACTTCGTCATGCCCTTTCCCGACTCCGGCAATTATGCGGCCCTCGGTTATGCCAAGGCCTCCGGTCTGCCCCTGGAAATGGCCATGATTCGCAATCATTATGTGGGTCGGACCTTCATTCAGCCCACCCAATCGATGCGCGACTTCAACGTCCGGGTGAAGCTCAATCCGGTTCGCTCCATCCTCAAAGACCAGAGGGTCATCATCATTGAGGACTCCATTATCCGGGGAACCACCGGCAAAAGCCGGGTGCGCTCGCTTCGAGATGCCGGAGCAAAAGAAGTTCACATGCTGGTCAGCTGCCCGCCAACCCGGCATGGCTGTTATTATGGCATTGATTTTCCCTCATGCAAGGAACTGGTGGCCTGCAAGCGCTCCGTAGAAGAAATCGCCAACCATCTGGGACTGGACTCCCTCCATTATCTAAGCATGGATGGACTGGTGGAAGCAGCCGGACTGGGAAAGGAAAATTACTGCCTGGCCTGTTTTAACGGCCAGTATCCAGTGAAACCGGATACAGATTTTCATAAAGGGGCGTTGGATTTTTAGGTGCCGTTACCAATCCGGCAAAATCTTTTCTTTGCCGGATTGGTCTACTTCTTTGCCGGATTGGTCTACGGCACCTTATGCCACTCCATGGAAACAGCAATCTTTTCAGCTGGTTCCATAAGTGGCCACCACCAAAAACACAAAAGTTAATTAAGCCATCACCAGTGATTAAATAGTAAAAGCAAAATCTTTTCCTTGCCGGCTTGGTCTACGGCACCTTATGCCACTCCATGGAAACAGCAATCTTTTCAGCTGGTTCCATAAGTGGCCGCCACCAAAAACACAGAAGTCAATTAAGCCATTCACCGGTGATTAACAAGTAAAAGCAAAATCTTTTCCAAACCGTCTCTATCTCCAACACCTTCTACCGTTCCACCGAAACAGCACCACCCCCAACCCCCTCCTTGAACAAAAGGAGGGGACTTTGTCAGCTGTTTTTGTAAGGTTAACACCATTATCATTCCCTCAAAAACACCATGAAAGAAACCATCTCCCTGGATACCTTCGAATGCAACGGCTGCGGCTCATGCGTGGAAATCTGCCCGGATATCTTCAGGATGGATGAGGCTGGTGAAAAAGCCGAGGTCATTCACCCCGATGCCACCATCACTGCCCGAATAGAAGAAGCAGCGGCCTATTGCGCCGCGAAATGCATCTCCCTGACCAGGGAATCGACCTGACAATTACACCTGCGATGAACCATCAACAACTCACCAAAATTTTTGAGTCCGGGGCCACCAATGATCTCGCCGATGAAGTTCTGTTTCTGACAACCCACATCCAGCCCACCTTCAACAGCGCTGCCATGCAGCAACTGGATCAGGATGTCACCCGGCTGTTTACCGGAGACTATCCGGGATTTTTGGCCAGCAATACCCGCTATCACAATTTCAAACATACCCGCAGCGTGGTTCTGGCCACCTCAAGACTGTTGCATGGGCTTGCCTGTTCTGGTTCTGGGCAGAAAGTTTCCGTTCAGGCCATGGAGCTGGCCCTCTACAGCGCCTACTTCCATGATGCCGGTCTGTTGAGAACGGAGGCAGACCAGGCACGGAGCGGGGCATTTTATACCCAAAATCATGAAGACCGCTCCATCGCCATCCTGACCCAGTACCTGACCGACAAGGGTCTTCCGGAATTCCTTGGCAAGGAATGTCCCTCCGTCATCCAGTGTACAAATCTTGACCTTGACCCCGCCGCCATTGCCTTTCCGTCCCCTGCAGCCAAGCTCGCCGGGTGCGTTCTGGGCTCCGCCGATATTTTGGCCCAGATGGCTGACCGGTACTATCTTGAACGCCTCCCCTTTCTCTTTCAGGAACACCAGGAAGGCGGCCTGCAAACCTTCGGCTCAGCCATTGAACTGATGCAGAATACCACCTCTTTCTATCACAATATCATCCTCCACAGACTGGAGAAGTCCTTCTCCAACATCTCCAAGGCCATGCATATCCATTTCCAGGCACGCTGGCAGATCGACGAGAATCTCTATTATACCAATATCATGAAGAACCTCGACTACCTCAAGACCATTCTTGAGCTGTGCGAAAACAGGTTGGAATGTTTGCAAACCTACCTTAAAAGGGTCCCTTCGACCTGAATCATAGCCTGCCCCCCTGCCCCACGGCCTTCTTCTTTCTCTTTATTTCTTGCGAGGATCGGCGCCGGTCTCGAACATCTCAAACAGGTCATAAAACAGCCGAGCCACCGCGCTGAAATGGGTCGCTGAACCCGAGCCGGCATAGGCCTTGGTCAACTCCATGGCCCGGGCAAAACTCTCCTGACTGGCTGATCCCTGTGGATCACGAATCACCTGCACCAAGGCCTCTCCCACATCTTTTTCACTCATTTTTCCTCTCCTTCTCTTGTAACGGTTTGGTGGAACAAATTTTTTCCATCTTGATACTTTTTTGATAACTTTGCCAGCTGTTTTGACCTCATCTTTATGCCGGACATGATACACTCATCATATAAGGACAAAGGTTGATAACAAAACCATCATAATCAACTCCACCATCGGACTTGATCCGTACAAAGGAGGATAACAATATCCCCATGAACATCCATGACTGGCAACAAACCATCCTTTTTTTCGTCGTCCTTCTTCTTCTGGTCAGACCGCTGGGCGGATACATGGCCAGGGTCTACCAAGGTGAGCGAACTTTGCTCTCCGTTCTCCTGGCTCCCTGCGAGAACCTGTTTTACCGGATCAGCGGGGTGGATAAGGACGAGGAGATGGACTGGCAACACTATGCCGGGGCCATGCTCCTCTTTAACCTGCTGGGGTTTCTGGTTCTGCTGGCCCTGCTGCTCCTGCAACACCTTTTGCCCCTGAATCCGCGAGGGATGACGCCCTTTTCCTGGCCGCTTGCCATCAACACCGCCATCAGCTTCACCACCAACACCAACTGGCAGAACTACAGCGGCGAATCAGCAGTCGGGTATTTCACTCAGATGGCCGGGTTTACAGTGCAGAACTTCGTCTCCGCCGCCACCGGCATGGCCATCGTCATCGCCCTGATCCGCGGTTTCACGCGGCGCAGGACTGCGCTGGTGGGCAATTTCTGGGTGGATCTGACGCGGGGCGTCCTCTACATCCTGTTGCCGATCTCCCTGATTGCCGCCCTCATCCTCGTCTCTCAGGGGGTGATCCAGAACCTCCGCCCTTATCAGACCCTGCCGCTGGTAGAGGCCCTCAAGTACGACAAGGCCCGGGTAGATGCAGCGGGAAGCCCGCACCTGGATGCCCAGGGACAGCCCATAACCGATGAAATCGTGGTCAGCGAGGTCACCATCCCCATGGGTCCGGTGGCCTCCCAGGAGGCAATCAAAGAGCTGGGCACCAACGGCGGCGGCTTCTTCAACGCCAACTCGGCCCACCCTTTTGAAAACCCGACGCCGCTCTCCCATCTGCTGGAAATCCTGCTCATCCTGGTGATTCCCGGATCTCTCACCTATACCTTCGGCAAAATGGTCGGCAATACCCGCCAGGGCTGGGCCCTGCTCGCAGTCATGCTCCTGCTCCTGCTCACCGCCTTTGGGGTTCTGCACTGGGCCGAGACCGGCGACAATCCGCAACTGACCGAACTCGGCATTGTCGGCGGCAACATGGAAGGCAAGGAGGTGCGCTTCGGGCTGGCCGGAACCAGTCTCTTTGAGGTGGCGGCCACCTCCTGCGGGGCGGTGGCCGCCATGCACGACTCGCTCACCCCCATCGGCGGCCTGGTGCCCCTGGCGCTTATCCTGCTGGGCGAAATCGTCTTCGGCGGAGTCGGCTCCGGGCTCTACACCATGCTGGCCTTTGCCGTTATCGCCGTCTTTGTCTCCGGGCTGATGATCGGCAGAACCCCTGAATACCTTGGCAAAAAGATCGAGGTGCGGGAGATGTGGATGTCGATTATCACCATCCTCACCGCCGGGGCCATGGTGCTGATCCTCTCCGGGATCGCCATGATCACCCCGGCTGCTGTGGCCTCCATGGCCAACCCAGGACCTCACGGCCTCTCCGAGGTGCTCTACGCTTTCGCTTCCATGGCCAACAACAACGGCAGCGCCTTTGCGGGCTTAAACGCCAACACCAACTTCTACAACCTGTTGGGGGCTTTGGCCATGCTCATCGGTCGCTTTGCGCCGGCGGTGGCCATACTCGCCATGGCCGGGTCGCTGGCCGGCAAAAAATATGTGCCTCCCAGTTTGGGGACGCTCCCCACCGACAAGGCGCCCTTTGCCGTCTGGCTGCTGCTGGTTATCCTGATTGTCGGTGCCCTGACCTTTTTCCCGGCACTGGCCCTGGGGCCGGTCGCTGAACACCTGACCATGCTTGGAGGTCACTAAAGCCATGTCAAGACATATCCCCCAACCAAAATCGCTTTTCGACCGAGAGCTGCTGACCGGGGCCCTGATTGAATCCTGCCGGAAGCTCGACCCGCGCTCCCTGTGGCGCAACCCGGTCATGTTCGCGGTCGAGATCGCCAGCTGCATCACCTTGGGGACCTTCCTTCTCTCCCTGATCAGCAGAGGCGGTGAACCGGTCTGGTTCACCGCCGCCGTCTCCATCTGGCTGTGGCTGACCGTGCTCTTTTCCACCTTTGCCGAGTCATTGGCCGAAGGGCGCGGCAAGGCCAGGGCCGCCACTCTGCGCAAATCACGCACCGAGGTCACCGCCAAAAAACTCGACACCCCGGATTTTAAAACCAAGCCAACGACCATGAACGCCAACCTCCTGCGCAAGGACGACTACATCCTGGTGGAGGCCGGTGATCTCATCGCCGGCGACGGCGAGGTGGTAGCCGGAGCCGCCCTGGTCAACGAATCGGCGGTCACCGGCGAGTCAGCACCGGTGGTGCGTGAATCGGGCGGCGACCGCAGTGCGGTCACCGGCGGCACTACGGTGATTGCCAATTCCATCATCGTCAGGATCACCGCCAACCCCGGTGAGACCTTCATCGACCGCATGATCTCGCTGATCGAAGGGGCCAAACGCCGCAAAACCCCCAACGAGACCGCCCTCGAGGTGCTGCTCATCGCCCTCACCCTGGTCTTCCTGCTGGTCTGCGCCAACATCAGCCCCCTGTCCCACTACAGCGTCGCCGCCACCGGCCAGGGCGCCCCGGTTCCGCTGACCATCCTGGTGGCGCTCTTTGTCTGCCTGGCCCCCACCACCATCGCCGCCCTCCTGCCCGCCATCGGCATCGCCGGGATGGACCGCCTCTTTCAGAAGAACGTCATCGCCCTCTCCGGCCGGGCCATCGAGGCCGCGGGCGATGTCAATATCCTGCTGCTGGATAAGACCGGCACCATCACCCACGGCAGCCGTGAGGCGGTGGCCTTTGTCCCGGTGGGCGGCCACACGGAAGAGGAGCTGGCCGAGGCGTCGCTCATGGCCTCCATGGGCGACGAGACCCCGGAAGGTCGCAGCGTGGTGACCCTGGCCAGGCAGAAGCATGAACTGCCGGTGGAAGCCCTGACCGCCGAGGCCACCATCATCCCCTTCAGCGCCGACACCCGGCTCTCCGGGGTGGACATCAACGGCACCAGGTACCGCAAAGGAGCGGCGGACTCGCTCACCGCCTTTATCCGCAACCAGGGCGGCATCGTGCCCGGGGAACTGGAGCAACAGGTCAACGCCATCGCCCACGCAGGGGCGACACCGCTGGTGGTCAGCCGGGATAATGAAATCCTGGGGGTCATCAACCTCAAGGACATTGTCAAGAGCGGCATCCAGGAACGCTTTCAACAGCTCCGCAGCATGGGGATCAAGACGGTGATGATCACCGGCGACAATCCCCTGACTGCCGCCGCCATCGCCGCCGAGGCCCAGGTTGACGACTTCCTGGCCCAGGCCCGGCCCGAAGACAAGCTGCGTCTGATCAAGGACAACCAGGAGGCGGGCTACATGGTGGCCATGACCGGAGACGGCACCAACGACGCCCCGGCCCTGGCTCAGGCCGATGTGGCCGTGGCCATGAACACCGGCACCCAGCCCGCCCGCGAGGCCGCCAACATTATTGATCTGGACAGCAACCCAACCAAACTGCTGGATATCGTCCTGATCGGCAAACAGATCCTCATGACCCGCGGCAACCTGACCACCTTCAGCATATCGAATGACATCGCCAAGTACTTCGCCATCATCCCGGCGGCACTGAGCTCCATCTACCCGCAATTAGATGCGCTGAACATCATGGCTCTCACCAGCCCGCACAGCGCCATCCTCGCCGCGGTCATTTTCAACGCCGTCATCATCCCGCTGCTGGTGCCGCTGGCCTTGAAAGGTACCCGCTTCCGCCCCATGCCGGCGGAAAAGATGCTGATCCACAATCTGCTTGTGTACGGGGCAGGCGGCATCATCATCCCCTTTATCGGGATCAAGGCCATCGATCTTGGGATTTCCCTTTTTCTCTGATCATCCACCACGGAGACTTTTTCCATGCAGACTCTACGCCCGCCATTTATGATGATTATCCTGTTCACCGTTCTCTGCGGCGGCCTCTATCCCGCCGTGGTCACAGGTCTGGCCCAGATCCTGTTTCCGCGCCAGGCCGCCGGAAGCCTGATTTTCGACCACAGCGGCAGGGTGGTGGGCTCCGAGCTCATCGGCCAGCCCTTTACCGACCCCGCTTACCTGTGGCCGCGGCCGTCGGCCAGCGCGGAATTCGCCTATAACCCCATGGCCTCCGGTGGCTCCAATGCCGGGCCCACCAATCCCGCCTATCTGGCAACGGTTGCCAAACGGGTGCAGGATTTACGCGCCGCCGGAATCAACGGGCCGGTGCCAGCCGATCTGGCCCAGGCCTCGGCCAGCGGCCTTGACCCCCATATCACCCCCCAGGCCGCCAATCAACAGATCCAGCGGATTGCCGCCGCCCGCAGCATGAGCGCGGAGCAGGTTGCAAGCGTCATCGCCGCCCGCACAGAACCCCGGCAATGGGGATTTATGGGCGCACCCCGCGTCAATGTCCTTGTCATCAATCTGGAACTTGATACACTGATTCCATGAACGATATTCCATTCAATGACCACCGCCCGTCGCCCGAGGCCATGCTGAAACTGGCCAATGCCGAGGAGGCGGACACAGGCCAGGGCAAACTGAAGCTGTTTCTGGGCTACGCCCCCGGGGTCGGTAAGACCTACACCATGCTGGAGGCGGCCCACCAGCTCCAGCGAGAGGGACGGGACGTGGTGGCGGCCTATGTCGAATCCCATGGCCGCAGCGAGACCGACGCCCTGCTCGTGGGCCTGGAGGTTTTACCCAAGGCCGCCATCGAGTATCAGGGCGTCCGGCTGCCGGAGCTGAATATCGACGCGGCGCTGGCCCGCAAGCCGCAGATCGCCCTGGTGGACGAGCTGGCCCATACCAATGTTCCCGGCGCCCGCCACGAAAAACGCTGGCAGGACATCGAGGAGCTGCTGGCCGCCGGTATCGATGTCTACACCACGGTCAACGTCCAGCATTTCGAGAGCCTCAACGACGTGGTGGCCCAGATTACCGGAGTCACGGTGCGCGAAACGGTGCCCGACCGGTTGCTCGATCTGGCCGCCGAAATCCGCCTGGTGGACATCCCGCCCGAAGATCTCCTGCAGCGCTTGCGGGAAGGCAAGGTCTATATCCCGGAGCAAGCGGCGCGGGCCACCGAACAGTTTTTCCGGCCCGGCAACCTCATCGCCCTGCGCGAACTGTCGCTCCGGCGCGCCGCCTCACGGGTTGACGAAGAGATGCGGGCCTATATGGAGATGCAGTCCATTACCGGACCCTGGCCGGTGAGCGAACGGCTTCTGGTCTGCGCCAGCGGCAGCCCCTTCAGCGAAAAGCTGATCCGCACCACCCGACGCCTGGCCGAGGAGCTGAAGGCCCAGTGGTTTACCATCTATATTGAAACCCCCAGCGTCGGACGACAGCAGCAGGAAAACCGGGAACGGATCTGGCGCGACCTGCGTCTCGCGGAAAGCCTGGGCGCCGAGGTAGCGACCCTCACCGCCACCTCGGTGGCAGAGGCCATTATCGAATACGCCATGCGCCACAATGTTACCCGCATTGTCGTCGGTAAACCGGCCAAACCCCGCTGGCGCGATTTCTTCCTCCCACCCATTGTTGACCAGCTGATCCGCCTGAGCGGAACCATCCAGATCCATGTGGTCAGCATCAACGGAGTTGCGGCCAAACCGGGCGGCCAAAAATACCACCCCGGAAGGGTCATCCCCTGGTTTGATTATCTGGCTTCCCTGGGACTGGTGGCTGCAGCAACGGTGCTTGCCTTCCTGGTCAGGCCGCTGCTGTCGCCCACCAACATGGTCATGATCTACCTCCTGGCGGTGGTCATGGCCGCCGCCCGGCTTGGCCTGAAACCGGCCGTGCTGACAGCAGCCGCCGGTGTCCTGGCCTTTGATTTCTTTTTTGTTTCCCCGCAGGGCAGCTTTACCGTCGATGACACCGAATATGTCTTCACCTTCCTCGGGCTTTTTATCGTCGGCGTGGTCATCAGCACCCTGGTAGCCAAGGCCAGGGAACGGGCTGATGCCATGCGCGAACGCGAACTCCAGACCGAAAGCCTCTACTACCTGAGTCGGGATCTGGCCACCGCCGCCAACATGGAGTCCATCATGACGGCGGTCATCAAAAACATCAACGCCACCCTCAATGCCGAACTCTCCATCCTCATCCCCCAGGGCGAGCAGATGAAAATCTCGGCCATCAGTGCGGGCCTGAAACTTTCCGACAAGGAGCTGGCCGTGGCCGACTGGGCCTTTCGCAACCGCCGCGAGGCCGGGATGGGCACGGAGACCCTCAGCTCAGCGGAACTCCTCTATCTGCCGCTGGCGACTTCGGTCTCGGTTTTAGGGGTGCTGGGAATCAAGCTGGAAAAGGCGGCTGATTACCACTCGCCGCACAGCCGCCGCCTGCTGGGCGCCTTTGTCACCCAGATTTCCCTGGCCATGGAACGGGTGTACCTCGCCCAGCAGGCCGAACAAGCCCAGGTTCTGCAGGCCAGGGAAACCCTGGAACGGGCCCTGCTCAACTCCATCTCCCATGACCTGCGCACCCCCCTGGTCTCCATCATGGGGGCCTTGAGCTCGCTGCGGGACAAGGATCTGCACATCAGCGGCACGCAAGGCAAGGAGCTGCTGAACGGGGCCTGGGAAGAGGCGGAACGTCTTAACCGCTATGTGGGAAACCTGCTGGATATGACCCGGCTGGAGGCCGGGGAGATGAAGGTACAGAAAGAGCCCTGTGATGTTCAGGACCTGATCGGCTGCGCCCTGTCGGCGCTGGAACAAAAACTGGGCGCAAGAGATATAAACGTCCGGATGGCGGAGGATATGCCGCTCGTTAACATGGATATGGTGCTTATGAATCAGGTCCTGATCAACCTGCTGGACAATGGACTGAAGTATTCTCCATCCGGCAGCCCACTCGAAATCCGGGCAAAAATCCATGGCCGCAAGCTGCTCATCGAGGTGCTTGACCGCGGCCCCGGCATCCCCAAGCATGATCTAAAACGGGTCTTCGACAAATTCTACCGGCTGCCCGTTCCCGAAGGGGTGGGTGGAACCGGACTGGGGCTGTCCATCTGCAAGGGCATCGTCGAGGCCCACGGCGGCGCCATCCGGGCGGAAAACCGTTCCGGTGGCGGCCTGTGCATTACCATCCTGCTCCCCTTGTGACCGCCATGCCCATTGATCCCCATCTCCCCCGCCTGCTCATTGTGGATGACGAACCGGCGATTCAGCGCTTCCTGAAGACGGCTCTCGACAACGGCGAGTTCACCCTCTTTCAGGCGGAGACCGGCCGTGCTGCGCTGTCGGCGGCGGTCAGCGTCAAGCCCAATGTAATTCTCCTCGACCTGGGTCTGCCGGACATGGACGGAATTGAGATTGTCAGCCGGATACGGCAATGGTCGCAGGTTCCCATCATCATCCTCTCGGTGCGGGACCGGGAAAGCGACAAGATCAAGGCCCTGGACGCCGGGGCCGATGACTACCTGACCAAACCATTCGGGTTGGGCGAGCTGCTGGCCCGGATACGGGTGATGCTGCGACGATCACTCCAGCAGGTGCCGGAACCGGTCTTCCGCATTGACGAGCTGGAGGTCGATCTGGCGCGGCGACTGGTGCTGCTGCAAGGAGAAGAGGTCGCCCTGACCCCCACGGAGTATGACCTGTTGCGCATGTTGATCACCCATGCCGGCAAGGTGCTGACCCACCGCCAGCTCCTCAAGCAGATCTGGGGCGCCAACTATCTGGAGCAACCCCATATCCTGCGGGTCAACATCAGCAATCTCCGCCATAAACTCGAGAAAGACGCCTCCCGCCCAGGCTATATCGTCACCGAGACAGGAGTGGGCTATCGCTTCAAGGGGCAATATTGAGCCTCTTCGCCGCTTGCCTACCTTCGCGCTTCCATCTTGATTGAGAAATAAAAGGAAATGTCATTGTCCCAGAAACAGCTCACCGGCCGATCTGCTTCTTGATATCGATGATGGGCGTACCATCGAGGATGTCCAGCCCCGACACCTCCAGATGATTTCCATGAATCGCCAGTACCTTCAGCTCTGAGATGGCGATGGGATTGGGTCGGACGGGCTGCGCGTTGAGAAAACACCGCGCAGCCCGTTTGTCTTGTCTCCTCGCGGATAGACCTTCAACACATCGCGGGTGGACTTGTGCAGCCAGAAAAGAACCACGATGGTCTGACCGGCGACAATCCCATCGAGTCCCTCCTGATATTCAGGAAAGATCTCCAGGGTTCCCACCCGCTCCGATTCATCAAAATTTTTCGGGGCATCGGCGCGGCTTTTGATATCGCCATGCAGTACCCCGATGAGCTGTAATCCTGGTGTTCCATTCAATTTTTCTCCGGCCTTCTCAGTTTTCGCCGGCACCATAAAGCAAACCGGCATCAGTTGGGCTTACTGTCCAGCAGGGTTCTGATCTTAACGGTCAGCTGGTCCAGGGTAAAGGGCTTTGGAATGAAATGCTGATCGTCCCCCAGCCCGCCATGCTGTTCTATGATGTCCGCCGTGTAACCAGACATAAACAGGCATTTGAGGGTGGAATCAAGGGATTGCAGAGTTTTGGCAAGTTCAAGGCCATTCATCTCCGGCATGATCACATCGGTCATCAAAAGCTGTATGACCCCCGGATGCTCACGGGCGACCCGGATGGCCTCGTTCGGCCTGGCGACAGGGATCACCTTGTATCCATGGCATTCGAGCATCATGGTGGTCATCTGCAAAATCATCGGTTCGTCTTCCACCAGCAGGATGGTCTCATTGCCGATGGCAACCTGTTTTGTCGACGCAACCCGCGGCTTGCTTTCAGCCTTGGCCATGTATCGAGGCAGGTAAACCTTAAAGGTTGTGCCTTGCCCCGGCTCACTCTCCACATCAATAAAACCGTTGTTCTGCTTGACGATGCCACAAACTGTGGCCAGTCCCAGGCCGGTACCCTTTCCCGCCTCCTTGGTGGTGAAGAAGGGTTCAAACAAATGGGCGAGGGTCTCCCGATCCATGCCGCTGCCGCTGTCGCTCACCGAGAGCAAGACATACTCGCCGGGCACAAAACCGGCATGAGCGGCGCAAAAGCGTTCATCCAGAACCGCATTCTCCGTCTCGATGGTGAGCGTGCCTATCTCTCCCATGGCGTCCCGCGCATTGACACAGAGATTGGCGAGGAGTTGGTCAATCTGGGCTGGATCTATCTTGATGAGCCTCAGATTCCTGCCCGGCAGCCAGGTAAAATCAATGCCTTCGCCAATGAGCCGCCGTAACATTTTACAGATCCCGTCCACGGTCTCATTGAGGTCAAGCACTTTGGGCTCCACAATCTGTTTGCGGGCAAAGGCCAGGAGCTGCCTGGTCAAATCAGCCGAGTGCTGGGCGGCATGGTGTATATCTTGAATAATCGAATAGATGGGATGATCGTGTCCCACCTCCATCAAGACCATATCGGCACAACCCAGAATCACCCCCAGCATATTATTGAAGTCATGGGCGATGCTGCCCGCCAACCGTCCCACTACTTCCATCTTCTGGGCCAGAATGAGCTGTGTCTGCAATGCCTTTCGATCTTCCTCGGCACACTTTATCTCACTTAAATCAATATCAACGCAGTACAACTCAGATGGGCGCCCTGTCCGTTTCAAAATACAGTGCGACGAATACACCGGAATCCGGGCCCCATCCTTGCGCATCAGTTCCAGCTCAGAGGCAGGGATGGGCGTCCCTGTTTCGGCCATGGAACGGATCGCCTCTCCTACATCTTCGCGCATTGCCGGCGGAATGATAAGATCCAGCAGATTTTTGCCCACCGCCTCTTCAGGGGTGTATCCATACAAAATCCTGGATCCTTCGTTCCAGAAGACCGTCGTCCCATCCAGGGTATACCCCTGAACGGAGACCATGGGGATCTGGTTCAGCAGCAGACGGAACTGCCCTTCACTCTCCGCATCCCTGCTCACCTGACCATCACGCAGCGCCTGGAGCTCTCCTTCAACACCGGCAAGCCGAACCTTCAGTTCCTCATACGAGGGAGCTTGTTCATTCATCATTGTATCGCCTCAAAATCGAGTTCAAAGGATTACTCTTTACAACAGTTTCCCTGACCTGAAGCATCGCGCTTCCAGCCCATGCATTGTGAAGAGCATACACTCTCAAATCGAGGAATACAAATGACGAGCCATAAAAAAAATCACCCTTTCGTTATGGCTTGGCTGAGTGTGGCCAGGGCCCTGTCATACGCAAAAAGCAGTATGTCCTTCTTGATAAGGGGGAACTCTTGAGGAAATGCCACAGGATCTACTATGATGGTTTTCAGCCCCTCTGTTTCTGGAAGAACACCTGTCTGTACAGATCTTTCCACCCCAACCTCACCCCTATCAATTGTGCCAGGCGTTTACTGAGGGCCAGACCGACTCCAGCCCCGCCAAATCTTCGGGTATAAGACATATCAACCTGATGAAAGTCCTGAAACACGACTTTCTGCTGTTCCCGTTTCCCTGCCTCCGGATTGAGCATACTCACGGTGAAGCCCCACCTCTCCGGCGGCACCGGGTAGAGTGCGGCAAACAGGGCCTCCAGGTGATCAAAGAGCCAATGGGCACCCTTCACCAGACGCTCCTGTCCCTCCTTCATCCGTGGGGATCGCATTCATCAGAGCACTGAACTCCTGCCGGCCCCTGCGCACATCGGAGCCCCCAGATGTTCGTACAGGCTTGACATGACAAACTGGGTAATGGCCGTGCCCATATGTTCCTCGGCCACCGTGATCTGGTTGGATTCCCATAAGCGGCCTACCTCGTAGAGAGATTCCTGTCAAGACTCTGCCTGAAGTCTTCATCTTGAGCTGCTAAAGAATGACTATTTCTTCACATACTGGTATGATTCGCAGCGTGCTTTCTTCCATCCACTTTTACAAACAAGGGACTTTTCCCATGATCATTCCATCCATCCCAACCCGGGGCCGCACCCTCGATTATGCGGCTCCCGTCTATGATCTTCTGGAGCCGCTGTGCCTGTTAAATAAACAGGACGAGTACGATAACACCCTTCTCAAGACCCTTGATCCCCAGCCAGCCGATACCATCCTCGATCTTGGCTGCGGCACGGGTTTACTCTGCCGGAAGATCAGCCAGCGCCTGGATCCGGACAAGGGTGGCTGTGTCACCGGGATCGATGCGGCCGGCAAGATGATTGCGGCAGCAAGGGAAAAACGCGGCACCGGTCATTGCCGGTTTGAGGCCATGGCCGCCGAGCATCTGGGTTTTGCCGACGCCTCCTTTGACGCCGTTATCTCCAGTCTCTTTTATCATCATGTACCCCTGGATCTGAAACAACAAAGCCTGCAGGAGGCGTTCCGCGTACTTAAACCCGGCGGCAAGCTGGTCATTGCCGATATGCATATACCGACCACCTTCCTTGGCGCGCTCGTCTCCCATGCCTCGCGCTGGCTGTTTATGCAGCCCCAGATCGGCGAAAACATCCGTGGCGTGCTGCCGGGGCTGATGATAGAGGCCGGCTTTCTGCCGCCACAGACCGTAGCTCACTACTTTGGCTACATCACCCTGTTCGCCACCACCAAGCCCCTGTGAACAATCCATTCTCCGCCATCGAACAATATGCCGGCGTTCTGGCTACCCTGGAATCTGAACTGCAGGCAGGTCTTGAACACTTCTGGCAGACGGCTGCCACCATCCTCGACGAGGGCACAATCCATCTCGTGCCACCGGATCAGGCGACTTTTTCCCTGCCCCGCAACTTTTTTTCAACCCTGTTCCTCTATTCCTACCATCGCATCGGAATTCCCCCGCAGCGACGTATCCTCTATGCCGCTGTCAACCAATGTCTGCGGGGAATGGTCACCGGCTGCGACAATATTCTTGATGACGAGTACAAAACCACCCTGGAAACCGACCTACCACCCCAGGCCCATCGTTTCCGCTCCGTACTCGACATCATGGTTGCCGACCGGGCCCTCTTCGCCATGCTGGTGAATCACTGCCGCACACACGACCTTCCCGTTGAATTGGCCCTTAGGGCAAGCACCGCCTCCCTCACAGCCCTGACCAAGAGCGGAGCGCAGGAAGCCTCCGAAGAAGGTGGAACCGACGAGCGCCTGGCTCCGGATATTGTTCTTCTAAAAGTCCACCATTACAAAACCGGGCTGCTGTTCCAATCGACATGGGCCATTCCCACCCTGTTCGAGGAGACAATGCCGACTGATGCCCTGGCGGTTCAGGAGGCCCTGTATCAGATCGGCATCGGCTGTCAGATCCTTGACGATATTGTCGATCTGTTCGACGACCTCCGGGAGCGGCGACACAACTATGTGGCCTCCGTCATTGCTCACCAGGAACCCTCGATTCTCTGGGAGCAGGCAAAAATCCTGTCGGCTGGGGAAGAGACGCCCGACCGTTTTTACGCGGCCTGGCCGCTATTTTCCGCAAAGATACAACAAGAAGCCCTGACAACCCTGGAAAATGGACTGCACCGGCTCTTTTGCGTCGAGCACCAGGCCCTTGTCCGCCCGGCGGCCCTCTTTATTGCCGACCGCATCGGCGTCAACATCAACTAACCCCGATGAACGGGAAAAGTACCTTTCGCAGAAAGGTTTTCTTGTGAAGAAAACAATCTGTAAATCACTAAACAAAGGATCCCGTCAATTCCACCATGCGATTCACCTTTCTCCTTAAAATCGCTGCGTTGACTCTCTGGCGCTCCTGGCGAGCCTCTGTGGTTCTGCTGTTCATGGTGATTTCAGCAGTGGCCGCGCTCGTCTTTTTATCGGCCCTGGCCGTCGGCACCAACGACGCAATGATCCGCAACTCCACCGGACTGTTCTCCGGTCAAATCGCAGGCACCGGCATTCAGGAGCTCGAGGCCCATCGTTTACAGATTCCAGGGGTAAAACAGGTGCTGGTCCGGCGGCAACAAGAAATTCTTCTGGGCACCGGTGAAAGCCTCGAATCGGTTGTCCTTATGGGTGTCGATCCGGCGGGAGAGAAAGAGGCGACGGCCTATTGGAAAAAAACCCTGGCCGGCACTTATCCGGCTTCTGGCGAAGAAAAAATTTTTGTCAGTCAGGATACGGCAAAGCGACTCAAGTTGGCCATTGGCGATACGGTCAACCTGCTCAACCTGAAGGGCCTCCCCTTAAAAACACTCACGATTGCAGGAATCTACAGAACCGGCATCAGTCACCTTGATCAGGGACTGGCATTCTGCCCGGCCCAGGCCTTACCGGAAGGTGCCACCGACCTCTCGGTCGCCGTCTTCTTGCAGGCCGACACTCTGCTTGAATCCATCGTGACTCAATACCGACAGATGCTGCCCCTGGCCTCCATCACCGCCTGGACCGAATTCATGCCCGACCTGAAGCAGTTGATCGATCTGGACGCCATCTGCATGGCCATAGTCATTACCCTGGTCTTTGCCATCGTTTCCGTGGGCATCTCCTGCACCTTCCTCATCTTTACCCTGAAAAATCTTCGCGAACACGGAATCATGAAAGCCATGGGCGTGCTGCCCGGAGACACCGCCCTGCTCCTCATGACCCAGATCGGGCTGCTGACCGTTTTCGCCGCTGCCATAGGCACCCTGGCCGGATTCCTGACAGTGGCGCTCTTTTCCCAGCGTGGCATCGACATCAGCGCCTTCACCTCGCATAACCAGTACTTTTCCGTCTCAGGCATCCTCTATCCGCGACTCACCGGTCCTGCTCTGCTCACCCCGCCCCTGGTGGCCATACTGTTTGGCCTGGCGGCTGCCATCTGGCCGACCATTTACATCATCCGCAAAAATCCGGCGGATATACTCAGGAGCGTCTGAGCATGATTCGTCTTCAATCGGTTTGCAAACTATTCATCTCCGGGCGTGGCCATGTCCAAGCTTTATCGGAAATTTCTTTTATGGCAGAAAATGGCCAGGGAGTTATTCTGGTGGGACGATCCGGTTCAGGCAAAACAACCCTGCTCAACTGCATCGGCACCCTGGAACTCCCCGATAGCGGGGCCATCTACTATAACGGGACCGACATCTGTCGGCTCAGTCTCCGGCGGCGCACCCTCTTCCGACGTCAGGAGATGGGATTTGTCTTTCAGGCCGGCAACCTCCTGCCGTGGCTGACAGTGGCCGAAAATCTGCAATTTCCGTTGGAACTTAACGGCATCAGGGGAAAAGCGCAAAGAGGAAGGATTGAGGAGCTGCTGGCAACCTTCGGCCTGACCGGCTATGAGAAGGCCCTACCGGTGGAACTCTCGGGTGGGGAATCCCAGCGGATTGCCTTTGCCAGGGCCATAGCCCATGAACCGGCCATTCTGCTGGCCGACGAACCAACAGCCAGCCTTGATTCGAGTACCGGCAAGCAGCTGGTTGAATTAATGGTTTCCCTTTGTCAAACCAAAGGAACCACCCTCTTTATCGCAACCCACGATCAGGAATTACTGGCCATGGCCGATACGGTCATAACTCTCAAAGACGGAAAAATGGAGCAAAGGATCTGATGAAAAAACAACTCCTCGGATTGACACTTTTGGTCATTCTTGTCACTTCTGGCGGATGCGCCTATCGCTACTACCTGGGGATGCATGGACCTTCGATCAAAGAGTCCCCGCAAATGCACAACGATTCCCTCAAAGACGACCCCCAGTGCCTTGGATGCCATCAAGCCAAGGACGGTTCAAGCGATGCTCCCCAAACCTCGCACCCACATTTCAAGGGCTGCCTCGCCTGCCATAACGATCCGGTGTAGCAATACAGTTGATTTTCAAGGCTGAGGCCACTCCAGAGAAAACTTCCAACCTGCAGACATAGTGCTGCAACCATAAAAACAAAAGGGGTAGCGAAAAAATCGCTACCCCTTGAATTTATTGGTGCCGAAGGTCGGAATCGAACCGACACGGGGTTGCCCCCGCGGGATTTTGAGTCCCGTGCGTCTACCAGTTTCACCACTCCGGCAATGAAAAAAGCTAAAACTTAATACCCGTTCTGACCTTCGTCTGTCAAGAAAAATGGGCTTATCCTTGTATTTCCTGTCACGGCTTGGCTGTTTCCAGAAAAATTGATCGCAGATTATAAAAATACTCTACTCCCGACCAGATGGCCATGATCAGGCTGATATAGAGCAAGCCCAGGCCTATCTCATGAAGATAGGGAAAAGGCAGGACGCCTAAGGGAAAAACCAGGAATCCAATCGCGAAATACTGGAAATTACTCTTAATTTTTCCAATCATTCCGGCAGGAAGAACCACACCGGTCGAAGCGGCAAATCCCCTGAATCCGGTAATAATAATCTCCCGACAGATAATCAGCAGGCAAACCCAGGCCGGAACCCGCTCCATGGGAATAAGCATGATCAGAGCCGTTGTCACCAGCACCTTGTCAGCCAGGGGATCCATTAATTTGCCAAGGGTTGACTCACTCTGGTACTTGCGGGCTAAATAACCATCCACAAGATCCGTCAATGCCGCAAAAACAAAGACAAAGAATGTTACCAAGCCGATAGCTTTTGTCTGTGGCACGGAAAACAGAACGATGAGCACCGGGATCATGGCAAAACGCAGTCCAGTCAATATATTTGGCAGCGTCGCCAGTTGCTTCATTTCTTACTCCGCAAAACAGAACTCCTTCAAACCATCAGGCAAGATTTTTAATATTTTATATGATTTCACTCTGCAGGCAAACTAAGGGCAATCCATAAAAAGAACAATAGCAACGGACGGCTTAACTGCCTGAGCGGTTAACAGGGAATATCAACTTACAAGGCGGGGTAACCATCACCTGATTGACCATTCCGGTTGTCGACAAACCAGAAAACCGTTCATCGCCCGCCGTTATTCACCCCTTTATAGGCCTTATAATGGTGCAGCACACGTTGAACATACTCAACCGTTTCAGGAATTTCCGGCATCCGATTGGTCTGTTTCACTAAATTTGGTCCGGCATTATAGGCGGCAAGACTTAAAGGGATGTTCCCGTTAAAGGTATCCAGCATCGTGCGAAAATAACGCGTCCCCCCATCTATATTGGCCCTGGGATCAAAGGGATTGGCGACATTGAGGTCCCTTGCCGTTCCCGGCATGAGCTGCATCAGCCCCTGAGCCCCCTTTCCCGACTGGGCATTACAGTCAAACCCAGACTCGGCCCTGATAATGGCCTTGATGAGATACGGATCCACATTATACCGATAGCTGCACTGTGAAATCTGAAGATCATACGCTTCACTGCTGCCTTTTGGCCAATCGCGCCGACCACCGATTCGAACCTCCGGCCAGGGTTGAGACGTTGGCTTACTGATAACGACTTCTTGACTCTGGTGGAGCTGGTACTTGCCGGAAGCGGGAACATTCGTATAATAACGCGTTCCCTGGGCATCGACATACGTGTATACCTCCGCCTGGCCCGGAGACGGGGCGCACAACAGTGCCACCACCAAACATAACACTTTGCCGATTGTTTCCATTTTCACCTTTATTGATGAAGAGCGGAAGAAGGGCCATCTAAAAAAATGCCCCACGGTACGGCCAGAACAGCAGCCCGAACATTGTCAAATACAAGGCTCTGCGGCTGCCGTCATCTCTTGAGTCCTTACTGCTTTCGTTTTTCCCAATCAGCAAGAAACTGCTCGACCCCGAGGGTCGTCAGGGGATGTTTAGCCAACTGCTCGATCACCTTGAGCGGAATCGTGGCAATATCGGCACCAATCATCGCCGCATCGATGACATGGAGCGGATTCCTGATGCTGGCAACGATCACTTCGCTGTCATATTCATAATTTCGATACATTGTCATGATCTCGCTGATCAATTCCATCCCATGCTGACCGATATCATCAAGTCTGCCGACAAAGGGGCTGACATAGGTGGCACCGGCCTTGGCGGCCAGCAGGGCCTGGGCTGATGAAAACACCAAGGTAACATTGGTATGGATGCCCATGGCCGTCAGTTGTTTGACCGCCTTCAATCCCTCGACAATCATCGGGATCTTGATCACAATATTATCGCTGAGCGCCGCCAGAACTTTCGCCTCTTTGACCATGCCGTCGGCCTCAAGGCTGATGACCTCGGCGCTGATCGGGCCATCCACTACCTGGCAAATTTCCTTGAGAATCTCCTCGAAGGGCTTATTCTCCCTGGCGATCAGGGAAGGATTTGTGGTCACACCATCGACCATGCCCATGGCAACGCCTTTTTTGATCTCATCAAGATTGGCGGTATCGATAAAAAACTTCATTTTTTCTCTCCTTTATCACTGATAAACCGACTGCAGCAGGCTTCGCTGCAGAAAAAATAGAGCTGATTGTCATGCTGCAGCCGTATTGCCTGCCCCTTGGGAACAAGGGTATGACAAACAGGATCTTCCACCAGCACATCTTCAACCTGCTCTGAAACTATGTTTTCCGGCTGTTTCTTCTCAGATTTTTTCTTGCCGATACCCCTCAACAGACGGTATCCGACATAAAAAAGAACAGCCAAAACAACTAACTTAACAGGAGTCACCTTAGGCCCCCATTCCTGTGGAAATTCGCAAAAAAATAAGAAGCTACTTTCATAGTATAGTCGTCCACAAATAAATGTCTAATCATTTAAGGATTGCATTCCCTCGATTGCAGACTAAAGGGGTTGTCGCCACAGAGTTCTCAATTTGTGAAATGGACTGCGGCGGAACTGCTCCCTGCGCAATGCGCAATAAGAGCTGCTGAGCCACTCCTTTCATTGTTATTCCTGTGACAGGATCTTGAAAATCAGGCGCTATCTCGGCCAACGGTACAAGGACAAAGAGACGATCGGCAAGACGGGGATGCGGCAGAGTCAGTTCGGAAGTACTGCAGACAGTCGCTCCAAAATAAAGCAAATCCAGATCAAGAGTCCGATCCTGATAGCCAGCAACATCAACATCACGCTGGCGGCCGTGCTCCTTCTCCACCGCTAGCAATAAATGGAGCAGCTCAAAGGGCTGCAAATCCGTCTCAACCTCGCCCACCGCGTTGGTAAACAGGGACTGGCTGACCAATCCCACCGCTTCGGTAACATACAGGGAGGAAAGCTTGAGCAATACAACTTTTCCCGGGATTGCCAGCCGCATCCAGGCGCTGAGCACCAGCTCTTTGCCATTGCCAAGATTCGAGCCAAACCCGATATAGGCCCGAGTCATTTCCTCCCCACTCAGATTTTAGAGATCCTGGAGTCCCAGGACATCAAACATGGAATAAAGGCCAGGTTTCTGGTGTACAACCCAGGCCGCAGCAGTGACGGCACCTTTGGCAAAATTGTCCCGACTATGGGCACGATGGGTGATCTCAATGCGTTCACCGGGCCCGGCAAAATAAATGGTGTGCTCACCGACAATATCACCACCCCTGATCGTCTGGACGCCAATCTCTTTTTTGCCGCGCTCGCCGATAATGCCATGCCGTTCATAGACACCGACCTCCGCCAGATTCCGATGCACGCCGGATGCTGCCATTTCCGCAAGCTTTAAGGCCGTCCCGCTGGGGGCATCCTTTTTCTTGTTGTGATGGGCCTCAACAATCTCAATATCATAATCATCGCCCAGAATCGAGGCCGTCTTAGCGGCGAGCTTGAACAGCACATTGACGCCCACGGCCATATTTGGAGACTGAACACAAGGAAAGTGTCGGCTCAATTCGGCAAGCTCTTCAAGATTCTCGGGGCTCAACCCGGTGGTTCCGATGACCATCGCCCGGGAATGCCTCGCGGCTAGGCGGGCAAACTCCATGGTGGCCTTATGAAAGGTAAAATCAATGATGACATCACCCTGATCGATCACCGCCTCAAGCCCTTCCGCGATGGCAAACCCGGCCCGGCCCCAACCGCCCACTTCACCTGGATCCCGCCCGATGGCCGTACTGCCGGGAGCCTCAAAGGCTGCCGCATAATGCAGACCGGAGTGCTCATTGACCATCCACCCAACCCGCTGCCCCATACGACCGGAAGCGCCAGCCATAATAACATTGATCATTTTTTTCTTCCTTTTCTTTTAAAATACATAGGGACCGTTAAGAAATAACCATTATGGATTAAGCTATTTCTTTACGGCCCCTTATGCCGTTAGCGATACGCTTTCTTAATGGGATAGTTATTTTTTAACGACGGCTTACCAAAATACCTGAGGGTCTTAGATGAGTCCCGCGTCTTTCATCGCCCCGGTCAACTTGGCAAGGGCAGCATCGTCAATGGCGGACAGTGGCAAGCGGGGCAGACCGTCCTTAATCTTACCCATCAACTCCACCCCTTTTTTCGCCGGCACCGGATTCGGCGCGCAGAACATGGCGTTCATCAAGGGGAAGAGACGATAATGAATTTTATTGGCCTTTTTCAGATCCCCGGCCAGGGCAGCCTCCATCAGATCCGCCATCCCTTTGGGATCAACATTGGAGGTCACCGAGATCACCCCTTTGCCGCCGATAAAGACCGTGGGCATGGACGTAAAGTCATCCCCGGAGAGGACAATAAACTTAGGCGGACAGAGACGGATAATATCGCTGATCTGCTGCAGACTGCCACAGGCCTCTTTGATGCCGATGATATTTTTCACCTTGGCAAGACGGGCCACCGTTTCCGGTAGCATATTGATCGATGTGCGGCCAGGGACATTATACAAGAACATCGGAATCTTGACGCTCTCGGCAATGGCCTTGAAATGCTGATATAGCCCTTCCTGGCTGGGCTTGTTGTAATAGGGAGTTACCGAGAGAACCGCATCGGCGCCGCTCTTTCTCGCACTCTCACTGAGCTCAATGGCCTCTTTGGTATTATTGGCACCGGTTCCGGCAATGACCGGCACCCGTCCGGCCACCGTCTTGACGGTCAATTCAATGACCCGCTTGTGCTCATCAAAATCCAGGGTCGCTGATTCACCGGTGGTCCCGCAGGGCACAATGCCGTGGGTGCCGCCCGCTATCTGAAACTCGATAAGATCGATCAAGCCCTGTTCATCGATCTCTCCATCGATAAACGGGGTGACAATGGCAACAATAGCTCCGTGATACTTTTTCATAATTGTTCTCCTGGTAGAGCTTTGGTAACTGAAATATAAGCTAACCCCGATGAACGGGATTAGTGACTTACAGAATATGTTCTTGTAACAAAAACAAGAACATATTCTGTAAGTCACTAAGTATTTTTAGAACAACGCTTCCGCTGTTAATTTTCCATTATAGATAAGTCGGGCCGGTCCCTGAAGAGAGACATTGTCCGCCCCTGGCCCCTCCTGCAGATCAAACAAAATCGTCAGCCGCTCACCCCCTGAGGTCGCCACTGCCACCGGTGAGCCGGTCAGGCCGGAAAGAGCCGCAAAGAGGGCGGAGGCAACGGCGCCGGTGCCGCAGGCCATGGTTTCATCCTCAACACCGCGTTCGTAGGTGCGCACCCGAATGGTATTCTCGCCAATCTTCTGGACAAAATTCACGTTGGTTCCAGCAGGCTGAAACAGGGGATGAAAGCGAACAAACTTTCCCCATTCCCGTACCCGAAGCTCATCACCTTCATCAAAAAACAGCACGGCATGGGGCACGCCGGTGTTGACGAATGACAGGCTCCTCTCCTGGCCATCCAGCATAACGGACAATCCGGTGCGAAAATCATGGGGAGCGGTCATCCGCAAACGCACGGTCTCGTCCTCCCTGACCTCGGCCTCAATAATCCCTGCCAGGGTCTCAAAGGACATGGAAGCCCCGGCAATGCCGTTGACAAAGGCAAAACGGGCCGCGCACCGGGCCCCATTGCCACACATTTCAGCCACGGAACCATCAGCATTATAAAAACGCCAGCGAAAATCTGCGGCATCAGAATTTTCAAGGAGAATCAGGCCGTCAGCGCCAACGGAAAACATCCGCCGACACAGCCGTTTTGCAAATTCCGATTGTTCGTCCTCGGGAATCAGCGGGATGCGATGGTCAATGATGATAAAATCATTGCCGGCACCACTCATCTTGGTAAAAGAAACCGGAAAATCAATGGCCATGGCCGGACTCCGCTCGCAGCGGGAGAATCTCCCCGTTGACAAGCTCCTCAACGGTTTCTCGCCGTCGAATAAGGGTATACTGACTGCCATCCACCAGCACTTCCGCCACCCTGGGGCGCGAATTGTAGTTGGACGACATGCTGAAGCCATAGGCCCCGGCGCTCATAACTGCCAGCAGATCACCCTGTTGTACCGGGGGAAGGGCCCGGTCTTTGGCCAGGAAATCTCCCGTCTCACAGATGGGTCCGACGATGTCCACCATTTCACGGGCCGTGCCCTTCTTCTGCACCGGCACAATGGCATGGAAGGCGCCATACAGACTGGGGCGGGCCAGGTCATTCATCGCCGCATCCACCACCACAAATTTCTTTTCCTGATCCACCCCTCGATTGTTCTTGGTGTATTGCACCTCGGTGACCAGAATGGCGGCATTCCCGACAAGAACCCGGCCCGGCTCCAGAATCAGAGTGGCCTTGGTTCCCTGCAACTCCGCCCTGATCGCCTCGGCATACTCATGCGGTTGGGGCGGCTGCTCGTCATCATAAGTAATCCCCAGGCCGCCACCAAGATCGATATACTCGATCGCAATCCCCTCGGCAGCCAGTCTGGCGACAAAGCCCTTCACCTTGCGCAGAGACTCAATAAAAGGAGAGATCAGGGTTAACTGCGAGCCGATATGACAACTCACTCCCTTGATGGCAATATTTTCCATGCCCTTGGCCTGGACATACAAATCAAAGGCCTCGGCGATGGGAACGCCGAATTTATTTTTGGCAAGCCCGGTGGAGATATAGGCATGAGTCTTTGGATCAACATCAGGATTGACGCGGAAAGAAACCGGAGCCCGAACCCCCATCGTCGCGGCGACACGCTGGAGCCGTTCGAGCTCCTGGGCCGACTCCACATTAAAAAGCAAAATCCCCGATTCGAGTCCATACCGCAACTCTGCTTCAGTCTTGCCCACCCCGGAATAGATAATCCGTTTGGGGTCAACCCCAGCAGTTAAAGCCCGGTACAACTCACCTCCGGAGACAATATCGGCTCCGCCGCCAAGCCCTGAAAAAAGATGCAGAATGGAGAGATTGGAACAGGCCTTGACCGCAAAACAAGTCAAATGATCAATGCCGTCAAAGGCAGAATCAAAGGTCTGAAAATGACGGGCTAACGTGGCCTTGGAATAGAGATAGAAAGGGGTTCCCACCTCCCTGGCAATATTGGCCACAGACATCTCTTCGCAGAAAAACTCCCCGTTTTTATAGACAAAATGATTCAAGACAACCTCGTAAAATGAAAGAAACGTTCCACTGCCTCACCCAATCATCCTTATGGCCGAACCGTTGCCTCAACGGAAGGCCGGCTTTCATTGGCTGGGTCCATGCGATCGTAGGCAGTAACCGAATAATAATAAAGGCCGGCAGCAGGAACCGCAGTATCCTCAAAAAGTGTATAGATGGCCTCAACATCTCCGATGCGTTCTGCCGCTTTCTGGTTGGCGGCACGGCGATACACATGATACCCCTGGAGATCACTGGCCGTGGAATTATCCCAGAAAACCTTCACGCCATTTCCAGTGACAATCACCGTCACCCCTGTGGGTGGCTCCGGAGCTGTCAGATCCACCGGCGTCGCCGTTGTGACCTCACTGATACCACCGCCGATGACATTGGCACCAACCTGCAGGATGGACTGGATCTTATAATAATACTTCTGGCCATTCTGTACCGTGGTATCGGCAAATCCCGTCTCTGCCACGGCCTTGCCCAACTCTTCAAAGGCCTTGCCGTCAACACTGCGCATCACCTGATACCACACCGGCAAATCAAGCTGCTGCCCATCCATCAACCTGGTCGCAGGCTGCCACCGCAAACGGACAACTCGGTCACTAGCCTCAGCCGTAAGCCCCTCCACCGCCTTGGCCGGCATATGCCAGACAAAGGTGACAATATTGGAGTCGGCACTTGCAGCCCACCAGCTGGTCCGCGATCGCACCATGAAAAAATACTTCTCGCCCGATCGCAAGAGTGCACTTTCATACAGTCCTTTCCGGCGGCTGTCCGTGCCCACCGTGCCACCAGGAACGACAATGGGTTCCCCAAACGGAATGGGACAAGTCGGACAATAGCTGTCAAGGGAGACCACCGCCCGATAGACCTCAAAGGAGGCAACATCGGTTAAATCCGTGCCCTTAATGGTCGCAATGGGATAGGACCAGGTGAGCGTCACGCCCTTTTCATCCAGCGAATAGCGCAAATCCTCAATCGCCCTGGGAACAATGCTGTCAGGCGGCACCGGCAGGGTCTTATACCCGCACCCCCCAAAAAACAACGCCCCAACAAGCAACAAACCGAAGGCCAGGGATGGCCAGTTCAGCGCGCTGGAACGAGCCTCCGCTCGTTGGACCCGACGCATAGACAAGGCGCTATTCACTCTTTTATCCCCATGGTTTGTTCAGCCAGACTCAGGGCCTCTTCCACACGCTGCGTGGCCGTCCCGCCCGCAGAGATCCGGCTGTTAACGGAACCACTGACGGTTAACACCTCAAACACATCCTCTCCGATCACCGGGGAAAAACGCACCATGTCGGCCATACTCAGGTCAACAAGCTCACATCCCTGCTCAATACAGAAGGCCACGACTCGACCCACAATGCCATGGGCTTCACGAAAAGGCACATTTTTCAGAACAAGATAATCGGCAAGATCGGTGGCGGTCATAAAACCCGTCCGGGTTGCCTCTTCCATCCGTCCAGTGTTAAAGGCAAGATTGGCCATCAACTCAGCGGTGATGGCAAGGCACGCGGATACCGTATCCACCGTATCAAAGACCGGCTCCTTATCCTCCTGCAGATCCCGGTTATAGGTCAGGGGCAAACCTTTCACCAGGGTACACAAGGCCATAAGACTGCCCACCACCCGGCCGGTTTTGCCACGAATCAGCTCAGGGATATCCGGATTTTTCTTTTGCGGCATGATTGACGAGCCTGTACAGAAACGATCATCAATAACAACAAAGGAAAATTCCTGGGTGCTCCAAAGGACCAGCTCCTCAGACAGCCGGGAGAGATGGAGCTGAATCAGGGTACAGCAGCTGACAAACTCAATGGCAAAATCCCGGTCACCGGTGGTGTCCATGGAGTTGGCGGTAATCACCGCAAAACCCAGTAGATCGGCCACCTGCCGGCGGTCAATGGGCAGGCCGGTTCCGGCTAGGGCGGCAGCGCCTAATGGCATGACATTGATACGTTTTCGGCAATCAGCCAGACGTTCCAGGTCGCGGCCGAACATCTCATAATAGGCGAGCAGATGATGGGAAATGAGTACCGGCTGGGCCCGCTGCATGTGGGTGTAGCCGGGCATCACCGCACCTAAGTATTTGCGGGCCAGGATAACAAAGGCTCGACGCACTGCGTCAAGCAAATCCATGAGTCGATCACACTCATCGCGCAGATAGAGACGCAGATCAAGGGCAACCTGATCATTGCGGCTGCGGGCACTGTGCAGTCTTGCCCCGGCGGGGCCGATGCGCTCCACCAGGGACTTTTCGATATTCATATGAATATCTTCCAGCTCCTGTCGGAAGGTGAAGGTGCCGGTCTCAATCTCGGCCTCAATGGCGGCAAGCCCGCCAAGAATGGCCTCCAGTTCCTCCCGCGACAACAATCCATGACTGGCCAGCATGGTCGCATGCGCCCGGCTGCCGGCAATGTCGTACTTATAGAGACGGGAATCATATTGAATGGAGGCGGTAAAGGCCTCCACCGAGGCGGCTGTTGCCCCTTTAAATCGTCCGCCCCACAGTTTCTCTGATCCACCTTTTTGGTCTGTGCTCATAAAAAATCACTCAAAACTGTTATTTTCTCTGCATCGCAGCCATGCGCAGGCGCAAGCCGTTGAGACGGATAAAACCGCCGGCATCGGCCTGATTATAGACCTTATCTTCCTCAAAGGTGGCGAAACTCTCCTGATACAGTGACTGGTCGGACTTCCGGCCCACCGGGGTACAGTTGCCCTTATAGAGCTTCAGCCGGACAGTGCCGTTCACCGTCTTCTGGCTGGTATCCATGGTAGTCTGCAAGAGTTCGCGCTCGGGCGAGAACCAGAAGCCGTTATAGATCAACTCAGCATACCGGGCCACCAGAGAATCACGGATTCGCATGACCTCACGATCCATGGTGATGGTCTCCAAATCACGATGCGCCGTACGCAGGATGGTACCACCCGGGGTTTCATACACGCCATGGGACTTCATCCCGACAAAGCGGTTTTCCACCAGATCCAGACGACCGATGCCATTGGCTCCGCCCAGGGCGTTCAGCTTCATGAACAATGGCAGCGCCTCCATCCGCACCCCGTCGAGGGCCACGGGATCACCGTGCACAAACTCAATCTCCAGATACGTAGGGACATCCGGCGCCATTTCCGGCGACACCGACAGCTTGAACATAGACGGATCCGGCTCGTTCCATGGGTCTTCCAGGATGCCTCCCTCAAAGCTGATGTGCAGCAGGTTCTCGTCGGAGCTGTAAGGTTTTTCCTTGGTCACCGGCACCGGGATGTTATGCTCCTTGGCATACTCCACCAGTTTTTTGCGTGAGTTCAAATCCCAGATCCGCCAGGGGGCAATGATGGTCAAGCTCGGATCAATGCCCAGATAGGCCAGTTCGAATCGCACCTGATCATTACCCTTACCGGTGGCCCCATGACTGACCGCGTCTGCACCCTCGGCATGGGCTATCCGCACCTGCTCTTTGGCAATGATCGGCCGAGCCAGGGAGGTCCCGAGAAGATACGAGCCCTCATAGATGGCGTTGGATCTGAAGGCGGGAAAGATATACTCTTCAACGAACTCTTTTCGCAGATCAGAGATTATGACCTTATCCGCACCGGTAGCTAAGCCCTTGGCCCGCACTGCGTCCCAATCCTCTTCCTGACCGACATCAGCGGCATAGGCCACTATGGGGCACTGATATTCCTGCGCCAGCCATTTTAAGATAACCGAGGTGTCAAGCCCGCCGGAATATGCCAGCACAATTTTTTTCACATCCGCCATCTTCAACCTCCGATCAATTTTTCAAGAATCGCCTTATGCATATGCATCTTGTTTTCCGCCTGATCAAAGGCAACACACCGCTCTGACTCCAGGACTTCTTCTGTTATCTCTTCCCCGCGATGGGCTGGCAGGCAGTGCATGACTATGGCCGCATCCGGGGCGTGGGCAAGCAGGGCATCATTCATCTGAAAGCCGCGAAAGACCGCCAGACGCCTGCCTTCTTCCCCTTCCTGACCCATGGAGGTCCACACATCGACATTGATGACATCGGCCTCGGCCACGGCCTGCTCAGGACTGCGCACCAGAACAATGGGTTTAGCCCCATTACTGCGCCCTTTTTTGAGGATTTCAGGATTGGGATCGTAGCCTTCCGGACAGGCCAGAATCAGCTCAAAACCCAAGATTTCTGCGGCCTGAATCCACGAGTTGGCGACATTATTGCCATCACCCACCCAGGCAATCTTCAGGTTCTCCAAGGGCCCTTTCTTCTCAATCACGGTCATCAGGTCACTCATGATCTGGCAGGGATGATGGAGATCGGTCAGGGCGTTGATCACCGGCACCGATGAATAGCGGGCCAACTCCTCCACCACTTCCTGACCAAAGGTTCGCACCACCATACCGTCCACATAGCGGGCCATGACCCGGGCCATATCCTTCAGAGGCTCGGAACGGGCCAACTGGGTGTCACGGCCGGAAAGAAAAATCACCTGGCCGCCCAGGCCATACATGGCTGACTCAAAGGACACCCTGGTCCGGGTGGAAGGTTTTTCAAAAATCAGGCCGATGGTCTTGCCGGCAAGCTGACTATGGCGAACGCCGGCCTTATGTTCTTTTTTCAGTTCCAGGGCGCGCTCGATGAAACCATCCAGTTCTTCCCTGGTACAATCTTCTATTGCTCGCAAATGCCTTAACATGGAGATCCGTCTCTGTCTCAGGCAGGAAAAAAACTCCCTGCCAAATTCACTCTAACCCCAAGCCCAACGCTCTTTCTCAGTGCTCAGAAACTCTGCAGCATTTTTCTTCTCCGCGTCCCTCTCCAGCACTACTTTCAACAGGATGGTTCATCTTTGAAGAAAAACTGATCGGGGAAAAGACAATATCTACAAAAAAAAAAGACTATTTGCAAAGAATTTAGAGTCCGTTATGAAACAGGCAAGGTCATTTTCTTGCCTGTTTCATTTACGGCCTCTTATGCCGCCACCGAGAAACAGCAATCTGTTCCGCTGTTTCTCGGTGTGGCGTCCAGCAAAATACATCTGCTCAAGAGCATTTAGGAAGTCCGTTATGAATCAGGCAAGGTCATTTTCTTGCCTGATTCATTTACGGCCTCTTATGCCGCATCCGAGAAACAGCAATCTGTTCCGCTGTTTCTCGGTGCGGCGTCTCCGGCCAATCTCGGTATAGTGCCTGGCAATTCCCCGTGCCATCTGGCCAAACCATGGGGTCATGGCTCCCTACTCATCAGGGTCTGTGTCCTTTTTTATTAAATCTCCCCTGCGACCTCAGCTAGAACCTCAGCCAGCAGACCTATCATCTGGTCAATCTCCTCGCAGCTGACAATAAGCGGCGGCACAAAACGCAGCGCCACGCCCCCGGCAAAATTAATCAGGCACCCCTTTGCAAACATCCGGTTAACGATGGCGCCCCCCTGCTGCACCCCGGCTTCGGTCAGCAACAGCCCCTGAATCAGTCCCAATCCTCGAGCATTAAGCGCAAGCGTAGGAAAACGGGCCACCAGAGTCTGCAACTGGGCGTGCAGATAATTCCCTTTTTCCCGCACCTCGGCAAGAAATCCGTCGGCCAGCATCACCTTCATGGTGGCAACGGCGGCAGCGGCAGCCACGGGATTCCCGCCAAAGGTGGAGGCATGGGTGCCGGGCGCAAAGGCGGCGGCAATCCTTTTGGTGGTGAGCAGAGCCCCAATGGGCAGACCATTGCCCAGGGCCTTGGCCAAAGTCATGATATCCGGGGTCACCCCCATCTGCTCATGGGCAAAGAGGGTACCAGTGCGCCCCATACCGGTCTGAATCTCATCAAAGATCAGAAGCAGGTTATACTTATCACAGAGACGTCGCAAACCCTGCAGATACGCAAGGTCCAGGGGACGCACCCCTCCCTCTCCCTGCAGAGGCTCGCAGAGAATGGCGCAGGTCTGATCGGTGATCATCGATTTGAGGGCAACCAGATCCCCGAAAGGGGCATGGGCGAAGCCCTCTGGCATGGGCTCAAACCCCTTTTGGAATTTGGCCTGACCGGTAGCGGCAATGGTGGCCAGGGTCCGGCCATGAAAAGAACCGGCCAGGGAGATGACCTCGTAGCGATCTTCTCCGGAACAGATGCGGGCAAGTTTGATCGCCGCCTCATTGGCCTCGGCACCGCTGTTGGCAAGGAAGACCTTGTCGGCGAAGCAATGCGCAGTCAAAAGCTCCGCAAGCTCGGTCTGAGGCTCGGTATAATAAAGATTGGACACGTGCACCAGCTTGCTGGCCTGCTCACAGATCGCCGCCGTCACCGCCGGATGACAGTGACCTAGACCACAGACCGCAATTCCAGCAAGAAAATCCAGATACTCTTTTCCCTCCGCATCGGTGAGCCGACAGCCGGCTCCTTTGACCATGGCCGCTGGATAGCGGGTATACGTCCCGATAAAAACCTGATCACTTCGTACAGCCAACTCCTTGTTCGTCGTTCCCATCACACAATCTCCGTTCCAACACCCTCGCGGGTAAACATCTCCAGTAAAATGGCATGCTCAACGCGGCCATCAATAATATGCGCCTTGGTGACACCCTGCTCGATGGCCTCCCTGCAGCAGCGCACCTTAGGAATCATGCCGCCGATGATGACCTCCTTGTCAATAAGCCCCTCGATCTCGGCCCGCAGCAGGGAGTGAATCAACGCCCCCTGCCGATCTTTGACACCCACCACATCGGTGAGCAGGATCAACTTCTCCGCCTTGAGTTCCGCAGCGATGGCCCCGGCCACTAAATCAGCATTGATATTGAAGGCGGCTCCATCGGCACCCACTCCCACCGGGGCAATCACCGGGATAAAATCGTCACGCTCCAGGGTTCTGAGCACCTCGACATTGACCTTGGTCACTCGACCGACGCGGCCCAGGTCGATGAGCTCGGGAGGCGCGTTTTCCATGGCAGCGGCATCCTTTTTTTTGCTGACCTTGAGCTTTTCGGCGCACACCAGATCCCCGTCCCGTCCGGACAGGCCCACCGCCCGGCCGCCACAATGGTTAATATTGCCGACAATCTCCTTGTTGACCTTACCCACCAGCACCATCTCCACCACATCCATGGTCTCACCGTCCGTCACCCTCATGCCCTGGACATAACTGGGCTTGATCTGGAGACGATCGAGCAGGAGATTGATCTGCGGCCCGCCGCCATGGACAATCACCGGATTAATCCCGATATGCTTCATCAGGATCACATCGAGGGCGAACTGTTTCTTCAGATTCTCATCCACCATGGCGTGGCCGCCGTACTTGATCACCACGGTCTTATGGCGAAAGGTCTGCATATAGGGGAGCGACTCGATGAGCACCTTGGCCCGTTCAATACTGGTCTTCATAGGGGTTCCTTGCTGTTTGATTCCATTTGATCAATCCTTTTTCTTCTGCCAGGTACCGGCTGGCTTGATAGAGGAACCGGGACTTGATTTTTCCATGGCCCTGGCGCCGGCAAGCTTTTCCACCGCCGCAAGCGGGGTATTGGTACGAGCGGCAATTCCCCGATACTCGGCCTGCCGCCTGCCGTTGATCTCGGCAACAAGCCGGACCAGCTCCGGTGAAAGGGTCTGCACCGCTTCCAGATAACCGGAAGCGGTTTCACCCACCAACCCTCGCTCCTTTGCCGTCTGCAGATCCATGGCCAAGACCGGTTGAACATTCCAGATAAATAATACGATAAGAAATGAGAAAACCAACGAGCAAGCGAATTTCATCGGCATTCCCTTTCCCACCAGTCCGCTTCCTTTGCTCAGCATAGTCAAATTCTTTTTCCACCCTGAGAGGCGGCGAACAGCCGGCAATGGATAAGAATCATTCTTTTGATGGAGATGTGGGCACACACTCCTGCTCAGCAAAAAAGCGGCAAGCAGCTGTCCCAATATTTTAAACAAAACAACGAGTTACAATGCACACAGGACTCCGATGAGTAATGTCCTCTCCCACCTTTTCAGGCCTTTGACTATACTCAAAACTCCAGGTCAGCGAAAGAAGATTCTGTTCGACATTCCATTGGAGAAACACGGGACGATTAGGACTCAGGCGGGCATGTTTTTCCCTGGCACCAGGAATCCATGCGCCGCCGGGTGGATCCCCCTCAGCGGACAGCCGGGGTGGGGACTGAGCGGAATTGGGGCCGGTCGATCCAGTAGGGAGCGGCCACACCGGCTCGATAGGCATCAAGGGCCTCGGGCGAGGAGTTGACCCGCAGATTGCTGAAACTCCCATCCTGATTTTCCCAGCGTTCATGCCAGAACACTGCCGCCTTGATCCGCTGATATTTGGTCTGCAGACCGGAAAAGGCCAGGGTAATAAATTCGGCCTTATTATTCGGCGGAAATTCGCCGACGCCCCATTCAGCCAGAATCACCGGCTTGCTCGGGTCCAACTGACAGATCTCATCGTAGCTGCCTTCCATGACATTGGCAAAAGAGGCCCAATCGCCCTCACGCATAATCTTGCCATAGACACTTAAGCCCAGCCAATCCACATAGTCCGCCCCGGGATAATAGTGTGCCATCCTGTTCCAGGCCTCGTTAGGAATGGTGGCATTATTGACGTGAAAGCCCCAGAGAATATTAAAGGCCTTGCGCGCCCGTACCCGGTCAACCACATAGCGGTAGGTTTTCTTCACCAGTTCTGGCCCGGCAAAGAGGGGCTGGCCGTCCTTCTCGCCTGTCACCTTGCCGCCGCCATAAAAGACACCCGACCAGGGGAACCAGTCTCCGTTCATTTCAAGCCCCCAGGTCACCAGGATGGGCTTCCCGTAACTGCGCGCCGCATCGGCCCACTGATCAATATAGCTGTCCCATTTGCCGGCAAGGATATCGGGCAGATTGAACCGATCCGGGCCCCGATCCTCCATGTAGGGGCGATCCCACGGGGACCAGAAGATCAGCGGAATGGCCCCGTATCCCGAAACAATATCCATGGTCTTCACCGGAAAGGCCTGCTCGCCCCAGAAATTGCCAAAGGCGACCATGGCGAGATGCTTGCCGGTCATCTGCTCAAAGCCTGCGATGGCATCATAGGTGACATCATCCTCGCCCTCACCAAAATCCACATAGGCCCCGGCATAGGCGCCGACAGCCGGCATCACCAGCTCTCTGGGGCCTTCCTCCTTGACCACGACCGCCTCTTTCTGCCGACAACCGGCACAGCAGACAAGAGCGCAGAAGAACAGCGCTACAAAACCAGGAACCCTTTTGGTGAACCCATTGGACCATCCGGCCATCCATCTCACCCATGCGTTTTTCCTCATTGCTGCTTTTCCTCCAGGCGCCGTTCAGGCATGATAAGGAACCGAGGCGGTGCGGTCGAGCTTACCCCAACCGACCAGCACCCCTTTACTGGCCTTGACGATGGCCTTGATAACGGCAAAACTCAACACCGGTCGGTAAATAAAGCGCATGGGCAAAACAAGCCAGGCCTGGGACAGGGGCTCGCCCTCAATGAGGCAGGCCACCGTTGCCAGCAGCAGATCAGCGCAGAGGAAGACCAAAAAATAAAAATAGAGGATGCCGCTGGCTGGATTCATAAACAGCGACATCAGCAATAAGCCGTCAATAATCGGCCCGAGGGCCACCAGCAGGATATTGAAAAACCAGGCGCTGGGCAGACTGAACCAGCCCAGGGCTCTGAACTTTCCATCAAAAAGCATGTCCCGATGCTTCCATAGACACTGCAGGGTACCAAAGGCCCAGCGAAATCGCTGTTTGGCAAAGGACCGGATGGTTTCCGGGGCCTCGGTCCAGGCCACCGCCCGGGGGGCATAGCAGACAGTAAATCCACACCGGTGCAGGCTTAAGGTTAAATCGGTATCCTCGGCCAGGGTATCGGTGCTGATCCCGCCCGCCGCCAACACCGCGTTTTTTTTGAAGGCACTCACCGCCCCCGGCGCAACCGTAATACAGTTGAGCCGATGATAGGCGCGGCGATCCAGATTAAAGCCGCAGGTATATTCCAGGGACTGGAACCTGGCCACCAGGGTCTTGGGATTGCCCACCCTGGCCCGTCCTGAGACTGCGCCAACTACAGGGTCGGAAAAGGGGCGGACCAGCTCGGCAATGGTCACCGGGGTAAACTGGGTATCAGCATCGAGGCTGATAATAATTTCGTGCCGCACTGCCGCAAGGCCGACCTGCAAGGCCGTAGCCTTGCCCTTGTTGATCTGCCGGAGAAGGTGAATACGGTTGTCACCTTCGGCCATGGCAGCCACGATTCCGGCGGTATTGTCCCCTGAGCCGTCATCCACCACCACCACCTCGATTATGCCTGAGTAGCTGGTGTTTAAAATGGATTGCAGGGTTTGCTTGATGACCTTTTCTTCATTATAGGCGGCAATCAACACACTGACCGGCGGACAAGATTCCGGAACGGTCTGTGCCGACAAAATTCCGTCATCCCCAGCCCTGCGGCTTCGTATCGCCAGCCAGGCCACAACAAGGGTTCGCACCACCACAAGGCCAGTGGCGACGATCATAAAGGCCCAGAAAAATTCGGTCATCACATGCAGGGTCGTGAATCCGCTTTTGCTCACCATCCTGCTCATCGCCCGCTGATCCTTAGGAACCATGGGCATCATCTGCTCCAGAGAAATCCCCAGCAGGGTTGGGAGGGGCACAACCGCATCCCCCCTGAACCGCAGGTAATCAATGATTCTGGGCAAGGCCTCAACAGTCTGCTCCCGGTCGCCGCCCGCATCATGGAGCAGAACCACGCTGCCACCCTGAAGGCGGCCCGCTTTCACGTTGGCAAGCATGGCCTCCACTCCCGGCCTTGACCAGTCCTCGGGGTCAATGTCTTCCGTCACCGTGATATAGCCAAGCTTCTGGGCGAGTTGGACAGGGATGATCTCTTCGGGATCATGGGGATTGGTATCGGCATTGTAGGGCGGCCGAAAGAGGATGGTGGAATGGCCGGTTATGGCCTCCAGCAGATGCTGGGTGGCGTTGAACTCGAGATAGGCCCGCTCCTCCGAAACCAGGGCGATATTGGGATGGGTATAGGTATGCACACCCACCGTATGGCCCTCCGCAACAATACGCCTGACAAGCTCGGGATTCTTTTCCATGTTGGCGCCAACCATGAAAAAGGTGGCGCTCACCCCCTTGGCCTTGAGGACATCGAGGATTTGGGGCGTCCAGGCAGGGTCAGGGCCATCATCAAAGGTAATCACCGCGGCATCCTGCGACCCCCTTCCCTGATGGTTGATGGTGAGATAACTGGGAAACCTCTCATATCGCTCCAGCACCAGGGCATCGGGATCGTCACCGGTCTCACTGGTGATCCGGCGCAACCCGTCGGCCCGCTCATCTTCGATGGTGATCAAACTTCCCTGGCCGATATTAGCGATCGCCGCACCGGGTTTGATGGTCTCGAGAGCGGCCAGATCGCCAACGGCAAGGGGCGCGCTGGAAGGACGCTGCAAAACATCCCAGATTCCCGGATCCTCAGTGCCAAGCCGGGAGATGGCAATGCCGCCGACATGGTGCTTCCTGCCAAGTTTGAGCTGATTGACAAAGGTTGCCGCATCCAGAAACCAGAGGGTATGGGCCACGCCCGAGTCCTCATAGACAAAATGGGGGTTGTACACAGGGGTATTGATATCAAAGGCAGCAAGTCCTGAACGGCCTGCCCGGCTCATCACATCCTGAAAACGCACCATTTCCGCCTCTTTCTCTCCGTCTGCCCAGTCATAGCCATAAGAACCAAGGGCCAGTACCCATTGCGCGGGCTCGCCATAGGCGATGAGGGTGGAGAGCCAGCCGTTAAACCACTCCCATGAGGCCACCGGCCCGGGCTGATCAAACTCGGCATTCTCATCGTGCAGCATGGCGACAAAGCGGTCAACCTGTCGGGCCAGAGCATCGAGATCAAAGACATTTAAGCCCGTCCCCATGGGCACGCTCAGCCACAACTCCAGGCTCTCGGCATGGAGCGCCGTGGCCATCCTGTTCAGTAGCGCGGTCATCGCATCCCGATAGGTGGGATCAACCTCTTCCCATTCAACGATAACCCCACCCGCATCCATGGCCTTCAGCTTCAACAGGAGCTTGGCGATAAACTGATCCTGCCGGGCGACAGGGCCATTGACCAGTCCCTCCACTGACTCCGGCCGCCAGAACCCTTCAGCGTCCATGTTCCGCAGATGAGGCAGGAGCACCAGCCCCTGCTCTTTGACCATGGCAAGAACCGCCGGTTCGGGTTCCCCCTTAAGGGTGCCACGGCCATCCTCAACCGTCAGCCAGTCCGGACAGAGATGGGTCAAATCGGCGCCATTGGCCTTAAGCGAATCAAGACTGGCAGGATCCCAGCCCTCATAAAATCCCAGGTGGATCTCCTCAACGGGGGCCAACCTGGCCACATGCTGTTTCCGTAAAGGCGACGGGGGCACCGGTTGCTGTTCCAATGGCCTGGCAAGAAAAGGAACGGTCGGGGTGCTTCCGGCCTTGCCCTTGACAAAATTCAACCACACCGGCCTTGCCGCCAGTTGCCTGGTCTGCTGTTCTTTGGCCTGAAGAGTCTTCAGGCGGGACTTGAGCTGCTGCACTGCCGGCGGCAGGGTCAAAGAGGAGGGGAGAAGTAAGGTCTGGGCAAAGAGGATCATCGCAACAAACAGCAGGAGCCCGATGACCACCATGAAAAAGCGGAGCCGGGGCCAGCGTTTTCCGCACGCATCCAAAAAGACAAAGGCCCCGCCATCAGAGGAACCGGGGTGAGAGGACCGACCGGACTGGTCGTTTTTATCAATCATTTATCTTGTACCTCTTTCCCGGTAGACCAGGACGGTCGGATCATGCAACGGCCATAACACAAAAAAACTCTTCCGAACTTTAATTTAACTGATAAAACAAAGACAAAGGCGAAGAGTTAAGATTTATACAGTAATGACAAGCTCCGGGCAAGTAAAGCACTCTTTCTACAATTTTACTTCCGGCCGATCAACATTTACCAACCGTCTCCTTTACAATTAATTCAGTGGCGAGTATCATAGGCTCAATAATTGCATTGGCCACAGCCTATTCTGATGTACGCACGGAGGGAGTCTGCGGCTCCTCTTTATCCATTCATGGAGCGAGTTCAAACAGTCATGTACCCTTGCCGAGGCCATTAACGATGCCCTTCAATCCGAACAGGAGCTTTTTCATGCGCGTTTCCCCCCTTTTCAACTCCACCTTTTGCGCCTCTGCCCTGTTCCTGCTTCTGTTTTTCATCACCGCTCCCGCATTCTCCGCCGATCCCACCGCTAAATCATCCAACAAGGCCCCCATCAACATTGAGGCCGACCGAATGGTTTCCCTGGAACAAAAAGACAGCGTCCTGTTTTCCGGCAACGTCATCGCCACTCAGGCCGATGTTCGGATCCGCGCCGACGAGATGACGGTCTTCTACGCCGCTGCCGGCAATGCGCAAGGACAGGAGGTCACCAAAATCATCTGCGTGGGCAAGGTAGAGGTCACGAGGGGCGATTGGCTGGGAACCGGCAGCAAGATGGACTATCTGGCCCCGGAACGAAAGGTTATCCTCTCCGGAGGGGCCAGGGCATGGCAGGGGAAAAATCAGGTGATCGGCGAGACCATCACCTATTTTATGGATGAAGGTCGCTCAGAGGTCACTCCTTCCGAGGCGACCACCGGCAAAAAAGGCGGACGGGTCAACGCCACCATTATTCCCAAAAAGTAATGAACCCATGAAGATGCTCACTCCTTTGCAGAACGGTTGTACCCCACTTCTTCCCCCGGCATCCATCCATGGCCCAGCTTGAAACCAGAAACATCGTCAAACGCTATCGCAGCCGCACCGTAGTCGACGGCGTCAGCGTCCAGGTAAACACCGGTTTCGTAGTGGGACTGCTGGGGCCCAACGGCGCCGGCAAAACCACCTCCTTTTACACCATTGCCGGATTTATCCGGCCGGATGGGGGTCAGGTTCTGCTCAATGGCGAAGATATTACCACCCTGCCCATCCATAAACGGGCCTTGAAGGGCATCACCTATCTGGCCCAGGAGCCCTCAGTCTTCAAAAAGCTGACAGTGGAAGAAAATGTGCGGATCATCCTCGAACCGCTGGGGCTGTCGAAAAATGAGATCAACAACCGGATCGACGAGCTGATGGCGGATCTAAAGATCGAATATCTGCGGGACAACAAGGGGCACGCCCTGTCCGGAGGCGAGCGGCGCCGGGTGGAGATCATGCGCGCCCTGGCCACCCACCCCGACTTTATCCTCCTGGATGAGCCCTTTGCCGGGATTGACCCCCTTTCCGTGGCCGATCTCCAGAAGATTATCATCGGGCTGAAGGACAAAGGACTCGGTATCCTCATCTCGGATCACAACGTCCGGGAAACCTTGCAGGTCTGCGATTTTGCCTACATCATGAACGCCGGCCAGATCCTCACCAGTGGTGTCGCCGACGACATCATCGCCAGTGAAGTCGCCAGGAAGATGTACCTGGGCGAAAATTTCAGCATGTAACCGCCATGGGCCTTGAACTCAGACAACAGCTCAAGCTGACCCAAAAACTGATGATGACCCAGCAGTTGCGGCAAGCCATCCGGCTGCTGCAACTCAATCGTCTGGAGCTGAGTAATGCCCTGCAGGCCGAACTGGAACAGAATCCGGCCCTGGAAGAAGACTTCACCCTCCAGGAAGAAATCAGCAACCCCATGAGCCTTTCTGCCGTCGAAGAGGCCCCGGGACTCGCCCCGGAGAGAGACTTCACCGAGCCGATCAGAACAACGGACATCCTCCCCGACACCAACTGGGAGGACTACGCCAACACCTTTGACGATGTGGTCAGCGACAACTTCTCCTTTTCCCACGAAACTCCCGCCGCCGACGCCCCCAGCCAGTTTGACTTCATCTCCCAGAAACCGGGACTCTCCGCCTATCTCCACTGGCAGCTGGCCCATAGCGACCTGGACTCGGAAGAGTGGGACATCGCCCTGTTCATCATCGGCAATCTTAACCGCTACGGCTTTCTTGAGATTGATCTGCCGGAAATTCTGGAAGAGACCGGCTGCGACCAGGATTCGGCTGAATACATCCTCGAACTCATTCAGGATCTTGACCCGCCGGGGATTGCTGCCAGAAGCATCAGCGAATCCCTCTTTCTCCAACTGGAACGCAAAGGCTTAGGCAAATCCCTGGCCGCCGAGATCGTCCTGCATCATCTAAACCTCCTGGAAACCAGTAACCATGCGGCCCTTGCCAAGGCCACCGGCCACAAAAGGCACGAAATCGAGAAGGCCGTTGAGTTCATCACCTCCGAGCTCACCCCCTATCCCGGCCTGCCCTTTGCCCAGGAAAGTACCAACTATATCGTCCCCGACATCTACGTGAAGAAGATTGACGGCGAGTATGTGGTGCGGCTCAATGACGACGACCTGCCGAATCTCAAACTTTCCTCTTACTACCAGGAACTCCTCAAGGGCGATGTCAAGCTGGAAAAGGAATCGTCCTCCTACATCAAAGAAAAGATCAAAGATGCCGAGTGGTTCCTCAAATCCCTGCACCAGCGGCAACGCACCATCCTCAAGGTGATGGAGAGCATTCTCCGTTTTCAGCATGACTTTTTTGAATTTGGTCCCACCCGCCTCAAGCCCCTTATCCTGCGGGACGTCGCCGAAGACATCAGCATGCACGAATCCACCGTCAGCCGGGTCACCTCCAACAAGTACGTGCACACGCCGCAGGGGATCTATGAGCTCAAATACTTCTTCTCCACCTCCATCCCCCGCGAAGGCGAAGATCCCATGGCTGCCGAATCCATCCGGGAAGAGCTGCGCCGACTGATCCGAGACGAAGATCCGCACAAACCCCTCAGCGATGAGGCCCTTTCCCAAAAACTGGCCACGGCCAACATCCAGATTGCCCGCCGCACCGTGGCCAAATACCGCGAACAGATGAAGATTTTGCCGGTGAAACATCGGCGGAAGAATTGAAAAGAAAGAAGAAAGGTCGCACCAACGAGCCGCTACGTCAAGACTGCCCGCAGCAATTCCTTTGCACTTCGCTCATTTTTCCATTTCCAAATCAAGCGTGAAGTTTCCAGAATTTCCCTCCCCCTTGGCGGGGGAGGGTCAGGGAGGGGAGCTTTCTTTATCGATCGAGCCCGATATGTAACACTTGATTGAGAATTCGAATTACTTCTAAAAAAGATTATAGCCCTAAGCGCGGTGGTGGCGCCGATAAGGCCAGGCCTGCGCCGATGTCATCGAGAATGGTTTTGACGGTGTACAGCGGATCGGGTGAGGTGGAGATGGGGCGGCCGATCACCACATGATCGGCACCGTTGAGAATGGCCTGCTGGGCGGTGGCGACGCGGCGCTGGTCGTCTTTTTCCACGTCGCGATTCAGCCCTGGCCGGATGCCGGGGGTGACGATCAGGAAATTGGGCCCGAGTTCGTTGCGTAGCGGCGCGGCTTCAAGGGGGGAGGACACCACGCCGTCGCACCCCAGTTGCAGGGCCTTGCGCGAGCGAAGCAAAACCAGATCACGGATGGAGCCGGTCATCCCCAGTTCAATCATGTCTGACTCGTCAAAGCTGGTGAGGACGGTGACCGCCAGAATCTTAAGATCGCTTTTTTCCTTCACCGCCGCCTCAATGATCGGGGTATTGCCGTGGATGGTGGCAAAGGTGACGCCGTGGTGCTGGAGCTGTTGCACCGCAAGCTGGACAGTCTCGGGGATATCGAAAAACTTGAGATCCACCATGACCTTGTTGCCGCGCTGGATAATGGCGTCCACGACATTCCACCAGCCGGCCAAAAAAAGCTGCAGGCCGACCTTGAAAAATTTGATGTCGCCGTCCAACCTTGCGACCCACTCCATGGCCACCTTGGGATCTGAGAAATCAAGGGCAAAAATAACACGTTCATTCAATGGGATATTCTTCATGTTGGTCTCCTTTTGGGGTTATATGCAGGCAGGGCTGGATATAATAAAAGCACGGTTGGAAGTCAAGATTTTACGGCTCATCCGACTACAGCGTCCTTGAATGAACGTACTGTTTTTGGAGTCGGAAGTCCATCAATCGAAGGCCGCAATTTCAACCTGTCCTACGATTTAACAACTTGTCTTTTGATAATAAAATACCCCAGCACCCCGGAAACCAGCGAGGCAAGCAGGATTCCCAGCTTGGCCTCCTCCACTAAAACCTGACTGGTAAAGGCCAGCTCTGCAATAAAGAGGGACATGGTAAATCCTACCCCGGCTAAGAAACCGGCGCCGATGAGTAAGGGGCCGGTAAAATCCTCGGGGAGAACGGCCCACTTCAACTTGACAAAAAGAGCGACAAAGCCCACCACTCCCAGCATCTTGCCCAGCAGCAGGCCCAGGAAAACGCCCTGGGTAATGGGACTGGTGAGCTGGGTAAGGCTGTCGCTGGAAAAGGTCATCCCGGTATTGGCGAGGGCGAAGATCGGCATGACGACAAAGGCAACCAGAGGATGGAGCGCGTGTTCCAGCCGTTGCAGGGGTGTTAGCGCCAGCTTGGAGATGGTGCGGATTTCATTGAGAATATGCAGCTGTTCAGTGGTGACGGTGGGAAAATTATTCGGGCAGGCATTTTTAAAGCCGACGCATAAGGCATCCAGCTTGGTATTGTAGGTGTTTTCATCGTACTTGACCCGGGCGGGAATGGTAAAAGCTGCCAGCACCGCCGCGATGGTAGCATGTACGCCCGACAGAAGAAAGGCAAGCCACACACCCCCAATACCGACAATGCCGTAAAAGAGGGCACTGCGGATTCCGATCTTGTTACCGATGATCAGGACACAGAGAAATCCGAGGCCTGAGAGCAGGCTTGGCACGTCAATCTCTGAGGTATAGAAAAAGGCGATCACCAGCACCGCCCCAAGGTCATCGGCAATGGCGAGGGCCGTCAAAAAGATCTTCAGCGAAACCGGCACCCGGTCGCCAAGCAGGAACAGGATGCCGAGGGCAAAGGCGATATCGGTTGCCATGGGAATGCCCCATCCGCCCGCAGATTCGCCGGAGGGATTGAGGATGAAGTAGAGTCCGGCCGGAACCAGCATGCCGCCGATGGCCGCGACAATGGGCAGAATGGCGTTGCGGGGTTGGCTCAGCTCGCCGCTGATCATCTCCCGTTTTAACTCAAGCCCGACCACAAAAAAGAAGAGCGCCATCAACCCGTCGTTTATCCAGTGATGCAGACTTTTAGAAAGCTGCCAGTGACTGAATCCGATGCTGAACTTGATCTCCCAGAAATGATGAAAGGCCGCTGACCATGGGGAATTAGAGAGGATCAGAGCGATGAGTGCCGCCGAAAAAAGGACCATGCCGCTCATCGAGCTGTGGCTCAGGAAACGCTGCATGGGATCAACCAGCCATCGGTCTATCGGCTCTTTTCTCATGGTCACATCAGTCATTGAAACGCTACTTTTTTACAAGACGCAGGAGGTTCCTGCGAAATAACCAAGACGTCATTCTTCATTTTGCAAGAAGCTCAAGGGAATTCAATATGCGGCAGATCGCCACAACAGGCACCAACACATTAAAATATCTGAAGCCGGATGATCTGTTATAAAGTGCCTGACGACGAGTGTCAATCTTTAGAAAACCTTGAAAGAAGAGAGCGATTGCCATAAACGGAAAGAGCGCCCCTGAGGGCGCTCTTTCGATCATTCAATGCAGAAAAAATTCTAAGATGCCGTTATCCGGCAAGCCCAAGGGCTATGCGTTTATCGGTAATCCGCTTATCAATAAGCTCGGCCGCCTTGAAGGGATCGGGCTCGATGACAAAACAGGCCCCCACCAGATCGTCCAGGCCGCTGAGTGCAAGCTGGGTCACGATGGGCGAGCCGGTGATATTGGGCGGATGGCCAAGATGGGTGTAGATCCCCGAGGCCACCGCGTAGGTGCCGATGGTGGCGGCCTTCTCCGAATACCATTCGGGTGAGGAGGCGGCCAGCGGCAGATCGGAGATGGACACCCCGATTTCATTGGCAAGCATCGCGGCAAGCTGGAGAATCCGGGCGTTATCGACACAGCTTCCCATATGCAGAACCGGCGGAATCCCTAAGGCGCCACAGATTTCCTTCAAGCCCGGCCCGGCCTGCTCGATGGCTTCGGGAACCAGGAGACCGGCCTTGCCGGCGGCGGTGGTGACGCAGCCGGTGGCGAGCACCAGGATATCTTTTTTGATCAACTCCCGGGCCAGGTTGACATTGCAGTAGTCATGCTGGTATTTGGGGTTATTGCATCCGACAATCCCCACCGCGCCCCTGATCTTTCCCGCCTTGATTGCATCGATCAATGGGGTAAGGGTGCCGCCGAGGGCCGCAAGAATCGCCTCGTTGGAAAATCCGGTGACAAGATCCACTGGATTTTCTGGAATCTCCACCCGGTCCTGGTTGCGCAGAGGAAAGCGATCAATGGCCATGCGGACGACTTTGCGAGCCTGCTCCCGGCCATTGTGCATCTCAAATTTCACATGCTCGGCGCCGGTGAAGCGGGCCTTGTCGGCGGTGGTGATCATCTTGCTGTGATAGCATTTGCTCACCTGCACCAGACTGGGCATAATACACTGGTAATCCACCACAATCAGTTCCACCGCGCCGGTGACAATGGCAAGCTCGGTCATCAGGTGATTGCCGGCCATGGGAATGCCCTGCCGCATCATCAGCTCGTTGCCGGTACAGCAGAGACCGGCCAGATTGATCCCGTTGGCGCCTTTTTCCTTGGCATACGCGATGAGCTCAGGATCATTGACCGCCTCCAGAATCTTCTCGGACACAATGGGATTATGCCCATGGACAAGGATATTGACCTGATCCTTCTTCAACACCGCCAGATTGACCTTAGACATGCGCGGCGAAGGGGTGCCAAAGAGGATATCGGAAACTTCGGTGGCAATCATCGACCCGGCCCAGCCATCCCCCAGGGACATGCGGGCACCCTGGAGCAGGGTGTTAGCGGCATCATTGTCGCAGCCCATGTGGGTTCTATGCATCATCTCGGTGATTTCCCGGTCAACTCCGCGCGGCATGATCCCCAGCTTTTTCCAGAGTTCCTGTTGTTTGAGCGGAACCCGGTTAATAAAACCGACCTGCTCGCGCCTGCTGCCAAAACTCTCAAAAAACTCGGCAGCCAGGTCTTTGGCTACATCGAGCAGCTCACGACCTTCGGTCTTAATCCCAAGCTCTGCGGCAATGCGCAGCATCTTGACACTGTCCTTTATCTGGTAATCCTGGGTTTCTCCGTGGGCTACGGCATGAAAGGCCTCAATGCAGTCCCGGCCATGATCGGAGTGGCCTGCCGCGCCGCCTGCGAGAAAGCGTCCAAAATTACGGGCGACAATGACATCGGCGTCGGCGCCACAGACACCAAACTGGGCTTTTTTCCCGATGCGGCAGGGCCCCATGGTGCAGATACGACAGCAGACACCGGTTTCACCAAACTGACAATGCGGGGTCTGCTGTTCCAGCCTGTCCCAGGCGGTCTCAACCCCGTCCCGCTCGGCCTTACGCAGCATCTGTCTGGCGTCTTCCCAAATACTCATCTCTTCGATGGTTTTCTTTGTCTGTGTCATGTTAACGCTCCTGTTTAATTCCTTTTTCAAAGTTGACAACCTCGCAAGATTTTTCCCTAAGACAACAAGAAAAAGAGGCGGAGTTGCGTGGCCGAAACACCGTTCCAAGCTGATTTTCAAGAATTTCTGAAATCTTCGCCGGGGATTATGCCCGACAACAGCCGAGGATAGCAGAATTCCCATGGGCCTGCTGTCAGCTGTCTGACAAAACCGGTGTTTTATTTTCTTGAACATCAGAAAAAAACATACTCTCAAAGAAGCTTGTGGAACAGAAGAAGAGTATCACAAAGCGGAGAAGCTTTTCAAGTTGAGGGCAAAAGTAAGGAAGAATTAATGGAGAATGCCGGGGACTCAGGGACGGACATAGTTTATCAGCCGGTTCAGATCGGGGAGCAGATACGCTCCACGCTGCCTTTTCACAAGAACCCCCTCTTTGAGCATGGCTCCAAGGATGGTGGACAGGGTCTGTCGGGAGCTGCCCAGCACGGCGGCCAGGTCGGTGGTGGTCAAATTGAGCTCAATGATAATGCCCCGGTCGTCGCGAATCTTACTCTGGGCTGCTTCGTTGAGTAAAAAATCGATGAGGCGACGGGTGATATCTTTAAAAACCAGACTGTTGATAATGGAAAAGGACTGCTTGAGAAGCATGCCCAGAATACTGATGATGGTTGCGGAAAGGGCCGGATGGCTGGCCATATACTCGTGCAGTCTGCGAGTGGGGATAAGCAGCAGGACAACCTCATCGATGGATTGCACATGGGCCTGGGTATGGGTGGCGTAGATGTCGCCGGGCTCGAGGATGGCCAGGGAAAATTCCTTGTCCTCCACCGCCAGATAGAGGCGCAGGCGGCCTTTTTTGACAATGAAGACCAGATCCTGTTCATGGCCCGGGGCAAAGATCAGGCTGTGCGCAGAGAAGGTCTTCTCGCTCAGCTCGGCCCGCAGATCCTGGTTCCGTGGCTGTTCCAGTTCGGTCAGCAGATTGATGGAGGAAAGTTTTGTTTTCATAGCACGAATTCGATTTCGTCGTTATGGAACCTCTCCTCCCCCGGGTACTGCAGGAGGAAAGGGGGCAAGAGCTCAGGAATTAAAACACTTCCTCGGCTAGCCGCAGCGTTATCCCTGCATGACCGCATTGAGTCTGGCAACATTAGAGGGAATGTCACCGGCAAACACCGCCGATACTACGCTGATCATGTCGGGACCATGGGCGGAGATTTCATGAATATTGGCGGCATTAATCCCGCCGATGGCGCAGACCGGAATGGTCAGGGCCGCTTTGGCCTCGCTCAGAACCTGCATCGGAACAACCTTTGAGGATGGCTTGGTGGGCGAGGGAAAAAAAGAACCGAAGGCAACGTAATCGGCCCCCGCATCCTGGGCCAGGCGTGCCCTTGCCACATCTCCATAACACGACACCCCGATCACCCCTTTGGCAAAAATCTTCCGGGCCCGGGAGAACTCCATGTCTTCGATACCGACATGCAGACCATCGGCGCCAATGGCCTGGGCGAGATGGGGACGATCGTTGATAATAAACAGCGCCTGATATTGGCGGCACAATCGCTGCAATTTGATGCAAACCTCCTCGACCTCGCTGTCTTTGCCGCTTTTGTGGCGGTACTGAAGGAGCTTTACCCCGGCCTGCAGAGCAGTTTCGGCCTGACTGAGAATGCTGTGATCGGGAGTTAGAATCTCATCAGTAATGGCATAGAGTCCTTGCAGCAAGATAAAGGCCTCCTTGTTTATGATTGATGGGCCCACGGCCATGGCCGATGGCGGGGGCAAAACGGATTGCCTCGGTAATAAACTGTTTGGAGCGTCCGATAGCTTCGTCAAGTTCAAATCCCAAGGCAAGGCTGGCGGTAATGGCCGAGGAATAGGAGCAGCCTGTTCCGTGTTCACTGTTGGAGTCGATGAGATCGGCGACATATACCCGTTTTGTAGCTCCGCTGTAGAGCATATCGGCACACATCGTGTCCGTCGCATGATGCTTGATCAGCACCGGTGCAGGATGATCAAGGAGGATACCGGGTAAATCACTCTCCCCGCCCTCATAGCCAAACAGCCGGTATGCCTCATGCTGGTTGGGGGTGGACAGGGTCACAACACGGCAAAGGGCGCGCAGCGCTTCAATCGCGTCTTCCTGGAGCAAGGGCGAGCCCGTCTTGGAGACACAGACCGGATCAAGGACAACGGGAATGGTGAGCAGCTTGATGATGGCGGCTACGGCTTCAATGATCTCTCGATTGTAGAGCATGCCAAGCTTGATCGCGGCGACATCAAAATCACTGAGCACACTCTCGATCTGGGCAACGATAAAGGGCACCGGCAGCGGATGGATGGCCTGCACCCCCATGGTGTTCTGGGCCGTAAGAACGGTGATGGCGCTGCATCCGAAGACCCCGAAGGCCTCAAAGGTCTTCAGGTCGGCCTGGATTCCGGCCCCGCCGCTGCTGTCTGAACCGGCGATGGTGAGTACGACGGTCATGGCTACCCCCTCATTTGAAAGCTGCTCTTCAGCCCTCGTTGTTCCCTCAACCGATAGGCTCATCAGGATTTTTGCAGAAGCTCTGCAACCTCAGCCAAAACCCCCAGCGCCTGCATCTCGCCGGAGAGCTCCGCAATCTCTTTCACCTTCCGCCCTGCTGCCCCTTGCAGCATCCTTTGCCGCCAGCGCTGCTGGGAATCATATTTGGCCTGCCAGAAGGGATGACAACTGCATAATTCCGGCGGCAGGGTTTTGTTCAAAATAAAACCATTCACCCCAATGCCGAAGGCGCTGAGCGAAGCCGCAATATTCAGGGCCTGCTCCACCGGCAGTCGCTCGGGATTGGCGACCACCCAGGCGGTGGTGTCTGTTTTCAACATGGTGATGATCTGGGCGGTCAATTCCCGCCAGCTATTGATCAAAGAGAGGGGATCAACCTGGCTGAAAACCCCTTTCACCTTCAGATAAATCTTCTGGGCCTGGGTCAGGTGAGTGTAAAAAAGCTGTTGAATACAAAGCATGTTCAGCGTTGTTGCAGTCGGTGCGGTATCCCAGACAATGGTCTGGTACACGTTACTCTGCGCCTTGGTCAGGAGATAGTCGAGCATAAACTCCTCCTCAATGCCCGGCGCCCCTTCGATATAGTCGATGATCTCCGGTCCCACCGGCAGGAAAGAGGAGATGACCGCATACATCTCATCACCAAATTTTGACCGCCAGAGGGCCAGAACCTGGGCCCGGGTCAACTCCACGGCATCAAGGTTCTGGGCAACCTCTGTCAAACCCTGATCCAGCGGCTGGCCGAAAATTTCGGAAATAGAACCGGAAGGATCGGTGGAAATCAGCAGTGTTTTACCAGATTGCGCGTATTTCAGGGCGGTGGCCACCGACATCGTGGTCTTGCCCACCCCGCCCTTTCCGGTAAACATCTCAATTCTGGTCATCGTCAAAACTCCATTGGGTAAAGTTGAATGCCTCTTCCTTGAAGCTCACGCTTCCTTTTCCATACACCAGGTATAGGCATTCTGGAACATCTTCAACCAGGGCGAGGCCTGGATATCCTTCAGGGACTCGGGCAGATAGTGGAGCTGCCAGGGCAGGAAGGCCCGCTCGGGATGGGGCATCAAGGCCAGATGGCGGCCATCGGGGGAGCAGAGGGCGGCCAGGCCGTCGGGCGAGCCGTTGGGGTTAAAGGGATAGGCCTCGGTGGCCTGACCGTTGTCATCCACATAGACCATGGGGGTCATGGAACCCTCCTCCACCTGCCGGCGAATGGCGGGATCAGGGAAATGGAGCCGGCCTTCGCCATGATCAAGATGGATCCCGAAGACCAAATCCTCCATGCCCTTAAACATGATGGCCGTGGATGGCAGCACCTTGACTGTCACCCAGCGCGATTCAAAACGGCCCGAGGTGTTGTGGGCAAAACGGGGCTGGCTTTGCGGAGTGATCCCCTGCCAGGGTACCCAGCCCAGCAACCCGAAGAGCTGGCAGCCATTGCAGATGCCAAGGGTGAAGGTGTCGGGCCGATTATAGAAGGCGTTGAACATGGCCTTAAGCTGCTCGTTAAACAGAATGGTGGCGGCCCAGCCCTTGGCCGACTCGGGCACATCGGCATAGGAAAAGCCGCCCACCGCCGCCAAGCCCCGGAAGCCATCCAGGGTGATCCGCCCGGTCAACAGATCGTTCATACAGATATCCCAGGGCTCAAAACCGGCCGCATAAAAGGCGGCGGTCATCTCTCGGTCGGAATTGGAGCCCTCATCCCGGAGGATGGCGATTTTGGGCTTGTCCTTGCTTTCGAGGATGGCGGCCGCCGTCAGCTCCGGGATGAAGGGGAGCTGATAGGTGGGGCCGGGCCGGTGGGCAATATTGAGCTTTTCGGCATCGGCACAGTCTGGGTTCATCTGCAGACGTTCGAGCTGGTAGCTGGTCTCCTCCCAGGTCTGGCGCAGGGTCGGCATGGCTGCATCGAGCACCGGTTCACCGTTGACCCGTACCCGGATCTGCTTGTCACTGGTGCTCCTGCCGATCAGTGCATGGGGCACATCGCTTGCGGTCAAGAGTGCGGCAATTGCATCCAGATCCGCCTGCCGACACTCAATCACCAGGCCGAGCTCTTCGGCAAAGAGGGTGGGCATGACCGCACTGCCGACAAGCTCGACATCGAGGCCGCAGTTGCCGCTGAAGGCCATCTCCAGCAGGGTGGTGATCAGGCCGCCGTCGCTGCGGTCATGGCCAGCCAGAATCAGACCGCGACGAATCAGCTCCTGCACCGCCCCAAAGGCCCGTTTTACCAGGGCGGGATCATCCATATCGGGGCTTTCGCTGCCAATCTGGCCATGGACCTGGGCCAGGGCCGTCCCGCCCAGCCGGTGATGGCCGCAGGAGAGGTCCAGGAGCACAAGCGCACTGCCCGGCTCTTTAATATCCGGGGTGATTACCTTGCCAATGTCCGGCACGGCGCCATACAGTGAGATCACCAGCTGTCGAGGCGATTTCACCGTCTCGCCGTCCACCATGGTGGCCATAGACAGGGAATCCTTGCCGCCATCCACGGCAATGCCGATGGCAACCATGGCGTCGCGCATGGCCCGGGCCGCATCATAGATGGCCGCGCCCTCACCGGGCAGCTTGGGCGCCCACATCCAGTTGGCCGAGCACTTGACCTCTTCCAGATCTTTAATTCCGGCCCAGACCAGATTGGTCAGGGCCTCGCCCACCGCCATGCGAGCGCCAGCAGCAGGATTCACCAGCATCTTAACCGGCTGCTCGCCGATGGCCGTGGCCACCCCGGTGAGTCCGAAGTGGCTCTGGGCAACCACCGCCACGTCACTGACCGTGAGCTGCAAGGGGCCGCAGCACTGCTGGCGGACGATGAGCCCGGTAACGGCGCGGTCCACCTTATTGGTGAGAAAACGTTTGGAGCCAACCGAGAGCAGGCGCAGCACGTCATGGAGGGCGGCGGCAACAGTCAAACCGGAAGGCAGCCGCAAGGGTTGCAGGCCGGGATCACGGCGGGTATCGGTGAAGGTTTTCTGGGGGATATTGCCAAGGAGAACATCCAGCTCTATATCCACCGGGGTCGAGTCATCGGCGGCGTCATGGAGGACAAAACGCAAATCACCGGTGACCTCGCCCAAGACCTCGCAGTTCACCTTCTCCCGGTCACAGATGGCCTGGAAGCGGACGATATTTTCGGGGCGGATGAGAAAGCCGGTACGCTCCTGGTACTCGGCCACGTAGATCTCCAGTACCGACATGGTGGGATCGCCGACCCGGATGTTACGGATCTCGACCCGACCGCCGGATTTTTCCACCAGCTCTTTGAGCACATTAGCCGGACCGCCCGCCCCCTGATCATGGATCACATCAATGAGGGTCTTCTCTCCCATCTCGTTGCAGGCGCGGATAACCCGGTTCATCTTCTGTTCCATCTCGGCATCGCCACGCTGTACGGCGTTGAAGTCGAGCTCGGAGGCGTTCTCACCCTGCATCATACTGGATGCCGCGCCGCCGCCAAAGCCGACCCGGTAAGCCGGTCCGCCCACCTGGACAATCAGCATCCCCTTCTCTTCCTTGTTCTTGCTGGTCAGGCCGGCATCGATCTGGCCGACCCCGGCGGTGAACATGATCGGTTTCAGATACCCCCAACGCTCGCCGTCCCCGCTGCCGTCATTCAGGCGCAGGTCAAAAGAGCGGGTGAAGCCCTGGATCAAGGGCTCGCCGAATTTATTCCCGTAGTCCGAGGCGCCGTTGCTGGCATCGATCTCGATCTGCAGGGCGGAGGCCAGATTATCCGGACAGGGATAATGGTTTTCCCAACTCATGGCATAGCCGGGGATATGGAGATTGCCCACGCAGTAGCCAGCGGTTCCAGCGATGACAAAGCCGCCCCGACCGGTGCCCTGAACGTCGCGAATCCGACCGCCGGTGCCGGTCTCAGCCCCGGGAAAGGGGGCCACGCCGGTGGGAAAATTATGGGTCTCAGCGGTGAGCAGGAGATGATAGCGAACATCCCGCTTGACAAAAGCGCACGGCTCTCCCGGCTGCTGAGGTTGCAAGGTACTGAAGTTAGACCCCTCAATCACGCTGGAGTTGTCCTTGAAGGCAATCACTGAACCCTTAGGATGGGCGGTCAAGGTATCAATAACCAGATCAAAGAGGGTCTCCTTCTCTTCGACTCCGTCAATCACCTGTTTTCCCTTAAAATACCCGTGCCGGGAATGCTCGGAGTTGGCGTTATTAAGATCCATGATCTCAACGATGGTGGGATTGCGATGGTGCTTCCCAACAAAATAATCGTAATAGAAATGGCGATCCCACTCGTCCATGGAGATCCCGGGAATCCCCTGCAGGGCATCAGGGCCGCCAGCCTTGAGATCCACTTCATAGACCGCCTCCGGCACTATTCCGGTCTCAAAGCTGTGCAGGGGCTCGGGATAGGGACACTCGGTCATCCGGTCGTGGTGGGCGGAGATAAAGGCACGCAGCTCCTCGCCCTCCGCCACCAAATACCGGCGCGAACGCTCCACCCGGGTCACACAGTCCAGGCCGATTGCCCGACAGATGGAGACCATGTTCGACGACCAGGCAGTGGCGAAATTCAGACGCGGCCCCACCTCCACCACCCGCTCTCCGGTCAGCAGCGGCGTCAATGACACCGTCTCCGGCAAAAAACCGTCGGCCAGCACCAGGCACAGATTCACCATCTCCGCCTCACTCAACGAACGAGTGGACTCCACGTTAAAACAATACTCCAGCCCCTTCTCAACCCGACGATACAACTGCGTGACCATTAATCCCATTTTTCTTATCCTTTTTTTCCTGAGCCCGATGCACATAGCGGGACGGTAACATTAGTGACTTACAGATTATTTTCTTGTTGTTTTTTACAAGAAAATAATCTGTAAAAGGCACTAATCCCGGTCATCGGGGTTAGCGTAAAACGGCGCGACTGTTCTGACGCACCGGAAGTATCTTCTTTCTTCTTCAACAACGCTCCAACCTTAGCACGAAACATGCGGACAGGAAAGCCCCGACAATCTTCATCCCCACTTTTTCTTCTCCGGGATCATCTCCTGATTTATCCTGAAACGCATCCGTCATCGCCCATGCTCCATTACACCCTGGATCTCATCAGAATCATCAAGATAATCAGTATACTGCCCTGTTTCACAGCGGGCCGATCCGCCTTTTTTCTTGCAGAGAAAGGAAATAAAGAGTAAATCTGCGCTGTTTCCTGCTGTCAGAATTTTTAAAACCGTTATTAAAGAACCGAACCTTTTATCCATTTCAACGTGGCTCGTTCTGTCGTTCTGCCTCTCCAAAACGTATTTACTTTCAGGGGCTGAACCAGCCTGGCTCCAGCCCCTGAAGCCGGATCAACCCTTTGCCCTGAGTATGCGATGCTGCAAATTCTCCGTAACAAAGCACAATCCACCATTATCCAAGGCGTGGTTCTGGTTATCGCCCTGGTCTTTATCTTCTGGGGTGTCGGCACGAATATGATGCAAAGCGGACGAGACGCCGCCATCGTCGTCAACGATCAGGAGATTTCCTTTCAGGATTTTCAACAACGGTATGAGCAGACCATTAACGACTATCGTCGACAGTTTGGCGATGCCATCTCCGACGAGGTTCTCAAGGGGCTTGGGGTCAAACAGCAGGTTATCAACCAGCTGACCCAGTCGGCACTCCTCCGTCAGGGTACCCAGGCAATGGGGCTCATGGTCGCCCCTGTCGAGATCCAGACAACCATCCAGAAGATGCCCCACTTTCAGAAAGAGGGGGCATTCAACCTTGAAATCTACAAGGCCCTCCTGACCGCCAACCGCATGACTCCGCACAGCTTTGAGGCTTCCATCAGTGACGATATCCTCACCCAGAAAGGCCTTGCCGCAATCAACAGCTTCGCATCCATCGTCAGTGATACCGAAATTATCGAGTTGTATCAGCGGGAACAGGAGACGGTGACCGTCAACGTTGTCAAGGTTTCCCCTGCTCTTTTTCTCAACACCATCGTGGTGGATGGCAAAGAGCTGGCAGATTGGTTTGAAACCGAAAAAAACCGCTACAAGGGGGAGCAGAAGATCAAGCTGAAATATCTGCCTTTCCACTACAAATCGGCAATGGCAGGCATCCCCGTCAGTGACGAACAGATTCTTGCCCGCTACGAAAAAGAGAAGGGCACTTATCAGGTACCGGAAAAACGTCAGGCCCGCCATATTCTGTTCAAGGCAGACAAAACCAGCTCCCCTGAACAGCAGGCAGCACAACTGAAAAAGGCAGAAGACACCCTGGCCAAGGCCCGCACCGGCAAAGATTTCGCCACCCTGGCCAAGACTCTGTCAGAGGACACCTCCAAGACCCGAGGCGGTGACCTGGGAGCCTTTACCCAGGGGCGCATGGTCAAGGAGTTTGATGACGCAGTTTTCTCCATGCAGCCGGGTGCCATTAGCGACATCGTTACAACCGCCTTCGGTTACCATATCATCAAACTCGAGAAGATCCTGCCTGCGACAACCCGCTCCATTGAGGAAGTCCGTGCCGAGATTGTCAGTACCCTCCAGGCCGAACAGACCAAGCCTGCCACCTTTCAGCTCGCCAATACGGCCTATGAAGACATTATTTCCGCCGGCAGCCTCCAGGCCTACGCCGATAAGCATACCGACAAGTCCATTGTGGCCACTGATTTTTTCAGCCGCACCACACCTCCTGCCGACCTGGAAAGTGACCCGAAGTTTCTCGACACCGTCTTTTCCCTGAAACAGGGTGAGCTTAGCTCACTGATTGAAACGCCGTCCGGCTATTTCATCGTTTTCACGGAAACGATTCAGGAACCGACTCTACCGACACTTGATGCAGTGAAAGAGCGGGCGACCCAGGATTACAAACTGGTCAAGGCCCGGAAAATGGCACAGGAGACCGCGCAGGCCTTCCTGACCAAGATGTCATCGGGCGCGGATATTGCCGCAGCTGCCCAAGAGGCTCACTTAACCATTCTGAAATCCGGCCCACTGCGCAAGAACAACCCCGTCCCAGATCCGGCTCTCCCTGCTTCCCTTGTCGAGCAGGCCCTGCGTCTGGGCCCCAAGGCGCCTTTCCCGAAAGCGCCTCTGACGGTCAGCGATGACCATTACGTCCTCCAGTTTCTTGAGCGCAAGGTGCCGGATCCCGCCACATTGGGTGAGGCTACCAAAAAAGAATATAAAACCGGCCTGCTCCAGCAGAAACAGGATCGGTTGCTGGGGGCCTGGTTGCAACACCAGGAAAAAAATTCCACCATTATTACCAGCAAGAATCTCTTGAACTAAAAAATCTTTGAACGGCAAGGCAACACTCTCAGGGAACATCACCTGAGAGTGTTGCTCTTTATACCCACTGCCCTCTATTCCATTAGGGGCCCTGACAAAACCCAATATTTTTATCCATTTCGTTCCGCAGGCCAGGGACGGCGCCAGTGCGACCGTCCCTTATGCCGTTCATTGACCATGAACATGACACAAATTATTTTTGCACGACGGCTCACGCTCACCGCGAATAAAAACCCACGATCTTTCCGACCAGGAATCGGGCCCTTATGACAGATTCACAATCTCTTCTTCAGCAATACGAAAAGCTCAACCCCTTTGAACAGACTTTTCTGCAGTTTCTGTCCATTGTTTACGAGCCCGCCAACAGCACCCTGCTGCTGAATTGCCTTGCCGCCCTGGATATGCGCAGCCCCAGGGGTGCCAGCCCCACTGCGGCCAACCTGGCCCATTATTTTTCAAAATTCGAGAAGCTGGGCCTCGTTACCCCGCAACGGCAATGCAGCCCTGCAGTGACGGAAGTCATCAGCCGTATTGCGGTGGCCGAAGGCAATTTTATCCCTTTTGCCAAGGTCATCCGCAAAGAGGCGCCGGTCTCCTACTATTACGGAAAATGGACAACCCGTTGCTGGCGAGCCCTGCGCGAGCTGCGTATTGGGATTTACACCCAGCAGTTTGATCTAATCGATGACGCCCTGGATTTCCTCGGCAGCCAGTGCAAAGAATTCTTCTCTTCCGTGCCGCCCATTATCCGGATCATCAATACCCCCTTTGATCCCCTCTGGTTTCGCTCCCTGCCGCCTTCGTTCCAGTTTTTCCTGACAGATCATGCCCTCCGTCATGCCCAGTCAGAGTTGCTGCCCCTCCCCGAGATTATTGCATTTTTGCAGGATGAGGAAAACTTCCAGCACCTCAGCATAGATGAGCGGCTGCCCTTCCAGCGGCTGCTGTTCAATCAGCTTCTGCTCGAGGGAAAATTAGACGATGCGCAAGGCCTGATCAGCGTGCAGGCCGAAAGCTTCCAGGGAACCGGTGCCGCCGGCGCCCTCTATTTTCTCCGTGGACAGTATGAGCCGGCCCGCCAGGCATTCACCGACGATCTGGAGCTCCTCCAACAGCTGAGCGGCAATGACCGGGTGACGTTTATCGGCCCACCAGGCCTTTTTCATCTGCTCGCTGAACTCGAAGCCAACCCCTCCGACAGTCATCAGGACGTGGCTCGCCGTATCGCTCTCGCCCTGTCACTCTTTCCAGGAAGGGTCGAAGAGCAGGCCTACCATTTTCTCGCCGGACTGATCAGCGCCCGCAATAATAGCAGCCTCATTGATGAGGATTTTTCCCTTGCTGAACAAACAAAACCCTCCAGCCTGACCATCCTCTTTGCAGGCCTGTGCGGATACTGGCTGAGCAGTACCCTTAAGCCGGAAACCCAAAAAATGATTGAGGCCCTCTATCAACAGGCCAAGACCCATGACTATCATTTTTTCACCCTGAATCTCGCCGACATCCTGGCAAAAACCTCTGCAGACCCGGCTGACTACCTTGAAGCCATGCGGGCCATCGAGGAAACAACCGGCCAGGCCTCGCTGGTCTCCATTCTTGAGCCGGAAGAACCGTGGAAGCGAAGCCTGCAGGCCCTGATCCAGGCCACCACCGTCGAGCAGTCTCCGGCCTGGGATCAGTCCATCCGGATGGCCTGGTTCATCGACCATAAAAAAGACCTGATCACCATCAGCCCCAAAGAACAGAAACGCACCGCTGATGGGCTGTGGAGCAAAGGACGTCCCATATCCCTGGCCCGGCTCTACACCGGCGACATGCTGCCCTACCTGACTATCCAGGATCGCAAGATCTGCGCTGCCATTCAAAAGGTTGAACATCCAGAGACCCATGGGATCAGCCATCACTTTGACATCGACAAGGCTCTGGTGGCGATGATTAACCACCCGCTGATCTTTCTTGCCCGGTCACCAACCTCAATGGTGGAGTTTGTCGCCGGCGAACCTGAGCTGCTGGTGGAAGAGCGGGGAGGACAGCTGCATATTCGTTTTGCCCAGGCCGTGACCAAAAATGCCATCACCGTCTTTGCCGAAACCCCCACCCGCTTCAAGATCATTGAAATCAACGATAATCATCGTCGCATTGCCCAGATTACCGGCCCTGCCGGCTTGAGTGTGCCATTAGAGGCAAGTGAGCAGGTGCTGACCGCCATCGGCAACATCTCCTCTTACATGACCGTCCACTCAGCCATCGCCATTGACAGCTCAACCAATAAACACACCCATATTGAATTTGTCGAGGCTGACCCCTCCATTTACATCCATCTGCTTCCCTATGGCGGCGGCTTTCGACTGGAGATGTTTGTCAAACCCTTCGCGGAAGGCAGCCATTATCTGAAACCGGGGCAGGGTGTGGAAAATATCATGGCCGAGGTGCGCGGCAAGCGCCTGCAAACCCGGCGTAATATGGCCCTGGAAGAGCAGAATGCACGCGAGATCGAAGAATCCTGTCCCATCCTTGACCTTGCCATCGACATTGAACAGGAAGGAGATCGGGAATGGTACCTGCAGGATCCTGATGACTGTTTGCAGGCCCTGCTCGAGTTACAGGCCATCCACGACCAGGTGATCATAGAATGGCCGGAGGGAGAAAAGCTGACCGTCAGTCACCAGGCCTCCATGAATAACCTGAATCTGAAGATTCGCACCAATCATCAGAACTGGTTTGCCCTGTCCGGAGAGGTCGTGCTGGACCAGGATACAGTCATTGACCTGCGTGAACTGCTCACCAAGGTGAAAGGCGCCTCCGGACGTTTTGTCCAGATCGGAGAGGGGCAGTTTCTGGCGCTCACCCAGGAGTTCAAAAAACGCCTGAAAGAACTGAACATCTTTTCCGAAGACTCTGATACCGAAGGCGGAGACGAGATCCTCCTCCATCCCCTGGCCGCGCTCCCCCTGCAAAAGCTCATCGATCAGGCACAAACCATCACGGATGCCGGCTGGGAAGCCCAGCTGGCAAAACTGAAAAGCATCCAATCCTTCACCCCTCAGCTTCCCACCACCCTGCAGGCAGAGTTACGCGATTATCAGCTGGAAGGCTTTAACTGGCTGTCCCGCCTTGTTCACTGGGGTGTTGGCGGCTGTCTGGCCGATGACATGGGGCTGGGCAAGACCATCCAGTCCCTGGCCATTATCCTCGAGCTGGCCGAGGAAGGACCGTCACTGGTCATCGCCCCGACCTCTGTCTCAACCAACTGGGAAACCGAGGTCAATCGTTTTGCCCCCACCCTAAATATCTGCTCCCTGCCCGGTAAGGATCGCAAAAAAACCATTCAGGGACTGGGAAAATTTGACCTCCTGATCACCACCTACACCCTGCTTCAACAGGAAAATGAGCTGTTATCGCAGGTCAAATGGCAGACCATTATTCTGGACGAGGCCCAGGCCATCAAGAATGCAGCAACCAAACGCTCCAAGGCCGCCATGGCCCTCCAGGCCAGATTCCGGCTGATCACCACTGGTACGCCCATTGAAAATCATCTGGGAGAGCTATGGAACCTCTTTCACTTTATCAACCCCGGTCTGCTCGGCACCTTGAATCGATTCAATGATCGCTTTGCCATTCCCATCGAGCGCTATCACGACCGTGAGGCCCGCCTCAAACTGAAGAAACTGATTCGTCCCTTTATCCTGCGCCGCATCAAATCCGATGTCCTGGAAGAGCTGCCGCCCCGCACCGAGGTCACCCTGCATGTGGCCATGAGCAAGGATGAAACCCATTTTTACGAGGCACTCAGACAAAACGCCCTGCAAGCCCTTGAAAATAATGACGGGAAAAAGGGCAGGCACCTGCAGATTCTCACCGAGATCATGAAACTGCGGCAAGCCTGCTGCCATCCACGCCTGATCGCCCCGGACACCAATCTTCCCGGTGCCAAACTGGAGGTATTTTCCGCCGTCATTGAAGAACTTCTGGGCGGACGCCACAAGGCTCTGGTCTTCAGCCAGTTCATCGGCCATCTCCAGATTCTGCGCGAGTATCTGGATGGCAAGGGAATTGCCTATAAATATCTGGATGGCTCCACCAGCAGCGCCAAACGGAAGCAACAGGTCGATGAATTTCAGTCGGGAAAAAGTGATCTCTTTCTTATCAGTCTCAAGGCTGGCGGTCTTGGACTCAACCTGACGGCCGCCGATTATGTCATTCACATGGATCCCTGGTGGAATCCAGCCATTGAAGATCAGGCTTCCGACCGCGCCCACCGCATCGGTCAAACCCGTCCGGTCACCATCTACCGGCTTATCTGTAAGGATACCATTGAAGAAAAAATCGTAAAGCTGCATCAGGAAAAACGGGATCTTGCCGGCAGCCTGCTCACCGGAAGCGACATCAGCGCCAAAATGAGCGCCGATGATCTCCTGGATCTGATCAGACAAAAATAAGGAATGGGCCATCATTGTTGCCGTAACTCGCGACTAAGCTGGCAACACAGAGAGAATGGGGTTGCTTTTTCCCCTTTCATTCGATTAAAATGATAAATTCAAAAAATAAGCGCCCGTAGCTCAGATGGATAGAGCAACGGACTTCTAATCCGTAGGCCGCTGGTTCGAATCCAGCCGGGCGCACCAGTAAAATCAAGGGGTTGAGTCGTTACGACTTAACCCCTTGATTGTTTGATCATTAGCGGGTCAGTAAAAATAACTTATTCCCTTCTGAAAGAAGTTTACTCGAGTGGGCTACGAACTCTCAGTCAATTTGATACCCCCTTGCATCAAATTGCCCACAAACAGAGAAACACTCTGTACTCTGTACGAATATCCTACCTCCTTCACTTTCAAAGATGATGTCTGTTTAATGTGCATAATCATTTCCCACTCATCAGGTCGTTCGTCATAAGAGATTTGCTTTGCCAACCTCTACTCGGGTTGATGCTAAAAAGGTGAGATTTTTCCTGAAAAGCTTGGCTCTATCGCAAGGCAAGATATTTCCAAAATAGGGTAAGTTGCAGAACTAAGCTCGCATCTAACCATAAACGACCTACCCACAAGCAGGGAATTTAATACACTTCAATTTACCGGAAGTGAAGGTTGCAATCTTCTTGCTTCGGCAAAAAAGTGGAGGAATTCACAACGACACAACAGGCCTGAACTGTTGCACAATATATGAAGAGCCGGCAGGAATGAGTTTCCGAATATCCGCTAAGTCTTGACAAGACAGGAGTGATTCAACAGCTGTTGTCCGGAAATGATGGGGGAGGCCGCTTTCAGAGATGAGGGATGCTGATCGACGAATTGCCTTGGTATCAGTAGCGACACCTGCCAGTCGATCATACTTCGATAACGGAGCTTTCAGATCCATGGCAATATAATCCACAACTTTTGCTGCAATCAGCTCGACGAGCATCTCCGGCATACTGCCGTTCGTGTCAATCTTCACTGCAAAACCCATCTCTCCCAAGCATCTGCAGAATGACAGCAGATCCCTCTGCAGGGTCGGTTCACCACCGCTGATAACCACACCGGTTAGCTTTCCTCGCCGCTGTGCAAGTCTGGCAAGGATATCCTGTTCAGAAAAGTTTGATGACGGATCAAAGCCGATCAGTCCAGCATTGTGGCAGAATGGACAGCAGAAGTTACAACCTTGGGTGAATACCACAGCAGCAACCTTGCCTGGATAATTATTAAAACTTGCCGGATGAAAGCCGCCTATCTGCATAGTCTCAGGCCAGACGAAAATTAGAACGAGCAGCAAATTCTGCCTGCTTGCCTTCATGCCACTGTTGAACCGGTCTCAAGTAGCCAACCACCCGGGAATACACCTCGGTTGCTATCCGGCAGTGCGGGCACTGCTTCTGCTCACCTGCCAGATACCCATGTTGTGGACAGATGGAAAATGTCGGCGTGAGGGTAAAATAAGGTAGCCTGTACTGAGAACAGACCGTTTTAACAAACGATTTAACTGCGGCAGGGTCGATATCGGATTCACCAATGAAGCAGTGTACCACTGTCCCCCCGGTATATCTGGTTTGCAATTCATCCTGATGATCGAGCAAGGTGAAAATGTCATCCGTGTAATTGACCGGCAGTTGCGTTGAATTAGCATAGATTGGCAACATATCAGCTCCACCGCAGGTTAAAGAAGCTGCCATTTCCGGAAATCGGTGCGCATCAATCTGGGCCAGCCGGTGTCCTGTTCCCTCAGCCGGAGTTGCCTCAAGATTATACTGATTGCCTGTCTCCTCCTGGAACTGCAAAAGACTCCGCCGCATATGATCAAGAATTCTCAAAGCAAACTGCCGCCCCTTTTCCTCACCGATACCGACAGAAAATAAATTAAGACAGGCTTCATTCACGCCAATCAGGCCAATAGTGGAAAAGTGGTTTTCCCAGAATCGGCCAAAGCGCTCATGAACATTGCGCAGATAGAACCGGGTGTAGGGATAGAGCCCCTTGTTGGTGAAAGTCTCCAGCACTTTTCTCTTGGTTTCAAGAGACGTCCGGGCTATCAGCATCAATTCATCAAGGCGCCTGAAAAAATCGGCCTCGTCTGATGCCTGATAACCAATGGCCGCCATATTGATCGTCACCACCCCGATCGAGCCAGTCAGTGGATTGGCCCCGAAGAGGCCACCTCCGCGCTTTTCCAGCTCCCGGGTGTCGAGCCTGAGTCGGCAGCACATCGACCTGGTATCGTCCGGGCTCATATCGGAATTGATAAAATTGGCAAAATACGGCAGGCCGTATCGAGCAGTGATACTCCACAACTTGTCAAGGCTGGGATCTTCCCAGTCGAAATCAGCCGTGATGTTATAAGTTGGGATCGGAAAGGTGAAAACCCGCCCCTTAGCATCACCTTCCGCCATGACCTCTAGAAAGGCTTGATTCAGCAGGTTCATTTCGTCCTGATAGTCGTTATAGCTGGTATCCTGTTCCTTACCGCCGATGATTACCGGCGAGTTTTTCAACGTTGACGGCGGTCTCAGATCCATCGTCAGATTGGTAAATGGAGTTTGAAAGCCAACTCGCGTCGGGACATTGAGATTGAACACGAATTCCTGCAAGGCCTGTTTAATTTCACGGTAGCTGAGCTTATCATAACGGATAAACGGGGCCAGAAAGGTGTCGAAACTGGAGAAGGCCTGGGCTCCTGCAGCCTCACCCTGCAATGTATAGAAAAAATTAACTATCTGGCCAAGGGCACTGCGAAAATGTCGGGCTGGAGCGCTTTCAGCCTTTCCCGCCGCCCCGGTAAAGCCTTTTTTCAGCAGATCCCGAAGATCCCAACCCACACAATAGACCGACAGCAAACCAAGATCATGGATATGCAGATCCCCCTGTTGATGAGCTTTCCGTACCTCTGATGGATAAATTTTGTTTAGCCAGTAGGTTTTGCTCACCTCGCTGGAAATGTAGTTATTCAATCCCTGGAGTGAATAGGACATGTTGGAGTTTTCCTGGACTTGCCAGTCAAGTTTCTGCAGATAGCCATCGATCAAATCAAGATCGGTTTTCGTCACCATATCACGGAGACGGGCATGTTGATCGCGATACAGGATATAGGCCTTGGCCGTCTTCTTGTAGACGGATGACAACAAGACCTCTTCAACCAGATCCTGAATATCTTCAACACCAGGGATTGTCTCGGCAAACATATTCTGGGCTATGGCCAGGATTTGCATGGTGAGCCGACGTGCTTCAGGCAGGTCTATCTCGCCTGTTACCAGACCAGCCTTACAGAGTGCTTTGGTTATCTTTTCGGATTGAAAATCAACAAGGCGCTGATCTCTTTTTCTGATAGAGGTGAATAACTGGACGAACTGCTGCGGAATAGCCTGGGACATGACTCTCTCCTTTACGCGAGGTGATGAGTGAATGGAATGCAGTCCGACTGTTGTCGGATCTGCTGTAATGGCGACAGGTATTCGGACTTTCAGGCATATTGCAACCTACTGGTTATCCCTTCCCAACCAAACCTGGCCAGTGGCTCTGATAACGTTCGTTCCTGATTACCGCTGCGCGACAGCCCCGGATTTTCACCGGGTTCCCTTTTCGTCACTCTTGTAATGAAGAGTGACGAATCGCCAAATCCCTATATATTGTATAGTCAGATTTTCGTCAACACCATATAAGCAAAATTATTAAAATACGGAGCTCATTCAAGCTGGAATAAGATGCTCAGCATCTTTAGAGGCAGGCTGTGGGGATGGCAAGAATGCGTTCATCCAGCCGCCGTGGCCGGTCGTCATTATTGATGATCAGCCCCAAGGGGCCGTTGTGGGTTGCTATAAGAACGGAGAGCGCGCTTGTCGGACTGCTGGGCCAGTTTTAAATGCCGATAACACTCCAAGTAAAACTTGAGCCAAACCAAGAGAGTAACGCAATAAAAAAGGCCAGCCCCCCGCGCTGCGGCAAGGGACTGGCCTTTCATTATCACCCCGAAAAGAACTTTTACGGGAGCTTTTTATTTTCCGTACGAGGTATTATTACTCATCCCTTCCCGTGACTTCATATCCAAGGTGCCATTGGCCACGGCCTGCTTGGCCCATTCCTGAACCAATGTGGCCTTGAAGGTCTCTTTCTCGGCTATGAGTTTGGCCATATCCACACCAGCCAGGGCCTGGGCTGCTTCTTTGGTGGAGAAATCAGGGGCCATATAATCCACCGCACCATGTTTGGCCAGAACCTTGACCAGCTTGATACGAGCGGCCTGCCCCTGCTCATTGGCCACTGCTAACAGGCGCAGGGTCTCGTCCGGAGCATGGAAGAAGTTTCCATGACCGGCAACCGCCATATCCCACTTCCATTGAGCATGACGAATATCCTGTTGCAGGTCTTTCATCTCGTCCTCAGTGGCCCCTAGTTTCCAGGCCTCGCCGGCTTCGAGATGGGCTTTCGCGATATTATCCATGGCGAATTTGGCCAACTGCTCCTTCTTTTCCAGCTTGATCTTGACGACCTCTTTAAACTCGGCCTCAGTCTCCTGATGACAGGTCAGGCAGGTGTTGGCAACATCATTAAGCGGGCTTTGGATCTGGTGGTTGGAGTATTTGACCGCCCCTTCCTGTTTGTAGGGCATATGACAATCAGCACAGGCCAATCCCCGACGGGCATGAATACCCTTCGTGAACACCTCATAATCAGGATGCTGGGCCTTGAGCATCGGGGTCTTGCTGATCTGATGAGTCCAGTCGCTGAACTTGATATCATCATAATATTTTTCCATCTCTTCCACACTCAGGCCATTGCTCCAGGGAAAGGTGACCACCATGGCCGTCTTCTTGGCCTTGGCCGGATCGGTCACTTTCGGATCTTCCCAATCAGTCTTTTTGAAATAATACTCGGAGTGGCACTGGGCACAAACCAGAGAGCGCATATCCTGATGGGTGGTGTCCGCCAGCTTGACGCCGCTTGCCTCCAATCCCTTTTTCAGGTAGGGGCGGGTCAGGGTGAGATCGGCGGTCTTGCTGTCGTGACAATCACCGCAACCGATGGGGTTGACGATCTCCTGACCCAATTTGGCCCATTTGCCGGTAAAAAACTCCAGCTCGCCCACCTTTTCCATCATCCTCGGGACATCCGGCGACTTGCAACTCCAGCAGGCCGAGGGGAGCGGGCCGGTCATGGCATCTACAGGGGCGCCGGTTCGCAGGGTGTTGGTCAAATCCTGAATGGCATAAAAATGCCCACGGGGAGCGTTATAATCCTTGGAAAAGGCATAGCCGGCCCACATCACCGCAATCTGCGGATTTTTTTTGATTTGGTCGTCTATCTTATCGCTATTCTTAGTTTTCTTCCATGAGTCGTACTCGCGCGGGTAATATTTCTCCCAGGCCTCATTTTTGCTCTCCACTCCGGTTTCCTTAACCACTGGACTGGTGTTGATCTCTTTTCTCTCTTCGGCCCGACTGTTAATGGAATTGCCCAGAAACAGCATGGCACCGATTGCCACCGATGAACCTGCAAGCAACAATGTGTAATATGTTTTCTTCATCTTATTTTACTTTCCCTCCCCTTGTTATTTCAACTCTCTTACGCCCAAATTATTTGGTGTTGCGGTTAAATTCCTCGCCATGCCATGGGGGACATCCCGATGACATTCCCAGCATTTCCTGTCCACCTGGGCCTTGCCGGAAAAATCATGATAGCGGTCGCTGTTAGCTCGAATCGTTCCGGTAAGCACGGCATGACAGGTGACACAATTCTTCTGCACCCTCTCCGCAGCATGGTCGCTGATCTGAATCCTTTGGGCATAGGTGTTCATGGTGAAGGCACGGGAATGGTTCCAGCCATCTCGCATCTTGGCCAGATACTTGTCAACCGTGCTGCCAACCGGAAGATGGCATTGAACACAGGTGACATCACGGGCGTGTGAGCTGTGTTGCCAGGTCGCATACGAGGTGTTCATGACATGACAGTTGATACAGGCCTTGGGGTCGGCAGAGAGATACGATAATGCCTTGGATATATTCAACATATAAACAAACATGCCGATGGCACTGAGAAAAACGAGAATAGAACTGTATTTTAAGAGTGTACCTGTTTTCATGTTGTAGAATCCTGACAGAGTGGATAACCAACTGATACGGTTACAAAAGCCGTTGGAAATAAATAACTAAAAATTTTTCCTGGCGAAATCGGCATAAGGGGCCGTGAAGACATGAATAAGAATATAATGGTTATTTTTTTCGGACCCTAATATCAACATGGATAATCGGCGTCCCCTGTTTCTTTCCTGACGCATTTCCCCATTGACTCACCTCCTCTTCAACAAATTCGATCACCCTTGAAAAAACTCTTTTGTTAACAGTCTTTGTAGTGCAAATAGCAAGCCAGACAGAATGCTTCTTTTTCATTCCTGTTTTCCTCCCCTAAAGAACTACGAAGAAGAAACATCGTGGGAGAAAGTACCAAGCCATCTTGTCTTTGTTGGTCTAAGCGTGGTACCACTCAGTAACATTATAAAATAAGTTTGTAACCAAAGCGTAACGTTTGTCTTCTTCGTAAGGCTTGAACCAGGTATGTGCCCCCCTCCATCTGTCTCTATAATCAAGACTCACAGGAAAGAATATTTTCTATTCGATGCTGGGAGCGATTAATGCAAGGTGATATATGAGTGCTGGGTATTTTTTTGAGCCGTAATAGTTCGCAAAAAGATATTCAAGGGCCGTGGTGTTACCCAATAGTAACGTCAGATTTCCTCCATTATTTTTCTTTGTTTCCCCATCAGGACTTGTTTGGCCAAGAGCTGATGACCCTGGTCTTTTTCAAACCTTTGCCCTGGAAGGGGTGATTCTTTTGCTGGTTATTGGTATGAATCTGGTAACCAAGAGATTTTTGTCTTCCCAATGGGGACAACCCTCCATGACGAGACAAAACCTGAAGACTGAAGCAATAGCAACCTGTGCCGGCCCATGAATTTGAAACAAATATTCCCCCTCCTCTTCACCTTACGGGCAAAATTCATCCTCTGCATCGGGATCATTGTCTCGTTATCCTACACCTTGCTGCTCTACAAAACCTCACAGATCCAGGATGATCTCATTATCGCCCAAACCAAGGAACAGGCCAAGATGCTGTTTCGGCAGATCCTCCTGACCCGTCAATGGGTGGCCGATCATAACGGTATCTTTGTTCTCAAAAAAGAAGGCGTTGATGCCAATCCCTTCCTGCACCTGCCTGAGATTACCGACGATATCGGCAATCACTATGTTCTACGCAACCCGGCCATGATCACCCGCGAGCTGTCCCGCTACTCTGAACAGGAAGGATACAGCCGCTTTCGCGTGACCAGTCTGCATCCCGTTAATACGGCTAACGCCGCTGATCCCTATGAGCAAAAGGCCATGCTCAGTTTCAAGCAGGGGGCAAAGGAGGCATCAGCTGTTTTTGACAGTGACAACGGCAGGGTCGTCCGCTTTGTGGCCCCCCTGAATGTGGAACTCGCCTGCCTCGAATGTCATGCCCAGCAAGGGTATCAATTCGGTGATGTGATCGGGGCCCTCTCGATTACGATTCCCATTGCCTGGGTTGATTCCATGCTTGCCGCCAGTAAAAAAAACCTTCTCCTGGTTGGCTTTATTTCGGTCTTCCTGGTCACCATCGGCCTTTTTCTCCTGCTAGACACTCTGGTGACGGGCCGGATCAGCAAGCTCTCGGCGGCCATGAAATCCTTTCCCGAGAAGATGCCCGACCCCCGCCTTCTGCCTGCCGGTCATGACGAGCTTGCCGATCTCAGCGTCCATTTTAACCATCTCTGCCGGCGGCTTAGTCAATCCCGGGCGGAATTGGAGAAAAACCGGAGTCAGGCCTGTTATAACGAAAAGATGGCATCGCTGGGCATTCTCTCGGCGGGTATCGCCCATGAGGTCAACAACCCCCTGGCCGGTATGCTCAACTGCGTCAAGGCCATGGGCGACAACCCCGATAACCGCGAACTTCATCAGCGCTATCTGCCGCTCATTAACAAAGGGCTCAAACAGATCGAACAGACCATGCGTCAGCTACTGAACTTTGGCCGCACAGAACCCCTGCAACAACGCAATGTTGATGCCGAAGCCCTGATCCGCGAATGTTTTGAACTCCTGTCCTGCAAGCTCCAAAATATAGAGCTACGACTTCAGCTTGATTTACACCACGACATTCTGGTCGATGCCGAGGCCCTCAAACAGATCATTGTCAATATCGGACTCAACGGCATCCAGGCCATGAAAGAAAAGGGTGGGATTTTCACTGTGAGCGGCAGCTGTCAAGGGGGACAGCTTCGCCTTATCTTCGAGGATACGGGTACCGGCATCTCCAGTGAAGACCTGCCCCGTATCTTTGACCCCTTCTTCACCACCAAGGAGGTGGGCGAAGGAACCGGCCTGGGGTTGGCCGTCACCTATTCCCTGGTGCAAAGGATGGGGGGAATCGTTACCGTTACCAGTCAGTTGGGAACAGGAACCCAGTTTGCCGTTATTTTACCAACCGGAGATACCAGGGAGGAGGGACATGCCACGGATTCTATTAGCTGAGGATGACGAGATCATCCGCATCTCGGTTTCCGACCGCTTGAAACAGTACGGCTGGCTGGTGGACGAGGCCGAAGACGGGTTGCAAGCGGCGGCCAAGGCCGATAAACAGAAGTATAATCTGGTGATCTCCGACATTCGGATGCCGGGCCTTTCCGGCATCGCACTGCTGGATAGAATTCGGGGGCAGAGTCCGGACACCGAAGTCTTTATCATGACCGCCTACGGCTCCATCGACGATGCCCGCGCCTGTCTAAGGCAAGGGGCAGCGGATTATATCCTCAAACCCTTTGACATGGACGACCTCATCATTCGGGTCAACCGTCTTCTCGACATCCAGGCGGTCAAGGCCCGCTGTGCCTCGCTGGAGGCCAGTTGTCAGGCTGGATCAAACCGATTGATCGGCAGTGACCCGGCCATGCGTCAGGTTTTCACCATTATCGAACAGGCCGCACCCACCAATACCACAATCCTCATCACCGGTGAATCCGGCACCGGCAAAGAGTTGGCAGCCCGTGCCATTCATCAGGCCAGCCCTCGTCGCAATTCACCCTTTGTCTCCATCAACTGTGCGGCCATCCCCGAGGGATTGATGGAGTCCGAGTTGTTTGGCCATGAACGCGGGGCCTTCACCGGTGCCGAGCATATGCGAAAGGGGAAGTTTGAGATGGCCGATAATGGCACCCTGCTCCTTGATGAGCTTGGCGATTTGCCCGGGCCACTTCAAGCAAAGCTGCTGCGAGTCCTTCAGGAGAGCAAGTTTGAACGGGTTGGAGGGAGCAAAACCATCAGCGTGGATGTCCGCATCCTCGCCTGTACCTCTAAAAATCTTCAACAGGAGGTGGCCGAGGGCCGCTTCCGTCGGGATCTTCTGTTTAGATTACAGGTGATCCCTGTCACCATGCCGCCCCTGCGCCAGCATAAAGAGGACATCCCCGAGATGTGCCAGAACTTCCTTAAGGAGTTTAGTCTCACCCACCATAAAGCGCTTCACTTAGGCGCGGCGGCACTACGTTGTCTGCAGTCCTATGATTTTCCAGGAAATGTTCGGGAGTTGCGCAATCTGATGGAGCGGGCTTCGGTCCTCAGCAAAGGCCCGGAGATAACCCCCGCCGACCTGCCCGCTGAGATTGGCCAGCTGGCCGCAAGTCCGGACATTGGTTTGAGTTTGGCCGAAAATATGGCCTTGGCCGAACAGAATTTTCTTAAAAAGGCTCTGGCTGCCTGCGATGGTCACCGAACCGAGACCGCCAGGGTTTTGGGGATCAGCCGCAAAAATTTGTGGGAAAAATTAAAAGAGTACGGAATAGAATAAAAATCTAAATTTGGACTCTTGTTTACCTTGTTTGCCTGCAGGCGGCTCATTTAAAATAAGAGCTGCCCCCCATCGTTTAAACACTATTCTGAGTTTTCTAAGTGGAGCCGCCGCGCGGAGCAGGAGTAGATTCAGTTTTTTTCCCGCTGGTCGGCTGTCGTGGATAGCTTTCCAGTTCCCTTGATCATTTTCAGAAACTTAGGGATGAAAAATGAAGAAACGAAAAGGATCACAGAGAGAAAAACCTTCCAGCTTAACAACTCTTCCACCCTCCCTGTGGCCCAAACATCACGCAGCGTTCCCACAAAAAAAGTGAAAATAAAGGTGCCTACCAAAATACCCAGCGCCGTGCCTGAAATGTAATCCCAAAAGCGAACCTTGGTCAATCCCATGCCAAAATTCATTGGAGTGAATGGGAAATACATAAGCCTTAAATAAAGGACTGTTGCAAAGCCGTTACGCTCAATTGCATCGTCAAAACGTTTCAGCCTATCGCCGATGAGAGAAGCGGCAAAGTCCCGTCCAAGATATCGACCAATGAGAAACGCAAGACCTGCGCCGATCATCGCTCCTGTCCAGACGTAGAGGAACCCCCAGTAGGGGCCGAAAATAGCGGCCCCCAATGCCGTCAGCAGCGTACCGGGAACAAAAAGACAGACACCGACCACATAGATGATCACAAATATCAAGGGTGCCCAGAGACCTACAGAATCCAGATAAAGCTCAAGCTGAGCCGTCGTGAGATACAGCCTCGCAGGGGAAAATCGAACCAAATAAATCGCCATCCCAATGAAGATGAGCAGAAAGGCCATCTTTACCAGCGCAGTACCTTTCTTGTTATTTTCCTGTCCAGCCATTTTTATTTTCCCTTTTGATCTAGTATTCGAACTGAGATTTTCAACTCGAACGTATAGGGTTAATACCTGGAAATTGAATAGAAAATTATCATCCAATCAGCTGAATGTTCCAACGTCACTCGTTTGTTGAATGACGTTGGATTGCCAACTCGAGCGCCTTCTCACTAATGGGTCCTCCCTGGACGAGAAGCTCATCGGCCAGCATCACTGCCGGGGCAATGGGCAGACCGGTTTGTTGGTATTCCGCCGCCCGGTAAGTCTCTCGTGTTTTGGAGATGGTCGTAATTTGCAGATTGTATTTTACTCCCAGCCTGGGAATCATACTGTAGAGGCTGTCTCAGGTTTCCCCTCTCGGATCATTGAGAAAAACACGAAGTTTAATCATTATTGCACTCCAGTAAGCTGAATGATTTAAGATTTCTTGAAGAAACGGCCGAGCATTCCTTTCTTCTCGGGCTCGGGCAGGCCAAGATGGCGACAAATAACCACCTCTAAATCGTGCTCGGACACATCAGAACCTTCCACGACAATGTCATCGCCAACCATCACCGCTGGAGCAACGGGCAGATCAAGGGCGAAATACTCGTCGGTTTCGTATTCAGATTTGGGTTTTGAGGTGATGTCGAATTCTACCGGATATTTTTCGCCCAACCTGGGCAGAATCTGTTTGAAATGTTTTCACGGTTTGCCGTTTGGTTCGTTGAGAAAAAAGCGGACTTTGAGCATGATCTTCTCCTGTGTTGAATTTGTTGAAATCGTAAAATGGGTTGCTCCAGTTGACACCAATATCCCTCACGGGACATCATTATTTTTTCGGTGTATCGATGTCTCGCATGCGAATAAGAAACTTATCAGCCGGCAAAAAATCTACGAGACGGAGGTCTGTACGTTCCTTGCCCTCAGCATCGAGAAAAACAATGGTTGGCACCCCTTTCACACTGTATTTCCTCAGTAGTTCTTCGTAATAAGGATTGCCGCCTTTGGTCACATCGACCTTGACCATGGTAAAGTTCTTTTCTGCCAACCGGACCACATCTGGCTGATGAAACGTAACCTCTTCAAGTTCTCGGCATGGCGTGCACCATGTGGCGTAAAAATCTATAATGACAGGCCTTTTAAGGTTTTGTGCTTCTTTCAGAGTTTCCTCAGCATACGGTTTCCAGCTAACACCTGGGCCTCGCATGGCCATCGTTGCAACAAGAAAAGTGGCTAACACCAGAGCTGCAATACCGGCTCCACTCTTGAGCAAAGGAAAAGCGCGGAAGTTGGCCTGACTTTTATCAATCCAGCCAAGGTGCAGACCTGCAGATATGGAAACAAGGGCCAGCAGAATGATTCCCCCTTGTCCGGGTAGAAGAGGTCGTATGAAATGAGCGGCCATTCCAACCAGAACCCATCCCATAAGCTTTCTTACCCAGATCATCCAACCACCTGAGCGGGGAAGCTTTTCCAGTTGCCCTGAAAACATTGCAAGAAAAAAGAGTGGTAGGCCGAGCCCCAGACTCAAGGTAAAAAAGACGATGAACCCGATCCAAGGACTTCCCATGCTCGCAACCCAGGTAAGCAATCCTAGGACGAAAGGGCCGATACAGGGAGCAGCCACCACTCCAAGGGTTGCTCCCATAAAGAGAGTTCCGAAATAGCCCGTATAGGATTTTGCCGCAGCTTGAGTGAGGCCGATCGGAAGGCGCATCTCCCATAGTCCAAAAAGACTCGTTGCAAAAAAGACAAGAACACCGGCTACGACGATAAGAACGAATGGATTTTGAAGCATCGCCCCCATGAGGCCGCCTGTCAGTGATGCAACCACCCCGAGCAATGAGTTGGTAAGAGCCAGGCCAAGCATATAGCAGAGGCCGTGTACCACCAATTTTCCACGCCCCTCACCACCTTTTGTGGCGTGACCACCAAAATAGGAGACAGTGATCGGTATCAATGGATACACACAGGGAGTTAGATTTAGGGCCATCCCTCCTGCAAAAATTCCAAGGAGAGTCCAGAGCATTGCCCAACCATGGAGTGGTCCCGGTGCCTTGGTCTCCTCAGTAGTTTGGGCTAGTCCAGCGGGAGCACTCGCGACCGGCAGACCTCTTTCTTGCCATTCAGGAAAGCCGTATGGGTCGCGATGGACGTTTTTGTAACCAAGTGTTACGGCCACCCGGGCCGCTGAGTCACTGCGGACTCAGGTGAGTCCCGCTCAGTAGAAGACAAGAAATCGATTCTTGTCAGGCCCAAGGAGTTTCTCAAGTGCCGATGCCTTTCGCCATCTTGCCCAAGCGGTCGGCTCAATGGGAAAATTTACAGCATCTTTAAGGTGTCCTGTCCTGTACTCCCATTCCTGGCGGGTATCTACCAGGAAAACGCTGCCGGGATCTTTTTGATAGCGGGTAGAAAGCTCATCGGTCGTCATAACCTGATAGCCCCCATTTTTCCCTTCAGCAAGAACATCATCCCAGTTAGCCTGCTTGGGAGTAACTGCTCGATTGGTAAACCAAAGGCCTGCAATCGTGAGCAGGACTGCCAAAAAGGCTATAAATGTTGTTTTTTTATTTTGCATAACAATACCTTTTTTTGCGAGTGAATTCCGGGTGAATTCTAAAGTTTCCCTTCACGTTCGAGCTTTGAAAGAAGAAATGTCGCACCTCTTAAGGAGAGCCCGATTTTTTTTGCAAGTTCCTCTGCATTGAATCGACCATGCTCTCTTGCCAGGGCAACAATCTCTTCTTCTAATTCCTCAAACCAATCTTCAAATAAAACGAGAAGATCCGGGTCCGTTATTGCCATCAGCTGTTTTGACTGGGCTACTTTATCCACTAAGGTTTGACACATCTGTGTAGGGTCGACACCTTCGCCCATGCACTCAGCGAGTCAGAGATGAACCATACTGGAAATCTTGTCTTGCCCGGTTTCGCCCAAAAGATTCATAATGAACCGGTTCCGGCCTTCCTCTCCGAGCAAAGGCAGGAGCTGTTTCAACGCGGTGGCGGTCTGAGTTGCCGCATCTTCAGGGTCCAGGTTATTGAATATCGTTTCTATTTCGTTCATGAGAAGCCAATCACCTCCTGCAGAATCTGTTAAAAGGTTGTTCGAGTTGCCAATAGATTTTTTGCCACCGTATTTAAATCCCTTATTGCCAATAGAATGGCAGGATCTGATAGCTCGTAATAGATGAAAGGACCGCTGCGTTCGATTTTTACCAGCAATGACCTCTTAAGCTCTTTGAGATGATGGGAAACAAGGGGTTGCGAGAGACCAAGTTCTTCGACAATACTGCCCACAGCCCTCTTTCCCTGGCTGATACAAAGGAGAATTCGTAATCGGTTTTCGTCAGACAGACTCTTTGCCAAAAAGGCAACTGATTGAAATTCTCCATTGAATAACTCGCATTTTTTACAAGCTAGCTCTGCAATAGGACTTTGATCATCGTGCATTGCATGTTCTCCGGCCATTATCATGCTTCGTTCCAGTAAGTTAAGAGCAATAAAATAAACATATCAATAGTTGTTTATATATAGATATATGACGATATCTTTTCCCTGTCAAGGAGAATGCCTATGGAGAAACCAACTTTTGCCCTTCCCCCATTTGTTGTAACAGTTCAAGTTGAGTGCTTTCGGAGTTGCCTTAAAAAACTCTGCTGAAGATTCTTTGGTGACATATTGTTCCCTTTCGGGGCAGTAAGCAGGGACCAGACTGCGCGGTTGCTTGCGCATGGAAAGCAACTAGAAACATTACCACAGAGTATATGAAGGCATGAACGGAGGCCCACTGGCGGTTTTTACCGGCGGAGGACTTGGAGTCGTGAGCAAAGTTCAGCGATGCAAAAAAAGCGGTGGTGCGAGGTTGACGGATACAAATAGACGAGGAGTAAACAGGTGGGAGGGTCTGTTGGTGGGTAGATCGGAAGGGCCTGACGCGTTTGCGAAGTGAGTAGGATCAGAAAAGCAGCGGGGCTGGAAAGATAAACCACTTCCTTCCAAATGCCTCATTGCATGTGGACTCTTTAATCACTCACCCCCGAACCACACCCGCCACTTCCCGGGCAATCGCTAACTCTTCATTGGTTGGAATCACAAACACCTGGACGGTACTATCCTGGCTGCTGATGCAGCGGGCTCCCAGGCAGCGCTGGCTGTTTTTGGCCGAATCAAGTCGAACCCCGAAGGCTTCCAATCCCTTGAGGGACTTGGCACGGACGATGGCGTCGTTTTCGCCGATGCCGGCGGTAAAAACAATCCCGTCGATCCGGCCCAGAACCGCCATGTAGGCGCCGATGTATTTGCGATTGCGGTAGGTCTGGACATCGAGGGCCAGAGCGGCCCGCGCATCCCCGGACTCAATCGCCTTGTGGATATCGCGCATATCATTCAAGCCGCAAAGGCCCTTCAACCCCGACTCTTTGTTGAGCAAAGCATCAATGGTCTCCAGATCCCAACCCTTATTCTGCTGAAGAAACAGGTGCACGGCCGGATCAAGATCGCCGGAGCGGGTGCCCATCACCAGCCCTTCCAGGGGGGTCATACCGAGCGAGGTGTCAACACTGCGGCCATTTTCAATGGCGGTCATGGAGCAGCCATTGCCAAGGTGGATGGTGATCAGGTTGCATTCGGCCAGCGGCTTATTGAGAAGAAAGGCGCACTCGCCGGCAACAAAGCGGTGCGAGGTACCGTGGAAGCCATAGCGCCGTACCCGATCCTTTTCGTAAAGGCTGTAGGGCAGGGCATACATAAATGCATGGGGCGGCATGGTCTGATGGAAGGCGGTGTCAAAAACGGCCACCTGGGGAACCTTGGGAAAAATCTCCATGGCCACCCGAATGCCATCGAGATTGGCCGAATTGTGGAGCGGGGCCAAGGGGATATTCCGTTGAATGGCGTCCATCACCTCTTTGGTAATCATGGTGGAAGAATGGAAATCCTCGCCGCCGTGCACCACCCGATGACCGATGGCAAGGATCTCGGAGGTGTCACCAATGACGCCCTTGTCTTTGTCGGTCAATCCCGCAATCACCAGTCTCATGCCACTGGAATGATCCGGGATCGGCTGTTCGATGACTGACTCTGCCTCGGCTTTTGTCCCCGGGAAAAAGGTGCTTTTGAGACGACCAACCTCCTCCCCGATCCGTTCAACCAGACCGACGGCGAGTACGGTTTCCGTCTCCATCTCAATCACCTGATACTTGATCGAGGAACTTCCTGAATTAATGATGAGAAATTTCATGTTCCAGCCCACTTTAATGATGGTTAACGCTTTTTGGCCATTAGGGCCTGAATGGCGGTCAGGGCCACGGTATCCACGATGTCCTGCACGGTGCAACCGCGCGAGAGATCGTTGACCGGTTTGTTCAAGCCCTGCAGGATTGGCCCCATGGCCACTGCATTGGCCGACTGTTGCACCGCCTTGTAGGTATTGTTGCCGGTATTGAGATCGGGAAAGATGAAGACCGTTGCCTGACCGGCCACTTTCGAGTTGGGCAGCTTCAACTTGCCCACCTCGGCGTCAAAGGCGGCGTCATACTGCAAGGGGCCTTCCAGCGGGAAGTCCAGTCCACGCTCGGCCATCAGCTGTTTGGCAATGGCCGTTGCCTGCACCACCTTATCCACATCCTGGCCGGAGCCGGAGCCGCCGGTGGAATAACTGAGCAGGGCCACCCGAGGTTCGATATTAAAAATCCTCGCCGTCTCCGCCGAACTGATGGCGATCTCCGCCAACTGCCGGGCATCGGGATTGGGCACGATGGCGCAGTCACCGAAGACCAGAATCTTGGACTGCAAACACATGATAAACACCGAGGAAACCACCGAGACACCGGGCTTGGTCTTGATAAACTCAAAGGCGGGCCGAATCGTCTGGGCCGTGGTGGTGATCGAGCCCGACACCATGCCGTTGGCCAGCCCCTTGTGGACCATCATGGTGCCGAAATAGGTGGGATCGAACATTCGATCCCGGGCCACTTCGATCAAAATCCCGCGTTTCTTGCGGAGATCAAAATAGGTGAGGACAAAATCATCGTAATACTCTGAGGTTGTCGGGTCAATGATCTGAGCGCCTTCGATATTGATATTGAGCCGGGCGGCCTTGGCCTGAATTTCATCAACCTTGCCCAACAACGTGATATCGGCAATGCCCCGGCGAAGAATGATGTCGGTGGCGTTGAGGATGCGTTCCCCCAGTCCCTCGGGCAGAACAATGTGCTGTCTGTCGCTGGCGGCCATTTCCACCAGCGAATATTCGAACATCCGTGGGGTGATCTTGGTGGAACGCTGGGAAACGACCCGACGGGTCAACTCCGAGACGTCCACATGCTTGGTAAACAGGCCAAGGGCGGTGGCGATGCGCTTGGTGTCGGTGGACTCGATGCGGCCGTAGAGTTCAATCACGCTGTGCACCGTGTCATAGGTGTGCGACTCGACAAAAAGGACCGGCATCGGGATGCCGGTCCAGCCCTGGATCAGCCGCTGAACGCTAGGGCTGATCTCGATGCCGCCGGTGATGAGAATCCCGGCGATATTGGGATAGGAGGATGAACTCCGGCTGGCAAAGCTGGAAATAATGATGTCTGAACGGTCACCCGGGGTGATGATCAGACTGCCATCCTTGATGTAATCAAGAAAATTGCCGATCTGCATGGCGGCCACCAGGTAATTGCTCACCAGGTTCAACATGCTCGATTCGCCGTAGAGAATCTCGGCCCCAAGCCAGCGCTTGACGTCGTCAATGGTCGGATTACCGAGGGAACGGTTCTCGGGAATCACATAGAGCGGAAAGTCGCAGCCAAACTGCTCGCGGCACTTGGTGTTCGTGGCAGTGTCCCGAAGAAAGGTATTCGGGGCGCGATTGATAATACAGCCGGCGATATCAACCCGTTTTTCCTTCAGGGTATCGATGATGATCGCCGTGTGGGTGCAGATTTCCTCGGTGCCTTTTTCCCGTCCTGAGGCGACGATCAGGACCGGGGCCCCGATATTGGCGGCAATATTGGCATTGAGATCAAACTCAAAGCCCGGGTCCTTGCCCATAAAATCGGTGCCCTCACAGAGGACGAAATCGTAGTTGGCCTCCAGCTGCTTGTATTTCTTCAGGATGTTCTCGTAGAGGATCTCTTCCTGGCCGCTGGTGATCAGCTGGCGGGCCTGACTGAGGGTGTAGGCGTGGGTTTCGCTGTACTCCATATCGAGATTGAAGTACTTGAGGATCAGGTCGATATCGTGATCCAGGCGGCCGAAGACATGGTCGTTGATGATGGGACGAAAAAAGGCGATGCGACTGATCTCCTTGAGGATCACCTGCATCACCCCGAGAATGATCGCCGATTTGCCGCTTCGTTCCTCTGCCGCGGTGATATAGAGTTTATTTGCCATGGCTTACCTCGATTTTCCGCCTCAGGCGGGGACAGCTAAGAGCCGGGAACATTGTGCCCTTTCCGGCTGGAACAGGAATGCTGCACCAGCCGGAAAGGGCCATTTTCAACTATCGTAGAAAAGCTTAGGCGAACGGCAAATATAAAACATTCCATTTTCCAACAACTGCTTCCGTTCGTCCTGAGCTTGTCGAAGGATGAATGGAGGCAGTTGCCAATGATATCTTCTGTTCATGGTTCGACCCTTCGACAGGCTCAGGGCTCACCACGAACGGAAGGTATGTTGCAGTATTTAATTTTGCCGTTTGCCTTACCGGGGAAATGCTCCCTTCCTTCCGGTTACAACCGGAAGGAAGAAAGACAGGTTCCAGCCATCAACCTTTCAGTTGAGCAGCGAGCAGCTCAACGGTGTGCTGCACCCGGACTGGTGCACCTTCGAGCTGATCCATACCCCCGCGAATCTGCATGACGCAACCGGGACAGTCCATGGCCACCATGGGCGCGCCGGTATCCTTGATGTTCTTGAGCTTACGCTGCAGAATCGGGGCCGAGATCTCCGGCAGCTTAAGCGAATACGAGCCGCCCATGCCGCAACAGATGTCGCACTCGAACATCTCACTGAGCTCGTAACCGGCCTTTTGCAGCAACTGTCGTGGCGACTGTTCGGCATGCAGGGTCCGCTTGAGATGGCAGGAATCATGATAGGTGATCTTGCCCAGATGCTGGCCTTCCTTGAAACTCAACCGCCCCTCATCCACCAGTTTTTTCACAAGCGTTGAAAAATCGATGGTCTTGGCGGCCAGCTCGCGGGCCTGGGGCAGGTATTTTTTCCGACCCAGACTCTCGAAGGTGGCAATAAACTCATGATCCAGGGCCACGGTACAGGTTGGACAGGCGGAAACGACGTAATCAGCCCGTTCAGCCAGCAGGGCCTGAATATTATCCTCGGCATTCTGGGCCGCCACTTCATAGGCGCCGTTGTAGCGAGCCGGGGCGCCGCAACAGGTTTGTCCTTCCGGGAAAAGAACTTCCACGCCTGCCTTATTGAGAATCTTCACCAGGGCCTCACCCATCTCGGGGTAGGCAAAATCAATGAGACAGCCGCCATAGAACACTGCCTTTTCCTTGAGATTTTTTGGCTGAGTGATGGTCTTGAAGACATCGCGAAAGGGCTTGGAGGCTATCGCCGGCAGACTGCGGCCGTCGGTGAGATCAGCCAGGAACATGGGCAGATGGCGGATAAACTTGGTGCCCCTGGAAAAGGGTTTACCGGCAATGGAGGCGGCGCGCAGCATGCCGTGGAACAGGCGGCGGTTATTCACCACTGCATAGATCGATTTCTGCAGCATCGGCACGCCCTCTTTTTGCACCAGCCGCCGCCGGATCTCCATGATCAGGGCGGGGATATCAATCTTGGCGGGACAGACATCCTTGCAGGCGCCGCACTGAATGCACAGCCCCTGAATATCCTCCGAGCTTTTCAGCTCGTCATACCAGGCGGTGAGGATGGTGCCAATACCACCGGTATAAACCTTGCCGAAGACATGGCCGCCGACCAGACGGAAGATCGGGCAGACGTTGAGGCAGGAGGCGCAGCGAATGCACTGCATCGCCTCCTTGAATATCGGATCGGCCGCCATCTCGCTGCGCCGGTTGTCCATGAGGATAATATGGAGATCCTTCATCGAGCCATCGCTGTTGAGGGTCGGGCCGGTTATGATGCTTACATAACTAGTCAGCAGCTGGGCCGTGGCACTACGCGGCAGGGCCTTGAGAATGGGGGCGATGTCGCTGAAATGGGCCACCAGTTTTTCGATGCCGACCAGGGCGATGTGAATCTTGGGCAGACTGGTGACCAGCCGGGCGTTGCCCTCGTTGGTGACAAGGACAATGGAGCCGGTGTCGGCACAGGCCATATTGCCGCCCGAGATACCCATATCCGCCTTAAGAAATTTAGGCCGCAGTTCGTTCCGCGCCACCTTGACCAGACGGGGAATATCAGAGGAGAGGCGCTCGTCGATCTCTTTTGAAAAGAGATCGGAGACCTCCTCCTTGGTCATATGGATGGCGGGCATGACCATGTGCGAGGGCGTCTGCCCGGCCAATTGAATGATCCACTCGCCAAGATCGGTCTCGCCGACCTCGATGCCGGCCTTCTCGAGATAGGAGTTAAGATGAATCTCCTCGGTGGCCATGGACTTGGACTTAACAATCGACTTGACGCCGGCTTCCTTGGCTACTTTTAGAATATACTCGCGCACCTGGGCCGGGTCTTTGGTGCAGAAAACTTTGGCGCCTTTGGCCTCGGCGTTTTCCTTGAACTGCCGGGACAGCTCTTCGAGATGGGAGGCGGCATAGCCTTTCACACTGGCGATCTTGCCCCGCAGCTCCTCAAAATCGATCCCCTCATAGGCCTTAGCCCGATTGACCTTATAGGCTTCGGAAAACTTCCCCAACGCCCCGGTGAGATTGGCATTGTTTAAAGCACGATCTATGGATTGCTTGAAGTCCTGCTGCATCAGTTGGTCCCTCCCAGTTGATCGACAAAAACAATGATAAGCCGCTCCGGCCCATGGACACCAATGGTGAGCACCCGCTCAATGTCGGCGGTTCGGCTTGGGCCGGTAATCATGGCAAGGTAACCGGCAGTTTCCGGGTGGGCCTCACTCAGCCAGGCAGGCATGTCGGGAAGCAAGCCCGAGGTGGCGATCAGGGCAACATGAATAATCGGCAGGGACGAGACCAGTCGTTTGTCAATGGCACTGGCGTCCTGGACAAGGGTGCCGGTGTCGGCCAGGGCCCAGTCCATCTGACTGATGCCGACCTTTGCTGCGGCTGCCCGATCACGGGTCACCTCAAGCCACAGGCCGGCCACTTCTTCCAGTTGCTGCCGATCAATGCTCTGCAGGAAGGGACAGTCGGCGACAACAGCATACTGTCCAGGTGCATCGGCGACCCCCTCCGTGCGCAAAAAATCAACGAGAAAAGCAAGCGCCTCCGCCTCCGTCGTAAAACGATGCACTTCGGCACTGACCCCTTCAGCCCTGGTTTTGAATTGTTCGAACATTGCCTCTCCCTTTCCCCGGCTCTCGTCCGGGCGAAGTTTGACCAGTCATGCCGTCGGCTTTTCCAGATCCGCCCATCAGCACTGGTTCTGTTATAAGTTGTATCCCATCCCTTGTAAAACCATATTGCAAGTTGTAAAACCAAATGATGAATTATCATATTGCAAACCATAAGTCCTTGTCAACATGCTTTTTTTATGCATAATAAAAATATTATTGACAACTTTAACAGAATACTATAACTGGTATTACCAATATTTAAGCTCAGAAAGGAATGCGCACCCTTTCTGGAAACCCCTCACCGCCCCAAACCTTGGGGTTGTAAGTTAACCGTCCAAAAGTAAGGAGTGATCATTATGCCCTGGATACAAAGCTACACCCCCATAGGGGGGAGCCTCGGAATGTCGGCACTTGTTGCCGCTGTGCCCTTGGTCGTCATCTTCGTCTGTCTTGCCGTGCTGAAGATGAAGGCCCACAAGGCGGCCCTGCTGGCCGTCGCTTCCGCCTTTGCCATTGCCGTCACCGTCTGGGGAATGCCCGCTAAACTTACTGGACTGGCCTTTGGTCAGGGTGCAGCCTTTGGTCTCTTTCCTGTCTTCTACATCGTTCTCACAACCCTGTTCCTCTACAACATCACCGTCAAAGGCGGACAATTCGAGATTATCCGGGCCTCCCTGGCCGGACTCACCGCTGATCGCCGGATCCAGGCCCTGCTCATCGCCTTCTGCTTTGGCGCCTTCATCGAGGGTGCGGCAGGATTCGGCACACCAGTGGCCATCGCCGGCGCCACCCTGGTGGGCCTTGGTTTCCGGCCGCTTTATGCCGCCGGTGTCTGTCTGGTTGCCAACACCGCGCCGGTGGCCTTCGGCGCCATCGGAATTCCCATCGTCGCCCTTTCAGCAGTCATGGGCTATGACGATGTGGGCATGATGAAACTTTCCAAAATGGTTAGCCATCAGTTGCCCTTTATTTCAATCATAATCCCCTTCTATGTAATCGTGCTTATTGCCGGATTCAAAAAGGCCTTCGAGATCATGCCGGCCATTCTCGTCTGCGGTATCACCTTCGCCGTGGTCCAGTACTTGACAGCCAGCTTTGTCGGCCCCTATCTGCCGGACATCACCGCATCCCTGTGCGCCATGGCTGCCCTGGTTCTTCTTCTGCGCGTCTGGCAACCCAAGACAAACTTTGTCTTTGACCACGAAGTAGCGGCCACTAAGGAAGAGCACCACTACACCGGCGGCCAGATCTTTCGCGCCTGGAGCCCATATCTGTTTCTCACCCTGATGGTTCTGCTCTGGGGTATCCCCTCAATTAAAACCATGCTTGACAAGAGCAAGGTTGTCATTCCGATTACCGGACTTGACAATATGATCATCAAAAAAGTCACCACCCCTGAGGTTGGCCTGCAAAAGATCGCCGTGGTCACCACCGAGATCGACAAGCTGACTGCCGCCCTGCCCAAGGCCGACGAAAAGATGGCCAAGGCGATCACCGTCCTCGGTGAACTCAAGGCGCTCGAGGCCGGAATGGCCACGGTTGAGCAGCAGCTCGCCGGTAAAGGCGCCATCATGCCGGAAGAACGATTCAAGGCCTTTGAGCCGATCTTCAAGAAGTCCGATGAACTGAAAAAACTCAACGATGGTCTGGTAAAAGACAAACTGGTGGAAAAGGATAAGTTCAAGGCCTTGACCAAGGCGATTGGCGACCAACTGCCCACCAAGATCGCCGCCAAATACAACTTTAACTTCATGTCCGCTGCCGGTACTGCCATCCTTATTGCGGCGCTGCTTTCAGCCCTGATCTGCGGTGTCGGTTTTGGTGATGTTCTGAAAATCGCCGGTAAGACCCTGTTCGACATGCGTTTTCCTGCCATGACCATTGCCTCTGTCCTTGGGCTGGCTTATATCATGAACTCCTCGGGCATGACCAACTGTCTAGGTCTGGTCTTCACCAAGACCGGCCACTGGTTCCCGCTCCTTTCCCCGCTCCTCGGCTGGCTCGGCGTTTTTCTTACCGGCTCCGACACCTCGAGCAACGTTCTCTTTGGCGGTTTGCAGAAGGCTACAGCTGAACAGCTGGGCATCAACCCGATTCTCACCGGCGCTGCCAACACCAGCGGCGGCGTCATGGGCAAGATGATTTCGCCCCAGTCCCTGGCAGTGGCCACCGCCGCCTGCGGCATGGTCGGCGAGGAAGGCACCCTGTTCCGCTTTACCCTGAAACACTCACTGTTCCTGACTTTCCTGATTTGTATTATTGTCTATCTCCAGGCCTACTATCTGCAGTGGATGATTCCATAATCCTCCCCCTGCACCCGGCCCTTCATTGGGCATCATCAGGCAATCGCTCCGATGATGCCCAATGAAAAGGATGAAACGACCTCCGGGCGACCAGCATTTCTGGTCGTCTGGAGTTTTCTTTCTTTAACTTCCGAGCTGGCCCTCTTTAAGAGTTGCTGGGCGTGATCAACGACATTGTTAGCCTGACAAGTCGCTCACCCATCTCTTCTCGCCAAGCCCCCCCCTGGACAACCCGTTGCATTTTCAGAGACTCTATGCTATTTAGCTGACCCAATAATTATTATTTTTCATTTTTCACAGGAAGATTATGAAATTCCAGCCGATCAAGCCCAAAAAAATTTCCAGCCAGATAGCTGACCAGATCCGCGAGTCGATTCTTGCGGGTGATTTCACCCCCGGCGACAAATTGCCGCCGGAAAGGGAACTCTCCCAGATGTTCGGGGTTTCGCGTCCTTCGGTTCGGGAGGCCCTGAACATTCTGTCCTCGGCCGGCTTGGTCATGTCCTATCAGGGCGGCGGCACAGTAGTGCTTTCCCTAGTCGATCCCAATCAGGGCAACTCGCTCAGCGAACTGATCCGGAACGAGCAGGAACGAGCCCTGGAGGTGATTGAAGTCCGCAAATGCATGGAATCCTGGACCGCCTATTATGCCGCCCAGCGTGCCCTGCCCGACGATCTGCGCCGTCTTGAGGACATCGTTACAAGCATGAATAAAAATCTGACAGGACACCTCCCCCCCGAAGACTTCGACGCCAACTTCCACATTACCATTGCCCGGGCCACCCACAATATTGTCTGGATGCACATGATGCATTCCATCTTTGATGCGATGAAGGAATTTCAGCGCGGTGTCTGGAGGGTGGTGTACAATACCCACGAAGATCACAGCCTGCTCTACAACCATCATTTAGCCATCCTCACTGCCATTCGAGCCAAAGATGCCGAGGGCGCCCGTGAGGCGATGATGCTGCACCTCACTTTTGCCGAAAAACGGAGTCTGGCTTACGTGGCCGGCATTCCTGCCTAAGCCTTTCATCCCCCCCTTTGCGGTTTTTTTCCGGCAATCATTTTTTCCCTTCGCAGGACAGGCCTTCCGCTGCTCTGCCGCCGTATCCCCCTTCATTTCCCACAATTGCTTGCCCCCATTTCCCTGTATCTCATTGCTCGTTTCATTTGAATGTTTTTTTACCAGCAGTATGAGCATTTCAAAGACCTCATTTTTCCCCACGAAATGAAATAAGAGAGCGACCCCCTGTCTTTTTTATTTGACAGAATAGTTCCTAAGTGATAATTGGTATTACAACAATACCGCCGCTGAACAAGCAACCGGCTTCAGGTGATTGCGGCGCACAGACTAACCCATCATTAATAATCCAGAGGAGGACAGTCGTATGCTTGACAAAATCATCATCGAACAGCTCGAGACTTTAGCAGGGGCAGATAATGTACTGACCAGCAAGGTCGATATGGTGGCCTACAGCTACGATGCCACCGCCGATCTGCCCCGACAGTCTCCAGACATTGTGGTATTTCCGACCAGCGCCGAAATGGTGCAGGAGATTATAAACCTGGCCCGCCGCAATAAAATCCCCATCTATCCGCGTGGAGCCGGCACCAACCTGAGCGGCGGCGCAGTCCCCCTGAAAAAGGGCATCGTCCTCTCCTTCCAGAAGATGGACAAGATCCTTGAGGTCGACGCCGCCAACCTCACCGCTGTGGTTCAACCAGGCGTCATTATCGCCGCCCTCAATGCCGCCGTTGCCCCCCATGGACTGATCTATCCGCCCGATCCCGGCACCGTGGCCACAGCCACCATGGGCGGCTCGGCCGCAGAAAACTCAGGCGGTCTGCGCGGCCTCAAATACGGAGTCACCAAAAACTACATCATGGGCATGGAGGTGGTGCTGGCCAATGGCGAGAAGGTGCGCTTCGGCGGCAAGACCGTGAAGAATGTCACCGCCTATGATTTCTCTAATCTCTTTGTCGGCTCCGAGGGAACCCTGGGCATCATTACCGAGCTCACCGCCAAACTGATCCCGGCCCCCAAATACCGCCGCACCATGATGGGTATTTTCAAAACCCTCACCGATGCGGGTAACGCCGTGGCCGGCATTATTGCGGCCCATGTTATCCCGGCCACCCTCGAGATCATGGACCGGATGACTATCCGCACCGTCGAGGATTTCGCTCATATCGGCCTGCCCGTACACGCCGAGGCCCTCCTGCTGATCGAGGTTGACGGCATGTCTGAGGATTTGGTGCACGCTGAGGCCGAGGCCGTCATGCAGGTGGTCAAGGACAACAACGGCGACTTGAAGACTGCTGAAACCGACCAGGAGCGTGACCAACTCTGGCTTGCCCGTCGTAACGCCCTGCCTGCTCTGGCCTCCCTTAACAACACCGTTGTCCTTGAAGACGCCACGGTGCCTCGCTCACGCATCACCGACATGCTGATTGCCTGCGAGGCCATCGGCAAAAAATACAACCTGACCCTGGGCACCTTCGGTCATGCCGGTGACGGCAATCTCCATCCCACCATCCTCTGTGATAAACACAACCTGGAAGAGATCGATCGGGTGCATCTGGCCGTGGATGAAATCTTCAAAGTGGCCTTAAGTTTCGGCGGCACCTTGTCAGGTGAACATGGCATTGGAGTGGCCAAGATGAAGTATCTCGGTGATGAACTTGGTCAGAGTGGACTCAACCTGATGCGCAGCATCAAGGAATCCCTTGATCCCGAGTACATTCTCAATCCGGGTAAAATGGTCCCCGTGCGGGAGAACTGATCATGACAACCATAGAAAAAACCAAGGTGGCTCCAACCGGAAAAACCTACCATGACGACCTTGCCATTGTCCGTGAAGAACTGGACAAGTGCATGAAGTGCGGGAACTGTATGTCCGTATGTCCGGTGTACAGCGCCGAAAAACTGGAAACCTCGGTCACCCGCTCGAAAATTGCGGTGGCCGAGGCAGTGCTGAATGGGGAGTTGGAACTCGACGATCCGCAGGTTTACGACATGCTGTTCAACTGCCTGGTGTGCAAGTCCTGCATGACCGGTTGCCCCACCAAGGTGGATTTTGGCAGGATCATCGTCGCCTTGCGGGCAGCCCTGGTGCGAAAGAACGGCCTGCCCTGGCTGAAAAAGATGATCTTCTCCACCATGAAACACCCCAAACTCTTCGATGCCGGTCTGCGTATCGGCGCGGCCATGCAATCCCTGGCCTTCAAGAGTGACAAAAGCGGCAAGGCGATCTCCCCCCGCTCTCCCTTTGCCCTTGTGGGTGGGGGTATCGGGTTCGATGCCGATCGCCAGATGCCGAGCCTCAACATCACCCCCCTGCGCGAGCGGGTGCCCGAGGTCGTCAATGCCGACAATGCCTGGCTGAAGGTGGCCTTTTTCACCGGTGACTCCCTCAACTACTTCTATCCCGATGCGGGCATGGACCTGATCGAGGTGCTCACCGCCAACAACATCGAAATTCATATTCCCAAAGCCCAGAACTGCTGCGGCGTCCCGGTTCTGGTCCATGGCGACATCGAGACGGTGCGGACGTTGGCCCGCAACAACATCGACACCTTCGACAAAACCGGCTGTGAGTATCTGATCACCGGCTGCGGTTCCTGCGGCGGGGCCTGGCAGCACGACTATACCGATATTCTGGCAGCGGATCCGGTCTACGCTCCCAGGGCCGAATACTGGGCGAAACGGACCTATGACATCTCGACCTTTCTCACCCGGGTGATCACCCTGCGGCAACCCAAGGGCCGGGTGGAGCGGGTGGTGACCTATCACGACTCCTGTCATCTCAAAAAATCAATGAAGGTCTTTGTTGAACCGCGCGAGATTCTCAAGTCCATTCCCGGCATCACCTTCAAGGAGATGTCGGCACCCGACGCCTGCTGCGGCAGCGGCGGCTCGTATGTGCTGTCGCACTATGAAACTTCCTCCATCATTGGTCGCAAAAAGATAGACGATATCAACCGGACCAAGGCGGACACGGTTTCTGTCGGCTGCCCGGCCTGTATGATGCAGCTTCTCGATAATGTCCACCGCGGCGGAGCAGAGCAGGATGTTGTCCATTATATTTCCCTGCTGGCGGAATCCTACCGAAAGGAAAAGGGCGTGAAAGACACTGCCTGATAAGAAAGCCCAAAAAATTGAACAGCTAAAGGAGCAGGTATGGACATTGGATTTATAGGGCTCGGTCATCTTGGCAAGGCCATTGCCGGCAGACTCATTGACTGCGAGCATACCCTCACGGTCTGGAACAGATCGGCAGGAAAGACAGCAGGGTTGAAGGCCTCCATTGCCGCGTCCCCGGCAGAGGTGGCAAAAGAGGCGGAAATTATTAATCTCTGCCTCTTTGACAGCCCTGCGGTACACACCGTTTTTACCCAGGAAAACGGCCTGTTGAGTACCGACCTGCAGGGCAAGATTATTATCGACCACACCACCAACCATTTCCGTGATGTGCTCGCCTTCCATGAGCTCTGTGCCCAGGCAGGGGCAATCTACCTGGAGGCTCCAGTGCTTGGCAGTGTCGTGCCCGCGACCCAAGGAGCCTTGACCGTGCTGATCAGCGGCAAAAAAGAGGGCTTCACCAGGGCCGAACCGGTATTGGCCCAAATCGGCAAACAGCTTTTCCATCTGGAAGCGCCGGGACTGGCAACCAAGATGAAACTGATCAACAACCTCGCCCTGGCAACCATCATGGCAACCCTGGCCGAAACCATTGCCTTTGGCGAAAACGTCGGCATTGACAAGGCCATGGTCATTGATATCCTCAATGTCGGCGGAGGCCAGTCCCTGGTCCTCAACGCCAAGAAGAACAAACTCCTGACCGAAGATTTTTCTCCCCATTTTTCCAACAGCCTGATCTACAAGGACCTGCACTGCCTTCAGGATCTGGCCTACGAACAGCAGCAGCCCTTATTCACCGGCGCCGTGACCAAAGAGCTCTTTGCCCGCACCATGGCGGAGGGCATGGAGTCCCTGGATTTCTCCTCAATCTACAAACTGTTTAAACGCCAGTAAGGTTCCCCCCCAACCCTCTCCACATTTTCACTAGCCTCCTGGAAGCCCTCTGCTTTCCGGAGGCTAGTCTCTTTACGCCTACCCCCATCACCGCCCTCCATTACTGTCTCTTAAAAAGCTGTGCCCAACAAAAAACGCCAATTTTGGCGTGATCAAAACCGAACGACACTTACCCAGTTTATCGGAGTGAATCTATCTCCACCTCTTGCTGAATCCTCAAAAAACTCCCATAGCGCTTTCTCCATAGAGCCTCCTGGCCATCGATTGGACGGGAAGAAACTTGAGAGCATTCAACCAAATCAATCATTTAATCATTTTCCTTAGGCTAACATGATGATGTTACACAACTAATTATAACAACAGATTTTCAGCAAAGCCTTTTTACTACTATAAAGCCAATTCATTCTCCCCATAACCATAGAAAATTTTGATTTGACATATAGTAAATTTCGATTAAGTATGCACAACACGCACAACGCACATAACTGAATCTATCAAACGACATTCTTTTGAGAACAATTATTGACGGTTACTGACCATACTTCTGCGGGGTGCAATTGGACCAAGAGGGTCGTCCATAGACCAATGCCAACAGAGGCCACAATGGCAAAAGATGGGGTATCTGTCTGCCATTGTGGCGCAAACATTCCGGCCAGGAAATTGTCAGACAGAATGTCCGCAATGAACTGATTGGGAGAGGAGAGGCATGCGAGGCCCGGAAGGGGCGAACCAATTTTAAGGCAACAGTTAAGTTCGCGATTAGATATGGGATACGGTCCGGTACAGTTGTGCCGGGCTTCACACTTCTTATTTCACTTGTGATACACAAGAAAGGAGTCTTCAATGGGAGTCAGTAATGTCCGGTTAAGGACTTGCATGCAATGTTTTGGTTGATTTATTGAGTTGTTGTTTCTGTTCAAGTATTTGTGATTCAGTCATCCTGCTTTCATTGAGGATTTGGTTGCGCAGTTGTCGAACTCTATGAATGCTGACCGATTCACCATGTTGTTCATGGCAATAAATAGCCAGAAGGAGATAAGTGATGAGTCCGGCCAGGATCTGGATCATCAGGCCATGCTGGCTTCTTGCGATAAGATGATAGACTTTGAGATGTCGCTTCCACCAGGCGAAAAACTTCTCAATATCCCAGCGGAGCTTGTAGACAAGGGCAATTTGCTCAGCAGTCAGGTCAAAGCGATCTGTGGCAATCCAGAACTGTTTGTCTCCGATCTGGTAGCCAACTAGACGGAGAGATTCATTAGTCTGATTAACGCCTTTTTGTCCGAGCAGGACTTTGGCGTCGTAAAATACGATGCTGTCGGCTGATACAGGATAACTTTCAAGGCAGGTCTGTATGGTGTTAGCCTTGATGCGACAGACAAAATGTTTTCCCTCTTGCTGGAGAAGATCAAAGTTTTTATGGGACTGATATCCTCGGTCAAGGATCCCTGTTTCACCAGGCTCCAGGATCTGACAGACAAACGGCCGCTCCGGACCTTTTCCATCAGTCAGAAATATTTTCCGGGGGATACCGCGATTGATGTCAAAACCGATGTGTGTTTTTGCCTTCTTGCTTCCACCTCGGTAATCGGCCCAGGCCATGGAAAGAACGGCGTCAATGAGGGAACCGTCAATTGCCACCAGTTGGCCAAGCTCAGGAAATCTTTGCGGCAAGAGATCTCCGGCTTGTTTTTGTAACTCCTCAAAAACGTAAAGAAACTGTTCGAGGCCTCTGGCATTCATGGCCTCGAAAAAGAACTCTTGGCAATACCTTTTTCCGGAGCAATATGTGTTCTGGCAAAATCATCCTCTTTCAGCGATTGAATAAGGTGCCTGCCTGAGGTGTGCTCCTCCAGGTGAAAGAAGATGAGAGCGTTGAGTTGATCTTCAAATGTCACTTGCAGAGGCCGGTTGCATCTGGATTCAAGTTGCGGGGTTATCCCCAAGATTTTGGTGAGGGGCTGCCCCAGTTGCGCAAATGATAGTGCTGAGTATTTTACGGGATTCGCGAATCGTGACATTTTCATAACTCCTTAGAATGATAAGGTTCTTATGAAAAAATCGCGATTTTATCTCATTGATTTGTCAAGAGAAAAACATGTTATTTCTAAAATATTTGGGTGGCATGGCTGCAATTTCTTAACCGGACATTACTGAAATTCACCTTAAGTCAAGGGTACGAAAAAAGAGTTGTCATGTCCTACTAACAGCGTGTGGGTTTCTTGATAAACGATCTTTATAACATGTCAAAGAAATATCTAAGAACGAACCATTGCTAACCAATACAGACAAGGAGAAGAGAATTGGAAATGGAGTAACTGACTCAGAGAGTAGTCCAAAGACTAATGTCAATGGGAGCAAAAAAAGTAAAAGGTGGAATATCTGTCTGTCATTAAGGTGAAAGCATACCGGCCGGGAAATTGTCAGACGGGAGTCCGCAATGGACTGATTGAGAGGGTATAGGCATGTAAGGTGCCCGGATGGGTCCGAACCAATTTTAAGGCAACAGTTAAGACGGCCTGGTTGAACGAATACCTGTTCGAAACGGCAAACATTCGCGATTAGATATGGGATACGGTCCGGTAC